>CAVYAJ010000036.1:0-13774 GCA_963766155.1 uncultured Actinomycetes bacterium | reverse complement strand
TCGCCCAGCGCATGTCGGATGGACTTAATCAAACCGTAGTGGTCGAGAATGTAGGCGGCGCTGGCGGCTCGCTCGGGGCCGATCAGGTGGCCAAGGCGACTCCCGACGGTTACACGCTCCTGTTTCACAATATCACGTTCACCACTACCACCTCGTCTCTGCAATTTGTTGGGCGTTCACGTCACGATATCGAACAGGACTTTGTGCCGATCGCGGTCGGAGCTTATGTACCGCTCTTGCTGTTGGCGCATCCCTCGGTGCCCGCACGCGATCTCAAGGATTTCGTGGAATACGCCAAACAGACCAAAGAGCCTTTGTTCTACGGTTCCACCGGACCGGGCAGCATCATGAACCTAATGGGCGAGGTGCTCAAACGCGACACCGGGATCAAGATGGACCACGTGCCGTTCCGCGGCGCTGCTCCGCTGGTGCAGGAGATGCTGTCCGGCCGGATCCAGTTCGGCGGCGACCAGCTCTCGAGCTCCTTGCAGCATGTGCAGTCGGGTGCCCTCAAGGCGCTTGCGGTGACCGCCCGCTCCGCCGCGTTGCCGGAGGTTCCGAGCGTGCGCGAGCTCGGCTTTCCCAATCTCGACTTGCGAGGCTGGAATGGCTTCTTCGCGCCCAAGGGCACGCCGGAGCCGGTGATCGTCAGGCTGAATCAGGAAATCGCGGCGGCGGCGAAACATTCGGAAGTACAGAAGCGCATGTTGGAGGTTGGCGCCGAGCCGTCCGGTTCAAGCCGGGCGGAAATGCGCGACATGCTGCGCGAACAGATCGCCAAGGTTAGGCCGATGGTTGAAGAGCTCAAGCTGGTCGTTCAATAGGGCTAGCTGTCGGCGGGGGCGCGCCCGCCTCGGTTGCAGACGTGCGCCTGTGAAGTGTGGAGATGCAAGTGCCAGATCCGTTCGACATCATCATCATCGGCTCGGGACCCGGCGGCTATGTCACCGCGATCCGCGCGGCGCAACTCGGGTTCAAGACCGCGATCGTCGAACGGGACTATCTCGGCGGCATTTGCCTCAACTGGGGCTGCATTCCCACCAAGGCGTTACTGCGTTCGGCCGAGATCTACCACTACATGCAACACCCGAAGGACTACGGCCTCTCGCGGAGAACGTCACTTACTATCCCGCCGCCGTCGTCAAACGTTCCCGGGTCGTGTCGAAGCGGCTGAATGACGGCGTCGGCTTTCTCATGCGCAAGAACAAGGTCACGGTCATTTGGGGCGAAGCGGTGATCGACGCGCCCGGCAAGATCATCGTCAAGGCAAGTAAGACAGAGGCGCCCAAAGGCGCGCTCGGGCCCGACGCCTATCAGGCGAAGCACATCATTCTCGCCACCGGCGCACGCCCGCGCGTCCTGCCCGGGCTCGAACCGGACAAGAAGCTGATCTGGACCTATTTCGAAGCGATGGTGCCCGAGCGAATGCCGAAATCGCTTCTAGTGATCGGGTCGGGCGCGATCGGCATCGAGTTCGCTTCATTCTACCGCAAACTTCGGCGCCGAGGTGACCGTGGTCGAGATATTGCCGCAGATTTTACCGGCGGAGGATGCAGAGATTTCGGCGTTTGCCCGCAAGCAGTTCGAGAAGCAGGGCATCAAAATCCTGACCGATACCAAGGTCGCCAGATTGGAGAAGAAGGCCGGACAGTGTCACCGCGACCATCGAGCTGGCAAGAGTGGGACGCAGACGCTCACCGTTGAGCGCGTTATCTCCGCCGTAGGCGTTGTCGGCAACATCGAGAATCCTCGGTCTTGAAAAGGTCGGGGAAAAACTGAACGTGGCGCCATCGTGGTGGACGCGCTCAACCGCACCAATGTGCCGGGCATCTACGCCATCGGCGATGTTGCCGGACCGCCACTCCTTGCGCACAAGGCAGAGCACGAAGGCGTCATCTGCGTCGAAGCGATCAAGGGCCTGGATTCCCATCCGATGGACAAACGCCTGATCCCGGGCTGCACCTATTGCTCGCCGCAGATCGCCTCGGTCGGCCTCACCGAACAGGCGGCAAAGGAGAAGAAGCTGGACATCCGCGTCGGCCGATTTCCGTTCGTGGGCAACGGCAAAGCCATTGCCTTGGGCGAGGACCAGGGAATGGTCAAGGTGATTTTCGACGGGATAGAACTTGCCCTTGCCGCTCGGACGCGACGGGCTCGGCGAGTGCAGAAACGGCGTGCCCGGGTGCTCGCGGTCGGTGCACGGCCATTGCAGTCCGACCTCCTCGATGCGGTCGTAGCGGATCCCCGTCCAGAGTGGCGACAGGTCGGCGAACTCGTTCCAGACGTCCTCGGGCGTCCGGTACTCGGGCCAGCTGCCGCCGAGCGCCTTCGCCATGTCGACGACGATCTGCCAGTCCTCGCGTGCCTCGCCCGGGCACGGGACCGCCTTGCGGACGCGGTTCACGCGGCGCTCGGTGTTCGTGAACGTCCCGTCCTTCTCGGCGAAGCTCGAGGCCGGGAAGACGACGTCGGCGAGCCGCTCGGTCATGTCGTTCAGGAAGAGGTCCTGCGTGATGAGGAAGTCGAGGTGCTCGAGCCCCTCCTCGACGTGGTGGGCGTTCGGCTCGGTCTGCGCCGGGTTCTCGCCGATGAGGTAGAGCGCCTTGATCCGCCCGTCGTGGAGGCCCGACATGATCTGGTCGAGCCGGTACCCGGGCGTCTCGGGCACCTGGACGCCCCACGCCTCGGAAAACTTCTGCCTGATCTCGGCCTCGTCGGCCGGCTGGTAGCCGGGGAAGTAGGAGGGATTCGCGCCCGCGTCGTTCAGGCCCTGGACATTGTTCTGCCCGCGGAGGGCGTTCAGGCCTGTCGACTCGTAGCCGAGGTGACCGGTCATGAGAACGAGATTCGAGAGCGACCAGATGTTGTCCACCGCGCACGCGTGCTCGGTGATGCCGAGCGTGTAGAAGATCGCCGCGTGCTTCTCGGTCGCGTACTCGCGTGCCGTCGCGACGATGTCGGCCGCGGGAACGCCGGTGACCTTCTCGGCCTCCTGCGGGGTGTAGCGGGAGACGACCTCGGCGACCGCGTCGAAGTCCTCGGTGTGCTCGCGGATGTACTCCTCGTTCTGGAGCCCCTCCTTGAGGATGACGTGCATCATCGCGTTGACCAGCCAGACGTCCGATCCGGGGCGGAGCTGCAGGTGGCGCTTGGCGAGCTTCGTCAGCCAGATCTTGCGGGGGTCGGCGACGACGAGGGTGGCGCCGTTACGTGCCGCCTTCTTCATGCGGAGCGCGAGCACCGGGTGCGCCTCGGTCGTGTTCGACCCGATCACGAGGATGAAGCGGGCGTTCTCGATCTCGGGGATCGAGTTGGTGGTAGCTCCTCTGCCCAACGACCTGACCAGGCCGTAAAGAGTCGGAGCGTGTCAGGTGGCTTCGCAGCTGTGGATCGAGTTCGTCCCGACCACCGAGCGCGCGAGCTTCTGGATGAGGAAGTTCTCCTCCATCGTCAGACGCGCGGAGGCGAGGAAGCCGATCGACTGCGGGCCGTGCGCCGCCTTGGCGCGGTTGAGGCCGTCGGCGGCGGCTTTGAGCGCGTCCTCCCAGCTCGTCTCGTGCAGCTCGCCGTCCTCGCCGCGCACCATCGGCTTCGTCAGCCGGTCCGGGTGGTGGACGAAGTTGAATGCGAAGCGGCCCTTGACGCAGAGGTTGCCCTCGTTCGAGACGTAATGCGGCTCGGAGGTCACCTTGACGATCGTGTTCGTCTTGGGATCGACGTTCAGGTCGAGCTGGCAGCCGACACCGCAGAAGGTGCAGGTCGTCTTCGTCTTCACGAGCTCGCGCTCGGGCTGCTCGGTGCCTTCCAGGAACTTCTCGAAGATCGCGCCTGTCGGGCAGACGGAGAGGCAGCCGCCGCAGAGCTCGCACTCGGTGTCCAGCCACGAGCGCTCCCAGGTCGGGACGATGCGCGCGTGCGGCCCGCGGCCCTCGAGCGAGAGCGCCGAGCACTGCATGACCTCCTGCGTGTAGCGCACGCAGCGGTTGCACAGGATGCAGGAGTCGGGCGTGTAGCCCATGAGCCGGTTCCGGTCCTCGTAGTCCTCGCGCTTGGCGTCCGGGAGGACGAACGGCGCCTCGGCGTCGAGCTCGTTCGCGAGGTCGGTGAGCTCGTTCGGGCGCCCGCCCGGGTTCGGGTCGAGGTGCTCGGCGAGGAGCATCTCGGTCAGCGTCTTTCTGTACGCCGGGACCGAGGAGTTCGTCGAAACGGCCATTCCCTCCGTCACCCGCGTCGCGCACGCGGGTAGCGGCCGCGGCGAGCCCTCGACGCCGACGACACACATGCGGCAGCCGCCGTACGGGTCGAGCTTGTCGTCGTGGCAAAGGGTGGGGATGAACACGCCGTGGCGTGCCGCCGCGTGGACGAGGAGCTCGCCCTCGGGGGCGCTCGCCTCGAGGCCGTCGAGCGTGAAGCGCACCATCGAGCTCATCTTATTGCGGGCTCCCCAAGCGGCTCGAAGAGGTCGGGCCAGTGCTTGAACGCGTTCCGCATCGGAAACGGCGCACCCTGGCCGAGTCCGCAGATCGAGGTGGCGGCCATCGCGTCGAGCCACTCCTCGGCCTGCTCGCGCGTCATCACCGCCTCGCCGTTGGCGAGCTCTTCGACCAGATGGTGCATGCCGCGGTTGCCGATCCGGCAGGGCGTGCACTTCTGGCAGGACTCCTCGGCGAAGAAGCGCATGGTCTCGGCGAGAAGGCGCAGGGGCGAGTAGCTCGCCGGAAAGACCTGCACGGCGGCGGAGCCGGGGCCGGCGTTCCACTCGCGCAGGCTCTCGCGTGTGAGGGGCACGTCGAGCGCGGCCGGCGGCAGGATCCCGCTCGCCGCGCCGCCGGGGACGATCGCACCGATCTCCTCGATGGCGCCGCCCGCGTAGTCGTCGACCAGCTGCCTCGGCGTGACGTCGAGCGGCGCCTCGTAGCAGCCGGGCGCCTGCACGGCGCCGGTCACCGACCAGAGGCGCACGGGTGGCCACGCCTCGCCTCCGCCCGCGAGGATCGCCGGGATGTGCGCCAGGGTCTCGACGTTGTTGATCAGCGTGGGGCGGCCGAGGTAGCCGACCTGGCTGGGGAAGGGAGGCTTGAGGCGCGGCATTCCGCGGCGGCCTTCCATCGACTCGAGCATCGCGGTCTCCTCGCCGCAGATGTAGGCGCCCGCGCCGATGACGAGCTCGAGGGAGCGGCCGTCGAGGAGTCCCGCCGCGCGAAATTCGTCGAGCGCTTCCTCGAGCCGTGCGCGCGCTGTCGCGTACTCCTCCCGCAGGTAGATGAACCCCTCGGTCGCCTCCGCGAAGTCCATGGCGATGAGAGTGCCCTCGAGCATGAGGTGCGGGCGCAGCTCCATGACGTAGCGGTCCTTGATCGTCCCCGGCTCGCCTTCGTCCGCGTTGACCACGACGTAGCGCGGAGCCGGCTCCTTCGCGACCGCCTCCCACTTGAGACCCGTCGGGAAGCCCGCGCCCCCGTAGCCGGAGAGGCCGGAGGCCTTCAGCTCCTCGACGATCTTCTCCCTGGGCGGCAGGTTGCGAAGGACGGAAAGTCCGCCGCGCGCCTCGTAGTCGGCGAGGGTCTGGTCGGCCTGCTCGAGGCCGAGCGAGGAGCCGGTGTTCGTCCGCCTCGTGACCTCCGGCTCGACGACGTCGCCGCGCGTGAGCACCGGCGCGATGTCGCAGTGGCCGAGGCACTCGACGCCGAGGACCGGGACGCCGTTTGCCCTCTCCTGCTCGCGCGCGAGGAGATCCTTGGCGCCGAGGCAGTCGCAGACCGGCCCGATGCAGACGCGCACAGCGTCCACCGGAACCTCGAGGAACGAGTAGAAGGACACGACCTCGTGCACCTCGCCGCGGCGGACGTTCATGTGGTCGGCGAGCGCGTCCGAGAGCTCAGGGGTGACCGGGCCGACCTCGCGGCGGATGCGCCCGAGGTTGTCCAAGCAGGCGCGTCCGCTCCTTCGGCAGCTGGGGAAGAACCTCGGTGAGCCGGAGGACGTCTATGGTTTGCGATCATAGTGAACGAGGTTCCCCCGTACTCCGCATCCTCGGTCGAGGTCGTGCGGCTTCCCCAGGGGGAGACCGAGCCTGACGAGATCGCGGTCGAGGAGCCGCTCGAGATCCGGGTGGAGGGCATCCCATCGCGGTGACGATGCGCACCCCCGGCCACGACGAGGAGCTGGCTCTTGGATTCCTTCGTTCCGAGGGAATCGCAGCTGTGTCGGCTCACCCGACGGCGGACCTCGCCGCCAACGTGATCGACGTCGAGGTCGACGGCGACATCGATCTGGACCGGCTGAGCCGGAACTTCTACACCTCGTCCTCCTGTGGGGTCTGCGGCAAGGGCGCCCTCGAGGCCGTCGCCGTGGAAGCGTCCCGGGTCGAGAGCGAGCTCGTCGTCCCGGGAGAGCTCGTGGCCGTGCTGCCCGACCGGCTGCGGGAGGCGCAGCCGGCCTTCGCGGCCACGGGCGGGCTGCACGCGACCGGGCTCTTCGACTCGAGCGGCGAGCTCCTCGTCGTCCGGGAGGACGTGGGCCGGCACAACGCGATGGACAAGGTGGTCGGCTGGGCGTTCGGCGAGGGGCTCCTTCCGCTCTCGGACAAGGTGCTCTGCGTGAGCGGACGCCTGTCGTTCGAGCTCGTCCAGAAGGCCGCGGTCGCGGGCTGCCCCGTGGTCGTCGCGCGTCGGCGCGCCGAGCACGCTCGCGGTCGATCTCGCGCGGGATCGCGGCGTGACGCTCTGCGGCTTCGTGCGCGGCGGGCGCGTCAACGTCTACTCGGAGCCGCAGCGCATCGGATGACCTTCCACGTCGCACCCGAGATGTACGACCGCTTCATGGGGCGCTACGGCGATGCGCTCGGCCGCGCGCTGTCGGAGCGGGCCGGTGTCCGCCCCGGGGATGAGGGCTCTCGACGTCGGCGCCGGCACGGGCAAGCTGACCGCGGTGCTCACCGAGATCCTGGGGGAGGAGAACGTCGCCGCGGTCGATCCGTCCGAGCCGTTCGCTTCGGCGCTGGCAGAGCAATTCCCCGCTGCCGACGTGCGGCGGGGAACTGCGGAGGAGCTTCCCTTCGAGGACGGCTCGTTCGACGCCGTCTTCGCTCAGCTCGTCGTCAACTTCCTCACCGATCCGGAGGGAGGAGCCGCGGAGATGGCGCGCGTGGCGAAGGAGGGCGGCGTCGTGGCGGCAGCGGTCTGGGACTACCGTGGCGAGATGACCATGCTGAGGGTGTTCTGGGAGGCGGCGGGCGCGGTCGACGAGCGCGGCGCAGCGGCTCGCGACGAGCGCACGCGGATGCGCTTTGGCGAGCCGGAGGAGGTCGTGCAGCTCTGGGAAGGAGCCGGCCTTCGCGGCGTCGAGGGCGGCGAGATCGTCGTCTCCGCGTCCTACGAGGACTTCGACGATCTCTGGGAGCCCTTCCTCGCCGGAGTCGGGCCCGGCGGCGACTTCACTGCCTCGCTCGAGCCGGAGGCGCAAGCAGCCCTGCGGGAGGAGTACCGGCGCCGGCTCGGCTCGCCCGAGGGGCCCTTCGAGCTGCAGGCCCGGGCGTGGTACGCGGTCGGGACGAGGTAACCGGCGTCCTGCTCGTCGGCGGCGCGAGCCGCCGCTTCGGTTCGCCGAAGGCCGTTGCCCGCTTTCAGGGCGAGGTGCTCGGCGAGCGTGCGCATCGCGTGCTCGAGGAGGCTTTCGGGCGCGTCCTCGTCGTGGGCAAGGCGGGCGACGACCTCGGTCTCCCGTTCGACGTGGTCGACGACGGGAGCGAGGTGCGCGCGCCCATCGTCGGGCTGGTCGCCGCGCTTCGTCACGCCGAGACCGACGTGTCCGTCGTCCTCCCGACCGACATGCCGCTCGTCTCCGCCGAGCTCCTCCTCCGCCTGGCCGACGAGGTCGAGGGCCACGACGTTGCCGTGCCGCCGACGGGGCCGCTTCCCGGCGCGTACAGGAAGTCCGCTCTGCCCGTGCTCGAGGCACGGCTTGCCGCAGGCGAGCTCGCGCTCTACCGCGCGCTCGAGGAGCTATCGGTGCGCGTCGTCGAGACCGAGGAGGACGAGCTCAGGAACGTGAATACGCCGGCTGATCTCGCGTGATCACGCTCTCGCGGTCGGCGCCCGTCCCGACCATGATCACGTCGAGCTCGAGCGCGTCCTCGACGAACTCGACGTAGCGCTGCGCGGCGGGCGGGAGCGAGCCGTCGAGCGGCTCCTGCCAGCCGGGCAGCGTCTCGTAGACGGGCTGGGCGTGGTGGAAATCGCTCTGGTGCGCCGGGAACTCGTCGGTCTCGGTGCCGTCGGGGAGCTTGTAGCGGACGCAGACCGGGATCTCCGCGAACGTCGAGAGGACGTCGAGCTTCGTCAGCGCGAGCGAGGTCATCCCGTTGACCCGGGCCGCGAAGCGCAGGCCGACGAGGTCGAGCCAGCCGCAGCGCCGCTCGCGCCCGGTCGTCGTCCCGTACTCCTCGCCGAGCTCGCGGACGCGCGCCTGGTCGGGGCCTTCGATCTCGGTGGGGAAGGGCCCCTCGCCCACGCGCGTCACGTAGGCCTTGGCGACGCCGAGGACGCTCTCGATCCTCGTGGGCCCGATGCCGATTCCCGTCGCGGCCGCGCCGGCGACAGGGTTCGACGAGGTCACGAAGGGATAGGTGCCGTGGTCGAGGTCGAGCAACGTTCCCTGGGCGCCCTCGAGCAGGACCTTCTGGCCCGCTTTCAAGGCCCGCTCGACGAGGAGCGAGGTGTCGGCGACGTACGGCCGTAGCCGCGCGGCGCACTCCTCCATCCGGTCGGCGAGGTCGCCCGCCTCGAGCGGCTCGTCGAGGAGGCGGTTCTTCTCCGCGAGCGCGGTCTCGAACTTCTGCCGCAGGATCTTCGGGTCGAGGACGTCCTGGACGCGGATCCCGAGCCGCGCAGCCTTGTCCGCGTAGGCAGGCCCGATCCCGCGCCGCGTCGTCCCGATCTGCAGCCGGCCGAGGCGCCGCTCGCTCGCCGAGTCGATTGCGACGTGCCACGGCATGATCAGGTGCGCGTTGCCGGAGAGGCGGAGGCCTTCGGTGGAGACGCCGCGCGCCTCGAGCGCGTCGATCTCCTCGACCAGGAGCTGCGGGTCGACGACGCACCCCGCCCCGATGACCGAGATCTTGCCCTCGTAGAGGATCCCGGACGGGACGTGGTGGAGCTTGAAGGTCTCTCCGCCCGAGACGATGGTGTGGCCCGCGTTCGGGCCGCCCTGATAGCGGCAGACGAATTCGGAGCTCTGGGCGAGCAGGTCGACGATCTTGCCCTTGCCCTCGTCGCCCCACTGCGCGCCGACGATCACGGTGGCGGGCACGGCTGGAGCTTAGAACTCCTTCAGGCTGGCAGGCGCAGAAGCGCGCGCAGGCGTGACCAGAGCGAGCGGCTGTGCGGCTCCACCGGGATCGTCCAGCTGGCCATCTAGCGCGGCCGCCAGGTCGGAGAACTTCGCGTAGCGCCGCAGGAAGGAGAGCTTCACCGTGTCGGTCGGGCCGTTTCGGTGCTTGGCGACGATGACCTCGGCGAGCCCCTGCTGGTCGGACTCGTCGTTGTAGTACTCGTCGCGGTAGATGAAGCAGACGATGTCGGCGTCCTGCTCGAGCGAGCCGGACTCCCGCAGGTCGGAGAGGATCGGCCGCTTGTCGTGGCGCTGCTCGACCGCACGCGAGAGCTGCGAGAGGGCGATGATCGGGACCTCGAGGTCGCGCGCGAGCACCTTCAGCGAGCGCGAGATCTGCGACACCTCCTGCACGCGGTTCTCCGCGTTCGTCCCCGAGGTCATGAGCTGCAGGTAGTCGACGATGATGAGCCCGAGGTCGGGGTGCTTCTGCTTCAGGCGCCGCGCCTTCGAGCGGATCTCCATCATCGTGATCGAGCCCGTGTCGTCCACGTAGATGGGCGCCTTGGCCAGCTTGTCGCAGGCCGCGGTCAGCCGCGGCCAGTCGTCGGCCGCGAGCTTGCCGGTGCGGAGGCGCTGCGACTCGACCTTCGCCTCGCTGCACATGAGGCGCTGCGTCACCTCCGACTTCGACATCTCGAGCGTGAAGAGCGCGACGGGCACGCCCTTGCGCACGCCGAGGTTCGCGGCCATGCAGAGCCCGAGCGCCGATTTCCCCATGCTCGGCCGTGCGGCGACGATGATGAGGTTCCCGTCCTGGAAGCCCGACGTGATGCGGTCGATGTCGCGGAAGCCCGACGGGACGCCGGTGACGTCGGCGCCCGACTCGTAGAGCGCGGTGATGCGCTCGAAGCTCTCCTTCAGGAGCTCCTCGATGTGGCTGAACTCGCCGCGGGCGCGCTGCTGCGAGAGGTCGAAGACGATCTGCTCGGCCTTGTCGACGAGCTCCGTCGTCTCGCCCGGGCGGTCCCAGCCGAGCTGCGCGATGTCGCCGCCGGCGCGAATCAGCCCGCGGAGTGTCGCCGTCTCGCGGACGATCTGCGCGTAGTGGTGGGCGTTGGCGGTCGCGGGTGCGACCGAGGCCAGCTCGTGGATCCGGAACTTGCCGCCGACGTTCTCGAGCTCGCTGCGCTCGTCGAGCTCGTCGGCGAGGGTGATCGCGTCGACGGGCTCGCCCTTCGCGTAGAGCCCGAGCGCCGCGCGGTAGATCTTCCCGTGGCTCTCTCGGTAGAACTCGCGCCCGTCGCTCGTGAGGATCTCGCTCACCGACGCGATCGCGCCGGGCGAGAGCATCATCGCGCCGAGAACGGACTCCTCGGCATCGAGGTTCTGGGGCGGGACGAGGGCGTCCTCGAGCACGGTCCCGGGATTTCCGTTCGTCGCCATTGGACTCGACCGTATTGGACGAGTGGGGTCTCCTGATTCCACAAGCGAAGGACGCCGTTTTGCAGGCATAACGAACAGATGTTCGCATCAGGGCCGGACGACATCCCCAGAAAGGGCCCAGGTCTTCCCACGGAAAATCCCGCTCGGAGCGGAAAGTTCGTGCAGTTGTCCAGAAGGCTGTGGAAGGAGGGTGTGGAGAGCTAGGAAGGCTCGGCGGCGTCGGGGTCGACGACCTGCTCTTCCGACTCGGCTGCCACGGCCTCCGCCTCGGCGTCCGCGGCCTCGGCTTCGGCCGCTCCCTCTTCGGGCTCCACGGCCTCTTCCTCGGCCACCTCTTCCTCGGCGACGAACTGCTCGACTTCGGCCTCGACGGCGGCCTGCTGCTCGGCGACGGCTTCGGCCTCGGCTTCCTCGGCTGCCTTCTCGGCCTCTTCCATCGCCTCTAGCTCCTCCTCGGGAGGAAGCTCGCCGCCCTCCGGGACGACGAGCGTCCGGACCTCGGCGGTCACGTCGGTGAAGATCTCCACGGGTATCGCGTAGCGCCCGATGCGCTTGATCGGGTCGGGCAGGTCGATCTTCCGGCGGTCGACCCGGATCTTGAGCTTCTCCCAGATCTCGTCGGCAAGGTCGGTCGCCGTGACCGAGCCGAAGAGCGTTCCCTGCGGGCCGGCGTTCACGTCGAAGCGAAGCTCGGCCTTGCCGAGCGCTTCGGCGATCTTCTGCGCGTCGTCGAAGCTCTGCGCCTCGTGCCGGGCACGCTGGGCGTCGCGCTTCTGGAGCTCGGCAACGCTCGCGTCCGTCGCCTCCTGGGCGAGCTTCCGCGGGCCGAGATAGTTGCGCATGTAGCCGCGCGAGACGGACACGACGTCGCCGCGCAGCCCGACCTTCTCCACGTCTTTCAGGAGGATGACGTCCATGAGCTAGCCGGAGACGTAGGGCAGGAGCGCCAGTCTCACGCGCGCGCTTGACCGCGACCGCGATCTGCTCCTGGTGGCGCCGGCACGCTCCCGTGATGCGCCGCGAGCGGATCTTGCCCTTCTCGGACACGTAGCGGCGCAGCTGGTTGTAGTTCTTGTAGTCGACCTCTTCGATCTTCTCCTTGCAGAAGTAACAGCTCTTCCGCCGGAGCGGGCCGGTCGACTGGGACGGGCGCCTGCGCGTGCCGCCCTGTTTCTCTCGTTGTGCCATGCGGATTCTCGTCGCTCCTGGTCTTAGAAGGGAATGTCGTCGTCGGCGCTCGCCGCCGCCGCCCCGGCCGGGGCGAAGTCCGTGCGGTCGGCGTTGACGTCGGACTGGGGAATGTAGGACTGGCCTTCGCCGCTGTCTCCGCGGCTGTCGAGGAACTGCACCTGGAAGGCGACGATCTCGACCTTCGAGCGCTTCGACCCGTCCTGTGCCTCCCACGAGGACCAGTCGAGCCGCCCGTCGATGCCGATGCGCCGGCCCTTCGCCAGGTGCTGGGAAAGCATCTCGGCCTGGTTTCCGAACACCTTCACGTCGAAGAAGTTCGGCTTGTCGGTCCAGTTGCCGCCCTCGTCCTTCTGGCGGCCGTTGCAGGCCACGCCGAGCTGGAGGACCGGCGACCCCGATGGAAGGTGGCGGAGCTCCGGGTCGCGCGTCAGGCGCCCCACGAGGGTTACACGATTGATGTCGCCAGCCATTTCAGTCTCCTAACCTAGTCGAACACTCGTTCGTATGCTAGCCGGCCGGTTGGACGGCTTCGGTGCGCCGCGGCTGGGCCACGGACCGGCGGACAGCCATGTGCCGCATGGCGCCGTCGGTGATCTTGAGCACGCGGGTGACCTCGGCGAGCGTCTCGGCGTCGGCGTCGAAGAGGAGGAGGTGGTACGTCCCCTCGCTCTTCTTGTCGATCTCGTACGCGAGCTTTCGGCGGCCCCAGGGCTCCTGCCCGACCCACGATCCACCGCGCGTCTCGATGAGCTCGCGCATGCGCGCGACGATCTCGTTCTGGCGCTCTTCGGCCAGCTCGGCGTCGAGGATGAGCATGATCTCGTATGCGTTCACAGTTCCCGATTCCTCCTTCCTACGGTCTGAAGCGGCCTCGCTCGTGAGCGCCGCTCGGGAAGGGGCGGCGCCGGACGAGGCAGGAAGTCGTCCGAGTATAGCGAGCGCGCTCGCTTGCCCCGCGCCTCTTCGTCGTGGAAGAGTCTCCACTGTGAACCGAAATGCCGCATTCGGAGTCGGCGCGCTCCTCGGCGCCGCGGCCGCCGTCGTCTGGGACCGCCGGTCGCGGCTTCGGGTCGCGCCGGGGCCCGCGCCCGAGGCGCGCCAGCGCGAGCTTCGCGAGAAGCTAGCCGGGGCCCAACAGACGGAAACCCCTGCCCCTGCCCCGCCCCGGCCGCCGACGACTTGTCTCCGGCCGCCGAGCCGCCGAAGGCCCCCGAGCCTCCTCCGTCTTCTCCCGCGCAGGCTCCGCCGACCCAGCCCAAAGGGAGACCCGCGCCCCCGCCTGGCCCTCCGCCGGCCGACGAGTTCGAGGCGATGCGCCGCCGCATCCACCAGGAGGGCAAGGCCGCGGCCGAGGAGATGCGCCGCACGCCGGAGGAAGACTCGTAAGAGGCCGTAACAAGATGAGCACCCGAGTCACCTGGCCGCGCTGAACGGCGCGATGCTGCGTCCTCCGTCGCGCGGGTATCTGGTCGATACCCGCGCTCCCTGCGTCCTTGCCTCGCATCCGTCTAGCGCAACCCGGCGACGAGGGCCCATCCTGCTACGACCTCCTAAGCTTCGCTCCCTGCACCGGAACGAGCACACGATCGAGATCGCGGCCCCGCCCGAGCGTGTCTTCCCGCACGTGGTCGAGAGCGCGAGACGCCTGGAGTGGATGGGGGCGCTCCAGGAGTCCGAGCCGCTGCACGGACGGCGAGCCCGGCGTCGGCACCCGCTACCGCGACGTCTTCGTCGACCACGGCCAGCGGATCGAGCTCGAGGCGGAAGTCGTCCGCTACGAGCCGCCGGTCCACCTCGAGGTGAGCCT
>CAVYAJ010000035.1:0-54081 GCA_963766155.1 uncultured Actinomycetes bacterium | reverse complement strand
GCATCGACTCGACGAACGACGACACCATGCGGGGCCTGATCCGGCGGGAGATCCTGCCCGCGCTCCGCCGGCTCCATCCCGCGGCAGAGGAAAACGTCCTGCGGGCCGCGGAACCGCCCGGGGAGCTGCCTAGGCCGATCGAGAGAGCGCTGTTAGAGTTGCTCGCCTCGCAGGCAGGAGCCAAGCGAGTAGACCTAGGTGACGGCCGGGTGGCGGTAAGCAAATACGGGAGCGTCTGGCTCGAGCGAGCGCCCGTCCGGCTGGACGGGCCCGTCTCCTGGGGCCCGTGGCGCCTGCGCCCGAACCGCGACGGCCTCTGGGTGAGGTCTGGCGGGCCGGCGACCGGCTTGCATCGCGCGGCAAGAAGATCCAGGACGTCTTCGTCGACGCCAAGGTGCCCCGGTCCGAGCGCGAGGCCTGGCCCCTGGTCGTCAAGGGCGACGAGGTCGTCGTCGTCCCCGGCATCGCGACGGCGCCCGGCTGGGAAGACGCTGTCGGAGAGGAGCGCGAATGAACCAGGTGAAGAACGAGCTCTCCGCCGCCGTCAGCGAGATCCTCATCGACGAGGAGACGCTGCATGGCCGCATCACCGAGCTCGGCGCCCAGATCTCCGACGACTATCGCGGCGGGGACCTGCTCCTCATCGGCGTCCTGAAGGGTGCGATCTTCTTCATGGCCGACCTCATGCGCTCGATCGACATCCCCTGCGAGGTCGATTTCATGGCGATCTCGAGCTACGGAGCCGGAATCGACTCCTCCGGGGTCGTTCGGATCCTCAAGGATCTCGACGTATCGATCGAAGGTAGAAACGTGCTTGTCGTCGAAGACATCATCGATTCCGGACTGACCCTCTCCTACCTGCTCCGCAACCTGGAGGCCCGTGAGCCTGCTTCGCTCGAGGTGTGTGCCCTCTTGACCAAGCCAGAGCGCCGTGAGAACGACGTCGTCTGCCGCTACGTCGGCTTCGAGATCCCGAACCGCTTCGTGATCGGGTACGGCCTCGACTTCGCCGAGCGGTACCGAAACCTGCCCTTCGTGGGCGTCCTCAGGGACGAGCTCGCCGCGCAGGCGGAGGACACGGTCTGAAAACCGGAACGGGTCCCTGTAACGAATAGCCAGGCTGCTACCGTTTACCCACTAGAGGAACCTTCTTGAACCGTTTCTTCCGCAGCGCACTCTTCCCCCTGATCGTCATCGTCCTGCTGGTCTTCCTGGCCTCGCGGACGCTCCTGCCCGGAGGGTCGAGCGACACCCAGAAGATGACCTTCAGCGGGTTGATCACGATGGTCGAGGACAGCCCCGGCCGATCCACAGCGTTCTCTTCGTCCCGAAGAGCCGCGAGATCCAGGCGGACCTCTCGAACGGGAAGAAGGTCAAGGTCAACTACCCGACCGACGAGTCGCAGTTCTCCTTCCAGCAGATGCTCGAAGACTCGAGCACGCCGATCCCCTTCGACTCGAAGGGCACGGGCGACTCGGCCTGGTGGAACATCCTCACCTACCTGCTGCCGTTCCTCCTCTTCTTCGGCTTCTGGATCTTCCTGATGAACCAGGTGCAGGGCGGCGGCTCGAAGGTGATGAGCTTCGGCAAGAGCCGCGCGAAGCGGATGGCGCCCGACTCGCCGAAGATCACGTTCAAGGACGTGGCCGGCGTGGACGAGGCCGTCGAGGAGCTCCAGGAGATCAAGGAGTTCCTGGAGAACCCGAAGAAGTTCCAGGCGCTCGGCGCGCGCATCCCGAAGGGCGTCCTTCTCTACGGGCCGCCCGGCACGGGCAAGACGCTGCTCGCGCGCTCGGTCGCCGGCGAGGCCGGCGTGCCGTTCTTCTCGATCTCCGGCTCCGACTTCGTCGAGATGTTCGTCGGCGTCGGCGCCTCGCGCGTGCGCGACCTCTTCGAGCAGGCCAAGCAGGCGAGCCCCTGCATCATCTTCATGGACGAGATCGACGCCGTCGGCCGGCACCGCGGAGCGGGTCTCGGCGGCGGCCACGACGAGCGCGAGCAGACGCTGAACCAGCTCCTCGTCGAGATGGACGGGTTCGAGATGAAGGACAACATCATCCTCATCGCCGCCACGAACCGGCCGGACATCCTCGACCCGGCTCTCCTCAGGCCCGGCCGCTTCGACCGCCAGATCGTGGTCGACCGCCCCGACCGGAACGGCCGCAAGAAGATCCTCGAGGTGCACACGAAGGGCAAGCCGATCGACACGACAATCGACCTCGACGTGCTCGCGGCAGGGACGCCCGGCTTCACCGGCGCCGACCTCGCGAACCTCGTCAACGAGGCCGCCCTCCTCTCTGCGCGTCGCGGCAGGAAGACCATCGGCGAGAACGAGCTCGAGGAAGGGATCATGCGCGTGATCGCCGGCCCGGAGAAGAAGACGCGTCTCCTCTCCGAGCACGAGCGCAACGTCACCGCCTACCACGAGATGGGACACGCCCTCGTCGGCCACTACCTGCCGAACTGCGACCCGGTGCACAAGATCTCGATCATCAGCCGCGGCGCGGCCCTCGGCTACACGATCTCGCTCCCGGCCGAGGACAGGTTCCTGACGACGAAGTCCGCGCTCACGGACCAGATGGCCATGACGCTCGGCGGGCGCGCCGCCGAGGAGCTCGTCTTCAACGAGGTCACGACCGGGGCTGCGAACGATCTCGAGAAGGTGACGAGCTCCGCGAAGCACATGATCATGCGCTACGGGATCAGCGAGAAGCTCGGCCCGCGCGTCCTCGGCCGCAACCACGACATGCCGTTCCTCGGGCGCGACATGGGCGCAGAGCCGGACTATTCCGAGGAGATCGCGCGCGAGATCGACGACGAGATCCGCCGTGTGATCGAGGAGGCTCACGGCGCGCGCTGAGCGTTCTCCGCGAACACATGGACGACCTCCACCAGATCTCCAAGCTCCTCATCGAGCGCGAGACCATCGACAAGGACCAGTTCGAGCGCCTGCTCGCCGGCGAGGCCGCCGAGACGGTCTTCCCGGACGAGCCCCGAGCGCCCGGCCGAGGCCGACAAGCCGAAGCCGCGCACCGAGCCGAAGCCGCGGCCGTTCCCCCTTCCGGGCGCGACCATGCAGCCTCCGCCCGAGCCCGCCGAGGGCAGTTACGCCGCGGGAACCGTCGGCGGCGTCTTCCCACCGGTGGCGGGGATCCGCTTCGCCGGCGACGATGGCGGACGGAGCCGTCTGAGTCAGGTACACGGCGAGCTCATCGTCAAGGGCTTCGGTGGCGGTCGCTAGACCGACCTCTCTGATCTCGGGGAGATGCGGATCGCTCGCCAAGACGTGGGCATGACCTGTTCGATCAGTTTTTGTGCTGCCTGTCGGGAGCGGCGGCCGATGCGGCCGTCCAAAGAGGCCGCGGTGATCTGAACGAGCCCTCCGCGCTCAACGAACGAGCTGCGCCGTCCCGGCTCGGCTTGTACTTCTGCATTGCGCTCCGGGTGCGCGAGGATTGGAGCGATCCCGCTGAGTGCCAATTCGAAGAGCGTCTGTTCAAGATCGAGCGGCCAGCCGCGGTATGGAAACTCCACGAGGAGGTATCGGCCGCTCTGGGCGGTTGTGAATCGCCGCAGATCATCCTGGCTGAGGGCGCGCATCGCCTCGAGGTCGATCTCGCCTCCATGCAGGATGTCGACCCGAACCCCCCGCTCGGAAAAATCTCTTCGGAGGGCTGCCACCTCCGCTTCCATCCGATCGGGCGTCGTCGGATAATCGTGACGGACGTGGGGGGTCGCGGCAATCGCGGTGATTCCTTCGCTCGCCGCCTTGCTCGCAAGCTCCCGACTGTCCTCGATCGTTCGCGCGCCGTCGTCTACGCCCGGAAGCACGTGCGAGTGGAGGTCGATCACTCTGGCAGGATAGGGCTCCCGTGAAGCAGTCCATCGAAGAGTTGCCGACCCGCCCAGCGTCATGGGCGTCGTCAACGTGACGCCGGACTCGTTCTCCGACGGAGGGGTTTTTCTGCACCCGCAGGCGGCCATCGGGAGGCGCGCGGGATGCTCGACGAAGGCGCGGCGATCGTGGACGTGGGCGGGGAGTCGACGCGGCCTGGTCCGAAGGGGCGTCGCTCGACGAGGAGCTCGGCCGCGTGGAGCCGGTCCTCGCAGAGCTCGCCGACGAGCCGGTCTCGATCGACACCGCGAAGGCCGAGGTCGCTCGGCGGGCGCTCGAGGCGGGCGCGGTCCTGGTGAACGACGTCACCGCGCTCAGGGGCGACCCCGAGCTCGCCGGCGTCGTCGCCGACTCGGACGCCTCCCTGTGCCTGATGCACATGCTCGGCGAGCCGCGGACGATGCAGGCTGACCCGCGCTACGACGATGTCGTTTCCGAGGTGACGGCGTTCCTGGAGGAGCGTCTTGAGTTCGCGACCGAGGCCGGGATCGACGAGGAACGGATCTGCCTCGACCCCGGCATCGGCTTTGGCAAGACCGCGGAGCACAATCTCGAGCTCCTCGCGCGCCTCGACGAGATCGTCGCGCTCGGCCGGCCCGTGCTGGTCGGTGCCTCGCGCAAGCGCTTTCTCGGCAGGTCCTCGGCGACGACGAAGCGCTGACGGGCCCGGTGTCCGCCGGCGTCGCCGTCGAGGCGCTCGCCTACGAGCGCGGCGCGTCGATCTTCCGCGTCCACGTGTCGGGCGCACGTGGAGGCTCTGGCCGCCGCGACGTCGAGGCGGTGAGCTCATAGTCAGATAGAGATCGAGCTCTATGGGCTCGAGCTCCTCGGCTTCCACGGCGCGACCAGGCCGAGCAGAGACCGGGCAGCGGTTCCTCTTCGACGTCTGGCTCGTTTCTCACGATGCGCGCGTTCGCAGCGACGCCTCGCGACACGATCGACTACACGAGGTGGCCGCCTGCATCCGCGAGATCTCGGACTCGCGCCCGTTCATCCTGATCGAGGCGCTCGCGGCCGCCTTCGCCGACACCCTCGTGGAGCGCTTCGCCGTTCAGGCGTGCGGGTCCGGGTCCGCAAGCCCGACGTCCAGCTCGACCCGCCGGCCGCATACTCGGCGGCGACCATCGAGCGACCGCGGCGCTAGAAGACGGTCCCCACGTGTAGGAAGCGACCGTTTTGTCGTCTTTTAGAGGGCGTGCCCCTGGCACGAGTAGACCTTGTTGCGCCAGGCAGCGTGAGCCGCAGCGCTCGCGTTCGTGAGGACGAGGAAGATCAGGGACGCGAGCGAGGGCGAGACCCGCCGCTGGCACCACGATCCTCCAGTGGCCCGTGATGGGGTCCTGCACCCGCCGGGATGCGTGTCACGGGAACCGTCGCTGGCCTGGTAAAGACGACCAGAGCATGGGAGCGCGGCGAGGTCTCGGGCCCGGGCTGCTCGACGTCGAGCGTGAGGGTCGAGGCCGAGTCCACGCCGCTCGGGACGAACGCGTAAAGTTAGTCGTTCGAGAGGTGGGGCATGACGATCCCTGGGTTCGTCCGTGCGAGGCCGCCCGCCCACCGACGGGCAGTCGTCAGAACGTACGGGATTCTCGAGCTTTTCGGGTACGCCGCGCCCTCCTGATAGCCGATCGACGGCAGTGGGAGGTTCGTGTGGCCGACTGTCGAAATAAGTCGGCGAAGAATAGTCCAGGTCCTAGAGTTCGTCCCGCCGCGGCGGCCAGCAACGTTCGCCGCGCCGCCTTGATCGAGTAGTCGTCGGGCGCGCCGCGGATCGAGTCGGCGCGGCGCCAGAACGGAGCGGATGACGTCGCGGCCGAGGAAAGTGCTCGCTCATGAAGCGCACAGCAGATCCAGGCGCCGTACTTGTAGATCGAGTTCGCCGAGCTGTTGTTCGTGCTGTAAGTAGATCGAGCGGGTGCCAGCTACTGCGATTTTCGTCGCTCACCGGGCTTGCGCGAGAGGTACTGGCGGTTGTCGTTGATCGAAGTCGTGACCCTCGTCCTCGATTCCAGGCCGCGGTGCCCTCCATGAGCCAGGCGTCGCTCGGCCCAGTCGTAGCCCGAACTGGACGGGCGTGGAAGAACTCTATGCAGCCGACGGTGACCTTGAATGAGGCGGAGCCTTCCCGTGGCCGCCGGTGCGGAACTGCCGCAGCCGGCTGAAGTCGTCGTCCACGACGCAGTAGGCCGACGCGAAGGATGCGGAAAAGGACGTCGCTGGGATCGTCCCCTCGTGCAGTAGCCGTAGAGAGCCGAGCCGCGCCGAGGTCGAGCGATGTAGATGTCGAGCTTCCTTTTTTTGTTTCCGCCGTTGTTCCGCGGGCGAGGGTGAGCGTCAGGAGCGCGGGGCGCGGTAAGTGGTAGCCCCCCGACTTCGGTCGCCCAGACGTGCTGGAAGAACACTTGCGAGGTCGCGCTCCCCCAGTCGGGCACGTGGTTGTCGGTTCCCGTCGTGCAGGCTCGGCGCGTCCGCACGCCCTTCGTCGTCCACCAGTAGCACATGCGCGTGTCGCAGACGTGCTTCGCGGGATAGCGGTAGTGGCGGAACGAATCGTGCGCGGAGGTCAGGGCGCGCGAGCAGCCGTTGCGCGAGCGCCCGCTGCGACGGGCTCAGCTGGTCGAGCCGCGCGGCGAGGTCGCGAAGGAGCTCGGTCGCGTCGCGCGGGCCGGCACTCGTCCACCTCGACCGAAGAGCTGGCGCGCGACGGGCCGGCTGCGAGAGCAGAAAGCGGACGCGCTCGAGCGCGTACTCGGAGCACTTTGGCGTGAGCTCGCCGGTGCGCAGGGCGCGGGCGATGCCGTCGTTCCCGGCGGGGCGCAGCGCCGAGGCAGGTGCCGGGGCGAGGCGGCCGCGGGGTCCCGGCCGCGGCGAGGAGCCCGGTGAGGGCGATCGCAAACACGAGCACGAGGCGCGTGCTCGGGCGGCCGATGGGGAGGAGGCGAGTCAAGGCTGAGGAGGTCGGGCGCGGGTGCGCCTTGCTCCCATCGCTAGCGCCGGATCTGGAGGATCTCCCAATGGCGTCCACGGATGGGACCTTTACGGTGGGCCACGATGCGAGCGTATGTCGGGCCTCGGCGGAGAACCTGGGCGACCGGCGCGCGCTGCTCGACGCAGCAGTCGAGGCGCTTTCCGTTTAGGCGAGCCCTCAGGGATCGAGGTGGTCGCGGTGTCGTCCTACCGAGAGACCGAGACCGTCGGGGTCATCGACCAGCCGCCGTTCCTGAACGGCGCCGTCGCGGTCGAGACGGCATTTTCGGCGCGCGGGAGCTCTCGGCCGCCTGCTCGCCGTCGAGCGCTCGCTCGGCCGGGACGCGCGAGGGCGAGGAGCGCTACGGCCCGCGGACGATCGACCTCGACCTGCTCCTCTTCGGCGACGAGACGGTCGACGAGCCGGGGCTCACGGTGCCGCATCCGCGCCTCGCCGAGCGGGCGTTCGCGCTCGAGCCGCTCGTCGAGCTCGACCCCGCGCTGACGCTCCCCGACGGACGCTCCCTCGGGGCCCTGCTCGGGCGGAGCTAGAATCCTGGGTATGTCGCACCTCGACGACCTCGACGAGTTCGAGGCGGATCTCGAGCTTCGCCTGAAGCGCGAGTACACGGCTGTCTTCAGCCTCTTCCGCTTCTCATCATCGCCCAGGACTCGACGTACCTCTGCAACCGGCTCGAGCTGAGTGTGTTGCCCCAGACGAGCTACCCGTTCTTCCACCTGACGATGGAGGACGTGTGGGTCTGGGACAAGAACCGGCCGACGCGGATGATCCCGCGCGCCGAGGTCTACACCTCGAGCGACGTCACGATCGAGGAGCTTCGCGGCGAGGGCGAGGAGCCCGCCTGACGGCGGAGGCGCTGGCCGAAAAACTCGGCGAGTCGCTCTCCGGCGACGACGAATTCCTAGGAGGCTCTTGTACGGAATGCTTCTGGCTGTCGACGTCGGCAACACGCAGACGGTCCTCGGGCTCTTCGACGGCGAGAGCTCGTCGAGCACTGGCGGGTCGCAACCGAGGCCGAGGGACGGCGACGAGATCGGCGCGCTTCTCGTCCGGCTGCTGGAGCTTGGGGATCTTGGCTTCGAGGAAGTGGGCGGGGTCTGCTCCCCTCGACCGTGCCGTCGCTCGTCCGCTGACTACGACCGATTCGCGGAGCGCTACGCCGAGGCGGCGCTCCTCGTTATCGGCCCGGGGACGAAGACCGGCATCCCGATCCTCTTCGACGACCCGCGCAGGTCGGCCCCGACCGGATCGTGAACGCGGTCGCGGCGCGGGAGCGCTACGGCGTGCCCTCATTGTCGTCGACTTCGGACCTCCACGAACTTCGACGCCGTCTCGGCGGCAGGGGAGTACGTCGGCGGCGTCATCGCGCCGGTATCGAGATCTCCATGGACGCGCTCTTCGCCCGGGCCGCCCGCCTCGCAGGTCGACCTCGTCGCCCCGAACGCATCGGGAAGACGACCATGGCCGCGCTCCAGTCCGGGCTCTTCTACGGCTTCGCCGGCCAGGTGGACGCATCGTCGAACGCATGCAGGCAGAGCTCGGCGGCGCGCCAAGGTGATCGCCACCGGTGGGTTCGCCGAGTTCATCGCGCCTCACTCGAAGACGATCGAGCAGGTCGATCCGCTACTGACTCTGGACGGCCTCCGGCTCCTCTCGGGCCGGCGCGACAGCTTGCAGCCGGCTCTCGACCACGACCCGGTCGAGACTCGCCTTCGAGAGCGGGTTCGCCCAGTAGCCGTCGATCCACGGCCTTCGCGCCGCGACGCTCCGCCCGTAGGCGATGGGGAGGATCGCCGCATGCTCGTTCACCCAAAGCTTGTCGATCTCGTGGTAGAGCTTCATGCGCTCGGGCTGGTTGCCGAGCGACCTGGCCTCGATGATCTTCTCCTCGATCTCGTCGAGTCCCGGTAAAACGGGAAGGGTTCGCGGAAGAGGCCGCGGAAGAAACCGTCCGGGTCGGGGTAGTCGGCGCCGAAGCCGCTTGACCCAGAGATGCTCTTCCTCGAGGCTCAGCCGACCAGAACTTCCCGTCCGCCGCTCGGTAGTCCAGGCGAAATCCGATCTCGGCGACCTGTTCGGCCAGGAGCTTCGACGGTCGGCATGAGCCAGGGCGGGACGAGCATCCGCAGTTCGGGGAGGCCGCGGCCCTCCGGATAGCCCGCTTCGGCGAGCAGCTGGGCGCGCGGTCTCCGGGTCGTACTCGGGCCCGACGCGGTGGGAGTGGCCGGGCATCGCCGGCGGGATCGCACCGCCGCGGGGGTCCGGAGGCGCGCTCGCTGTCCACATCGCGTAGGGGAGCGCGTCGCGCGGTTGACCGCGTGCGCGAACGCCTTGCGGACGTGCGTAGTTCGAGAACGGCGGCTTGTCCGACCGAGGAAGCCGACGTAGCGCGTGACCGAGGTAAGGGATAGAGGTCGTAGAGCGTGTCGGAGGCGCCTCCGCTGATCGGCCAAGTTCTCACACTAGTGACCACGTCAAAACTCGCCGTTCGTTCCAGACGCTCGATCATTTCACCGGCTCGTCTTTCGATTGAAACGGGATCTCGATCTCGCGGACGTTCCCGCGCGGCCCCGTTCCAGTACGGATTTGCCGTCAGGAGCCGCCAGTGCTCGTCGTCGAACTCGGCCAGGATGTGAACGGGCCGTTGGAGACGATTTCTCCAGGGCCGGTGCCAGTCCTCCCCTAGCTGCTCGCAGCGGTGCCGAGGCCGAGGGAAAGGCCCATGAGCGAGGCGAGGACGTAGAGGGAAGAAGCTGCGCGGCTCGACGCGCCGTGATCTCGAGCGTGCGGTCGTCGAGGGCCTCCGCGGTCTCGACGTCTTCCATGGAGGAACGAGGTGACGGAGTCCTCGAGCTCGCGCATGCGCAACCACGTGAAGGCGAAGTCGTCGGCCGTCAGCGGCTCGCCGTCGCTCCAGCGCACCCCTTCGCGGAGGGCGGAAGGAGGTACGTGAGCCCGTCGCTCGAGACGCACCATGTTGTCCGCCATCGACGGCAGGACGTTGAGCTCGTCGTCGATGGCATGAGCAGAAGCCCTTGAAGAGCTGCTCCGTGATCTTCATGCCCTCAGCTCAGAGTAGACGTGGCCGGGGACGACGGCGTCGGGGCCATCCGAGACCGACGGATCGAGCCAGGTGCTCGGTCGGCTCGTGGCGCGTCTCCTCGTCGACGCGGCACGAGAACGCCTCGTCATACATCTCCTCCGCATTCTCGAAGTCGAACGCGAGGTGGTGGGTGAGGGCCATCTTGAAGAGGGTGTCGGTTGCGCGGTGCCGTCGCCGAGCCGGCCAAGGAAGGGCGTGCCCCGGTAGTACTCGACCGGCTTCTGGTCGGCGTAGACGCCACGGGCCGGTCGCCGGCCTTCAGGAGGTAGCGGGCCGCCTTTCCGGCGCGTCCGCCTCGGCTGAAGTGGCGGGCGAGCGGGCCGTAACCTCTCCTGCGCGACTCGCGGTAGATCTCCTCCAGTGCCTCTCCGACGCGCCTGTGGAGCTTCGCGCCCCGTCGTCTCCACGAGGCTCGCGCAGGCGACCTCCTGGACCAGCCCGTGGCGGAAGCGATACTCGGCTTAGGCCGGCGGCGCACCTCCACGATAGGTCGAGCCGCTGCAGCTCGGAAGCGCGGCTGGAGCTGCTCGCGCGCGGCACGAAGCTTCTCGAGGAGCGGAAGCCCGAACGTCCTTCCGATGACTGCTGCCGAGCGAGAGCACCTCGCGCGTCGGCGAGCTCGAGCCGAGTCGAGACGGGCCTGCAGCGCGCCCTGAACGAGCGCCGGGATCGCAAGCTCATCCTCGGGATCGGCCATCTCCCACTTGCCGTTCTGCTTCACGAGGGCGCCGCGCTCGACGAGGTCGCGGAGCGCCTCTTCCAGGAAGAACGGGTTGCCGCCCGACCGCTGGGCGAGGTGGTCGGTGACCATCTCCGGCAACTCGCCCTCCGCGGAGAGCGTCGCCAGCAACCTGGACGCGTTCGGCAGGTTGGGCCGCACCGAGCGCGAGTACGGTGCGGGTAGCCTTGGCGAGCGCGCTCGGCAACGCTACCCGCACCGTACTCGCGATCGGTGCGGCCCTGCCGGCCGACGCGTCCAGGTTGCTGGCGACGCTCTCCGCGGAGGGCGAGCTGCCGGAGACGGTCACCGACCACCTCGCCCAGCGGTCGGGCGGCAACCCGTTCTTCCTGGAAGAGGCGCTCGCGACCTCGTCGAGCGCGGCGCCCTCGTGAAGCAGAACGGCAAGTGGGAGATGGCCGTGACCGAGGACGAGCTTGCGATCCCGGCGCTCGTTCAGGGCGCGCTGCAGGCCCGTCTCGACCGGCTCGAGCCGCCGACGCGAGGTGCTTTCGCTCGCAGCAGTCATCGGAAGGACGTTCGGGCTTCCGCTCCTCGAGAAGCTCGTGCCGCGCGAGCAGCTCCAGCCGGCGCTCACCGAGCTGCAGCGGCTCGACCTGATCGTGGAGGTGCGCCGCCGCCCGAATCCCGAGTATCGCTTCCGCCACGGGCTCGTCCAGGAGGTCGCCTACGCGAGCCTCGTCGAGACGACGCCCAAGAAGCTCCACAAGCGCGTCGGAGAGGCGCTGGAGGAGATCTACCGCGAGTCGCCGGAGGAGAGCTACGCGCTCCTTGCCCGCCACTTCAGCGAGGCTGACGTCCCCGACAAAGCCGTCGACTACCTCCTGAAGGCCGGCGACCGGGCGCGCTCGATCTACGCCGATCAGGAGGCGCTCGAGCACTACCGGAAGGCACGCACCTTCCTTGGCCAGCTCGGCGACGAGGCTCGCGCCCGCGACACCCTCTTCAAGATGGCGCTCACCTACCACCTCGCCTTCGACTTCGAGAATGCGGAGGAGATGTATGACGAGGCGTTCTCGTGCCGCGTCGACGAGGAGACGCGCCACGAGCCGACCGAGCACCTCTCGACCGCGGTCTCGAAGCCCGACGCCGTCGTCCCCGGCCACGTCTACTCGACTGAGGGCATGAAGATCACGGAGCAGCTCTTCAAGGGCCTGCTCATGATCGACGACGAGCTCAACGTCCTGCCGTCGATGGCGGACAACATGCGCGTCTCGAGCGACGGGCTCACGTACCTTTTCCGCCTCCGCGAAGGGGTGCGCTGGAGCGACGGCGAGCCGCTGACGGCCGACGACTTCGCCTTCACGTGGTTGCGCATGCGCGAGCTCGAGACCCGCACCTCGTTCCTCATGGAAGACGTCGAGACCGCGGAGCCCTCGACGACCGCACGCTCGAGATCACGCTGCGCGAGCCGCGCAGCTTCTTCCCCTACGTCCTCGCCTCGCCATGGGCCTCCCCCTGGCCCCGGCACCGCTGCGAGCAGCTCGGGGAGGACTGGCACCGGCCCGAGAACATCGTCTCCAACGGCCCGTTCACATTGGCCGAGTTCGACGACGAGCACGCGCTCCTGACGGCAAATCCGTACTGGAACGGGCCGCGCGGGAACGTCCGCGAGATCGAGATCCCGTTCATCGAGACGAGCCGCGAGATGATCGAGCGCTGGACGAACGGCGAGTTCGACGTGGTCACGGTCTGGAACCTGGCGATCACGGACGCCCCCGACACGCTCTACGACCTCATCCCCGACCTGCACACGCGCTACGTCGGCTTCTCGGTCGACAAGCCGCCGTTCTCGAACACGCACGTCCGCAAGGCGTTCGCGCACGCGGTCAACCGCGAGCGCTCCTACGCGATGTGGACAGCGAGCGCGCCTCGACCCGCGGCGGTGCGATCCGCCGGCGATGCCCGGCCACTCCCACCGCGTCGGGCCCGAGTACGACCCGGAGACCGCGCGCCAGCTGCTCGCCGAAGCGGGCTATCCGGAGGCCGCGGCCTCCCCGAACTCAGGATGCTCGTCCCGCCCTGGCTCATGCCGACCGCGAAGCTCCTTGCCGAACAGGTCGCCGAGATCGGATTCCGCCTCGACTACCGCGCGGCGGACGGGAAGTTCTGGTCGGCGAGCCTCGAGGACGAGCATCTCTGGGTCAGCGGCTTCGGCGCCGACTACCCCGATCCGGACGGTTTCTTCCGCGGGCTCTTCCGCGAGCCCTTCCCGTTCTACCGGGACGACGAGATCGAGGAGAAGATCATCGAGGCCCGGTCGCTCGGCAACCAGCCCGAGCGCATGAAGCTCTACCACGAGATCGACAAGCTCTGGGTGAACGAGCACGCGGCGATCCTTCCCATCGCCTACGGGCGGAGCGTCGCAGCCCGCAGGCCGTGGATCGACGGCTACTGGGCGAACCCGCTCTCGAAGGCGAGCCTCGACCGGGTCGTGGTCGAGAGCCGGTCAGCCGTCGCGCCGACCCCAGAGGAGCCGGAGGCCGTCCAGAGTCAGTAGCGGGTCGACCTGCTCGATCGTCTTCGAGTGGGGCGCGATCAGCTCGGCGAGCCCGCCGGTGGCGATGACCTTGGCGCCGCCGCCGAGCTCCTCCTGCATTCGCTCGACGACGCCGTCCACCTGGCCGGCGAAGCCGTAGAAGAGACCGGCCTGGAGACCTGCCACCGTCGTCTTGCCGATCGCCGTGTCCGGGGCGACGAGGTCGACCTTGACGAGGCGGGCCGCGCGGGCGAAGAGCGCGTCCATGGAAATCTCGATCCCGGGCGCGATCACGCCGCCGACGTACTCCCCCGCCGCCGAGACCGCGTCGAAGTTCGTCGAGGTCCCGAAGTCGACCACGATGCAGGGCGCTCCGTAGCGCTCGCGCGCCGAGACCGCGTTCACGATCCGGTCGGGGCCGACCTGGCGCGGGTCGTCGAAGAGGATGGGGATGCCGGTCTTCGTCCCCGGCCCGATGACGAGAAGCGGCGCGTGCGCGTAGCGGTCGGCGAGCTCCTCGTAGGAGCGGACGAGCGAAGGCACGGTCGAGGAGAGCGCGACGCCGTCCACGTCCTCGAAGGCCAGATCGCGAAGCTCGAGAAGGCGGACGACGAGCGCCGCGATCTCGTCGCCGGTGCGCTCGGCCTCCGTCGCCACGCGCCAGTGCTCGACGAGCTCGTCGCCGTCGTAGAGCCCGAGCACCGTCTGGGTGTTGCCGACGTCGACGGCCAGCAACATTCGGTTCAGAGCCTTCCTAGGAGATTTCGTCGTCGCCCGAGAGCGTCTCGCCGAGCTTCTCGGCCAGTGCCTCGGGCGTGAGGGTCGGCTCCTCGCCCTCGCCGCGCAGCTCCTCGATCGTGACGTCGCTCGAGGTGTAGACCTCGGCGCGCGGGATCATGCGCATGGGGCGGTTCTTGTCCACACCCACACGTCTTCCATCGTCAGGTGGAAGAACGGGTAGCTCGTCTGGGGCAACACGCGCAGCTCGTGCCGGTTGCAGAGGTAGGTCGAGTCCTGGGTGACGACGCAGAAGCGGAAGAGGCCGAAGACGTCGGAATACTCCTTCTTCAGCCGTAGCTCGAGCTTCGCCTCGTATTCGTCGAGCTCGTCGAGGTGGGACATACGCTCATTCTAGCTCCGGGGGGTGCAGATCCACGAGCGCACGCCCATCCGGCAGCCGGAGCTCGGGATCGAGCTCCAGGAGCGGCTGGAGAACAAAGGCGCGCTCGGCCAGACGCGGGTGTGGGATCTCGAGGCCGGCCTCGCCGACGGTCTCGTCGCCGTAGAGCAGGAGGTCGAGGTCGACCGTGCGGGGGCCCCACCGCTCCTCGCGGGAACGGTCGCGGCCTAGGCTCCGCTCGACCTCGAGCAGGCGGTCGAGAAGCTCCCGCGGACCCAGGTTCGTCTCGATCTCGGCGGCCCCGTTCATGAACCGCGGCTGGTCGACGTTCCCGACCGGATCCGTCTCGCGGAAGGAAGAAACCGCCACGAGGGCAACCCCGTCGAGCTCGCCCAAACGCGTCAGCGCCTCGCGGAGAGTCGCTTCGCGCTCACCGAGATTGGAGCCGAGGCCCATGTAGGCGCGCATGAAAATCACCCTAGCCAGCATCCCCCCAAGCTGCTTAGATCGAATGGATGCGGCGCGCACTCCTCATCGGCCTCGTGGTTGCAATGGCGCTCACGGCCGTGGGGACGGCGGGGGCCGCGACGCCCCGGGAGCGCGCCCAGATCCAGGCCCGGGCCTCCCTCGCGCGAGCGCTCGCGATCTTCAACGGTCAGGGAAGCGATCCGAGAGGCGCGACAGGTGCGCTATTGGACCTGCGCCGGCAGATGGGCGCCCTCTCTCCGGCCGAGCGCCGCCAGGCGCGCATCATCCTCGCGCGCCCGACCGACGGTCACAACGGTGACTGGACGGCTCCGAACAGCGCTCGCAAGCACCTATGCACGGCCGACTTCTGCATCCACTGGGTCACGAAGACGGACGACGCACCGAATCTGGCCGACAGCAACCACAATCACATCCCGAATTATGTCGAGAGCGTCCGCGACGTGATGACCACGGTCTGGGACACCGAGATCGACACGCTCGGGTACAACGCGCCGCTTCCGGATGGCGCGTCGGGCTCGCATCACGGCGGCAACCCGAACCCCAAGATCGACATCTTTCTGCAGGACGTCGGCCGGTTCGGGATCTATGGATATTGCACGACGGACGATCCGAAGTACTCGAAGCGGAGCGACGTCTCGGGGTACTGCGTCTTCGACGACGACTTCTCGAAGAAGCAGTTCGGGGGGCCGACGTCCGGCCTCGCCGCGTTGAAGGTCACGGCCGCGCACGAGTTCAACCACGCGCATCCAGTTCTCCTACGACGTGCGTGGGACCGGTGGCTTCTCGAGGCCACGGCCACCAACATGGAGGCGACGGTCTATCCGTCGATCCACGACAACTACCAGTACTTCCCCTCGAGCCCAATCTCGAAGTCCCAACCCTGGCGGCCGATCGACCTCTTCCAGTCGCAGGGGACGAACCAGTACGGGGTGTGGATCTTCTTCCACTTCCTCTGCCAACAGTTCGGCGGCTGCGACGTCGTCCGCGAGATCTGGGAGGACGCGGCCG
This sequence comes from uncultured Actinomycetes bacterium, assembly GCA_963766155.1. GTDB lineage: Bacteria > Actinomycetota > Thermoleophilia > Gaiellales > Gaiellaceae > DATEOR01. The sequence goes on along the minus strand of CAVYAJ010000035.1, from coordinate 38,259 downwards.
CGGCGCCGGGGACGAGCAACGGCCTCCTGTATTCGACGCAGGCCGTCGAGCAGGCGATCTCAGACCGGGGCGGTTCGTTCGCCGACGTCTTTCGCCAGTTCAGCGTCGCGAACTCGAACACGACGGTCGGCTACACAGACGGGGCAGGGTTCGCGTCCAGCGCGAAGCTGCGGAACTACGGAAACAACCCGATGGACGCAGGGTTCATCTACTCCGGCAGCGTCGGCATGTTCCACATGGCGAACGACTTCGTGAAGCTCGTTCCCGGTGCGGGCGCGACCACCGTCGACTTCCATTTCGATCTCCCGAACTTGACGGGTGCCCAAATGACGGTCATCCGGTACGACCAGGACGGCACGCCGCAGACTCCGCAAGTGCCGGTCCTTGTATCCGGCAACGGGGACCTGAATGGCGTGGCCTTCTCGACCGCGAACACGTCGAAGATCGTCCTCGTCTTCACGAACGCGAACACTCAGTTCAGTTGCAACCACGGAACGAGCCTCTCCTGCCACGGGAATCCGCTCGGAGATTCGTCGACCCCGGACTATTCCTTCCGAAGCGAGCGTCCCCTAGCGGCGCGAGCGCTCGATGGTCGCCGCCGTGTATGCGGCCGGCGCGTCGAGCTGAACCTCGGGCTTCCTGACCCGCACCCGCACGCGTGAGACGTCGAAGCGCTCCACGAGCGTGTCGGCGATGGCGGCGGCGAGCGCCTCGATCAGGTTGAACCGGCGCGAGTCCGAGATCTCGCGGATGCAGGCGACGACCTTCGTGTAGTCGATCGTGTCGTCGAGGCGATCGCTGCGAACGCCCGCGTCGTGGGCGACGAGCCAGACGTCGAAGAGGAAGCGCTGGCCGGTCTCCTGCTCGGCCCTGGTCGCGCCGTGGAAGCCGATGAGCTCGAGCCCGTCGATCTCGATCTCCATCTGACTCATGAGCTGCACCTCCTCGAGGGCGCGCGCGACGGCAAGCGCCTCGACGTGCTCGCGCACGTCGTGGACGCGGAAGATCGTCGCACCGCGCTCGTAGGCGAGCACCGCGACGGCGACTCCGGCGGAGACCGTGCCCGTCAGCGCTTCGTCGTCGCCCAGGAGCCTGCCGAGAAAGCGCTTGCGAGAGGCACCGACCAGCACGGGCCGGCCGAGCGCGACGATCTCGTCCAGGCGCGCGAGCAGCTCGAGGTTGTGCTCCACGGTCTTGCCGAAGCCGATCCCGGGGTCGAGGCAGATCCGCTCCTCGTCGATCCCGGCCTCGGTCGCGAACTCGAGGCGCTCCTCCAGGAACGCCTTCACCTCGGAGACGACGTCGTCGTAGCGCGGATCCTCCTGCATCGTGCGCGGCTCGCCGAGCATGTGCATCAGGCACAGACAGGCGCCCGAGTCGGCGACGACGCCCGCGAGCTCGGGCTCGCCCCTGAGCGCTGTGACGTCGTTCACCAGCACCGCGCCGGCCTCGAGGGCCCGGCGCGCGACCTCGGCCTTCGAGGTGTCGATGGAGACCGGCACGTCGGCGAGCGCGGCGAGGACAGGCTCCACGCGGTCGAGCTCCTCCTCGACCGACACGCCTTCGGAGCCGGGCCGGGTCGACTCCCCGCCGACGTCCACGATCGCCGCGCCTTCGTCGAGCATCCCGCGCGCCTCCGCGATGGCCGCCTGCGGGTGCAGAAAAGCCCCGCCGTCCGAGAACGAGTCCGGCGTCACGTTGACGACGCCCATCACGCTGGGTCGGGGCAGCAACTCTTCGATGGACTGCTTCACGGGAGCCCTATCCTGCCAGAGTGATCGACCTCCACTCGCATGTGCTCCCAGGCGTTGACGACGGCGCGCGAACAATCGAGGACAGCCGAGAGCTTGCGAGCAAGGCGGCGAGCGAAGGCATCACCGCGATTGCTGCGACCCCGCACGTCCGTCACGACTATCCGACGACACCCGATCGGATGGAAGCGGAGGTGACAGCGCTCCGAAGAGACTTCTCCGAGCAGGGGATTCCGGTCGAAATCCTGCACGGCGGCGAGCTCGACCTCCAGGCGATGCGCGCGCTCAGCCAGGATGATCTGCGGCGATTTACGATCGCCCAGAACGGCCGATACCTCCTCGTGGAGTTTCCGTACCGCGGCTGGCCGCTCGATCTCGAACAGACGCTGTTCGATCTGGCACTCAGCGGGTTCGCTCCGATCCTCGCGCATCCCGAGCGCAACGCAGAGGTACAAGCCGAGCCGGGGCGGCTGAGCTCGTTCGTCGACCGCGGGGGGCTCGTTCAGATCACCGCGGCCTCTCTGGACGGCCGCATAGGCCGCCGCTCCCGACAGGCCGCACAAGAACTGATCGAAGCCGGTCATGCCCACGTCTTGGCGAGTGACGCTCACCTCCCGGAGATCAGGGAGGTCGGTTTGGCGGCCGCCGCCGAAGCCCTGGACGATGAACTCGCCGGGTACCTGACTCAGACGGCCCCGTCTGCCATCGTCGCCGGGGAAGCGGTTCCTCCGCCTCCGGTGCGAAGACGCCGCCGACGATTCCTGCGTCGGTAACTAGCCCTCGGCGGGCTCGGGCGGAGGCTGCATGGTCGCGCCCGGAAGCGGGAACGGCCGCGGCTTCGGCTCGGTGCGCGGCTTCGGCTTGTCGGCCTCGGCCGGGGCGCTCGGGGTCTCGTCCGGGAAGACCGTCTCCGCGGCCTCGCCGGCGAGCAGGCGCTCGAACTGGTCCTTGTCGATGGTCTCGCGCTCGATGAGGAGCTTGGAGATCTGGTGCAGGTCGTCCATGTGCTCGCGGAGGACGCTGAGCGCGCGCTCGTGGGCCTCCTCGATCACGCGGCGGATCTCGTCGTCGATCTCGCGGGCGATCTCCTCGGAGTAGTCGGGCTCCGCGCCCATGTCGCGGCCGAGGAACGGCATGTCGTGGTTGCGGCCGAGGACGCGTGGGCCGAGCTTCTCGCTCATGCCGTAGCGCATGATCATGTGCTTCGCGGAGCTCGTCACCTTCTCGAGGTCGTTCGCAGCGCCGGTCGTGACCTCGTTGAAGACGAGCTCCTCGGCGGCGCGCCCGCCGAGCGTCATCGCCATCTGGTCCGTGAGCGCGGACTTCGTCGTCAGGAACCTGTCCTCGGACGGAAGCGAGATCGTGTAGCCGAGGGCAGCGCCGCGGCTGATGATCGAGATCTTGTGCACCGGGTCGCAGTTCGGCAGGTAGTGGCCGACGAGGGCGTGTCCCATCTCGTGGTAGGCGGTGACGTTGCGCTCGTGCTCGGAGAGGAGACGCGTCTTCTTCTCCGGGCCAGCGATCACGCGCATGATCCCTTCCTCGAGCTCGTGCTCGCCGATCGTCTTCCTGCCGCGGCGCGCAGAGAGGAGGGCGGCCTCGTTCACGAGGTTCGCGAGGTCGGCGCCGGTGAAGCCGGGCGTCCCTGCCGCGAGCACGTCGAGGTCGATCGTCGTGTCGATCGGCTTGCCCTTCGTGTGCACCTCGAGGATCTTCTTGCGCCCGTTCCGGTCGGGCCGGTCGACCACGATCTGGCGGTCGAAGCGGCCGGGCCGCAGGAGGGCCGGGTCGAGGATGTCGGGCCGGTTCGTGGCGGCGATGAGGATGATGTTGTCCTTCATCTCGAACCCGTCCATCTCGACGAGGAGCTGGTTCAGCGTCTGCTCGCGCTCGTCGTGGCCGCCGCCGAGACCCGCGCCGCGGTGCCGGCCGACGGCGTCGATCTCGTCCATGAAGATGATGCAGGGGCTCGCCTGCTTGGCCTGCTCGAAGAGGTCGCGCACGCGCGAGGCGCCGACGCCGACGAACATCTCGACGAAGTCGGAGCCGGAGATCGAGAAGAACGGCACGCCGGCCTCGCCGGCGACCGAGCGCGCGAGCAGCGTCTTGCCCGTGCCGGGCGGCCCATAGAGGAGGACGCCCTTCGGGATGCGCGCGCCGAGCGCCTGGAACTTCTTCGGGTTCTCCAGGAACTCCTTGATCTCCTGGAGCTCCTCGACGGCCTCGTCCACGCCGGCCACGTCCTTGAACGTGATCTTCGGCGAGTCGGGCGCCATCCGCTTCGCGCGGCTCTTGCCGAAGCTCATCACCTTCGAGCCGCCGCCCTGCACCTGGTTCATCAGGAAGATCCAGAAGCCGAAGAAGAGGAGGAACGGCAGCAGGTAGGTGAGGATGTTCCACCAAGCCGAGTCGCCCGTGCCCTTCGAGTCGAAGGGGATCGGCGTGCTGGAGTCCTCCAGCATCTGCTGGAAGGAGAACTGCGACTCGTCGGTCGGGTAGTTGACCTTGACCTTCTTCCCGTTCGAGAGGTCCGCCTGGATCTCCCGGCTCTTCGGGACGAAGAGAACGCTGTCGATCGAGCCGGGGTTGTCCTCGACCATCGTGATCAGCCCGCTGAAGGTCATCTTCTGGGTGTCGCTCGACCCTCCGGGCAGGAGCGTCCGCGAGGCCAGGAAGACCAGCAGGACGATGACGATCAGGGGGAAGAGTGCGCTGCGGAAGAAACGGTTCAAGAAGGTTCCTCTAGTGGGTTAACGGTAGCAGCCTGGACATTCGTTACAGGGACCCGTTCCGGTTCTCTAGACCGTGTCCTCCGCCTGCGCCGCGAGCTCGTCCCTGAGGACGCCCACGAAGGGCAGGTTTCGGTACCGCTCGGCGAAGTCGAGGCCGTACCCGATCACGAAGCGGTTCGGGATCTCGAAGCCGACGTACCGGCAGACGACGTCGTTCTCACGGCGCTCAGGCTTGGTCAAAAGGGCACACACCTCGAGTGAAGCTGGCTCACGGGCCTCCAGGTTGCGGAGCAGATAGGACAGGGTCAGTCCGGAATCGATGATGTCTTCGACGACGAGCACGTTTCTACCTTCGATCGAGACGTCGAGATCCTTGAGGATCCGGACGACCCCCGAGGAGTCGATTCCGGCCCCGTAGCTCGAGATCGCCATGAAATCGACCTCGCAAGGGATGTCGATCGAGCGCATCAAGTCGGCCATGAAGAAGATCGCGCCCTTCAGGACGCCGATGAGGAGCAGGTCCTCGCCGCGGTAGTCGTCCGAGACCTGGGCGCCGAGCTCGGCGATGCGGCCGTGCAGCGTCTCCTCGTCGATGAGGATCTCGCTGACGGCAGCGGAGAGCTCGTTCTTCACCTGGTTCATTCGCGCTCCTCTCCGACAGCGCCCTCCCAGCCGGGCGCCGTGGCGATGCCGGGAACGACGACGACCTCGTCGCCCTTGACGACGAGAGGCCAGGCCTCGCGCTCGGAACGCGGCACCTTGGCGTCGACGAAGATGTCCTGGATCTTCTTGCCGCGCGATGCGAGCCGGTCGCCGGCCCGCCAGGACCTCACCCAGAGGCCGTCGCGGTTCGGCGCGCAGGCGCCAGGGGCCCCAGGAGACGGGCCCGTCCAGCCGGACAGGCGCTCGCTCGAGCCAGACGCTCCCGTATTCCCTTACCGCCACCCGGCCGTCACCTAGGTCTACTCGCTTGGCTCCTGCCTGCGAGGCGAGCAACTCTAACAGCGCTCTCTCGATCGGCCTAGGCAGCTCCCCGGGCGGTTCCGCGGCGCGCAGGACGTTTTCCTCTGCCGCGGGATGGAGGCGGCGGAGCGCGGGCAGGATCTCCCGCCGGATCAGGCCCCGCAAGGTGTCGTCGTTCGTCGAGTCGATGCGGAAGTCGAGGCCCTCCGCGCGGCAATAGGCCTCGGTCTCGTCGCGCCACACCGTCAGGAGCGGCCTGACGACGCCGTCCTCGCGCTTCGCCCGGATCCCGGTGGTCGTCCCGCTCGCGGCGAGCCGGTAGAGGACGGTCTCGACCTGGTCGGAGGCGGTGTGCCCTGTGGCGCGAAGCCGGTCTCGCGCGAACGTGTAGCGAAGGTCCCGAAGCTCTTCCTCGGAGCCGCCGTTCAGCGGCGGAGCGTCGACGACCTCGGCCCCGAGGCGCTCACGGCAGAACCGCGCGTCCTCCTCGGACTCGGCCCCGCGGAGCCTATGGTTGACGTGGAGCGCGCCGACGCGGTAGCCGAGGGCCCCAAGCGCATGCCAGAGGCATGTCGAGTCCGGGCCACCTGAGACCAGGCAGACAACGTCCCCGCCCGGCGGGAACCAAGTCGTGCCGGCGGATGTGCTCTTCGATCTGTGCGCGAAGCGCAGCGGCGTCCACGAACCAATTTTACGGCGTAACCGCCCGGCTCAGAGCAATGGTCCGACATCGCACCCTTGCTTGTAGAGGGCCGGCTGGGCCTGCGTGAGCACGTCGTGGGCGAAATTGGCGAGCCCGTAGGCGCGGTACATGCGCTCGCCCGCGTCGCCGCCCTTCGGCCTGAATCGTGACGGCGGTGCCGTACTCCTGGAACATCGCGTCCAGATAGCGCTGAGCGGTCTTGAGCGAGGGGTCCTTGGGGTCGGTGTGCTGGATGCGCACGGCCGAGTCGAACGCCTCCTGGGAGACGTCCTTCGCCTCGACGGCGCCGCTCTGGTAGTCCGCGTTGAGGACACCGAGACCGATCATGTCCGTCGACGCGGTCTGGATGAACTTCTGGTCCGTGGGGCCACAGCTGTGCCCGTGCACGCTCTGGCTGCCACCGCAGCCGCTGGAGAGCGCAACGAGAACGAGCGTCGCCGCAATGACGCCGATCCGCCGCAAGATGGACGGATCATCGGCGGCGAGGGCGAGCGCCGCCATCACCCGTTCCGGTGTCGCTACGTGGCGATCGTCACTACTCGAAGATGAGCGAGCGGTAGGCGCCGACGCGGCGCATGCCGATCGAGTCGTAGAGAGCGATCGCCGGCGCGTTCTCGGGGCGCACGAAGAGGCAGACGGACGGAGTGCGCGCGAGCAGAAGGCGGCACAGGTCGGCGAGGCCGCGCTTCCCGTAGCCCTTGCCGCGCACGGAGGGGTCGACCCAGACCTGCTGCAACTGGACGGTCCGGTCCGTCCAGGCGGACGCCTCGGCCTTGAAGAGGACCGTCCCGCCCTCCTCCCAGAGCCAGCTGCGACCCTCCTCGATCTGCGTCCGGGTACGCCACTCGAAGAGCGCCGGGTCGCGGGCGTAGGCGTCGATGCCGACCTCCTCGAGGAACGCCGCCGCCGAGGTACGGATGAGGAGGTCGAGGTCGTGAAGGGTCGCCGCGCGAATCGCCGAGCCGCCGGCTGCGGGCTCCTCGTCCAGGACGTAGACGGGCTGTCCAGGCCGGTCCTCCGCGCACGCCCGGCAGCTGGTCGCGTGCCGCCTCCCAGAGGTCGGTGACCGCACGCTCGTCGCCGATCAGCATGCGCGGCCGCGAGCGCGCGGCGATCTTCGCGAAGGCCCCCGCCCCTTCGCCCGAAGGAACGAGGTTCGCCCCGAGATGGCAGACGGCGACGAGCTCGCCTCCTTCCCGCAGCGCGGCGAAGCGGCCCAGGCCGCGCCGCGCGACGTCCTCCAGGAAGACCCGTTCGATCGGCTCTCGCGCGCAGAAGTCGAGGATCTCCTCGAGCGATGGCCGCTTGACCAGGCGCGGCATTGCCGGGGACGATAACCCGCATGCCCATACATGTTCGAGCTGAGAAAGGCGACTACGCAGAGGCGTGCCTCGTTCCCGGCGACCCCCTGCGCGCCAAGTACATCGCAGAGAACTTCCTCGAAGGAGCCGAGCAGAAGAACTGGGAGCGCGGGATGCTCGGCTACACCGGCACCTTCAACGGCAAGCCGGTCTCCGTGCAGTCCACCGGGATGGGCTGCCCGTCGGCCGCGATCGTGATCGAGGAGCTCCACATGCTCGGCGTGAAGCGGATCCTCAGGATCGGCACCTGCGGCGGCCTGCAGCCCGACCTGAAGCTCGGCGACCTCATCGTCGCCGTCTCGGCCGTTCCGCAGGACGCGACGGCGATCCACTACCTCGCCGGCGAGTCGCACACGCCGACCGCCGACTGGGAGCTGGTGCACGGCGCCGTCCACGCGGCGAAGGAGCTCGGCAAGCCCGTGCGCGTCGGGCCGATCGTCTCGAGCGACATCTTCTACGACCCCGACAAGGAGCGGGCCCAGCGCTGGTCCGACCGCGGCATCCTCGCCGTCGAGATGGAAGCCGCCGTGCTCTTCACCCTGGGGGCGCTGCGCGGCTTCAAGGCGGGCTGCCTCCTCACGGTCAGCGACGTCGTGGTCGAAGGCGAGTTCGTGCGCATCTCGGACGAGGAGATGAAGGCGGCCGTCGACCAGATGACCGAGCTCGCGCTCGGCACGGTCACCGCCGGTTGAGCGACCGTCTTCCTCGTCAACCCCGCCTCGGCGAACGGCTCGACCGGGCGGGCCTGGCCCGAGATCGCGCACCGAGCGGCCGCGGCGGGCCTGGAGGGCGAGACGCTCTTCAGCGAGGGCCCAGGCGGGATCGCCCACGTCGCCGAGCGCGCCGCCGGGATGGGAGCGAAGCGCGTCGTGGTCGTCGGCGGGGACGGGACCGTGAACGAGGCGGCCAACGGCCTTCTCTCCGTCGGAGCCGGCAAGGAGGTCGAGCTCGCCGTCATCCCGCGCGGCACCGGGACGGACTTCGTGCTGGACCTTCGGGATCCCGTCGAAGGTCGACGAGGCGATCGCGGTCGCACGAGACGGCGCCGTGCGCGCGATCGACGCGGGCAAGGTCTCCTACCGAGCCTGGGACGGCTCGGAGAGAAGCGCGTTCTTCGTCAACGTCGCAAGCGCAGGCATGAGCGGCGCAGTGGCGATGCGGGCGAACTCGACGTCGAAGGCGCTCGGCGGCAAGGCGTCGTTCCTCTGGGCGACGCTGGCCGTCTTCGCCCGCTGGCAGAACGTCGAGGTCTCCGTGGACGTCGGCGACGAGCACCGCGAGGGCAGCATGCTCGACGTCATCGTGGCCAACTGCGAGTGGCTCGGGGGCGGGATGCACATGACGCCGAACGCAAAGCCGGACGACGGCGTCTTCGACGTCCTCCTCATCGGGGACGTGACGAAGCGCGACCTCGTCCAGACCCTGCCGAAGATCTACCGCGGAACGCATCTCCCGCACCCGAAGGCGGAGGAGCTCCGCGGCGCGACGGTGCGAGTCGATGCCGAGACCCCGCTCCCCGTCGAGCTCGACGGCGAGCAGCCCGGGACGACGCCCGCGACCTTCGAGGTCGTGCCGGGCGCCCTCCGCCTGCGCGTCCCCGTCCTAGGAAGCGCTCGAGCCGCGTCCGGTGCCGCCGCCGATGGAGCGGCCGGGCGAGGGCGACGGAGCCTTCTCCGCGTCCTTCTTGACCGTGGTGCGCTTCTTCGCGGTCGGAGTCTTCTTCGTCTCGGCCTTCTTGGCCGTGGTCTTCTTGGCCGGGGCCGTCTTGGCCGCGGGCTTGTCGGTCGACTCGAGCTTCACGAGCCGGCGCTCGAGCCGCTCGATCTGCTTGCGGAGCTCCTTGAGCTCGTCCGCCGCGGCGAGCCCGGCCTGCGCGACCGCTCCGCGCGCGCTCTGGTCGATCTTGGTCTTCGCGTCCATGACCCTGCTGAGCGCATCGGTGCACGCGCGGGTTCTTGCCCAGCTCCTCGACGAGCCGGGTGACCGCTTCCTCGCCCCGTCCGGCAAGCCGGTTCACCATCCCGCCGTCGCTTGGTTTCTTGCTTGCCATCAGATCCCTCCGTTCGGTTTCGAAGGGACCTTACCCGCACCTGCGCGACGGCTAAGCGTGTGCGAGACGCCTCCTGACCTCGCGGCCGACGAGGAAGCCGAGGCCGAGCAGGATCAGCACCGGCGCGGCGACGGCAATCCCGATGAAGAGCCAGCCGACGACGGTGAGGAACGCCGAGCCCGCCGTCGCCCACGCATCGACGATCTTGAAGCCGCCGTCCTTGGGAGCGACGACGCCGAGCTCGTGCATGCTCATCGAGATCGTCGCGAACGCGACACGGTTGTCGAGGTACTGGAGGCGGCCGCGGGCCTGCTCCAGGTCGAGCTGCACCTGGGAGAGCTGGTTCTGGACCGCGAGCGCGGCAGGCACGTCGTCGGCTCGCTGCAGGAGCTCCAGCAACTGTGCCTCGACCGCGCGCAGCTGGCGGATCCGCGCGTTCAGGTCGACGAACTCCTTCGAGACGTCCTGGCCGCTCTCTTCGAGCGACTCGACCTTGCCGAGCCCCCGCAAGCGCGAGAGCGCGCTGTCGTAGCTCTCGGCGGGGATCCGGAGGACGAGCGAGCCCTCGGCGATCCGCTTGCCGCTGCCCTGAGAGGCAAACGACTCGACGACGAAGCCGCCGAAGGAGTCGGCGACCGCGTGCGCCTCGCCTACCTTGTCCTCGAAGCTTCCGTGCGCGATCCCGAGACGGAAGGCTCGCGGTCTTCACGACCTGCGGCCCCACCTGCGGCACCGCCGAGGAAGAGACCGCAGCTGTCGCTCGCCTTCGAACCGGCTCCGCCCGAGGCTCGCCTCGACGGATCCTTCCGCAGTCCCCGCCGCCGCCGGTCGAGCCGGCCGTGCTTTCCGAGCCTGAGTTGCATGCGCTCACGGCGAGCGCGAGTACGAGTGGGACGAGCAGCGCCAGCTTCTTCATCTCTGCCTCCTTTAGCGCCCGACCCAGAGTGGAGACCTGAGCCGCCGCAGCGCGCTGAACCGCGCGAGGCAGCGTCCTCGGTCGCGCCCGTATTCTTCGATACGAACGCTTCCTGCGTCCTTGCCTCGCACTGCCCAGCACACTCCGGCAGCGAGGCCCCACTCTGGAACGGGCTGCGCCATGACGCTTGCTTCGACAGGCGGAAGGCTGAGAAAGTTCCCGGCCCATGGACGGCTACCAACTTCTCCGTCGACGTACGCGTTCGCTTCAGCGAGACCGACGCGCAGGGAATCGCGAACAACGCCGTCTACCTGAACTGGTTCGAGGTCGCGCGCGTCACCTACCTCGCACGCTTCCCGGGCGGCTACCGCGGGCTGATCGAGTCGGGAGTCGAGGCGCTCACGATCGAGGCCTACGTCCGCTACCTCGCGCCGTGCGGCTTCGACGACGAGCTACGGATCCACACGCGCGTGACACATTTGCGCGGGGCGCGGTTCCGCTTCGAATACGTGATGGAGCGGGTGAACGAGCCGCAGACGAAGATCGCCGAAGGCTGGACGGGCCACGCCTGCGTCGATGCGACGACGCTGCGCCCGACACGGATGCCGGCCTGGCTGGCCGAAGGGATCGCCGAAGTCGAGCGCGGCTAGCGGGTCGTCGTGCCGCTCGAGGTCGTCGTGCCGGTCGTCGTCGTGCCCGTGTGCGTCTGGCTTCGTCGTGTCGGCTCCTCGACGGGCACCGCCTTCGTCCCGTAGCGGACGACCTTCGGCTCGGCGAGGTAGTTCGAGTACCACGTCGTGTCGAAGAGGAGCTTGCCCTTCGCGTCGTAGACGAGCCGGCGCACAGAGACCGAGCGTGAGGGCTGGCCGTACTCCTCCACGACCTTCTGGCCCACGAACAGGTGCGAGTCGGGCACCGCTTGACCGGGGCCGGCCCCGTCTCCTTGAGCGGTGAGGTCTGCGCCTCGACGCGGCGGTGGAGCGGCGTCCCGAAGAGCCGAACCGTGAGCGACGACGAGCCGACGATGGTGCGGAGGAGGATCCAGTGGTCGGAGTCGTTCTGGAAGGTGAGGTCGGTGTCCGGGTAGTTGACCGTCGCGTCGCGGCCGAGCGGGTAGTGGTCGATGTAGAGCGCGTGGTTCGTCCGCGAGGTGATCGGGAGACCCGCATCGAAGGCCGCGTTGAAGACCGTCGTCGAGACCTGGCAGACGCCGCCGCCGAGGCCCGTCTTGAGCTCGCCGTTGATGATCACCGGCGCCTCGAGGAAGCCCTGGGCTGCATTCCGCTCGCCGGTCGTCTTGTTGAAGGAGAACGTCGAGTGCGGGGCGATCATTGCCGGTCGATGAGGCGCGCGACGAGCTGCACGTTGTGGATCCGGTTCGCGTCGCCGCCGTAGAAGGTCGTGTAGCGGCCGACCAGGCCGGTGATCCCCAGGGTCTTCGCGCGCTCGGTCGAGAGCTTGGGCTCGGCGGCGACAACGACGATCTGCGCGGTGCGGTTGACCGTTCGGAGCGCCGCGGCGAGAAGGGTCTTCTCCGTGGCCTCGACATCGAGCTCGCGGCCGTCGCGCGAGGGGATCACGTGCGCTTTGCCGGCGTCGTCGACGCTGAAGTCGACCTCGCGCGGGGCGCGCGCCACCGCGCGGCTCAGGTTGTCGAAGTACTCCTTGGCGGCGGGGCCGCCGATCCGGAGCTCGCTCTGGCCGTCGTGCGGGAGCTCCAGGAAAGAGGCGATCTGCTCGGGGGAGACCGTGAGGTGCACGCCCTTGTAGGCGAAGATCACGGGACCGGAAAGCGCGATGCGCACCTGCTGTGCGACTGCAGCGAGCGCGTCCTGTCCCACGGCCGGAGGCGTGGTCTTGATCGGCAGGGCGACCGGCCCTTCGCGCTCGAGCGCGGCGAGAGCGGCCACGATCGCCTTCGCCGGCCCCGGCAACGTCGAGGCTGCGGCTGGCCTCCCCCGGGATCACGACCGGCTGTCCGTTGCGCAGCACGATCGCCGCCTCGCGCCCGTCCACGTCCACCTGCTTCGCGATGCACGCGCAGCTGGCGCTCGAGGGCGGCCTCGTCGGCCTGCGCGGTCGGAACGACATCGGAGCCGAAGAGCCGAAGCTCCAGGCGCTTGAGCCCGCGGAACGGCACCGTGCCGTCCCCGCGGTCGAGGGCCTCCGTCGAGGCTGCGGCCCAGTCCCCGCGGACGGCGAGCTGCGCCGGGGCGATCGACCAGCGGCGCCCGGCTCCCGTGAAGACCACCGGCTCGGTGGCGAGCGCATGGGCGCGTGCGTCGAGCTTGGCCTGGGCCTCGCCTGCGGAGAGGCCGCCGACGTCCTGGCCCGAGACCGTGACGCCGTCGGCGACGATGTCCGGAGACCCGGAGTAGGCGAAGCCCAGGACGAGCACTGCGAGGAGGAGGACTCCGACGGCTACGGCGATCGTCTTCCACCGGCGGCGGACCACGGCAAGGCGGCCCCGCCGCGCACGGGACCTCCGGCCCTTACGGACCGAACCGACGCCGGCCTCCGCCCTCATCGAAGGGCTCGACTCTAGCAACCGCCGCCCGGCGGCCAGACGTTAGGGAGCGGGCGTGAGCGTCGCCCGCAACTGGGCGATGCAGGTGAGCGAGCCGTCCTGCTCCGAGAAGTCGACGACCTCGACGGTTCCCTTCTGCGCGACCGCGATGTCGAAGGGCACCGTCCTGTGCCAATGCCCTGCAGATGCAGTCACGGGTCGCGTGCCGACCACGCGGCCCTTCAGGTTGCGCACATTCATCAGGAACATGTGCTCGAAGAGATCGTTCTCGCTGCCGTCGGCCCTGACGCGCCCGGGGAGGGCGTCGTGGCTGTCGATGCTGAGGCAGGCTCCCTGCGGAGCCGTCGGGAACTCCGCGGCGGCTGTGGGCGGCCGCGACTTCCACAGGTCGACGACGAGCCGCTCTGGTGAGTGCAGGACGCCGTACTCGAGGTACTTGAAGCGGTGCCTCCGCGACGAAGTCCGAAGGACGATGGCGCCCGAGCGCTGAATGATCCGGGCGGTGACTCCCTCTTGTGCGACCGCCGCCGCACCGGTCGTGACGCCGGTGTGCGTGACGCGGACGCGGGCGCGGCCGTCGAACGGCTGGGGATCGGGCGACTCCACATCGTTTCGGTGCAGCGTCCCGCCCGTGAAGTCGACGACGACGCGGACGAAAGCCGGGTGATTGCCGATGCGGATCTGCGTGGCCGTCAAGGCCGCCGAGGCGGCCGCGGGCAGGGCCCAGGCAATCCCGAGGACCAGAACCGCGACGAGCAGAAAACGTCTCACATCACCAGGAAAGCACCTCGCGTGCCCCGGCTCAAGGAAGTTCATCAAGTCCTAACCGGCGCCGGAAGGCCAGCACACGGCGTACGTGCTCGTCCAGGATCCCGCGGCGTGCAAGCGGCACGAGCGCCTCGATCACTCTGGCCGCGTCCGGGCCGTTCGTGAGCAGAACGAGGTCGGCGCCGGCCCGGACGGCGCGCTTGGCCGACGGGACGGCCGGCTCGCTCCCGAAGACGGACACCGAGTCCGTGATCGCGACTCCGTCGAACCCGAGCCGGCGCAGAAGGCGGTACGCCGCCGGGTTGAAGGACGCCCTGCGCTCGACGCCGAGGCGCCGGTAGAACGCGTGCCCGACCATCACGCACGTCGCTCCGTCCGCGACGGCCTTCCGGAAGGCTCGCACCTCCGCGGGCAGGAGGCGAGCGTGCGACGTGCGGGTCTTCGTCGGTCGAGATCCGCGCCGATCCGAGACCGGGGAAATGCTTCGGGCACGCGGCGGTCCCGCCCGCTTCCAGCCCGCGCGCGAAGGCGAGGGCTTCGGCCGGTCCCGGAAAATGCCGCGAGCCGAGCGGCCCTCCGGCGAGATCGAGGACAGGCGCCAGGTCGACGTCCACTCCGGCTCGCTCGAGGGCCTTGCCGGTCGCCCTCCCGGCGGCGAGCGCCTCCTTCGGGCTTTGGAAAGACGAGGCGGGAGCCCCGGGCGGCAGCTCGTCGAAGGTGCTCGCGCTCCCGCCCTCCTGGTCGACGAAGGCGAGCGCACGGCGCGGGCGCGGCTCGCCTCGGCTCCAGTCCTGGACGATCACGCCCGCGACGCCCCGGGGCGCCGGGAGTCCCGAGACCACGACGAGAGCCGCCTTCTGCCTCGGCGTCAGCGACGGAAGACCGGTCGGCTGCTGGTTGCCGCCCGAGACAAGAGCGAGAGCGGCCTGAAACAGCGCGGCGAGACCCACGCGACTTAGACTAGTTGCCGTGGATTTCGAGCTCACTGCCGGAGCAGCGAGAGGTACAGGCGACCGTCCGCCAGTTCGTGGACGAGCGCGTGCTCCCGAACGCGATCGAGAACGACATCAACCATCACCTCGACATGGACGCGATCGCGGGCATGGCCGAGCTCGGCCTGCTCGGGATCGTCATCCCCGAGGAATACGGCGGCGCGGGGCTCGACTTCGTGTCCGAGGCGCTCGTCTGCGAGGAGATCGAGCGTGGCGAGGCGGCCTTCAGGACCCTCATCTCGGTCCACGTCGGGCTCAACTCGCTGACGCTCCTCCGCTACGCCGACGAGGAGCAGAAGCAGCGCTACCTCACCCCTCAGGCGCGCGGCGACAAGCTCGCCTGCTTCGGGCTGACGGAGCCCGCTGCCGGGTCGGACGTCGCCGCGATGCTGACGAACGCGCCGCCGCGAGGGGGACACGTACATCCTCAACGGCCAGAAGAACTGGATCTCCTACGCCAGCGTCGCCGATCACGCCCTCGTCTTCGCGAAGACCGATGCGGACGCGAAGCACCGCGGGATCTCGGCGTTCATCGTCGAGCGCGAGTGGCCGGGCGTGACGACCGCGGACACCGAGCACAAGCTCGGATCTGGGCCGGATCGACCGGCGAGCTCTTCTTCGAGAACGTCGAGGTGCCCGCCGAGAATCTCGTCGGCGAGGAGGGCCAGGGCTTCGAGATCGCCATGTACGGCCTCGACCAGGGCCGCTTCACCGTCGCCGCCGGCGCGTGCGGAGTCATCCGCGCCTGCCTCGAGCAGTCGGTCGCCTATGCGCGGGAGCGCGAGACCTTCGGCCAGCCGATCGGGAAGTACCAGTTCGTCCAGGACATGATCGCGGAGATGGTGCTCGGCTACGAGACGTCGAAGCTCCTCGTCATGCAGGCCGCGTGGCTCAAGGACAAGGGCGTCCGTAACACGCGCGAGACGAGCCTGGCCAAATGGCATGCGACCGAGTCCGCCTTCCGCGCGGCGCACCTCGCCATCCAGGTCCACGGCGCCTACGGGTTCTCCGCCGAGTACGGGATCGAGCGCTACTTCCGCAACTCGCGCGCCCCGATCATCTACGAGGGTACGACCCAGATCCACAAGATGATGCAGGCCGAGCACGCTCTCGGGTACCGCAACCTGAACGGGCGCGACGGCGACATCTCCCCCCTTGCGTCGTGGGGCCCCGCGCTCTTGGCGCGCTAGCCGCCGCGGGCTGCGTCGCGCTCGCCCTCGCTCCGGCGGCCTACGCCCCGCCGCGCGCAGGCACGTTCGTCCCCGGCGAGTCGCTCGGAGGAGTCCGGCTCGGGATGACCCAGGACGAGGTCCTCGCCGCCTGGGGCGACCGGCACGGCGTCTGCAAGGACTGCAAGAGCCCGACCTGGTACTTCAACTACAAGCCCTTCACGCCGCAGGGCACGGGGGTCATCTTCGAGAAGGGCCGGGTCGCGCAGGCGTTCACAGTGTGGCGGCCGACCGGCTGGAAGACCCCTGACGGGCTCTTCCTGGCCGCCGACTCCTCCGACGTCGCCCGGATCTACGGCTCCCTCGACAAGCGCCAGTGTGCGCGCTACGAGGCGCTCCTCCTCCCCGGGAAGAAGGTGACGAGCGTCTTCTACGTCTTCAGGGACAAGGTGTGGGGCTTCGGGCTCATGAAGCCCGACGCGTCCCCCTGCCTCTGAGGTCGCCCTCGGCCTCCGCGAGGAGAGCGACGAGCGGAATGACCGCCAGCACCGGCATCGCCACGACCGGCCAGATGACCGCGTAGCCGTCCGTCGAGCGGAAGTGGCTGTGGAAGATGTCGATCGCGGCTCCGGCCGCGAGTGGCCCGATGACGAGCCCGAGTCCCTTCGTGGTCGTCGCAAGGCCGGTGATCGTCCCGCGGCCTGTCGCCGGCATGACCTTGAAGAGGAGGGCCCAGGCGAGCGTCATCACGACTCCGCCCGCCATCGCCACCGGAGCGATCAGCCCGTAGTACCACCAGTGCCAGGTCTGCGCGAAGCCTGCGACAAGTAGGCCGAGCCCGTAGACGACCGAGGCGCCGAGGATGACGTTGCCGACGCCGAACTCGTCCCCGAACCTCCCCGCCGCAAGCGCGGCGAGGACGTACCCGGCCGCGACGACGCCGAGCACCGTCGAGGAAACGTAGAGCGGCTGGTCGAGCCCGTCGATGATGTAGAGGACGACAAAGGTGCGGATCCCCGCGAAGGTCGCCTCCCAGGCCGTGTTGGCGATCAGGAAACGGCGCACGTGCTTCTCACGGCGGACGACGCGCCACGGCGCTGCAAGGATCGAGCGGAAGCGCTCGAAGCGGGTCGGCTCGACGTCCTTCTCGTGGACGAGCACGACCACCGCGCCGCACGAGACCAGGGTGACGCTCGCCGCGAGGATGAACGGGAAGGGCTCCCAGACCGAGAGAAGGAAGCCGCCGCCGACGAGCGCAGCGCCGAGCGCGGTTCCGCGCAGGACATGCTGGACGCCCTGGGCCCGGCCGAAGTAGTTGTCCGGCACGAGGTCGGGATAGAGGCCGCGGTAGGGCGGCTCGTAGATGTAGTACGCGAAGAAGAAGCCGAAGAGGGCGAGCGCCGTCGCCTGGAAGCCCGGCATGAACGGGAGCAGCGCGAGCGAGACCGCCATAGGCACGAGCGCGAGCACCATGAAGGGCCGCCGCCGGCCGAGCGGGAGGTGCGTCGCGTCGCTCATCGGCCCCACGAAGAGCGGCATGAAGAACGCGAAGATTCCCTCCGCCGCCAGGACGAGCCCGATCAGCGTGGCCGAGTGGGTGAACTCGCCGAGGAGCGGCGGGAGATAGGCGGCCACCGTCGTGATCGACCAGGCGAGCCCGAAGGCACCGAGGCCGAGCGACCACATGAGCCCGCGCACCGGGGTCTCGAGCGACTCCTCGACGGCGCGCGGGACGACCTGGAGGCGGGAGCGGTCAGGCACCGGTCTCGACCTCGATGAGAGCCGGGAGCGCGAGCAGGGTCGGCAGGGCGTCCTCGACCTCGCTGCGACCGTCACGGTCGACGAGATAGGCGCGCATGCCGAGCGCGCGGGCGCCTTCGACATCGTCTTCGAGGGAATCGCCCACCATCACCGCGGCCTCCGGCGCGACGCCCAATTCGTCGAGGACGACCATGAAGATCGTCGGGCTCGGCTTCACCTTCCCGTGCCGGCCCGACCAGATCCAGGCGTCCACGGGAAGCTTGAAGTGGTCGACGAACGCGCCGAGGTCGCGGCTCGTATTCGAGACCGAGCCCGATCTTCACGCCTCGCTCGCGGAGGATGTCCAGGACGGGCAGGACATCCTCGTAGAGCTCGAAGTTCTCCGACGCGAGCCAGCGGTCGGTGATCGCCTGGGCAACCGAGCGGCACGACTCGCCCTCACCGCCCATCCCGCGGACGATGTCCTCGGTGAAGCGAAGCCAGACCTCCTCGTCGTGCTCGAGCTCCGGGTGCTGCTTCAGGTCGAGGACCGCGGCGGCACGGGCTTCGGCATAGCGCTCGGGGTCGAGGTCGAGACCGAACCGCTTCCCCGCATCGTGATACCCGCTCGGCCCAAGCAGGGGCCCCGGCTTGGCGAGGGTGAAGTCGACGTCGAAGAGGACCGCTTCGACGGTCAAACGCCCGTCGGCGAGCGGTAGGCCGCCGGCTGGCGGTTGGCGAGCGAGGGCAGGCGGCGGCGAATGTCCTCCATCCGGCCGCGGTCGATCTCCGCCGAGATGACGCAGTCCTCGTCCGGGCGCCTCGGCGAGCACGACCCCCCAGGGATCGGCGATGAGCGAGCGCCCGTAGGCCGCCTTTCCGTCCGCGAAGGAGCCCCACTGGTTCGCCGCCACCACGTAGCACTGGTTCTCCACCGCCCTGGCCCGGAGCAGGAGCTCCCAGTGGTCCTTGCCGGTGAAGAGCGTGAACGCGGCCGGCACGGTGACGACCTCGGCGCCCTCGACCGCCAGCACGCGGTAGAGCTCCGGGAAACGGAGGTCGTAGCAGACGGTCAGCCCGAGCTTCCAACCCTCGACCTCGGTCGTGACCGTGGCCTCGCCTGGCTCCTCGGTCTCCGACTCTCGGTACACCTGGCCTCCGACCTCGACGTCGAACATATGGATCTTGCGGTAGACAGCCTGGATCTCCCCCTGCGGGTCGAACACCACGCAGGTATTCGAGAGCTTCTCCCGCCCCTCGCGCCGCTCCACGATCGAACCGCCGACGAGGGTGATGCCGTGCGTACGGGCCCAGCCGCTCATGGCCTCGACCGTCTCGTCCGCCCTCGAGGCTCTCCGCCAGGCCGCGCATCATCTCGGGCGGCCCGATCCCGGTCCATTTCTCCGGGAGGACGACCAGGTCGGCGCCGGTCGCCGCCGCGCGGGCGACGAGGCCCTCCGCGCGCTCGATGTTCTCCGCCTTCGTGTCGGTGGAGCTCAACTGGACACAGGCCACGCGAAGCCGGTCGGGCATGGGCTCAGGATAGCCTGGGAAGGCCAATGCGCACTCCGGCGGAGATCCTGGCCGAGACGAGGACGATCGCTCTCGTCGGCGCATCGCCGAGGCCCGAAAGGCCCAGCAACGGGGTCATGCGCTACCTGCTCGCGCAGGGCTACAGGGTCATCCCGGTGCGCCCGCATCGCACGGAGATCCTCGGGATTCCCTGTGTGGACTCCGTCGCGGACATCGAAGAGCCGGTCGACCTCGTCGACGTCTTCCGCCGCCCGGAGTTCTGTCCCGAGGTGGCCGAACAGGCGGCCGCCGCGGGCGCGAAGGCGCTCTGGCTGCAGCTGGGCATCGTCTCGCCGGAGGCGCGGGCGATCGCCGAGCGGGCAGGAATGCATTACGTCGAGAACGCCTGCACGGCTGTCGTCCATCGCCTGGGTGGCGCCGGTCACGCGACGCTCGACAACGTGATCGCAACCGGCTACCAGAAGAACGGCATCACGGTGAACGGCACCGGCTCGACGGCGAACATCATGAACTCCACCGTCCGCGGCGTCGGCCCGACCACCGTCATCGCTCAGAAGCCGCTGCGACGATCAGCACGTCGACGATCCGGGATCACGAGTACACGCCGAAGTCGTTCTACTCCTGCGGGCTGCTCATCTTCGACGCGGCCGGCGTGAACGACGACACGAACGTCTACCTGGCGAACGAGAAGGACAAGTGCACGTTCGGCGGCCGCGGCGGAACCACCGAAGGGATGCCGTAGGCCGATTCGCTCGGGGGCGGGGCTTCGGCCCCGCTCCCGCAGCCTTTTAGTGCTTGACCTCGAAGGCGCCGATGTCGCAGCGGTTGCCCTGCGGGCGCTTCACGCCGCGCTGATCGCGGCCGACAGCGCACTGCGCGGATGGGATCGCGTTGATCGCCGGGCTCGCCGCAAGTAGCAAGATCGTCTCCGTCGGACCACCGTGCTTGCCCAGGGTCCCGAGCTTCGCGCCCTTGTTGACGATGTCCGACGGGAGCGGCGTGATCGTGCAGCCGGCCTTCTTCGAGATCAGATTGTGCCCGGCGGTCTCGACGCTCCCACCGCAATTCGGGCCGGTCGCCGCCGCGTTCGCGGCCAGGATCGTCGCCTCCAGGGTCGTCGTGCCCGTCTCCTTGTAGAGACCGCCCCCGAGCTTCGCGCTGTTGCGGGCGATCGTCGCATTGACGATGTTCAGCACGTTTTCGGAGGCATCGACCCCGCCGCCTCGCGACGTGTTGCCGGTCGCCCGGTTCGCCGAGACGGTGGAGTTCCTGATGAAGCCGCTCGGCAGCCCCTCCACCCGGATGCCGCCGCCGAGAGCCTGGCCGCCGGGGGCGCTCGCCTCGTTCCTGCTCACCGTGGACGAGGCCATGCGCAGCCCACCGGCGGTGATGTCGAGCCCTCCGCCCGTCACCGTTCGAATCCCGCCGTCAACCGCGTCGGCCGTGTTTGCGTCGAACGTGGACGTCTTCACGTCGACCAGCCCTTGCACCTCGAGGCCACCGCCTGCAGCCGTGGAGCTGCTCGTGCCGTGGCTATCCGCGCTGTTCGAGGAAGCCCGAACGCGGTCGAGCGCGATCTCGAGCCCGGAGATCAGCGTGCCTCCTCCACCGGACGCGGTGGTGTCTCCGGTCGACTCGCCATGAGTGGTGTTTCCCATCCATCTGATGCGCTTGAAGTCCCGCCGTCGAAGTCCGCGTAGATGCCGCCGCCGCGCGCCTCGGCCAACGTGCCTCCAGTCTCCGCCGAGGCACGGTTGGCCTCGAACTTCGAGCCTTCGAAGTCGACCAGCCCGCCGTTGTTGAGATAGATGCCGCCGCCCTGGGCCGTGACTCCGCCGCCGGTGGAGCTGACCCGAGCGAGATTCCCGCTGAAGATCGAGCCTTTGATAACCGGGGCTGCCGAAGAGTCCAGGAACACACCCCCGCCTTGGGCAATCCCGTTCGTCCCCGTCGGGAAGGCGACCGCCCGATTGTTGCGGACGGTTGTGTTGACGATCTTCACGTCTCCCGAGCGGTAGATTCCGCCTCCGGCGATAACGGCGCTGCCGCCGTCGCTCTGCTTTACGAGGTTTTTCTCGATCACCGAATCGAGGATCGCCAGAGAGCCGCCGTTCGAGAAGATGCCACCGCCGCTCGCGATAGACATGGCGAGGAGCCGGTTTCCCGAGACGGTGACATGGCGCAACGTGAGCGCTCCGGCGGAGTGGTAGATCCCTCCTCCGTCGGCGGTCCCTGTCAAAAGGCCCCCGGTCACCTTCAGATGCGAGAGCAGCACCGGGCCGTCCATGATCGTCAGGACGGTTCCGGCCTTCTCGCCGTCGAGGGTCGCAGTTGGATCACCGACGAGCTTCAACGACTTGTTGATGGTGAACTGGCCCTTGCACGTGCCTTTGATCAGGAGCGTCGAGTCCGGATCGACGTTGTCGATCTTCTTCTGCAGGTTCCCGTGCACGCAGTTGACCGTGGTCGTCGTCGCAGCCGCAGGCCCGGCCGCCAGCAGCGCCACGACCGCGATCGCGACGGCTACGAGGACGCGCAGCGGCATCACTGCTTGACCTCGAAGGCCCCGATGTCGCACCGCGGCCCCTGCGGCCGCTTCACGCCGCGCTGATCCTTGCCCACGTCACAGTCGGCGGCCGGGATCGCATTCTTCGCGGGGCTCGTGGACTGCAGCGGAATCGTCTCGGTCGGGCCGCCGTGCTTGCCGAGCGGCCCCAGCTTCGCGCCCTTGTGGAGGAGGTCCGAGGGCAGCGCGGTGAACGTGCAGCCAGACGTCTGCGAGACGAGATTCCGTCCCGCGGAGCCAATGCTGCCGCCGCAGTTGGGACCGCTTGCCGACGCGTGGTTACCGGCGAGGATCGTGGCCTGGAGGGTCGTGGTGCCGACCTCCTTGTAGATCCCGCCGCCGATCTTCGCCGAGTTCCCGGAGATGGTCGCGTTGAGGACGACCAGTGTGCCCGCGAAGGTGTCGATTCCCCCACCGCGAGCCGTGCCGCCGTTCGCATGGTTGGAGGCGACGGTCGAGTTCGTGATTCGAGTCGTGCCCGAGCCTTCGAGGACGAGTCCACCGCCGAGCGTCTGGCCGCCGGCGGAGGACGCAGTGTTCCGGCTCACCGTCGAGGAGTCCATGAGCATGTCACCCGCCGCGAAGATCCCGCCGCCGGATGCGGTCCTCGTCGCACCGTCGGGCGCGATCGCGCTGTTCTTGTCGACGGTCGTGTTGCGGAGAACCAGCCGTCCGTCCGAGACCTCCATCGCGCCGCCGTCGGAGGAACCGATGCCGCTTCCTCCGTGGGCATCCGCCACGTTGCCGGCAAACCGCGAACCGAGGAGCTTTAGCTCTCCGGACGGCGCAAGCACGATGGCTCCGCCATGCGTGTCGCCGTCGCCGTTCGATTGCGCGTGGGCCGTGTTCCCTGTCCACTTCGTGTTCTTGAACACGCCGTTGACGAGCTTCCCTTGGATGCCGCCGCCGAGTGCGTCCGCGGAAGTGCCGTCCGAGATCGCCGCCGCGCGGTTGTCCTTCATCGTCGAGCTCTCGATGGTGACCTTTCCTGTGTCCGCCAGGTAGATGCCGCCGCCCTCGGCGACCACCGTCCCGGCCGGCCCACTCGCTTTCGCCAGATTGCCCTCGAAGGTCGACGACTTGATGTGTAGACCGTTCTGCTCCATGTACAGCCCGCCTGCGAGCGACTGCGCGACGGTGCCCAGGGAGACCGAGATCGTCTTGTTGTCTCGAATGGTCGAGTGAATGATGGTCAGCGGGAAGTTCCGAAAGATGCCGCCGCTGTAGGCGTGCGCCGTCCCGCCCTCGGCCCGGGCGACGTTTCCGCTGATCACGGAGTTCTCGATGCGAAGCGTCCCTGCGTCGGAGTAGATCCCTCCGCCCGCGACGTCGACCGTGGTGCCGGCATCGACCGTCGACTCCGCCGTGTTTCCCCTGACCGTGACGTGATTCAGCTTGACGTTGCTGCTGATCGCCGCGATCCCGGCTCCGGTGGAGACCAGCCCGCCCGAGATGTGCCCCCCGGTGACCACGAGGTGCGCCAGCTCGGCCGTCGCCCCGCTGATCGTGAGCGTCCTGTCCGCGTCGTTTCCGTCGAGGGTCGCGGTTGGGTCGCCGACAAGGTCGAGGTTCTTGCTCACCGTGAACGTCCCGACGCAGCGGCCCTTGATCTTCAACGTCGAGCCCGGCGCGGCACCCGAGATCTTGTTCTGCAGGTTCTGGTGCGCACAGTCGACGTGGATCACGGCACCGCCGGCTGTCCCCGCCCAGAGCAGGGCAACCCCCACCGCACATCCCAAAACCACTCCCCGCATGGACGCGGATTGTCTCTTCGCCCCCGCAAGGGTTGCAACCGGAGCGCTCTCGGGAGAGAATCGCCGGGATGAAGCTGCGGCTCTTCCTCGTCCTCGCCGTGTGCGCGGTTTGCGCGACCTGGGCCGCGAGCGCCCACGCGACCTTCAACTTCGGCTCGAAGCTCGACTCGACCGTCCAGCCTTCGAATGCGGAGTCCCCGCACCCGTGCGGTCACCCCGCGCGGTCATGCACCTGGGTCATGAACGAGGCTTACGGCCGGCCCAACGGCGGCCACAAGTCGCCTAAGGCGGGCACGATCACGAAGATCCGCCTGGTCGCAGGCGCCGCGGGCGCCTTCCGCCTCCAGATCGTCCGAGCGCATGAGACTCCGGGCGGCTTCGAGGCGAAGGCCGTCCGAAACGGCCCGCGGATCGAGTACAAGGGCCAGCCGGATCCGAACGAGCCCTACAAGGTCGAGTCGTTCTCGGTGAACGTGCACGTGAACAAGGACGACCGGCTGGCGATCAAGACGAAGAAGACCTCGACGCTCCGCTGCAGCTCCGGCGGCCCCAACACGCTCCAGTTCGCCCCGCCGCTCGTCGTCGGCGACGGCTTCAAGGACGAGTTCGACACCGACGGCTGCTGGATGCTGATCGAAGCAGTCGTCCAGCCGGACTAGCTAGCTAAGCAGCACCTCGGGTCCGCTCCTCCTCGGGGATGAGCTTCACGACGAAGTAGAGGATCGCGGCGAGGAAGACGAGCGCCTGCTCGACGTTCATGAGGATCCCGCCGAAGTTCTGGTCCCGCACGGCGGACATCCCCCAGAGGCGCGGCGCGCCTGCGTAGAAGTCGTAGAACGGCGTCGAAGCGAAGGTCAGCCCGAGCCCGAGGAACGTCGCGCCGACGAACGCCGTTCCGAGGTAGCCGATCTTGATGGGCGCTCCGATGTCGACCGGCTCGTCGGCGAGCACGGGCCACCAGAAGACAAAGCCAATGACGATGAGCAGCAGGTGCTCGACGTTGAGGGTCCAGGCGTGCTCGAGCGCGAAGTCGTAGAAAAGCGCCAGGTGGATCGCGTACCAGCCGACGAGCCAGACCGGCAACGCGATCCGCGGACGCGTGAGGACGGCGAACGGCTTCCCACCGGCGCGGGCGACTGCGGCGCGCATCGCCGGAGTCAGCCCGAGGATGAGAAGGGGCGGCGCCCAGTCGGCGATCATCACGTTCTGGAGCAGGTGAAAGAGGAGGAGGTAGTTGGCGGCGATCGTCTCCAGGGGCGAGTTGAGCGCGCCGGCGATCAGCAGTAGGCCCATGGAGAAAAGGACGATCCTCCAGAGCGGGGGCCGCTCGGTCCGTGCCGCGCGGACGTAGAGGACTGCCGCCATCGCCGCGAGCGCCAAAAACAACGGCTCGAAGGTGAACGAGGAGGGCGCGGGGCTCACGCCGCGACGCGCCGGTCGTCCTCTGCGGGACGGAAGAGCCGGCGGTGCTGGGCGATCAGCGTGAGGGCGACGAACGTTCCGAGCGTGAGGAGCTGCTCGCCCATCATCACGAGGCCGGCGAGCCGCTGGTCCTCGAGCGGGGAGAGCCCCCAGAGCCGGTCCGGCTGCTCGGCGTAGCTCCCGTAGAGCGGCCGCATCGCGAAGATGAGGACGTCGGCGAGGATCTGCCCGGCGGCGAAGAGCGCGACCGCGAGAGCGAGCTTGCCGGCGAGGCCCAGCTCGCGACGGCGGGCGGGGTCGACGAGCTGGATCCACACGAGCATCCCGACGACGACGAAAGAGAGGTGCTCGATGTCGTGCACGACCTGATGCGTGAGCGTGTAGTCGTAGGCCGCGGGCACGTGCCAGGCCGCGATCACGATCGCCCAGAGCACGAACGCGACCTTTGGGTCGAGCAGGAAGCGAAGACCCGAGCGCAGCCAGCCCAGCCGCGCGAGCCGGCTGAGGACGACGGATGGGATCAGGAAGAAGGTCAGGGGCCCTCGGAGCGCCACCACTGCGAGCGCCACCGCGAGGTCTCCGATGATCACGTGCTGGAGCATGTGGACGGAGAGCAGGTACTCCTCGCCGATGTAGTCGAGCGGGGAGACCAGCGCGAGCGTCCCGAGCGTGACCGCGAACGCGAAGAGCGCGGCGCGGTCCCAGCCCGCATGGTCGTTCCGGCCCCGCCGCCGAAGCCGGACGAAGGCCTGGCCGAACAGTGCCAGCGCGAACGCAGCGCCCGCGAGGACGGCGACCGGGGCCTCCCAGGCGGAGGCGATCGCCTCGTGATGGCCGGCGTGCGCGAGGATCAAGGAGCCGCGAGCACCTGGCCCAGCACCCAAAGCCCTGTGAAGGTGTACCCCACCATCAGGAGTATGAGCGGGACCTGCGCCATCACGGCGCGGCGCGCGTTCACGTGCACGCCGAGCGAGACCCGGTGGGCCTCGAACACGGCGACGACGTGGCCCCACACGATCAGCGCGACCTGGATGTACCAGACGAGCGAGCCGGGCACTCCCGTCCACGGCGTCGCGTCCGGAACCCACTCGCGGCCGAAGGGATCGGCCACCGCCGCCCAGGTGAACTGGCTCGCGTAGATCAGGTAGAGGAAGTAGTGCGAGACGAAGTAGACGGCCGCGATCGGGATCAAGGTGGGTGCGTAGCGGCGCGCGGCATCGGTGACCGAGGTCGCCTCGAGCCGGGAGACGGCGGTCACGACGAGAATGAACGCGAGCGCGAAGGCTCCGACGACGGCGATCATGATCAGCGAGTCGAGCAGGGTCTCGTGCAGCGCCAGCCAGTTCGAGCGGTCGAGGAACCAGCTCTCGAGATCGACGTACTTCTGCGTCTGCGAGAAACCGTCGTAGACCACGGTTGCGAGTAGCGCGAGCACGAAGGTGCCCCCTCCTGTGCCGAGCGTCGGCTCGCGCCGCACTCCCGAGCCGTACGTGCGCAGGCGCATGCCGCGCTCTTCCGGATCCGCATCGAGCCAGCAGGACGGGCAGTTGACGCGCTCCTCCTCGATGCAGCGGTTCGCCCTGCAGACACCCGCCGGGCGGCGCACGAATAGCTCGACCGGGGCGAAGCGCGCGAAGCGTCCGCGCGACGACCGTGAAGAGCTCGCCGCGGGCGAGCCAGACCTCCGTTCCGAACACGGCCATCGCGACGAGCTGGAGCGCGATGTAGGCGAGGATGATGACTGTGAGTGTGAGCGGGTCCTTGGCCTGGTCCCAGACGAGCTCCATCCAGCTCCAGAGGAGGACGAGGGCAATCGCCGGCCAGAGGCCGAGCCTCTCCGGATAACGGAGGGCGCCGGCTCCGCGGAAGGCAAGGGCGCGCTCGAGCGCGCGGCCGGCCGCCGAGAGAGGGCTGACGAAGTCCCACGCGTTCCCCACGAGCGCGGTCACGATCCCGAGCCCGACCCAGAAGTCGACCCAGACGACGATCGTGGCCGGGTTCTCGAAGAAGTCCTTCGGCCCGAAAAGCCCGCCCACGACCGCGTCGACGAGGGCGAGCGTGAAGATGACGAGCCCGATCGTCCCGAGGTGCAGCCGCCGGATCGACCCGTAGAAGTCGCCACCGGTCCAGGAGGTGTTCGAGCGCACCGCGAACATCGCCGCCGGTGCCGAGGCGAGCACCGCCAAGCCCGCCGCGAGGGCGAAGAGCCAGATCGGGAGCGGGAAGCGATAGTCGATCCCCGACACCGCGTGAGCCGACGCCGCGCTCGGCACGGCCAGAGAGACCGCGACCAAGGAAAGGAGGGCGAGACCTGTCCTGCGAGCGCGTCGCATCGCTACACAGATGGTCTCATAAGTATCGGGGTGCCCGGATTTGAACCGGGGACCTCGCCGACCCGAACGGCGCGCGCTACCAGGCTGCGCTACACCCCGAGGCTCGCATAGCGTATCGAGTGCCCCCCTTCCCCGACCCGGAACCCAGCCGACTGCAAACGGGCGCAGGACGTCGTTCTCGGTCGGCCACATACATTCCATGTATGCAGCCTCCCTGCGTCCTAGTCCAGCGCGGTTTTCGCGCGCCTGGGCAGCACCGTGCCGACGAAGGTGACACTGAATGGCCTCGCGCGACGAGATCCTGGCCTTTGCGGCCGAGTACCTCGAGCTCGACACCTATCCCGACTACGGACCGATGGGACTCCAGGTCGTCGGCTCGGAAGAAGTCGCCAAGGTCGCCTGTGGCGTCTCGGCTTCCCGTGACCTCTTCGTCGGAGCTGCCGAGGCCGGCGCGCAGCTCGTGCTCGCCCATCACGGCCTTTTCTGGGACAAGGACTCGCGCGTCGTCGACCGCATCCTACGCGGCCGCTTGAAGACTCTCTTCGACTACGACCTCACCCTCGCCGCCTACCATCTCGCGCTCGACGCGCACCCCGAGATCGGGAACAACGCCCTCCTCGCCGGGGAGCTCGGCGTCGAGACCCAGCAGAGATTCACTCCGTGGGGCTACGGCGGGAAGCTGGCTGCGCCCGTCCCCATGAGCGACTTCTCCACACGCGTGCAGGAGAAGCTCGAGCGGATGCCTCTGGTCTTCTCGTACGGGCCCGAGGAGATCGAGCGCGTTGCCGTGCTGACGGGTGGAGCGGCGCGCTATGTCGAGCAGGCCGCTGCGGAGGGCTACGACTGCTTCGTGACCGGCGAGGCCGACGAGCCGACCAAGCACGCCGCGAAGGAGGCCGGCATCCACTTCGTCGCGGGCGGCCACTACGCCACCGAGACGCTAGGCGTCCGCGCGCTCGCGGCGAAGCTGGCGGACGAGTTCGGTCTCCAGTGGGAGTTCGTCGACCTCCCCAACCCCGTCTAGGAACCCTTCCAGCACACCGGCGCACGGCTCGGGGAGCTCGCCGACGATGAGGTGTCCGGCCGCCGGGAGTACACGGATCGGGGCACGCAGCCTGCGCGCGTACTCGAAGCCGTCCCCGACCGGCACGAGCCGGTCGCGGGAGCCCCAGACGAGGAGTGCGGGGCAGCGGACGCGGTCGAGGTCGGGACGAGGGTCGTCTCCGAGCAGCGCGCGGCCCGCGCTGCCGACGTCGGTGTGCTGCGAAGGGCCTTCGAGGAAGCCGAGGACCGCGTCTGGATCGAGCGACTCGGGGTCCGCCGCGCCCCAGAGGCCGAACGGCAGCCACCGGAGCCGCGGCCTGCGCGCGAAGGTGCCGCGGAAGCGCGTCATCACCTGCGCGGGGCGAAGCGACTGCGGTGACGGCGAGCCAGATCTCCGCACGGCGCGTCGTCGAGACGATGCCCGCCGGCGCGACCAGCGCGAGCGCGATCACGTCCTCGGGCTCCTCGACGGCCAGCCGGAGGGCGACGACGCCGCCCATGGAGTAGCCGAGAACGGCGCCGGGCAGCATTCCCTCGAGCTCGGCGACCTTGTGGACGTGGCGCGAGTACGTCGCGATTCCCTCGACGTGCCGGAACGGCTCGGAGAGCCCGTGACCCGGCAGGTCGGGATCAGGATCGCGCCGCCTCCGCGCAAGGATCGGCGCGAGCTTCGTGAAGTTCACCGCGGCACCCCCGAGCCCGTGGACCATGGTGAGCGGAGGCCCCTCGCCGCTGAGGAAGTAGCGCGTTCGGACGCCGTCGATTTCCGCAAAGTGCGGGCGGAATCCCGGAAGAAGCGTTGCCTCGGTCACGAAGGAAAAGTATCCTTCGTCCATGGACTTGGAAGGGGTGCGGGGCCTTTGAGCCGCTCCGCTCACATGAAAGGACTGACGTAGCCCGCTCGGCCGCGCGCCGTGAGCGGGCTTTTTTTGTGGGCAAGAATCGAAAGGAGACATCGTGGCCAATCACCTAACGCCTGAGGAGCTGTCGAAGGAGCTGGGTCTCGATCGAGACGAGGTCATCCGGGTCTGCATCGAGGAGGCCATCCCGATCTACCAGGGCAAGATCGACAAGAGCCTCTTCCAGGCTCAGCTCGAGGCGTCTGGTGCCAGCCGGGCGTCTGCTGCCTAAGAACTAGCCGCTCAGCAGCAGTGCATCGCGCGGGCCTCGTAGATGAGGTCTGAATTGTTGCGAGACTGGCCTACCATCCAGATTTCCTTCGCGGACAGGGCGTCGATGTCGTAGAAGATGTTCTCCCGGTCCCCGGGGTTCTGCACCTGAACTTTCTTCCAGGAGTGGCCGTTCCAGTGCAGGACGAGATTCTTCGAGTTTTCCTCGCCGACCCCCCACACGTTTCGAGGGGAGATGGCCGTGACTCCATCGATCACCGTTCCCAGGGCGAAGCTGGGGAGCTTCACGCGCTTCCACTTCGTCCCGTCGCGCCGCAGGATGAATCCCTTCAGCGAGCTTCCGACCGCGTAGGAGCCGACCGCCCAGGCGTGCATCGAATCGATGTCCACGTCTATGAGGAACGAGCCGAAAGGCGCGTCGCCAAGAGTCGGAGCGGAGGCGATCTTCCACTTCGAACCGTCCAGTGAAGCGTCAGTGGTTGGTACCACCTCCGACCTCACGCTGGCCGACCGCCCAGAGGTCGTCGGCGCCGTGCGCGGCGATCCCGAACAGCATGTTGTCGGTGGAAGCGTCACCGGTGTTGGGGCTCTGCACCCGCTTCCACGCGCTCCGTTCAGTGGAGGATGAGTGTCCGATACGCCGTGCCGCTGAACACATCCCTGCCGCCCAAGCGTTGCCCGGCGAAATCTGGACGATGCCCTGTAGCTCGTTGGAGTTCGCCGTTGGGTTCGGGCTCGTCACCTGGGCCCATGAGTTACCCACGCGCCTGAGGATCAGCGTCTTCGTGCCGCTCGAGTTGTAGCTCCCGACTGCCCATGAGGGCGAGACATCGGTGAGCGTGTCGTTCGAACCCGGATTCGGACTCGTCACTTGGCGCGAGACCCTTCCATTCCAGTGCTCGATGAGCGTTAGCCGTCCCGGGTCTTCCGTGTCGCCAACCGCCCACACGTTGCAGCGGCCGAGATCACGACGCTGTTGAGGCCGTCGTCTTGGCTTCCGGGACTTACCGGCTCAGCGCCTGTGAACTGCTGGCAGGCAGCGGCAGCGGTTCCGGGGCCGGCGAGCACAAAGGCGGCGGCCGCGAGCAGCGCAACGACGAGCACTCTCCCTCTCACGCGCCTGAGTATACGACGCGGCGGCGGACGTTTCAATCCGCCCGCTAGCGGGCGGCGGCGCGCTTCTTGGCGGGCGCCTTCGCCGCGGACTTCTTGGCCTTCGGCTTCGCGGCCGACGGCTTGTCCTTCCGCGCCTGGGCGACGCTGGCCTTGAGCGCTTCCATCAGATCCACGACGGGCGCTTCCTTTGCAGGCTCGGGAGCGACGATCTCCTTGCCCTCGAGCTTGGCCTCCAGCATGGCGCGGAGGTCGTTCCGGTACTCGTTCTCGTACTCCTCGGGATCGAAGTCCCCGACGAGGCTCTCGACGAGCTGCCTCGCCATGTCGAGCTCCGGGCCCTTGACGTCGATCTCGCCCACGGAGGCATCGATCTCCTCGCGAGCACGCACGTCTTCGGCGTAATAGAGGGTCTCTAGCGCGAGGGAGTCGCCGAGCGGGCGGATGAGGCAGAGGTTCTCCTTGCCCCAGAGCACGAACTTGCCGACCGCGGCCATCTTCGCGTCCTGCATGGCCCGTAGAAGGAGGACATACGGACGCCGCTGCGCCTCGGCGTCGGCGGGCGCGAGGTAGTAGGCGCGGTCGAAGTAGATGGGGTCGACCTGCTCGATCGGAACGAAGCGGAGGATGTCGATCGACTGCGAGCGCTGAAGTGCGACCGCCTCGAGGTCCGACTCCTCGACCATCACGAACTGGCCCTTGGCGAACTCCCAGCCCTTGACGAGCTCGTCGGCCTCGACGTCGCGCTCGTGGAACGGGCAATAGCGCTTCTGCTTGATCGGCGTTCCGCACTCGCGGTGGAGGGTGCGGAAGGACGTGTCCTTGCGCTGCTGGGCGACCGCCAACCCGATCGGGATGTTGACGAGGCCGAAGTTGATGGATCCGTTCCAGATAGTGCGCATAGGTGTCAAAGCCTAGCCGAGGGGGCCTCCTACATTCTCCGCCCGGCGCCGCAACCCTCCCCGGCGCCCGACCGTTAAACCGATAGGCGGGCGGCAAGGAGGGGTAACACTGTTTTCAAGGACGAAAGAGAGGCACATCCGCCTCAGGCTCCGCAACGAGCCCGGGGCCACATCGAAGCTGCGACGGGCGCTCGACCGCGTCACGAGAGCGAGCGGCCTCGGAGCAGATGCCACTTTCGACCTCAAGCTGGCCGCAACGGAGGCGCTCACGAACGCGGTCAAAGGGGCACCGGAGGACCACGTCGTGGACGTGGAGATCGAGGGCGGCGACAGATCGGTCGACGTCGAGGTCACCGACCGCGGAAGCTTTCGGCCGGCGTTCGGGATCGAGAGCGCGCTTGAAGCCGAGAGCGGGCGCGGCATCCCCCTCATGCTCGCACTCGTAGACGAGCTCGAATTCGCCTCGGTGAGAGGCGGAGTCCGCGTCCGGTTGCGCCGGGTGTCT
The DNA here is from genome assembly GCA_963766155.1 of uncultured Actinomycetes bacterium. Taxonomy (GTDB): domain Bacteria; phylum Actinomycetota; class Thermoleophilia; order Gaiellales; family Gaiellaceae; genus DATEOR01. The sequence continues at coordinate 6,285 of CAVYAJ010000035.1, read as the reverse complement.
GCCTAGAGCCGGCGGGCCCCGACGTACGTCGAGGCGTACCAGGACTCGGAGAGGCTCGAGATCTTCACGACATCGCCGGTGTGCGGCGCATGGATGAACTGGCCGCCGCCGATGTAGAGGCCGACATGGCCGAGCCCGTTGAAGAAGACGAGGTCGCCGGGCGCCAGGTTCTCCCTCGAGACAGCGCTCCCGTAGCTGTACTGCATGGCCGCGTTGTGCGGCAGCGAGACGCCGATCTGCGCGTAGACGTACATCGTGAAACCGGAGCAGTCAAAGCCGCTCGGGGAAGCGCCGCCCCAGACGTAGGGCACGCCGAGGTACTGCATGGCGATGCCCACGACGCCGCTGTAGTGGCCGGCGGGGTTGCCGCCGAAGTCGTTGGAGACCCTGGTCTCCGCCTGGTTGGCGAGCCGTTGCTGCTGCGCCTGCTCGGCGGCCTGCATCTTCGCGATCTGGTCCTTGATGCTGCCGAGGAGCTGCTGGCGCTCGGCGAGCTGGCCGCGGATCTCATCGCGCTTGGCCGCGCGCTCTGCGACCAGGCGCTCTTGCTCGGAGCGCGCCATGGTCAGCTTCGCCTCGCGCTCCCTGATCTCGGTCCTGAAGCCCCGCACCTCGTTGACGATGCGCGCGTCCTGCTCGGAGAGGCGGTTGACCGTGTCGACGCGGTCGAGCAGGTCGTCCAGGCTCGACGAGCCGAGGAGAACCTCCAGCGTGCTGGCCTCACCCGATGTGTAGAGGGTGACGAGCCTCGCGGAGAGGGTGGCCTCGGCCTGCTTGTAGTTGGCCTTGGCGACCGCCAGCCGGTTCTCGTTGACGCGTAGGTCGGCCTCGATCGAGTTGAGCTTGATCTGCGCCGCGTTGTACGTCTCGATCACGTGCTCGAGACTCGCGTCGATGGACTGGATCTGTGCGAGGACTTGTCTGGCCTCCGCCTGCTTCGACTGGACGGTTGGGGAGGCGGCCGCCCCGGCGGCGAAAAAAAAGGCCGCTGCGAGGGCGCTGAGTAGCGCGAGAAGGAACGAGTGTCTTGAAGTCGCTCTGATAAGAACCGCCTAGTCGGGACCGACGCGAGCGCAGGCTGGGGGACGCGCCGCAGTCACAAGCCGGGCATGGTAACAGGGCCTCCCGACGAGGCGCAAACAGACCCGTCCGCGCTGCGTCGGGCTTGCGAAGGGCCATGTTAGGGTGCTGGGCTCGTGCGGGCGAGTTGCCATCAGCGTCCGGCTCGGCTCGCGGTCTTCTGCCTGGCCGTCATTGCTCTTCTCGTCACCGCGACGTGGGCGCGCGCCGACGACCCCGCGGCCCGCGACCGCGTCGCCGGCCTGCGCACCGCGAACCAGAGCCTCGCCGCGCACTCCCAGAACGCATTGCTCGAGCTCTACTCGCTGCAGACCCGCCTTGCCCAGGCCGAGCGGAGGATCGCCGCGCTCGAGGCACGCAGCGCCGAGGTCGAGGCGCAGCGCGAATCGGCGCAGAAGTCGCTCGAAGTCGCGCGCACGAGCTTCCAGGCGGCGCAGGCGCAGCTCGCTGCCCGGCTCCGCCAGCTCTACGTCGAGGGAGACGTCGACCCGCTCGCCGTGCTCCTCGGCGCCGAATCCCTGGACGAGATCGTCTCTGCCCTGGACGGGCTCAACCGCCTGGCCACGCAGGACAAGGACATCGTCGCCCAGCTCGCGCACGCCAAGGTCGCGCTCCGAGCAGCCTCCGCGCGCCTCGCAGACCGCGAGGCCGAGCTGAAGGCTCTGCTCGCCGACGCACGCGCGAGCCGAGCAACTCTGGCCGCCGCCCGCGACGCGCGCGCCGCTTACCTCGCCAGCCTCCGCCACCAGCAGCAGCTGAACCAGAACCAGATCGCCGCGCTCAGCGCCGAGGCCTCCGAAGCGTCCGATCAATCCGCCGAGCTCACGGACGCACCCGATACGGGCGTCCCGCCGCCTCCACCTGCTCACGGCGCGAAGATGACCGTGTCGTCCACGGGCTACTGCCTGAAGGGGAACACGGCGACCGGGGTTCCGACGAGTCCCGGCGTGGTCGCCGTGGACCCGGCCGTGATTCCGCTCGGCACCCACATGTACGTGCCCGGCTACGGCGAAGGAGTCGCCGCGGACACGGGCTCGGCGGTCAAGGGACGGACGATCGACGTCTGGTTCGAGTCCTGCGCCAAAGCGATCGCATGGGGCCGGAAAACGGTCACCATCACGCTGCGCTGAGCAAGGCCGAAAAACGATTACACTGCCCATCTCAAGCGCGAGGGAGGGGTTTGGGCGCGAGGGCGATGCAGGGGGACGAAGAGGCCACGAAAGGGCTCGACGAGCTCCGGGTGCTCGTGGTGGACGACCACGATCTCTTCCGCACGGGGCTCCGGAACCTCCTCGAAGAGCAGGGCGTCAACGTCGTCGGTGAGGCCGAGAACGGCGAGACCGCGATCCGCCTCGCCTCCGATCTTGCGCCCGACGTCGTGATCATGGACCTCAACATGCCGGGGGCCGGCGGCGTCGAAACGACGAGGCGGCTGTCGAGCCTCGCCCCGCTCAGCCGCGTGGTCGTGCTGACGATCTCAGCCGACGACGACGACGTCATGAACGCGGTCATGGCCGGCGCGTGCGGCTATCTGCTCAAGGACTCGTCGATTCAGGAGCTGATCGCCGGGATCAGGGCCGCCTCCGAGGGTGAGTCCCTGATCTCGCCGCAGATCGCCGCCGAGGTCCTGCAGCGGCTCCGCGCGCAGTCCAAGGATGCGGACGCCGCCAAGACGATCCGCGCAGAGCTCTCCGACCGGGAGATCCAGGTCCTGAAGCTGATCGCGAACGGCAAGGACAACGCGCAGATCGCCCGGGAGCTCTTCATCAGCCCGAAGACGGTGAAGAACCACATCTCGAACATCCTCATGAAGCTGCAGATCGAGAACCGCATCCAGGCGGCCGTGTACGCCGTCCGCAGCGGAATCGTCTAGGCGGCGGCGCGGACGGCTGCGAGGTGCTTCTGGAGGGCGCCGAGGCGGCTGCGGAGCCGGTCGAGCTCGACATCCACGTCTCGGAGGCGTCCCGCGAGCGCCTTGAGCTCGTCCGCCTCAGCAGGGCTGTCGACGCGGTGTGCGAGCTCGCCGATCCGCCGTTCGAGGCGCAAACGCTCGGCCTCGAGCTGTAAGGCTCGCGCGTATCCGTCCGTCAACGTATCCTCCATCTCCGTGACGAGGGGCTTCCCGGGTCGGCGGAGCGGTTCTTGAGCAGGCCAGTGATGCGCTCGAGGAGAGGGGCAAGGTCCGCCATGAGCACGACCGATTATGGAACTTGGCCGCCGTCGGTTCATGGGCCGGAAGGCCTATCCTCGGTACGCTTCAGACCCATCTCCCGGAAGCATGTGCTTGTCGTTCTCACGGCGGCTTTCGTCGCGCTCGCCGTCGCCGCCCCGGCGACAGCCACCCTGAAGAGCCGCCTCGACCACGCGCTCCGCGTGCAGGGGGTCTCCAGCAGCCAGACCGGCGCTATCGTCTTCGACCTCTCCAGCGACGCGTACGTCTACCGAAAGAATTCCACCGTCGCGCTGAAGCCGGCGTCGAACGAGAAGCTCCCGGTCGCGGTGACGGCGCTCTCGATCCTCGGCCCGGGCTACACGATCCCGACGGAGCTGCTCAGACAGGGTCACCAGACGGGAGCGGTCTGGAACGGGAAGCTGATCCTGAAGGGCTACGGCGACCCAGCGCTCTCCGGCTCGCAGATCGGCCGGTTCGCTCGCGCGGTGGAGAAAGCAGGGATCACACGCGTGACAGGCGCGATCGTCGGCGACGAGTCCTTCTTCGACAAGCTCCGGGTCGGCCCCGGCTGGAAGGCGTCCTTCTACAAGGACGAGTGTCCGCCGCTCTCGGCGCTCATCGTGAACCGGGCCCACTTCAAGGGCTACATCACGGGCCGACCCGGCCTCGCGGCCGCGAAGATGCTGCGGTCGAAGCTCGTCGAGCGCGGCATCAAAGTCGGCGGGCACGCGAAGCTCGGCGCGCGGACCCGAGCTCCAGCGTCATGGCCACGCAGCACTCGCCCGCTCTCCGCTGGCTCGTGCGCTCGATGGACCGCCAGAGCGACAACTTCTACGCGGAGATGCTGACGAAGCTCCTCGGCGCGACCGAGGCCGACGACGGCTCGACCTCGGCGGGCGCGACGGTCATCAGGAAGGAGCTGCGCTCCCGCGACGTGCCGATGCACGGGGTCGTCATTTCGGACGGCTCGGGCCTCTCGGCCTACGACCGCCTGACGGCGCGGGCGGCAGCAAAGCTTCTCCGCTCGGCGCTCTCGGACTCCCACATCTCGAACGCGTTCGTGGACTCCCTGCCGACCGCAGGCGTCAACGGCACCCTCGTCGACCGTATGACGAGCGGGCCGGCGTACCGGAACGTGTACGCGAAGACGGGCACGACAGACTCGCGTCGGCGCTCTCGGGCTTCGTGAGGACGCGCTACGTCTTCGCGATCCTCCAGAACGGGAACCCGATTCCCTGGTGGTACGCCCGCGAGGCGCAGGACCGCTTCGCGCAGGTCCTAGCCGGCCAGTAGCTTCTCGAGCGCCGCCTCGTCGAGCTGCTCGACGCCCGCCTTCTGGGCCTTCGTCAGCTTGGACGCGCCGGGTCCTCCCCGACGATCAGCGCGGTCGTCTTCGCCGAGACCGAGTTCGTGACCTTCGCGCCGGCGGCCTCGAGCGCCGCGGCGGCCTGCTCGCGGGACCAGCGCTCGAGCGTCCCTGTGATCACGTATGTCTTGCCGGTGAGCGGACCCTCCTTGGGCTTGTCCTCCTCACCGAGCTCGAAGCGGAGGCCGAGAGAGCGCAGCTCCTCGACGAGCGCCCGGTTCTGCTCGTCCTCGAACCACTCGACGACGATCTCGGCGCGGTCCGGGCCGAAGCCGTCCACCTCCTCGACCTCCTCCTGCGAGGCCGCGAGGAGCCGGTCTACGTCGCCGAAGTGGCGCGAGAGGCTCTGGGCGAGCACCCAGCCGAGCTTCGGGATGTTGAGGCCGAGGAGAACTCGCGAGAAGGGGACGTCTCTTCGACGCCTGGATCGCGTCGATCGCCGCGTTGCGGAGATCTCGGCGAAGCCCTCGAGCTCGAGCAGCTGCTCCTTCGTCAGGCGGTAGAGGTCCGGGAGCGACCGGACGAGCTCCTTCTCCCAGAGGAGGCGCACGGTCTGCTCGCCGACGCCCTCGATGTCGGCCGGCCCTTCGACCCAGTTGATCAGCGTCTCGAGCCCGCGGGAAGGGCACGCGCGGTTCGGACATCGGTGCATCACCTCGCCCTCGGGCTTGACGATCTCCGCGCCACAGAGCGGGCACTTCTTCGGCATGCGGAACTGCTTCGTGCCCTTCCGGTGCGGGCCGGCCGGCCCGACGATCTGCGGGATGACGTCGCCGGCGCGCTGGACGATGACGTCGTCGCCCTCGCGGATCTCCTTGCGGTTGATGTCCTCCTCGTTGTGAAGGGTGGCGCGCGCAGACCGTCACGCCCCCCACCTCGACCGGCTCCATCATCGCCCAGGGGTTCAGCGCGCCGGTTCGGCCGACCCGGATGAGGATCTTGTTCAGCCGCGTCACCGCGGTCAGCGGCGCCCACTTGTAGGCGCGCGCCCAGCGCGGCCTCTGGTGGAGCGCGCCGAGGCGCTCCTGCTGCGCGAACGAGTCGACCTTGATCACGAGCCCGTCGATCTCGTAGTCGAGGTCGATGCGCCGTTTTTCCCACTCACGGCACGCCTTCGCCACGGATTCGATGGAGTCGTGCAGCTCCGCGTACGGGTTCGTGCGGAACCCGTGCTCCCGGAGCCACTCGAGCGAGTCCCAATGTCCTTCGGTCGGGAGCCCTTCCGCCGGCCGAGGCCGTGGATCCAGATCGACAGCGGCCGGGCGGCGGTGATGGCGGAATCCTTTTGCCGCAGCGAGCCGGCCGCAGCGTTGCGCGGGTTCGGCGTCGGCTTCTTCCCGTCGGCGATCAGCCGCTCGTTGAGGTCGTTGAAGCCGGAGAGCGGGAGGTAGACCTCCCCGCGGGCCTCGAGCGACGACGGCGGAGACTCCCATCCTCGAGCTGCATTCGCATCGAGATCGCCTTGATCGTCTTCAGGTTCGGCGTCACGTCCTCGCCGCGAAAGCCGTCGCCGCGCGTCGTGCCGCGCACGAAGGCGCCGGCCTCGTAGAGGAGATTGATGGAGAGGCCGTCGATCTTCGGCTCGGTGACATCAGCGCACCTCGTCGGTCCCCAGGCGCTTTGACGACATCGGCGTGCCACTTCTCGAGCTACGCCAGCCGCCCTA
>CAVYAJ010000034.1:0-101498 GCA_963766155.1 uncultured Actinomycetes bacterium | reverse complement strand
AGCGCCTCGGCGACCGCCGCGTAGACGCCGCCGTGGAGGCCGCCGGCGTGGTTGAGCAGCGCCTCGCGCACCGGCACGCGCCCGCGCGTCGAGCCGTCCTCCTCGTCCCAGCCGGTCACCTCGAGCCCGTACTGCGCGTCGAAGCAGCGCTCGAACGGCACGGCCGGCTCCCAGCCGTCAGGCATCAGCGTCTCCCACTGCGCCTCCATCAGCCGGAGGCTACCCCGGCGCACCGCCGCCGCCTGATCGGCGTCCATCCACATCTCCCAGCGCCCCGACGCCGAGTGGCGCTCGTCCTGGAAGCGGTACGGGCGGCGGCCGCCGAACTCGGTGTGGCGCAGGTGCGAGACGCCGCCGAGCACCGAGGCGATCCGGCGCCGCGGCCAGCCCATCGCGTCCTCGATCTCCGGGAACGGGCGCGGGCGGTCGGGCGCCGCGGCCAGCGCCGTCGAGCAGCTCGCGCATCAGGTCGCTGCAGCGGTCGTGGAAGCGGGCGATCTCGCCGGGGTCGTCCATCGCGTTCTGCGGCGCGTGCTGGATCCGGATCCGTCGACGCTACCCATACGCTCCCGGCGGTGGCCGCGAACCCGCGCTTCCCCCAGATCGACGCCATGCGCGCGGTCGCCGCCCTGAGCATCGTCGCCTACCACGTGGCGTTCTTCTCGCGCCGGACCGAGCACGGCGCGACCGGCGCGGAACTGTGCAGCCGGCTCAGCGTCGGGGTGACGCTGTTCTTCGTCATCTCCGGCTTCCTGGCTGACCGCCCGATGGTGCGCGCGTGCCGTCGGTCTCGTAGTCGATGTTGTCCGTCCCACCGCCACGACCGTAGCTTTCGGTCCACGAGCGGTTGATGGCTGCCTTGTAGGCGTAGGGCCCGGCGGGCAGGGTGAACGTCTTCTTCCAGATCTGGTCGTTGGTGTCGAGGGCCAGCTGGGCCTGGTCGCAGTCGGGTGCCCAGTCGCCGCTGACGCCGAGAGCCACGGGGCACCCCATCTCCGAGTTGTGCGTCCCCGGCACGGACACCGCGCTGGGCTGGGTCACCGGGTCGCCGATCTCGGGGACGGTCCGCTTCGGCGGCGCGACCACCTGCGTGGCGGTCGAGTCCCCAGCCACGCGGCCCGCGGCGTCCTTGACGACCGCGCGGTACTCGATCGGCGTGGCGACCGGGATCGCGGAGACGTCGTGGAAGACCCGGAACGGCGCGTTGTCGTCGGTGCCGAGGTTCTGCCAGGCCTTCTCGCCGACCTTGCGCCACAGGAACGTGGTCTGGGCGAAGGTGCTGGCCTGCACGTCGGCCCTGACCTCGGTACGGCCGTACGCGCCACCGTCGGCGAGCACGGTCTCGACGGTCGGCGCCGCACCGTTGCGGTCGATGGTGGCTTGTTCGCACTCCCAGACGCTCACCGGTCAGCGGAGGCACCGTCACGGTGACCTTGCCACGTCTTCGCGGGCGTCAAGGTCGCTGCGTGCCGAACAACGGCTTGAACAGGCCCGATGTTGTCCACGTGGCGAAGGTGACCTGCTTCGTCGCCGTGCTGTTGTTGGCGACGACCAGGTACTCCTTCTGTGCCGACCTTCCGCCGATCCGCGAGATGGCGAAGATGCCCGCGCCGTCGGCAGCGTGCCGGTCGACCTGCGCACCGTCGGCGAGCGCGGGGTTGGCCGCGCGCAGGGCGGAGAGCGCGGCGATGTGCTGGTAGAGCGGGTGCTGCGTGTTGTAGCGGTCCATCGACCCCTCGGGCCCGCCGAGGACGTCCTCGGTGTTGTACAGGTCGACCTTGCTGGCGAACATGTCCTCGCGGGCCGCCTGGTCGCCGCCGGTGCTGACGAAGCCCTGCTCGTCGCCGTAGTACGTCACCGGGTTGCCCCGGCTGGTGAACATCAGCGAGTTGGCGAACTCCAGCCGCTTGAGGTGCTCGGCCTCGCTCTGCCCGTCGCGGAGTTCGAAGCGGGACCCCTTCCCGAGTTGCGACTCGAGCATGAGCTCGCCTCCGAGCGCCTGCGCGAGCTCGCGCGCGATCGGAAGCCCGAGGCCCGTCCCTTCCCCGGCCCGCGACCAGAACGGGCGGACAAATCCGCTCGCGCTCCTCCTTGTCCGATCCCCGGCCCCGAGTGGGCCACCGAGATCGAGATCGTCCCGTTCGTCGCGCTGAGGCCAAGGTCGATGCGTCCGCCGTCGGGCGTCCACGCAAAGGCGTTATCGAGGAGGTTGGACACGATCTGCAGCACCCGGTCGCCGTCCGTGTCGAGGACCGGATCCGCCTCGAGCGAGCACTCGTATTCGATCCCGCGGCGCCGCGCCTCCTCGCCGAAGCTCTCGTACGCCTGCTCGAGCAGGCGCCGCAGCTCGACCTCCTCCTCCTCGAGAGTGAACCGATGCGCCTCCATCCGCGCAAGATCGAGGACGTCGCCGACGAGCCGCGTGAGCCGGTCCGTCTCCGCGCCGATCACCCGGAGCGACGCCTCCCGCGTCTCCTCGTCCTGCGCGATCCCCTCGCGCAGCGCCTCGACGTGCCCACGGATCGCGGTAAGCGGCGTCCGCAGCTCGTGGGAGACGACCATCAGGAAGTTGCGCTCGCGCCGCTGCGACTCGGCGAGCTTTTCGGTCATCTCGGCGAACCGCTCCGTCAGGTGGCCAATCTCGTCCTTCGAGCCCGCCTCGGGAGGTCCTCGGCGCGGTCCCAGCCGGCCGGCAGCAACCTCGTCGGGCGCGTGAGAGAGCGAGCACGGGCTTCGTCAGACGCCGCGAGAGGTACCAGACGAGGCCGCCCGCGACGCCGAGGCCGACGAGCAGCGCGATCGCCATGCGCCCGAGGAGGACGACCCAGCGCTCCTGCAGCTCCGCGCGCGGCTTCGCCACGACGAGCGCGCCGAGGGTGTCGCCCCCGAGTGTGATCGGGTAGGCGGCCGCGAAGTACGTGCGGTCCGTCCCCGGCGGTGTGAACTCGAAGGTCTGTACCTGGCCGGCATCGAGCCGCGACTGGTCGAGGAGCGAGAGTGGAAGCCGGCGGAGCCCGGACTTCTCACCTGGGAAGATCTCGACGCCGGCGTAGTAGATGCGCGAGCCCGTCGCCTGCTCGAGGATCGGTGCCGCAAATCCCGGAGCCGCGCGCGCCTCGTCGACGCTCCTGATCGCCTGCTCCTGGTAGAGCTCCGCGAGCCCCTCCGCCTGGCGTCGAAGCTCGGCGAGGGTGTGGTCCCCGCGTGTAGTCCTGGAACAGCCGCACCGCGAGCAGGGCGGCGACGGCGGAGGCGACCAGCACTCCGACGACAAAGAGCGCCGGAATGCGGTAGCGCAGCGAGCGCACCGGCCGCCTACGAGGCTTGGGCGATCTTGGGCTCCACCGGAGACCTTGTAGCCCACACCCCACACGGTGACGATCGGCGAGGCGTCGCCGAGTTCTGCGCCGCAGCTGCCTCACGTGCACGTCCACCGTCCGGGTGTCACCCGCAAACGTGTACCCCCAGACCCGCTCGAGCAGCTGGTCGCGCGTGAGCCACCAGCCCGCGGTGGTCGAGCAGCTCCCAGAGAAGGTCGAACTCCTTCGGCGCCAGCTGGATCTCCTCGTCCGCGACGGTGACCTCACGCCTCCCCGCGTCGATCCGAAGCTCGCCGTGCCGGAGAGACGCGCTCTGGAGCTCCCCGCCGCTCCGGGTTCGCCCGGCGCAGCACCGACTTCACGCGGGCGACGCCTCTCGCCCGGGTTGAACGGCTTCGTGAGGTAGTCGTCGGCGCCGACCTCGAGCCCGATGATCTTGTCGATGTCGTCGTCGCGCGCGGTGAGCATCAGGATCGGCACGTCGGAGCGCTGCCGGATCCGCCGGCAGACGTCGATCCCGTCCAGGTCGGGAAGCATGAGGTCGAGGATGACGAGCGACGGCGCCTCCGCATCGGCCTGCTCGATCGCACCGGCGCCGGTCTCCGCCTTGCGCACGACGAAGCCCGCCTTCTCGAGATACATGCTCACGAAGGACGCGATGCTCGGCTCATCCTCGACGACGAGGATGGAGTGGCCTTGAGCTCGAGTCACGTCGGCAGTATCCTGTCAAACGCGCCGGGTGGTCCGCGGAGGGAGCGTCAGCAGCTGCCGCTGCCGAGCGTGAATCGCCTGCGGAAGCGCGGCCATGCATGCGGGTCGTCGTCGCCGCGCTGATAGGTCCCGGTCGAGCCCGCGTTGCGGCCGTCGAGGACGAGGCAGCCGTGCACGAACCCCGAGCCGTAGATCCCCCGGCCCCGTAGCTTGACCCGCCACCTGCCGGCACCGAAGGTGCTGAACGTGATCTCCCGGCCCTTGCAGCGGATCATGTCGCCGTTCGTGTCGCCTCTCGACTCGCAGCCGTTCACGTTCACGTTCGGGGTCGCGACGATCTTCCCCCGCTTCACCCGCCCGATGAACGTGCCCTGGTTCCGGACCTTCGCGAACCCGGCGCCGTCGACGAGCTGCAGAGAGACGGCACCCGACGTCTTGGCAACCGCGCCATGCGCAGCCCCGGCCATCGAGGCCGCGACCGCCACCGCCACGAGTAGAACCGCAAAACGCCGCATCTCTCCGACACGAAATATCGCTCCCCGCGGTGAATCTTTCTTCATGAATTTGTAAGCACAGTTCTTCGGGCCGGGAAGGAGTCGCCGTCCAGCCGGCGTACTACGATCCGCCGCTTCCGAGGCAACCCTCATGGACGAGAACCTCCGCCACGACCGCACCGTTCGCCTTCTCGCAGCGCGCCTCGACGCGCTTGCGGTCGCCTCGATGCGCGTTCCGGGCGGAGAGCGCATGTACCGCCACCACATCCTGGCCGCGGTTGCCGCGACGCGGCATGCGATCGACCTCGATCTCCTCTCGCCCGCCGAGGCGGATTCGATCTGGGCCGAAGTGGCGACGCGCCACCCGGATGCGGGCTGGTGCCGCTCGGGCCCGCGCATCGCGGCCTAGCGGCCGCTTTCCGAGAACCCGCGCCGGGCCTGTCTAGGCGACGCGTCGTACGGATCCGCGAAGCCCGGTCGCGTTCTCGTGGCGCAGCGGGTCGCCGCTTCGCTGCCATCCCTCGCGCGCAGCCTCGCTCTCGCAGAGCAGGCAGACGATCCGTCCACCCGGCCCCTCATGACGGCGAACCTGCCAGTAGCGGAAGCTCTCGCCCGCGAGCAGGTTCCTCCGGCACATCGCGCACATCGTCACCGGGCTTTGATCCTAGGCCCGGGGCCGGACGTCTACCGGTAGCGGAAGAAGCCCTCGCCGGTCTTGCGCCCGAGCCTGCCGCTCTCCTGCATCTCGACGAGCCGCTGGGGAGGGCGCATCCGTTCCTCGCCGAGCGCGCCGTAGAGCGCCTCCGAAGCGTGCACGTGGACGTCGACGCCGATGAGGTCGATGAGCGCGCACGGCCCGATCGGCCAGTTCACGCCGGCCGTCATGGCCGTGTCGAGGTCCTCCGGCGTGACCGAAGCCTCCTCGAGCACGCGCACGCAGTCGTTCAGGAGCGGGATGAGGATGCGGTTGACCACGAAGCCGGGCGTGTCCCGACAGCGGATCGGGCGTTTCCCTATCCGCTCGGCGAACGCGAAGGCCGTTTCGACCGCCTCGTCCGAGGACGCCTCCGCCTGCACCACTTCGACGAGCGGCAAGACCGGCGCGGGGTTGAAGAAGTGCATGCCGACGACGCGCTCGGGCCGCTCGGCCGCGGTGGCTATCTCCCCGACGGGCAAGGCGGAGGTGTTCGTCGCGAGCACCGCCGACGGAAGCAGCCTGTCGAGCTCCGCGAAGATCTCGCGCTTCGCGCCGAGCTCCTCGACGACGGCCTCGATCACGAGGTCGCAGCCCTCGAGATCCGCCAGCTCGGTGGTCGTCGTCAGCCGGCCGAGCGCCGCATCACGCTCCTCGGCGGTGAGCCGGCCCTTTTCCACGCCGCGCCCGAGGTAGTGGGCGATGCGCTCGCGTGCACGCTCGCCGAGCTCTTCGGTCACTTCGCGCCCGACGGTCTCGACGCCGGCCTGGACGCAGACCTGCGCGATCCCCGCGCCCATCGTCCCGAGCCCGACTACGCCGACCCGCTGAATCTCGGTCGCCACGCGCCGCAGCGTAATGGTTGAATAGGTCTCCTATGGCTGTGACGGTTCAGGAGCGGAAGCTCCTCCTCGACGGCGAGTGGATCGAGACCGGCGAGTGGCAGGACGTCGACTCGCCCTATTCGGGAGAGACGGTCGCGCGCGTGGCGCGGGCGGGCCCGGAGCACGCACGGAAGGCGCTCGATGCGGCGGAGCGTGCGATGAGCTCCCCCTTCCCGCCCACGAGCGCGCCGCAATCCTCGACCGCGTGGCCGCGCTCCTGAAGGAGCGACACGACGAGGTCGCGCAGACGATCTCCGCCGAGGCCGGAAAGCCGATGAAGGCCGCCCGGGTCGAGGCCGAGCGAGCCGTGTCCACCTACACGATGGCCGCGGTCGAGGCGCGCCGCCTCACGGGCGAGGTCGTCCCGATGGACGCTTCCGCCGCGGGGGTCGGGAAGGTCGCTTACACGATGCGTGTGCCGATCGGGATCGTCGGCGCCATCACCCCATTCAACTTCCCGCTCAACCTCGTCGCGCACAAGGTCGCCCCCGCGCTCGCCGCCGGCTGTGCCGTCGTGCTGAAGCCCGCCGGGCATACCCCGCTCTCCGCCCTCCTGCTCGGCGAGCTCGAGACCGAGGCCGGGCTCCCCCCGGGCTGGCTCAACGTCCTCGTCGGGCCCTCCGCCGAGATCGGCGACGTCATCGTCGAGGACGAGCGCGTGAAGCTGATCACGTTCACCGGCTCCTCGGGCGTCGGCTGGAAGATCCGCGAGCGCGCGGTCGAAGAAGCGCGTGAACCTCGAGCTCGGCAACGCGACGCCGGTGGTCGTCGAGGCGGATGCGGAGATCGAGGAAGCGGCCACGAAGCTGGCCGCGAACGCGTTCTCCTTCGCCGGCCAGAGCTGCATCTCCGTCCAGCGGATCTATGTCGAGCGCGAGGCGTACGACGACTTCGTCACGCGCTTCGTCCCGAAGGTGCAGGCGCTCAAGGTCGGCGACCCGGGCGAGGAGGACACCGACGTGGGCCCGGTCATCGACGAGGACGCGCGCGATCGCATCGTCTCGTGGGTCGAGGAGGCGAAGTCCGCCGGAGCAACGGTGCTCGACGGGCGGCGAGGTCGTCGACGGCCTCCTCCAGCCGACGGTCCTCGCGGACGTCACGCCCGACATGAAGGTCTCCTGCCAGGAGGTCTTCGGCCCGCTCTGCACCGTCGTCGCCCTACGACTCCTCCGAGGAGGCGTTCGAGCTCGCCAACGCGACCGAGTACGGGCTCCAGGCCGGAATCTTCACGGCCAACCTGAAGACGGCGCTCGCGGCGGCGGCGGCGCTCGATTTCGGCGGCGTGACCGTGAACGAAGCGCCGACCTTCCGCGCCGACCAGATGCCGTACGGAGGCGTCAAGGAGTCCGGGAACACGAAGGAAGGCCCGCACTACGCCGTGCGGGAGATGACCGAAGAGCGCCTCGTCGTTCTGGCGCTCTAGCGGTCGAACTCGTCACTCCCGGGCGTTAGACTCGGCAGCCAGATGCCCTGGGTCCGAAGACTTCGCCGCGGCCCGCAGGTCGAGCCCGGCGTCGAAGAGCCTCCGCCTCCGCCTGCGCCCGAGGGCCCGCCCGGAACCACTCCGCTGCCGCCTCCTGGTCGGATGCGGCGCGAACGGCGCTGGCTCGCAGGCCGGCGCGAGACGGAGATCCGGGACGTGGGCGGCCTCACGGTCGAGATGGTGCGCCGCGACCGGTTCCGCCCGGAGCTCCTCGTCGAACGCGCGAGCGACGTCCTCGCCATCGAGGAGCGGATGCTCGAGCTCGACGGGCTCATGCTCGCGGCGAGCGCAGTGCCGCGCGGGACGCGCGCGGTGCAGCTCTGCGCCTGCGGCGCGCCGCTCCTTCCGGGAGCCCACTTCTGCTCGCACTGCGGCCGCCCCTCGACGGGAGCGAAGGCGCTCTCCACCTGCTCCCATTGCGCGGGGCCGCTTCCCGCCGACACGAACTTCTGCCCGGCCTGCGGCCATTCCGTCGCGGCGGACGAGTTTTCTTCCGAGACCGAGGACCTCGACCAGACCCTGATTCGCCGCTGGTCGACCGGCGAGGAGGACTAGCGTGGTCGAGCCCCCGCCTCCACCTCCGCCCCCCGAGGCGGCGCCTCCTCCCCCGCCCCCCGAGCCCGGCCGCTGCCCCAACTGCGGCGCGCCGCACGACGTCTACCAGGAGTACTGCCTGGAGTGTGGACGGCGCCTCCCCGGCGCCTACGTCGGCGGACGCTACGCCGAGGTCTGGCGACGCGACTCCCCGATCTGGCTCTGGGCGGCTCTCGCTGCGCTCCTGCTCGTCGCCCTCGTCTCGGGCGCGGTCGTCGCGCTGGCCGCGACCGACGACGGGAAGTCGAGCGAGCCCGGCACGTCCATCCCCGTCGTCTCCACCGCTCCCTCCACGACGAGCACCGTCGGCGTCGTGACCACACCGCCCACGATCACGATCAACCCGCCCACGACGACACTCGGGACGACGACGTTCTCGACCACGACCTTCGGCACGACGACCTTCGGGACGACCACCACCGGCTCCAACGTCACCTGGCCGCCGTCGAAGGACGGGTTCACCGTCGTCCTCAAGTCGGTGCCGACGAGCAACGGCCGCTCCCAGGCCGATGCCGCGGCCGACAAGGCGCGGACGAACGGCCTCTCGCAGGTCGGGATCCTCAACTCTTCCGACTTCTCGAGCCTGAACCCGGGCTACTACGTCACGTTCACCGGTATCTACGACACCGAGTCGCAGGCGAACGCCGCCCTTCCCAACGCGCGGTCGAAAGGGTTCCCGACGGCGTACGTGCGCGAAGTCTCGAACTAGCGCACGACGTTTGCAACAGCGCGAAGCGGGAAGTTTGTAACAGCCTCGGGGGCCGCGTTAGGATGCGCGCTCCGGCGCGAAATCTGACGCACTTAATCTGCGGTTAACAGAAATTTGCAGGCTTTTTGGAAGGCGGCTAGGTAAGCTCGGTCACCGAGGAAGAGGACAACTTTCGGCGCGTATGTATCAGTACTCAAGAGCCATTTATCGCAGCATCAAGGACCTGATCGACCCGTACGTCGGCGTCGAGAAGCAGCTCGAGTACCGCCGTGACGTCCTCGCCGCATGCGAGGACTGCGTCGAGCGCCTCGCCAAGGATCCGCGCTACTTCTCGAGCCCTGACAAGACGCTCTTCCAGGACATCCGCCGCTACTTCCCCATCACGCAGCAGGCGCAGGTCGCCTGGGCCGTGACCGAGGGGATCGGCGCCGCGGTCGAGTTCATCGAGGCGCAGATCGAGGCCGGCGCGTTCGACGGCGGCGTTGCCCGCTGCCGCGCGACGACGCGCAAGGGCAAGCCGTGCCAGCGCACGCCGCTCCCCGAGCGCGAGTACTGCCCCTCGCACCAGCACCTCGAAGCCACCCCCGCGGCCGCCTGATCTAGCCCAGCACGAGCTGCTGGTGCGCCTCGAGGTTCGAGACGCTGACACCGACCAGGCGAAGCGCGCCCGGCCGGTCCGCCAGCGCCCGGTCCAGGAGCGCGCAGGCGAGGTCGCCGATCCGCTCCGCATCGGCGAAGCCGTGCGGCGCCGTCGTCGAGCGGCTGCGGATCGAGAAGTCCGGATAGCGCACCTTGGTCGTCACCGTGCGCGCCACCTGGCCTCCGCGCTCGAGGTGGCCCGCCACGGACTCGGCCATGCGGCGCAGCTCGGCGTGGAGCTGCGCGCGGTCGGTGACGTCCCGCTCGAAGGTCTCCTCGTGGCCGATCGAGATCGACTCGCTCTCGAGCTCGAGCGGCCTCGGGTCGATCCCGCGCGCGCGATCGCGAAGCAGCCGCCCGACCTTGCCCGGAAGGAGCCGCGCAGAGGTCGGCATCCGCAAGGCTCGCCAGGCCTCCGATCGTCTCGATCCCGGCCCTGCGAAGGCGCTCCTCGGCTCTCGGCCCCACCCCGGGCAGCAGCCGGACTGCGAACGGCGCGAGGAAGGCGGCCTCGCGGCCCGGGCGGACGATCGTGATCCCACCCGGCTTGCGCCGGTCGCTGGCCACCTTGGCCACGACCTTGCAGGTTCCGACGCCGAGCGAGCAGGAGAGGCTCGTCGCGCCCTTCACCGCGGTCTGCACCGCTTCGGCGAGGGGTCGCACGGCGCGGAAGGTCTCGGCCACCTCGCCGAGGTCGAGGTAACCCTCGTCTATCCCGTGCGCTCGACGGTGGGCACCACTTCCCGCACGACCGTCCACACGGCGCGCGAGTACTGCGAGTAGAGGCTGCGGCTCGGCGGGAGGAAAACGGCGTGCGGGCAGCGCCGCAACGCCTCGGCGCAGCTCATCGCGGAATGGATCCCGTACTTCCGCGCGGCGTAGTTCGCCGTCGCCACGACGCCGCGCCCGCGAGGGTCTCCGCCCACCACGAGGGGCTTGTCGCGGAGCTCCGGATGCTCCAGCTCCTCGACCGCGGCGAAGAACGCATCGAGATCGAGATGCGCGACGATCTTCGGCGGACTTGTCACGACTGAAAGAATAGGTCCCTTGTCACACGACACCGACAAGCTGATCCGCCAACTCTCGCTCGTCGCCTTCCTGATGGCCGAGCGGAGACCGCTCACCGCGCGCGACATCAAGTCGACCGTCGAGGGCTACTCGGAGATGTCCGACGAGGCGTTCGCACGCCGGTTCTACTCCGACCGCACGGAGCTGATCGCCCTCGGCGTCCCGCTCCACTCGCAGCGCGACGAGTTCACGGGCGAGGAGCTCTACACGCTTCGCTCCGAGAACTACTTCCTCCCGGAGCTAAAGCTCGAGGAGGACGAGCTCGCGGCGCTGCAGACCGCGCTCTACATGCTCGAAGGCCAGTTCGCCTATGCGGAGCCGCTGCGCCTCGCCCTCCAGAACCTCGCCCTCGGCCGGCCCGGCTTCGACGAGGAGCCGACGGAGGCCGCCGTGCGGATCGAGGTCCGCGATCCCGACTACTCGGCCGAGATGTCGGGCCGCCTGACGAAGCTCGAGAACGCGATCTCGAAGCAGCGCACGGTCAAGTTCCCGTACTACACGATCGGCCGGGACGTCGAGTCCGAGCGCACGGTGAATCCCTACGCCCTCCTCCCCGACCGCGGCTCCTGGTACGTGATCGGCTACGACCACGACCGCGACGCGATGCGCACGTTCCGCGTCTCGCGGATCCGCGGCGACATCCGCTTCGCGACCCGGCGGGAGCGCGACTTCCGCATGCCGGAGGAATTCGAGCCTGCCGAGTACCGGGGCAAGCAGGACTGGCAGTTCGGCGACCCGGTCGGCGAGGCGACGATCGAGCTCGACGCAGACACCGCCTGGTGGGTCGAGCGCATGATCGACCGCGGGAGTGTGGAGGACGGCGTCTTCACCACGGAGTACGCGGAGCTCGGCCAGCTCGCGGGCTGGGTGCTCCGCCAGGAAGGCCGCGCGCGCCCGCTCTCGCCGCCCGAGCTCGTCGACCTCGTCCGCGCGGGAATCGACAAGGTGATCGAGACCCACGGGGGCGAGCCGACGAAGCCGCCGCGCGCAGCCGCGTCGCGACAGGAGGCGGAACCGCTCGAGCGGCCGGCAGGGCCCGTCGCGCCGGAGCGCTTCGGCGTCCTCCAGGCGCTGCTCGCATTCCTGCTCGCAAGCTGCGGAAACGCGACCTCTGCCCGGATCCCGGCGGACGAGATCGTCGAGCGCTTCAAGATCCCGCCCGACCAGCTGGACGACCACCTCCAGCTCCTCAACCTCGTCAACTTCGGCGGCGGGTGCTACGCGGTCTACGCGGCCCTCGAGGACGACGAGGTCTACGTCGAGAAGGAGCTCTTCGGCGACACGTTCCGGCGCCCGCCGCAGGCTGACGCCGCTCGAGGCCCGCGCCATTCGGCTCGCTCTCGAGTTCGTGGGCCCGATGATCGCCGCCGAAGCCCACACGCCGCTCGAGCGCGTGCGGCGCAAGCTCGAGGAGACCTTCGGCGAGTTCGACGTCGACGAGGGCCCGGAGCGCCAGGCGGTCACAGCCGAGGAGCAGCTCATCGCCACGCTCTCGCGCGCGAGCACCGAGCACCGGCTCGTCGAGATCGAATACACCGCTGTCGGCGAGGAGACGAGCGTCCGCACGATCGAGCCGCACGCCCTCGAGCGCGAGCTGCCCTGGTGGTACGTGCACAGCTGGGACAGGACGAAGGACGCGCAGCGCAGCTTCCGCATCGACCGCATGAAGCGCGCCGAGCTCCTCGACGAGACCTTCGAGCCCCGCCCCGAGCTCGTGCCCAAGAAGCTCTCCGACGCCAGCACCGCCCGCGTCCTCTTCTTCCCCGCGCTCGGCCGCTGGCGGCTGGAGCGCGGCGCACTGCCGCTCGCGAAGGGCTACGCCCTCGAGGAGCTGCGCTTCGGCAGCATGGAGTACCTGGTGGGCGAGATCCTCTCCCACCGCGGCGAAGGCGAGGTGATCGAGCCGGCGGGAGTCCGCAGCGAGATCCTCACCCGTGCCAAGCGCCTGAAGAAGGAGCTCGGGCGCCGGCCGGCTGCAAAGGCGCGTTCCTAGACCGGTTACGCGACGGGAAGCCGGAAGGTGAAGGCGCTTCCGGAGCCGGCCTCGGACTGAACGTCGAGCGAGCCTCCATGCGCTTCGGCAATCGAGCGCGCGATGAAGAGGCCGAGGCCCGCGCCGGGCTTGGAGCGCCCACCGCTGTTCACCCGTCCGAACTTCTCGAAGATGAGGCGATGCTGGTCGGCCGGGATCCCGGGCCCGTGGTCGAGCACCGTGACGAGCACGTGGCCGTCGTCCGCCCCGGCCCGCACCTCGATCTCGTCGCCGGCAACCGTGTACTTGGCGGCGTTGGTCACCAGGTTGAGGAGGAGCTGTCTGAGGCGCTCGCGGTCGCCGCGCACCGCGGGCAGCGGATCGCGTATGTGGGTTGCGACCTTCACCTCGTCGTGGCCGAGCTCGACCATCGAGGCAGTCTCGCGGACGAGCTCGGCGAGATCGACGTCGGCGAAGACGTAGGTGAACGTGCCCGCCTCGATCCGTGACGTGTCGAGCACGTCGCCGATCAGGGTCGAGAGCCGGCCGGTCTCCTGCTCGATGAGGGCGAGGAACGACTCGCGCTGCTCGGGAGCGAGCTCGCGCCAGCGCTGGCGGAGCGTGGCCGCGCAGCCGATCACCGAGGCCATCGGCGCACGGAGCTCGTGCGAGACGAGCGAGACGAAGTCGGCGCGGAGCGCCGAGAGCCGGCGAAGCTCCTCCGCCGCATTGCGCTCGGCTGCGTACGTGCGCATGTTCTGAACGGCAAAGCCCACCTGCCGCGCGAGCATCGTGATCAGGTCGGCCTCGTCGGCCGTGAACGCGTCGGCATCGGAGCGGGAGACCGAGAGCATCCCCAGAAACTGGCCGCCCGGCGCGAGCGGCGCGACGACCCGGGACCGAAGCCCGGCCCGGGCCAGCTCCCTCTCCTCCGGATACTGCGGATTCGTGTCCATGTCCCCGCGGACGATCGTCTGCGACTCGCGGGCGACGTCCTCGAGGACCGAGCCCGCCGTCGGCCGCGCCGTTCCCCGGGGATAGAGGCCCTCCGCCTCGACGCCCGAGTTGGCCATGACGACGGCTTCGTCTCCATCGACGAGGACGATCGCCAGCCGCTCGAACTCGAAGACCCCGCTGAGTTCGCGGAGGAAGCGGTCGAACGCCTGGTCCTGCTCGAGCGAAGACGCGAGCGCGCGGGAGACCCGGTTGACGGCCTCGAGCTGATCGGCTCGCCGCCCCAGCTGGTCGCGCAGCTCCTCCGCCTCTCCGGCACGCGCGTCGGCCACGGACGCCTCGCTCCGAAGCCGCGCCGCGAGCCAGCCGACGAGCAGGCCCATGAGCATCTCGAGGCCGAGAGGGAACGTGACGGCGTCCAAGTTGAAGTCGCGGCCGTAGCGGTCGGCGCGAAGCATCTCCCCGTACGCCAGAAACGGCGCCAGCAGGAGCGGGACGACGAGACCGCCCGCGATGCCGAAGCGGACGGCGCCTTCCGCAACCGGCAGGAAGAGCGCCTGCCGGATCGGCGTGTTCGGCTCCCAGGCGTAGAAGATGATCACGAAGGCGCCCACGACGGCGACGTCGAACGCCAGCGCGGAGTACGCCAGCACGCTCTGGCCTCGCGGCGAGAGCTCCCGGCGGGCGACCAGCCAGATGACGCCCGCGCCGGCCGCGAGCGCGCCCGTGACGATCCAGGCCCAGCGCTCGTAGCCGGGCGGGTAGCCATTGCTGAGGAAGGCCACCTCGATCACCGCGAACGGGACGGCGATGAGCCGCACCCAGCAGATCCAGAGCTCGATGTGGCGGCGGCGCTCGAGGTCCCGGCTCATCGCAGCCGCTCCAGCGCCCACTCGCGCGTGCTCGCGGAGAAGGCCGTCGTCGCTCTCGCTCCAGCGCTCGACCGCCGGGACGAGCGCGGCGTCGCCCGAGTTCCCCGCTGCGATGAGCGCGTTTCGGCGCAGGTAGCGGGGGTCGTTGCGGGGGAAGTAGAGCCGGTCGTACCGGGCCCTGAGGTCGTCGTCTGCCGCCTCGAGCCAGTCGACGAGGGAGACGACGGGCTCGGCGCCCTCCGGAAGGCCGGCGCCCGCCTGGCGCTTCTCCGTGCCGCGGTTCCAGGGGCAGACGTCCTGGCAGATGTCGCACCCGTACACGTACGACCCCATCTCCTCGCGGTACTCGGCCGGCACGGCACCGGGAGCCTGGCTCCAGTACGAGAGGCACCTGGTCGAGTCGAGGACGCCGGGATCGTCGAGCGCCCCGGTCGGGCAGGCGTCGATGCAGCGCGTGCACGAGCCGCAGTCGAGTTCGAGCGGCGCGCTGCGCTCGATCTCGGCAGTGGTGACGACCGTCCCGAGGACGACCCAGGATCCGTGGCGGTGGGTGATGAGCAGGGTGTTCTTCCCGTAGAACCCCACCCCTGCGCGCGAGGCGCCCTCCCGGTCGACGTGCTGGTTCTCGTCCACGAGCACGCGGTACTCCCCGCCCAGCGCTCGCCGAGCTGCTCCAGCTTCGTGCGGAGCTCGGCGTAGCGGTCGCTCCACGTGTACCGGGGAAGGCGCCCCTCTCCGGGCTCCGCATCGGGGCCGGGCGCGTAGTAGGAGAGCGCCGCGGAGACGACCGAGCGCGCCCCGGGCAAGAGCGACTCGGGGTGGCAGCTCACCTCGGGCTGGGCCATCGTGAACCGCATCCGCGCGAAGAGGCCGCGGGCGCGGCGCTCGCGGATGTGCCGCTCGGTCTCCTCGTAGGGCTCGGCAGGTGCCGCCCCCACGGCGTCGAGCCCGAGTTGCACGGCCAGGCGACTGAGCTCCGCCTGCTGCATACACAGCGGAAGGTACCAGTGCGCGGCCGTTAGGATCCGCCCGTGAAAGCGGTGCGCATCCACGAGGACGGCGGTCCCGAGGTCCTGCGCTACGAGGACGCGGACGATCCCGTCGCCGGCGCGGGCGAGGTTCTGATTCGCCTCCGCGCGGCCTCCCTCAACCACCTGGACATCTGGACGCGCCAGGGTCTCCCCTCCGCTCCCAAGCCCCGGATCCTCGGCGCCGACGGGGCCGGCGTGGTCGAAGCGCTCGGCGAGGGAACCGAGGGCTTTGCAGCCGGAGACGAGGTCGTGATCAACCCCGGCCTCGAGGACGGCGCGCACATCATCGGCGAGCACACCGACGGCACCCACGCGGAGCTCATCGCCGTGCCGGCGGAGTACGTCCACCCTCTCCCAGGCGGCCTCTCGTTCGAGGAGGCAGCCGCGTTTCCGCTCGTCTTCGAGACCGCCTACCGGATGCTCGTCACGCGCGCGAACCTGCAGGAGGGCGAATGGGTCCTCGTCTGGGGAGCGGGCGGCGGCGTCGCCTCGGCGGCACTCGTGCTCTCGAAGGCTCTCGGCGCCCGTGTGATCGCCACGTCCTCGAGCGACGAGAAGCTCGAGCGGGCGAAGGAGTTCGGCGCCGACGCCGTCGTGAACCACGAGACCGGCGACGTCGCCTCCGCCGTGAAGGAGGCAACGGGCGGCCACGGCGCCGACGTGGTCGTCGAGCACGTGGGCGAGGCGACCTGGAAGACCTCGCTCCAGGCTGCGGCCACCGAGGGGCGGATCGTCGTCTGCGGCGCGACGAGCGGCCCGAACCCGCCGGCTCAGCTCCACCGCATCTGGTGGAAGCAGCTTTCGATTCTCGGCTCGACGATGGGAACGCGCGCCGACTTCGCCGGCGTCTACGACCTCGTGGCGCGCGGCGCCGCGAAGCCGATCGTGGACCGCGTCTTCCCGCTCAGCGAGGCGGCGGCCGCCCACGAGCACCTCGAGAGCGGCAAGCAGTTCGGCAAGGTCGTCCTGAAGATCAGCGACTAGTAGTCGCTAGCCGAAGCCGAGGACGAACTTGGCGTCGTCGGACATCTTCTCCGGCGTCCACGGCGGGTCCCAGGTCAGCTCCGACTCGACGTCGTCGACGCCCGGCATCTCCGCGACCGTTTCGGTGATCTGCTGCTCGAGCATCGGGCCGACCGGGCAGCCCATGGACGTGAGCGAATACGTCACATGCACCTTCGAGCCGTCGACGGCGACGTCGTAGAGCAGCCCGAGCTCGACGATGTCCATGCCGAGCTCCGGGTCTTCGACGATCCGGAGTGCCTCGATCACCTCTTCCCGCGTGGGCATGGGCCCAGTGTAGCTGTGGTTACGTACCATCCTGGGACGAGCACTGAAACGCACATGAAGAGGGCGGTCGCTGCCGAACAGCTCGCGACGACCGAGCTCGAGAAAGCCGTCGAGGGGCTTGCGCCGTCGAGCTTTGCGCAAGGTCTGAAAGCCGTTGCCCGCAAACTGCCCGTGGCCGTCGGGGTCGAGACGGTGGCCATCCGGCTGCGCGATTCCGACCGCGAGGGCGATCTTCATGTCGTCGCGAGCGAGGGCATCCCGGCGCACGACCGGCGCAATCCGGTTTTCCATCTCCAGAGCATCGCCCAGGCGCGGGCCCTGTTCGCCCTCAAGAGCCGGCACAGTCTCGCCGCCGCGCTCGGCTTCTCATGGCTCGACGGCGACTGGCTCAAGGCCGACGGCGATCCGATCGGGACGATCACGGTCGCGACCCGTACGGAGCGCCGGCCGACCGAAGAGCAACGAGGGCTGCTTCGGTCGTGTGCAGAGCGGATCGGCCCGACGCTGAAGGGCGCAGATCGCCGCCGGGCGACGCTCGAGGACGCGGCGCAGCGGGCGGCGCGCGAAAGCCTGACCGCTGCGATCGACGCGCCCGCCCGTGTCGCGAAGCTGCTCCGGCCCCGCGAGCTGACCATCCTCGCGCTCTACAGCGAGGGTCTGTCGGCGGTCGAGATCGCGGAGATCTTCGTCATCTCCCCGCACACCGTCCGCACGCACGTGAAGAACGCCTACCGCCGCCTCGGCATCCACTCGCGCGAGGAGGCCGCGCGCCTGATCCACACCGAACGCGTCCTGGAGCTCGTCTAGCCGAGCAGGCGGACTTCCTCGCGGCGGTCGCGCGCGAAGAAGTGGATTCCGTCCACGAAGCGCACCCAGTTGTGGCGGGTGCACATGACGATCGAGTGCGTTCGCGCGCTGTCCGCGAGGAAGCGGACTCCTCGGAGGAGGTCGCCGTTGGTCACCCCGGTCGCCGCGACGATGACTTCGCCCGGCGCGAGCTCGTCGGTCTCGAAGACCTTGTTCACGTCGTCGATCCCGTGCTCGCGGGCAGCCTCGATCTCGCCTCGTGTGGTGGGCCAGAGCTGCGCCTGGAGCTCCCCGCCGAGGCACCGGAGCGCGGCAGCGGAGAGAAGCGCCTGCCGGGAGCCGCCGATTCCGATCGCCAGGTGGTCGTTCGTCCCCCGGATCGCCGCGGTGATGGAGGCGGTCACGTCCCCGTCCTGGATCAGCTTGATGCGGGCGCCGGCCGTGCGGATCTCCTCGATGAGGTCGTGGTGTCTTGGCCGGTCGAGGACGATCGCCGTGATGTCGTTCGTGTTGCGGCCGAACGCATCCGCGATGGCGCGCACGTTGTCGCCGACCGGCCGCCGCAGGTCGATCTTCTCCCGCGCCACCGGGCCGACGGCCATCTTGCGCATGTACATCTGCGGAAGGCTGGGAAGCTCCCCGCGTCACCGACGGCGATCATCGCCATCGCCCCGTAGTCGCCGCGCGCGACCACGCTCCGGCCCTCGAGCGGATCGACTGCCAGGTCGACCTCCATGCCGCCGCGGCCCACGCGGGTGCCGATCGAGAGCGCGTCCTCCTGATCCTCGCTCCCGACGACGATGCGGCCGTCGATGGCGAGCTCGTCCAGGCCATCGCGCATCGCCGTGGACGCGGCGCGCTCCGCACCCTCGACGTCGCCGCGCCCGAGCCAGCGCCCGCTCGCGAGCGCAGCCGCCTCCGTCACCGCGGCGAACGCCTCGCAGCCGCAGCGCGTCGCGATCGCGTTCACGCGGTCTCGAGCTCGCGCTCGATCTGGTCGAGCACGAGGTCGATCACGCGGTCGACGGTCTCCTCGACCCGCGAGTTCTCGATCACCGGCACGCCCGCCTTCGCCGCCTCCTTCACGAGGTAGTCCTGGATCCGGCGGATGTCGGGCAGCGCGCGCAGGTACTTCTCGAACGGACGCATTCCGTCAGACGCGGAATCGCGTGTCCAGAAGTGGCCCTCGTGGTCGGCCTCGTCCTCGATCGCGAGCAGAACCTGGCAGACGAGCGCGCCGCCGGGCGGGCGCACCATCCCGGGGACGATGTGGACCCCTTCGAGGGCGAGCGAGTAACCCTCCTCGAGCGCGCGCGCCAGCACGGCGTGGACGCCGACGAGGACGTTGCGCGTCTGGTCGAGAAACCCCGTCAGGTTCGGATCGCGCTTGTCGCCCTCCACCCGCGACACGGCCTTGCCGGCCTCGAAGCTCGAGTAGTGGATGGACGGCATGAACTCTGCGGAGAAGAACGCGCGCATCGTCTGGCGCACGACGTCGGTGGACGTGACGCGCGTGATGCCGAGGCGATGGGCGACCTCGGTCGCCACCGTCGACTTCCCGGTTCCCGTCGCCCCGCCCACGAGCACGAGCAGCGGGAGCTCGAGCTGCCTCAGCGCCTCCAGGCGCGGATGCACCTCCACCGGGAAGAGCGTCGACTCGGGCGGGCGGCGGTCGTTCACGCGCGCGCTCCTTCGAGCGCCTCGGCAAGCTCGAGCACGCGCTCGTCGAGGCTCTCGCCGTCGACGCGTGCGCACCTCGTTGTCGCAGAGCACGACCGGCACTCCCCGCTCGGCGGCGGTCTCGGCGACGACGTCGATCGCAGCCGCCTTGAGCTCGACGAGGTAGAGATCGGCCGAACGCGCCTCGAGCGAGGCGAGGTCGGCCCGAAGCTCGGGCCGGCGCGAGAGGTTCCCGGAGATGTGGACGATCTCGGCGCCGTGCTCGCGGCGGAGGTGCTCGCGCAGACGAGCGTGCGCCGCGGCCGGCGCGGTCGAGAAGTACGCGACCCTGCGCCCGCTGACGTCGCTGACCGGGCGCGGCCTGAAGATCGTCTGCAGCACGGGCACCTCGCTCACCTCGGCGATCGCCCGCCGCACTTTCTGCACCTGGTCCTCGTCGGCCAGCGGCTCTTCGCAGCCCGTGAGGACGACGAGGTCGCTGAGGAGGACCCGGTAGGCGCCGAGGTAGCCGATGACCGTGGCCGGGTCCTGGGCTGCACCGACCACGAGGATGCGCTTGCCGGCCTCGACCGGCGGGATCGCCGCACCGCTCCCTTCGAAGACGACCAGGTCCGGCGAAAGCGACGCTGCCAGCTCGGCCGCCGCGCTCACGTTGGAGTAGAAGGGCGCGCCCGCAAGCCCTCCTCCCGCGCGACGGCTGCCGACCGTGACGACGCTCGCGAACGCCGCGCCCTCGAGGTAGTCCGAGGCGGCGTGGCCGCCCGCACGTGAGAGCTCGAGCAGCTCTTCGATCTCGGGCGCCCGGTCGACGATGACCGGCTCCTGCGGTCCGCCACGGCCCATCGCGACCACGACGACGAAGAGGTCGCGCGAGAGCAGGCGCGCGATGTGGCCCGCAACTGCGGTCTTCCCGACCCGCTTGCCCGTCCCGATCACGGCCAGCGCAGGACGCGAGAACGGCTCGAAGCGGACGGGGTCGAAGCGGAAGTCGGCGCCCGCGTACGGGATCCCGCGGGCGAGCACCCGGCTGGCGATACGGAAGCGGCGCGGCGGGTCGGCGATGGGCTCGTCGGAGAGGTCGAGCACGATCTCTGGCGCAGGGCCTCGAACGCCTCCTCGAGGGTCTCGAAGACCGGCACACCGTAGTCCTCTCCCCCGCGCAGCTTCTCCGTGCCTCCGAGGAAGACGCCCCGACAACCTCGTGCCCGAGGCCCGCAAAGGCGACGCGGACGACGTCCGGGTAGTGCTCCCCATCGATCAAGGCCACAGCTCTCACTGCTTGCTCGTCACCTCATTCTCGATGCGGGTCGTGTACTTCTCGAACTCCAGGGTGTCCGCCGAGAACTGGATGATGCGCTCCTGGTCGTGGTACGGATACTTCCGCCAGACGTCACGTGCCTGCCTTCGATCTCGATCAGGTTGTAGCAGGGTCGAGTGTTTCCCCTCAGGCGCAAAGTGGACACCGTGCCGGCATTGACGACGAAGATGTTCTCCAGCCGCCAGGCGTACGGCACGTGCTTGTGGCCCGAAAGGACGAGGTTGACCCGGGCGCGCTGCAGCGCCTCGAGAGTGTCGCCCGCGTCGTAGACGATGTTCCGCTCACGGCCGGTCCCGGGCACAGGCAGCAGATGGTGGTGGAGGACGAAGATGCGGAAGTCCGCGTCTGCGAGAACTGCTCCTGGATCCACGGATAACGGCTGCGCCCGATGTGGCCGTGGTCGAGGTCCGGCTCGGTGGAGTCGACGGCGACGATGGAGACGCCGTTGACGTGCACGACGGGGTTGCGGTCGCCGAAGAGCTCCTCGAAATGGATGTAGCCCACGTTGCGGGAGTCGTGGTTCCCGGGGACGACCACGAGCTGCTTGCAGTCGAGCCGGTCGAGGTAGGCCTTCGCCTCGGCGTACTCCGGCCTGAAGCCGTAGGCGGTCAGATCGCCCGAGCAGACGACGATCTCCGGCTCGAGCTCGTTGATCTCCATGATCGCCCGCTCCATGAGATCGGGCATGAAATACGGCGAGCCGCAATGGAGGTCCGAGATGTGCGCGATCCGGAACACGAGCTCCCTTGTCCTTCCTCCGGCCTATCCGGGTGAGTTCAAAGTGTAATCCGGGGTCGTCCGAAGTGACTGCTACCCTCACTTGTAGATGGCCCAGGAAACGCCTGATTTCCAGGCAAATTCGGGAGGGGACCCGCCGCGTTTCGCCAACGATGCAGAGGTCGAGTGCGCGCGGATCCTCGACTACCACGGGATCGCCTGGGAGTACGAGCCGCACTCCTTCATCCTCGAGCAGGACGAGGACGGACGCGTGCTCGAGGCCTTCACGCCGGACTTCTACCTCCCGGACCAGGACACGTATCTCGAGGTGACCGTGATGAAGCAGTCGCTCGTCACCCGCAAGCACCGGAAGATCCGCAAGCTCCGTGAGCGGCATCCAGACATCAAGATCAAGCTCTTCACCCGGCGCGACTTCGAGCGCCTCTCGCGCAAATACAGACTGAACCTCGCCTCATAGAGCCCGCGGACCCTCGGATCGGAGAGGTGTACCTCTCCCGCGCCGAGCTACGCGGTCGCGTCGGCGAGCTCGGCGCGCAGATCGCCTCCGACTACGAGGGGCGCGAGCCGGTTCTGGTCACGATCCTCAAAGGCGCGTTCGTCTTCCTCGCCGATCTCTCGCGCGCGCTCACGATCCCCCACGCCCTCGACTTCGTCGTCCTCGCCGGCTATGAGGGCGCCCTCGGCGGGCGCAGCAAGATCCGCCTCATCAAGGATCTTGACCTGGTCATCGCGGGTCGGGACGTGATCCTCGTCGAGAACGTCGTCGACACCGGCCTGACGCTGAACTACCTCGTCAAGACCCTCGAGCTCCGGGAACCGGCCAGCCTGGCGGCGTGCGCGCTGCTCGACCGGCCCTACCGCCGCCTCGTCGACGACCTCCCGCTCCGCTACACCGGCTTCACCGTGCCCGACGAGTTCTTCGTCGGCTACGGCTTCGACCTCGACGACCGCTGGCGCGGGCTGCCCAGACCTCCGCGTGGTCAACCGAGCATGACGGTTTGTCCGAGCCGCCGACCGGGGAGCAGGACTTCGTGAAGCCCGAGATCCCGACACCCGGCGAGCGCGCTGCGTTCCGCCTCCTCCCGCTCGTCTGGATCGGCGTCGCGATTCTCGCCGGCGTGATCCTCTACGCCGTCTTCACCTAGCTCCAGCCGCTGGCTAGAGGTAACCGAGGGGGTCGACGGGGCTGCCGTTGACGCGCACCTCGAAGTGGAGGTGGCAGCCGGTCGAGTTGCCGGTCGAGCCGACCGCGCCGATCGATTGTCCCTGGGAGACCGAGCCGCCGCTCACGTAGATCGCGGACTGGTGCCCGTACGCGGTGGCGAGGCCGTTCCCGTGGTCGATGACCACGAAGTTGCCGTAGCCGTCCATCCAGCCGGAGTAGATGACGGTTCCCGACGCGGCGGCGTGGATGGGCGTGCCGCACGGGACGCCGATGTCGATGCCTTCGTGCATCCGGCCCCAGCGCCAGCCGAAGCCGCTCGTGATCGGCCCGTTCACCGGCCAGATCAGCCCGCTCGAGGACGTGCCGTTCCCGCCCGAGCCACTGCGCGCTCTGGTGCGACCGGATCTGGGCCGCGATGGCGGCGCTCGCCGCCTGCATCTTCGAAAGATCCTCTTCGTCGCGCTCGCGCTGCGAGCGAACGGTCACGAGGAGGCTTTGCTGGTTCGCGCGCGCGGCCGCCAGGGCGTTCTGGCGCACGACGAGAGCGTCGCGGGCGGCGCGCTGCTTCTCGGTCTCGCGCGCGAGGACGGCGGTCGCCTCGGCCACGTCGCGCTTCGTCGAGGCCGTCATCATGCGGGCGAGGCGCATCTGGCCTGAGAGAGACTTCAGGTGGTCGGAGAGCTGCTTGTCCGCATCGCCGATCGTGTGGAAGTAGTCGATCTGCTCGATCAGCTCGGACAGGCTGTCGGACTGCAGGAGAACGTCGAGCTCATCCGTGTCCGTGGTCTCGTAGAGCTGGACCAGCCGTGTCTCCAGCTTCTGGAGGGCGATCTGGTGGTTTCGCCGCAGGAGGTTGTAGCGCTCGGTCTGCTGCCTGTACTTCTCCTGCAGGCCCTCGAGACGCGCCCGGTGGACATCGAGGTTCTTCTGGAGCGCGGCCACCTTCGCGGTCAGCGCGCCGATGTCTCCCTGGAGGGACGAGATCTGCGAGGACGCGCTCGAGATCTCGGTCGTGAGGACGCCCTCCTTGTGCTTCGCGTGCGAGATCTCGCTCTGCAGTCCTGCGATCTTCGAGTCGAGGCTCTGCTGCTGCTCCCACACCGACTGGCCGAGCGCGGAGGGGACGCCGAACGCCACGCCGAGGGCGAGGACGAGGGCGAACAGGGGGAGGCGACGGAGATCGCGCACGAGAATGAGTTTCGCCGGGCACGCGGACGTCCCTGCGCGCGCGTGCGGCGAATCGGCTAGCCGAAGTTCCGTGTTTTACAGGACAAACGTGGTTCGCGCCAAGTGCGAACCGTTCAGGACTTCTTCGCCTTGTCCGCCGGCTTACGAGTCTGCTTCGGCTTCGCCTTCACCTTCGCTTGCGGCGTCGGAGCCTGTTCCGGCTCGGGAGCGGGCTGGTCCGGAGACGGCTCCGGGACCTCCGCCGGCTGCGGCGGCTCGCCCTCGTCTGGCGGAGGCCAGGGCTCGGGGATCCGCGCGGGCTCCGGCGGCGACTCCAGTTTCTCGGTCGGCCTGACGCCGGCCTGCGCGCGCTGGACGCGCTCATCGGTTCTGTCGATCAGGGACTGGATCTCGGCCTCCTTTGCGGCGATCTTGTCGACGACCTCCTGAGCAGCCGCCCTCGAGGACTCGATGCCCGTTTCGTCCTCGTAGAACACCGCGTGCCCGAGCTTCTGGAGCGCGCGGGTGCGCTCGCCTTCGAGCTCGGCCCGCTCTCGCCGCGCGCGGAAGAGGTCGATCTGGCCGCGGCTGCGGGCGGCAAAGGAGTCCCGGCTCGCCGAGAAGCGGGCCCCGAGGCCGCCGAGCGCATACTTGGCCGCCCGCCGCTCCTCCGCCCGCGTGCCGAGAAAGACGACCGCGGCGGCGAGGAGCGCGACGATCCCCCACGCCCAGACGCCGGCGGCAAAGAGGAAGACGGCGCCGATGAAGAGCGCGCCCGTGATGATCAGAAAGGGGTCGGGAGGCCAGAGGCGCGCCGACGGCGGCCGGACGAGGGTCTCGCCGTCGGCAGCGAGAGTCCGTCCGCATTCGGGGCAGAACCGGCTGCCGTCCGGGGCCGAGTGCCCACAGTGAGGACAGTCAGGCACGGGCGTCCACCTTCTCGACCGGCGCGGGTGCCGGCGGCGCGAGCGGCTCGAGCGCCCTCATCGCCTCCGCGGCTTCCCTTCGCAACGGGCCGACCGAGGCCTCGTAGTCCGCATCGGCGATCTTGCCGGTGCGGTGGTCGAACTCGAGCTCCTTCAGCGCTCCGAGGGCGCGGTCGCGCCGCTCGAGGAGCTCGAGCCGTTCCTGCTCGACGGGAGTGAGCCCGGCGAGCTGGTCGTCCTCGGCGTCCGGCTCGGCGAGGAACGGGCGCGCGACGAACGCGACCGCGGCGACGGCGAGGAGGGCTCCGAGCGCGACGGCGAGGACGTCCATCTCAGGCGCGCGCGAGCGCTCCCTCCTCGGCGAACCGCCGCGCAAGCCGCCGCTGCTCGCGCGCGTCGGGCCAGAGTGTGATGAGAGAGCCCGCGACGAAGAGAATGCCCGCGAGCCAGATGAGGTTGACGAGCGGATTGACGATGACCTTGACGAAGACCGAGCCATCGGGGTTGAACTGGTCGGCGATGACAAAGAGGTCTTCTGCCCGCAGCCAGTCCGAACGAATCGCGACCTCGTTCGACGTCTGCTGCTCGGCGAAATAACGGTTCTTGCCGGCGAGCACGGTTCCCAGATCCTCTCCGCCCCGCGAGACTGCCAGTCGGGCGCGAAGCTCCTGCGAGTTGGCTGCGCGCCGCTGCTCGCTCCCCAGGTATGTGAGCGTGTAGTCGCCGACCTGTACCGACTGGCCCTGCGCGAGCTTCCCCTCCTGGGTCGTGCCGAAGCCGCCGATCCCGACCGCGCCGACGAGCAGGAGCACGATCGCCGCGTGGACGACATAGCCGCCGTAGCGCCTGCGGTTTCGCCCGACGAGGCTCGTGAAGGCGGCGAGCCAGGAGCCCCCGCCGAGCGCGTGGCGCGCCCGCGTCCCGCGCACGAACTCGAGCACGATCGCCGCGAGGACGAAGGCTGCGAAGGTGTAGCCCACGAGGCCGGCCGGGCTCGATCCCGCTCCCGCCAGGAGCAGAAGGATGCCGACGACGAGCGCGCTGCCGGCCGGCCAGAGGAGCGAGCGGCCCACCGCGCGAAGCGAGGCGCGCCGCCACGCGACGAGCGGGCCGATGCCCATGAGGAGGACGAGCGGCAGCCCGAACGCGATCGCGAAGAAGTCGTAGTACGGGGCGCCCACGGTCACAGCGACGCCGCGCACCGCCTCCGAGACAAGGGGGTAGATCACCCCCCAGAGCACGGTCAGCGCGAAGGCGACCAGGAACAGGTTGTTGTAGAGGAAGGCCGCCTCGCGGGACACGAGCGACTCGAGCCGTGTGCGCGACCGGAGCAGCGGGAGCCGGTAGATGATCAGAGCCGTCGAGGCCGCGGCCACCACAGCGATGAAGCCGAGGAACCAGGCTCCGATCGAGGACTGCGTGAAGCTGTGGATCGAGTTGATCACGCCGCTCCGCGTCAGGAAGGTGCCGAAGAGCGACAGGCAGAACGCGCCGGTGACGAGCACGGCGTTCCAGACCCGCAGCATGTTCTTCTTCTCCTGCACCATCACCGAGTGGAGATAGGCGGTGGCGACGAGCCACGGCATCAGCGCGGCGTTCTCGACCGGGTCCCACGCGTACCAGCCGCCCCAACCCACCTCCTCGTAGGCCCATTTCGCACCGAGGAGGATGGCGAAGCCGAGGAATGTCCACGAGGCGAGCGTCCAGCGCCGTGTGGCGATGATCCAGCGCTCGTCCGCGCGGCCGGAGGCGAGCGCACCCATGGCGAAGGCGAAGGGGATGGTGAGGCCGACGTAGCCGAGGTAGAGGAGCGGCGGGTGCGCGAGCATGTAGGGGTTCTGCAGGCTCGGGTTCATGCCCGCCCCGTCCGCGGGCGCGACTTGCGTGGCGAATGGCGAGGCGACGAAGACGAGGAGCAGCGCGAAGAAGCTCGCGATCGCGCCGAGGATCGGCACCGTCCACGGGATGACGGTCCGGATCAGGCGCCGGTTCAAGGCGACCGCGGCCGACCCGATTCCCGTGAGCACGAGGAGCCAGAGAAGGAGCGACCCCTCCTGCCCGCTCCAGAACGAGGCGAGGGTGTAGCCCAGCGGGAGCTCCCGGCTCGTGTGCGAGGCGACGTAGGAGAAGCTGAAGTCGTGGCGCGCGAGCGCTCCGAGGAGAACGATCGCCGCGAGCGAGCACGCTCGCGAAGGAGGCGAAGAGCGCGTTCGTCGCCGACTCCAGGAGGCGCCGGCGTCCGCGGTAGGCGGCGTAGCCGCCCGCAAAGGCCGCGTAGGCGACGAGACCGAACGCGACGACGAGCGCGGCGCTCCCCAGGCCGGGCATCAGGACTGCTTGTTCGTGTACTTGGACGGGCACTTCGTCACGAGCTTGTCCGCGACGAAGACACCGTTTTGGAGCGATCCCTCGACGGAGACGTCACGTCCCGTCTTGAAGAGGTCGGGGACGGAGCCCCGGTAGACGACGGGCAGCGTGGCGGTGCCCTGCGACGTCCTTGATCGTGAAGCGCAGCCCTTCGGGACCGCGTGCCGTCCCGCTCGGCTGCCCGACGACCTTGCCCGCGACGCTCACGCGCCCGTCGTGGCCCGCGACCTGGCTCGGCGCGCAGCGACGGCGTCCCGCCCGCGAGCGCCGTGTAGACGAGGAAGATCGCGAGCGCCGCCGCGACTGAGAGCGCGATGACGAGGCGTGCGGGACTTCGGCGCCGGGCCACGACCCCGAGTTTAGCTGGGCTTTTCGCGGCTAATCGCTAGATCTGTTCGTGCGCGGGGGCGACACGGCGATCCGGGATGCGATATCCGTGGTCGCGGCAGAGCGAGCCGGGCGCGTCCTCGGTGAGAGCGTCGCAGTAGCCCTTGCCATAAGCGGCGCGCAGGAACGCGGCAACGACCTCGAGGTTCCACTCGCCAACGCCGCACGCCTCGCTCCAGAGGTCGGACAGGCGCAGGTCGATGTCCAGTTCGAGCAGCTCTATGCGCGACGGTCGCTTACCCATGTCGAAGACCGTACCCTTGCCGTCGGACGTCATGAAAACCCGCTTCGGCCCAGCGCGCGTGCCCAGCCGGGAGAGCCCGGAGGCGGCGATCGAGCTCCTCCTCGAGCGCGGATATTCGGCCTGCGAGATCGACTTCGAGGGCGGCTTCTGGATGAAGCCCGAATGGGATTGGGCCGCGCGTTTCGGCGAGCTCGCGAAGAAAAACAAGATCGTCCTCTCCATCCATGCGCCGATCGCCGCGATCCTCGGCCATCTGCCCGGAGACGAGGGCAAACGCAAGCGCGCGTTCGGGATGATCGACCATTCGGCGGGGGTCGCGACGGCGGTCGGGGCCGAGCTTCTCGTCGTCCACCCCGGGTATCTCCTCGGGCGCGAGCGGGAGGCGGCGCTCGAATCCGTCGCCGAGGACCTCACCGCCCTGCGGGAGCGATTGGAGCCGAAAGGCCGCACCTGCGCCTTCGGCGTCGAGATCATGGGCCGCGTCCGCGAGCTCGGAACTCCGGAGGACGTGTTCTGGCTCGCCGCCCGCTTCGACTGGGTGCGTCCCGTCCTCGACTTCGCCCACCTGCACGCGGTCACGGACGGAGGGTTCACGAACGCAGACGTGTTCGCGGGGGTGCTCGAGGCCGCGGACGGGGTCATGGAGCCAGGAGCCCCGTTCCACGTCCACTTCTCCGACATCGCCTACGCGAACCGGAACGAGACGAAGCACCTCCCCTACGGCGAGGGAACGCTTCGAGCCGAGCCTTTGCGCACGGCGCTCCGGCGATTCAAGCGGCCGGCGACGATCATCTCCGAGTCGCCGAACGAGGAGTCCCACCAGGCGGTCAAGGCGATCCTCGCGCCGACGAGGCGCAAGACGAAGAGGGGTTAGGATCCGCGCGTGACGCTCGAGGAAGGCAACGGCTCGGGTCGGCCGGAGGCGGAAACCGAGCCAGGCGTCGGCTTCCGCGACCGCATGACGATGTTCCAGTCGTCGTTCAGCCGCTTCGTTGCCACGGGCGGCATCATCGGGATTGGAACGGGCCTCGCCGCGATCCTGGGCTCTCAGGACGTCGAGGCGTGGATCATCGGCATCGTCGTCTCGGGCCTCAGCGTGATCCTCGCGGCGATCGTCTGGTCGGCGCGGGGCTAGCCGGCGAGCCGGAAGGGATCCTGGCGGTCGGTCACTGTGACCGTCCGCTCCTCCCTGCCGCTCCGCCACGAATCGCCGAGCTTTTCGTTCAGCTTCGACTCGAGCTCGCCGGACGCAGCCAGCTCCTGGACGATGTCGGCGCCGCCGATCAGCTCGCCGCCGACGAAGACCTGCGGGATCGTCGGCCAGCTCGAGAGGGCGGAGAGCTCCTGCCGGATCGCCGGGTCGGGAAGCACGTCGACCGCCGTGAACGAGGTGCCGACGGAGCGGAGCGCCTGGAGCGCGCGCTCGGAGTTCCCGCACATGCACTGCTCGTGGGTTCCCTTGATGAAGGCGACCACCGGCTCGGCGTCGATGGTCTCTTGGATCCTGTCGCTCAGGTCGCTCATGCGTCTCCTCGTGTCGTGATTCGAAGCTCGTGAATGGTCCCGTCCGCGAGCGGCTCGGCGAGCGCGTCGTAGACGAGGCGGTGCTGGTCGACGAGCGAGAGGCCATCGAAGCGCGGGCTGACCACCGTCACGTGAAAGTGGTCGCCCCCGCCCGTGCGGTCGACGACCTCGACGCCTTCGGCGTCCGGGAACGCGCCCTCGAGCAGGGTCTGGAGCCGCTCGCTCACGGCTCGAAGATACCGGAAGCGGCCGGGGCCGCTAGTGGACGTGCAGGTCGATCCCGATGAGGATCAGCGGCCAGAGGGCGACGGCCAGGACCGCGGAGAGAAACCGCTTGAGCGTGTCGATGTTCTCGAAGTAGTCGTGAGTGGCCGCGACGACCGCCCCCACGACGAGATAGATGACGCCCACCGCAGAAATACGCATGGCGCCATCGTTCCCAACGACTGGAATCGAGAAACGGCTAACTGAAGACGGACGAGAGCGCGATGTCGCAACCGTACGCGCCGAGCCCGGCGAGGATGTCGGTCTCCTCGAGCGCAATCTGGGTGAGGCGGTCGCTCAGCACGTAGAAGGTCTTCATGTCGCCCTGCTCGAGCGCCCGGCCCATCGAGTCGAAATAGCGCTCTTCCTTGGCGAAGAGCACGCGGATGCGGGCGACGTCCTCCTTGTAGCCGGCAGGCGCGTCGATGGCGAGGAAGCGATCGTTGAGCTCGGCGTTGACTTTCTTCATCCGCGCGAAGAGCTGGTGCACGCCCGCAGGTGTCGAGGTGTTGCCCTGGGCCACGACCGCCTGGGCCTCGGCCCTCGACTCGCGGCAGAGTGCGTCCGCCTTCTTCACCCAGAGCTTCTGGGCGGGCGTGAGGCGCGGGGCCTTCGCCGGCGCCGAGTGCTTGGAGGGGGCGGCCTGGTCCTTCGGCTTCGCCTTCGCCAGCTTCACGGCAGGCGGCGGCGTCGGCGCAGGTGGAAGCGGGTCCCACGCGCCGATCGCATTCCCGCCGTACATGATCGCGCCCGCGAAGAGCGCGACCAGGGCGGCGACATAAACGAGGATCCTCAACATCTCGCGTGCCTCTAGTGAGCTTCGGCGCGAGGACTGGCCCTGGCCTCCCCCGAACGAGGGTACGCGGCGCCCGCTAATACCGCATCAAGATAGGACCAGCGAGCGTAGTGATCGCGTCAACGACTCGGCGATAGCCCTCTCCCTCGGTTAGGAAGGAGGCATGCGCGACGCCGCTTTCCTTCTCGTGATCCTCGTCTTCTTTGCGGTCGCGGTGCTGTTCGTCCGCGGCTGTGAGTGGATCTCCCGCGAGCGCGAATGAGCGCCGCCAACATCGTCGGCCTCATTCTCGCGGTCGCGGCGCTCGGCTACCTCGTGTACGCGCTCCTCGCTCCGGAGGACCTGGGATGATCGTCTTCGACGGCGCGGCCTACGCAATCCTCGTTATCGGGATCGCCGTCGGGCTCGTGGAGCTTGTGCGGCTCGCGCTTGAGTTCTTCAGGGGCCCGAAGGTTCGATGAGCTGGCCCGAATGGCTCCAGGTAGGTGCGCTCGTCGGACTCGTGCTCGTCTCGACGCCGCTCCTCGGTGCCTACCTCGCCCATGTGTACAGCGAGGGGAGTGCGCCGGGCGATCGAGTGTTCCTTCCGGTCGAGCGCACGCTCTACCGCTTCTTCGGCGTCGACCCCAAGCGTGAGCAGGCGTGGTCGGTCTACGCCGTCTCGCTCCTCGCGTTCAGCGCCATCTCGGTCGTCGGCCTATATCTCCTCCAGAGGGTCCAGGGCGGGCTGCCGCTCAATCCGACCGACGTGTCTGCCGTCCCGCCCGCCCTCGCCTTCAACACCGCGGCCAGCTTCGTCACGAACACGAACTGGCAGAACTACGGCGGCGAGTCGACGATGAGCCACCTGACCCAGATGGCCGGGCTGACGGTGCAGAACTTCGTCTCGGCCGCCGTCGGCATCGCCGTGGCGATCGCGGTCATCCGCGGTCTCGTCCGGCGCAAGTCCCCCACGATCGGGAACTTCTGGGTCGACCTCACGCGGTCGGTCACGCGCGTCCTCCTTCCACTGGCCGTCGTCTTCGCCTTTACGTTCGTAGGGCTAGGCATGGTGCAGAGCCTGCGCGGGCCAGCGAATGCCACCACCGTTGGCGGCGCCGTCCAGACGATCTACCGCGGGCCCGTAGCCAGTCAGGAAGCGATCAAGGAGCTCGGGACGAACGGCGGCGGCCCGATGAACGCCAACTCGGCGCATCCGTACGAGAACCCGAGCGGGCTCACGAACCTCCTCGAGATGTGGGCGCTGCTGATGATCCCGTTTGCGCTCACGTTCACCTTCGGCAGGCTGGCAAAGGATCGCCGCCAGGGCTGGGTGCTCTTCGCGGCGATGTTCGTCCTCTGGATCGGCGCGGCCGCGGCGGCGACGGCGTTCGAGCTCCACGGGAATCCGGAGATACACGCGGCGGGCGGAAACATGGAAGGCAAAGAGGTGCGCTTCGGCGCCCGCAGCATCTGGCCTTTTCGCGGCGAGCACGACCGGCACTTCGACCGGCGCGGTCATTGCGGCCCACGACAGCTTCACGCCGCTCGGCGGCGCAGTTCCGCTCGTCAACATGATGTTCGGGGAGGTGAGCCCCGGGCGGCGTCGGCTCGGGTCTCTACGGCATGCTCGTCTTCGCGCTGCTCGCCGTCTTCCTCGCTGGCCTCATGGTGGGTCGGACTCCCGAGTACCTTGGCAAGAAGATCCAGGCGGCGGAGATGAAGCTCGTCGTCCTCTACCTGCTCGTCGTCCCGTCCGTCATCCTCACCTTCGCGGGGATCAGCGTCGTCCCTCGAGCGCAAAGGCGTCGATCCTCAACCCCGGAGCGCACGGGCTGTCGGAAATCGTCTACGCCTTCACGTCCGCGTCGAACAACAACGGATCCGCTTTCGGCGGGCTCACGGGCAACACCGACTGGTACAACACGACGCTCGGGCTGGCCATGCTCGGCGGGCGTTTTCTGCTCATCGTCCCGGTACTCGCCGTGGCCGGATCGCTGGCGCGCAAGCAACCAGTCCCCGCCACCGCCGGGACCTTCCCCACGGGGACGCCGCTCTTCGCCGGCCTCCTCGTCGCGGTCGTGGTCATCGTCGTGGCTCTCACGTACTTCCCCGTGCTCTCCCTCGGACCGATCTTGGAGCACCTCACGCAATGAAACGGACGAGTTCTCTCTTCGACCCCAAGATCCTCCGCGCGGCCGCGCTCGACAGCTTCCCAAAGCTCGACCCGCGCCGGATGGCACGGAACCCCGTCATGTTCGTCGTCGAGGTCGGCAGCGTCCTCGTCACCGTGCTCTTCTTCACGGATCCCACCGTCTTCGCCGGCCTCATCGCGGCCTGGCTCTGGTTCACAGTCCTCTTCGCGACCTTCGCCGAGGCGATGGCCGAAGGGCGCGGCAAGGCCCAGGCCGAGACGCTTCGCCGCACGCGCTCGGAGACGATCGCCCATCGCCTCCTTCCCGACGGCTCGGTGGAGGACGTCCCCAGCGCATCGCTTCGCGACGGCGACAAGGTCGTCGTCTCCGCGGGAGAGGTCATCCCGGCCGACGGAGACGTGGTCGAAGGTATCGCGAGCGTCGACGAATCGGCGATCACGGGAGAGTCCGCTCCCGTCATTCGCGAGTCCGGCGGCGACCGCTCGGCCGTCACGGGGGGCACGCGCGTCTCTCGGACCGGATCGTCGTGCTCGTCACTGCGAAGCCCGGCGAGAGCTTCCTCGATCGCATGATTGCCCTTGTCGAAGGCGCGAGCCGTCAGAAGACGCCGAACGAGATCGCGCTGGACATCCTGCTCGCCGGCCTGACGATCATCTTCCTCTTCTCCGTCGTCACGCTGCAGCCGTTCGCCGTCTACTCGGGCGCGGAGCAAAGCGTGATCGTGCTCGTCGCGCTGCTGGTCTGCCTCATCCCGACGACGATCGGCGCGCTGCTCTCAGCGATCGGCATCGCCGGCATCGACCGCCTCGTGCAGCGGAATGTGCTCGCCCTCTCGGGGCGCGCCGTCGAGGCCGCCGGCGACTGCTCCACGCTCCTTCTCGACAAAACCGGCACGATCACGCTCGGCAACCGCCAGGCCGCCGAGTTCATCCCCCTCCCGGGAGTGACGGAGGACGAGCTCGCGGATGCGGCCCAGCTGGCGAGCTTCGCCGACGAGACCCCAGAGGGGCGTCCATCGTTGTTCTGGCCAAGGAGCGGTACGGCCTTCGCGAGCGTGAGCTCGTCGGCGCGACGCTCATCGCCTTCACCGCCCAGACTCGGATGAGCGGAGTCGACCTGGAAGGGCGCTCGATCCGCAAGGGCGCTGCCGACTCTGTCCGCCGCTGGATCGAGGAAAACGGCGGCGCCGCGCCGGCCGAGCTCGAGCCGGTCGTGGAGCAGATCGCGATCTCTGGAGGAACCCCGCTGGTCGTCGCCGAGAACGGCCGGGCCCTGGGCGTCATCCATCTCAAGGACGTGGTCAAGGAGGGCATGCGCGAGCGGTTCGCGCAGCTCCGGCGGATGGGCATCCGAACGGTCATGATCACCGGCGACAACCCGCTGACCGCGAAGGCGATCGCCGAGGAAGCAGGCGTCGACGACTTCCTCGCCGAGGCGACGCCTGAGGACAAGATGGCCCTGATCCGGCGCGAGCAGGCCGGCGGCGCGCTCGTGGCCATGACCGGCGACGGCACGAACGACGCACCGGCGCTCGCGCAGGCCGACGTCGGCGTGGCGATGAACACCGGGCACGCAGGCCGCCAAGGAGGCCGGGAACATGGTCGACCTCGACTCGAACCCGACGAAGCTGATCGAGGTCGTCGAGATCGGTAAGCAGCTCCTCATCACCCGCGGAGCGCTGACAACTTTCTCGATCGCCAACGACGTCGCCAAGTACTTCGCGATCATCCCGGCGATGTTCGCGGGCGCCTTCCCGGTGCTCGACAGGCTGAACGTCATG
This sequence comes from uncultured Actinomycetes bacterium, assembly GCA_963766155.1. GTDB lineage: Bacteria > Actinomycetota > Thermoleophilia > Gaiellales > Gaiellaceae > DATEOR01. The sequence continues at coordinate 67,485 of CAVYAJ010000034.1, read as the reverse complement.
GCGCTCGGGACGCCAGAGAGCGCGATCCTTTCGCGCGGTCGTCTTCAACGCGCTGTCATCGTCGCGCTGATCCCGCTTGCGCTGCGCGGAGTCAAGTTTCCGGGCCGTGTCGGCCGCGACGATGCTGCGGCGCAACCTGCTCATCTACGGCGTCGGCGGGATCATCGCGCCGTTCGTCGGCATCAAGCTGATCGACCTCGTCGTGACCGGATTGGGGATCGTGTGATCGCCGCGAGTTCGTCGCCAGATCGTCCCGGCGATCGTCGCCTTCCTCGCGTTCACGGTGCTCGCTGGGCCTGCTCTATCCCCTCGCGATCACGGGCATCGCCCAGGTCGCGTTCCCGGCCCACGCAGATGGTTCGCTCGTTGAAGCAGGACGGCAAGGTCGTCGGCTCCAGCCTGATCGGCCAGAACTTCACCGGGCCGCAGTACTTCCACCCGCGGCCCTCGTCCGCCGGCGACGGCTACGACGCGATGTCGAGCTCTGCCTCGAATCTCGGGCCGAGCAACCCCGAGCTGCTGCAGGAGGTTCGCGAGCGCATCCGCCTTTACCGCGCCGAGAACGGCCTCAGTCGCCGGTCAAGAACGTGCCGGCCGACGCGGTCACCGGGTCCGGCTCCGGGCCTCGACCCCATGATCTCGCCGGAGAACGCCCGGCTGCAGGCGCAGCGAGTCGCCGACGCGCGCGGCATGACTCTCGACCAGGTCATGGCGCTCGTGCGACGCAAACACCACGGGCGCTCGCTCGGATTTCTCGGCGAGCCGGGCGTCAACGTGCTCGAGCTCAACCTCGCGCTCGACGGACAGGCGTAGCCTTCGCTCATGGCAAGAGGCGAGCTCCGTGTCTACCTCGGCGCCGCCGCGGGCGTCGGCAAGACGTACGCGATGCTGAACGAGGGCCGCCGTCGCCGCGAGTACGGCGAGGACGTCGTCGTCGGCTTCGTGGAGACCCACGGCCGAGAGAAGACGGCGGCGCAGGTCGGAGACCTCGAAGTCGTGCCGCGCGAAGCGCGTCGAATATCGCGGCGGCACGTTCGAGGAGATGGACGTCGACGCCCTGCTCGCGCGAAAGCCGCGAGTCGCGCTGGTCGACGAGTTCGCGCACACGAACGTCCCGGGATCGCGGAACGAGAAGCGCTGGCAGGACGTCGAAGAGCTGCTCGAGGCCGGCATTGACGGTCATCACGACGCTGAACATCCAGCACCTCGAGTCGCTGAACGACGTCGTCGAGCAGATCACGGCGGTCAAGCAGCGGGAGACGATCCCGGACGACGTCGTGCGCGAGGCGGACGAGATCCAGCTCGTCGACCTCACGCCGCTCGCGCTCCGAAGCCGCATGGCGCACGGTAACGTCTATCCGCCGGAGCGGATCGACGCGGCGCTCGCCAACTACTTCCGCCCGGGGAACCTCTCGGCGCTACGCGAGCTCGCGCTGCTCTGGCTCGCCGACCGCGTCGACGAGGCGCTCGCAGGACTACAGAGCTCGCCATGGGATCGAGCGAGCCCTGGGAAACGCGCGAGCGGATCGTCGTCGCGCTCACCGGCTCCCCGGACGGCGAGCGGCTCGATCCGCCGTGCCGCCCGCATGGCGCACGCGCACGCAGGGCGAGCTCGCTCGCCGTCCACGTTCGCATCGCAGGACGGGCTCACGGCTCCGTCCGCGAGCGCCTCGAGGAGCAGCGCGCGCCTCGTCGAGGAGCTCGGCGGCACGTACCACGAGATCGTCGGGCGACGATCGCCGGCGCGCGCTCGCTCGAGTTCGCCCGAGCGCGAGAACGCCACCCAGCTCGTGCTCGGCGCCAGCCGCCGTCCGCTGGCGCGAGCTGACGCGCGGCTCGGTGATCAACCGGGTGATCCGGGAATCCGGCGTCGGATCGACGTGCACGTGATCTGCCGACGCCGGGCGCACCCGCCGAGGCTCCGCTGCCGGCGCGCGCGACCGTCGGCACTGCCCCGCCGTCGGGTCGCGCATCGGCTTCGGCCTCGCCGCGTCAGCCCGCCTCTGCTGACCTCTGCTCGCGCAGCTTCGCGAGCACATCGCGGCTCTCCGAGCGTCCTGCTGCTCTACCTGCTGATCGTCGTCGCGCGTCGCGGCCGTCGGCGGGCTCTGGCCGGCGCTTGCCGCGGCGGTCGTCGGCTTCCTGCTCGTCAACTGGTACTTCACGCCGCCGATCCACACGTTCACGATCGGCGAAGGCGAGAACATCCTCGCCCTCGTCGTCTTCCTGGCCGTCGCCGCGATCGTCAGCGGCTTCGTGGCGCTCGCAGCGCGCCGGCGGCCGAAGCGCGCGCGGGCGCGGGCCGAGGCCGAGGCGCTGGCCCGCCTCGCCGGCTCGGCGCTCGGCCGACGACGATCCGCTCGCCGAGCCTCGTGCAGCGCGTCCGTTCGGCCTCGACGGCGCGGCCGTGCTGCACCGCGAGCGGCGACCGGCTGGCGCGTCGAGGCCGTCGGCGGCGCGCCGCGCCCCGACAGCGCCGGAGGACGGCGACGCGGACGATCGACCTCGGCGACGACGCACGTCCTCGCGCTGGCGCGGCCGCGCCTTCGCGCGAGGACCGGCGCGTGCTCGACGCTTCGCCGCGCAGCTCGCGCGCTCGCCGTCGAGCCCGGCGACCTGCAGGCCGAGGCCGAGGCGGCCGCGGCGCTGGCCGAGGCCAACGAGCTGCGCACCGCGATCCTGTCCGGCCGTCTCCCACGACCTGCGCACACCGCTCGTCGGCGATCAAGGCCTCGGTGACGAGCCTGCTCCAGGACGACGTCGAGTGGACGCCGAGGCGCAGGCGCGAGTTCCTGAGCACGATCGACGAGGAGACCGACCGGCTGAACACGCTGGTCGGCAACCTCCTCGACATGAGCCGCATCCAGACCGGGCGCGCTCGTGCTCGACCTCGCGCGCCGGTCGGGCTGGACGAGGTCGTCCCGGCGCGCGCTCGCCAGCCTCGGCGACGCGCGCCGACGGCGATCGAGGTCGACGTGCCGGAGACGCTGCCGCGCGTCGACGCCGACGCCGCGCTGCTCGAACGCGCGCTCGCGAACATCGTCGACAACGCGTCGGCGTACTCGCCGGCCGGACGCCCGGTGCGCGTCGACGGCGGGCGCGGTCGCCGGACCGCGTCGACCTGCGGGTCGTCGACCGCGGCCCGGGCATCGCCGCCGACGAGCGCGAACGCGTGTTCGAGCCGTTCCAGCGCCTCGGCGACGCCGGCGCACGGCGACGGGTCGGGTCTCGGCCTGGCCGTCGCGCGCGGGTTCGTCGAGGCGATGGGCGGCGAGATCGAGGTCGAGGACACGCCCGGCGGCGGGCTCACCGATGGTGCGTCGCGCCTGCAGGCGAGCCGCGATGACGCGCGTCCTGGTCGTCGACGACGAGCCGCAGATCCTCCGCGCCCTGGGACCAACCTGCAGGCCCGGGGCTACGACGTCGACCCGGCGCCGACGGGCGAGGCGGCGCTGCAGCTGGCGGCCCGCAACCACCCTGACGTGGTCGTGCTCGACCTCGGCCTGCCGGGGATCGACGGGGTCGATGTGATCCGCGGCCTCCGCGGCTGGACCGCGATCCCGATCATCGTCCTGTCGGCGCGCGATCAAGAGCACGACAAGGTCGAGGCGCTCGACGCCGGCGCCGACGACTACGTGACGAAGCCGTTCGGGATGGACGAGCTGCTCGCACGGCTCCGGGCGGCCCTGCGCCGGGCGCACCGCCGGCGAGGAAGCGCCGTCGTCGCGACCGACGACTTCACGGTCGACCTGGCCGCCAAGCGCGTGACGGCGCCGACGGCGACGATCCGCCTGACGCCGACCGAGTGGCACCTGGTCGAGATCCTCGTCCGCAACCCGCGGCAAGCTGGTCAGCCAGCGGCAGCTCCTCCAGGAGGTGTGGGGCCCGCAGTACGAGGACGAGACGAACTACCTCCGCGTCTACATGGCGCAGATCCGGCGCAAGCTCGAGCCCGACCCGCGCGACCCCGCTACTTCATCACCGAGCCCGGCATGGGCTATCGATTCGAAGTCCCTGAGTCCGCTAGCCGAACGTGAAGGCGTAGGCCTCGGCCCCCGGGGAGAACGAGAGGTCGAGCGTGTGGTCGGCGGCGGGCCCGGGAAGCGTCACGAGCGTGTAGAGCCGGTCGCCCGCGACGGTCACCGTTTTCACGTGCTTGCCGTCAACGGCAACGCCGACCGACCCGTCCGTCTCCCCCTTGCCGAGGACGAGGTAGACGTTGCGCGCGTGGTAGGCGAGGCGAAGCCGCGCGCCTTCGCCTGCGACGATCCGCTCCCGCTCGACGAGCCAGCGGCCCCCGTAGGCGACGTCGTTCAGCGGAACGTCCTGCGGATCGGTGTACGTCGCCTCGCACCCTCGACCACGGGCGAGCCGACGAGGCTCGAGAGCCGGTCGGTGCCGAGGTAGGTCTCCGGCGTCAGCGACCCTTCCGGCGTCTTGTCGGAGATCGAGCCCGAGACCGGCGCGGGCAGGTTCTTTTCCGCGAGCAGCGTGCGGATGACCTTCTCGGTCCCCGCCGTAGTCGCCCTCGCCGAAGTGCGCATAGCGGACGTGGCCCTGCCGGTCGATGTAGTACTCCGCCGGCCAGTAGCGGTTGCCCCACGCTGTCCAGGTCCCGAAGTCGTTGTCGAGCGCGACCGGATAGTCGATCCCGAACGAGCTCACGGCACTCTCGACGTTGCCGGAACGTGCTCGAATGCGAACTCCGGGGTGTGCACCCCGACGACGACGAGGCCCGCATTGCGATACGTCTCGTACCAGCGCTTCACGTAGGGCAGCGTTCGGATGCAGTTGACGCACGAGTACGTCCAGAAGTCGATCAGTACGACCTTGCCGCGGAGCGAAGCGAGCGTGAGCGGCTTCGAGTTCAGCCACTGCGAGATTCCCTGGAACTCGGGCGCCTGGCCGTAGTCCTGCAGCTTGCTCGCCTGGAAATGGCTCTCGCCGGCCAGGAGCGAGTCGATGCGGTCCTGGGCGGCCGCGCTCTCCTCGAGACCCTGGAGCGCCTTGGTGTAGCCGGGGACGTGCGCGGCGAGCTTCAGTGTCGAGGCCGAGGGCCATGACGATCGCGACGGCCACGATGAGTCCTCCGAGCGCCTGCCGGATCCGGGGTGCCCGGGACCGCACCGAGCGCAGGGTCATTCCCCGCTGCGCGCCGATCGCAAGGAGCAGGAAGACGACGCCCGCGCCGAGCGCATAGGCGAACGTCACGAGGACGCCTTGGAGAGAGAAGCGCTGCGTCGCGGCGAGCACGGCGACCGCCGCGATCACAGGGCCCGCGCAGGGCGTGAAGAGCAGGCCGAGGCTGACGCCGAGGAGGAAGCCGCCTCCCATTCCCTCCGGGGGTTGCGCCGGCCGAGCGCCTGGAACGGCCGCTCGACGATGGCGCCGAGCCTCGGCCAGAGCAGCGAGATCCCGACGAGCAGTACGACCGCGATGGCGATGTTGCGGAGCAGGTCGTCCGGCAGGCCGAGCGCCGAGAGGAGCGCGGTCGCGACCAGGGTGAAGAGCGTGAAGCTCCAGACGAGCCCGGCGACGATCGCGTACGGCCGCCGCCTGTCGCCGGTCGCCCCGCCCGCGAAGACGATCGGCAAGACCGGCAGGACGCACGGCGAGATCGCGGTGACGATGCCCGCGACGAACGCGACTCCGATGAGCAGGCCCACGCCCTGATCGTAGACCCGAGATCTGAACTCTTCCTTACGCGCGCGGCAGCGTGAAGGCGACGCGGGCGCCGCCACCCGGGCGGTTCTCGGCCCAGATATGGCCACCCTGGGCCTCGACGAGGCCACGGGCGATCGCGAGTCCGAGCCCTGCGCCGCTCGCGGTGCTGCCGCGCCGAATCGCCTTGCCAGAAGCGCTCGAACATGCGCCGCTCGGCCTCGCCCGAGAGACCCTCGCCGTTGTCCTCCACCGCCGATCTCACCTCGTCGCCCACCGGCGCGACGACCACCGCGACGGCGCCGTCCGAGGGCGTGTGCCGGAGCGCGTTCGTGAGCAGGTTCTGCAGGACGCGCTCGCACCTGATCGGGCGCGCCGTGCACCGCGGGGAGTCGCCGTCGAGCCGGGCGCGAGAGTCGACGTGACGAGCCCTGGCTTCGGCCTCGAGGCCGCGGACGCACGTCGCACGAGCTCGCGCGACCGGCGCCTGCTCGAGCTCGAGCGTGAGCGCGCCCGAGTCGATCTGCGCGAGCTCGAACAGATCGTCGACAAGCCGTCCGAGGGTGCGAACCTGCTCGCGCATCACCGGCAGGTAGTGCTCGGCGGGGCGACCCCGTCCTCGACCGCCTCGAGCATCGCCTGCAGCGACGCGAGCGGCGTCCGCAGGTCGTGGCTCGCCCACGCGATCGAGCTCTCTGCGTGCGTCGAAGAGCTCCTCGAGCGTTCGCGCCATTCGTTGAAGGCGAGGCCGACCTCGACGAGCTCGTCCGGCCCCGGGCCCGCGGCCATCGGCGCGAAGTCGCCGCACCGCGAGGCGCCGAGGCGGCACGGAGGCGGTCGAGCGGAATCGTGATCGAGCGGGTGACGAGGAGCGCGGCGCCCACGGCGACGAGCGAGGACGCGCGGCGACCGCCAGGACGACGACGTCGGCTCCCATGTGGAACATCGCCACCCCGGAGAGCAGCAACGGCCGCGAGCGGTAGGACGACGCAAAGAGCGCCAGCCCGAGCAGGCGGGCATGGACGGTGCGCAGCCGCGAGATGCCAAGGGCCACGAGCGCGCCGGCGGCGAAGGTCGCCGTCGCCAACGACGAGGGCGAGCTCGATCACGGCGAGAACCTGTAGCCGACGCCCCAGACCGTCTCGATGTGACGGGGCCGGGCGGCGTCGTCCTCGATCTTCGCGCGCAGGCGGCGAATGTGAACGGTCACGGTGCCCGTGTCGTACGCGGGCTGTAACCCCAGACACGGCTCATTAGGTGCTCCCGCGAAAAGACCCGCCGCGGATGGGAGGCGAGGAACCAGAGGAGGTCGAACTCGCGCGCGGTCAGCGAGACGAGGTGAACCTGACTTGCGGACGTCCCTCGTCTCCGAGTCGAGGGTCAAGTCACCGTGCTGGATGCGGTCGCGCGCCTCGACCGGTCCGTTCGTCCGGCGCAGCACGGTTCGCACGCGCGCGACGAGCTCGCGCGGCGAGAAGGGCTTCGTCACATAGTCGTCGGCGCCGAGCTCCAGCCCGACGATCCGGTCCGCCTCCTCCCCGCGGGCGGTCAGCATGATCACCGGGAGGGCCGAGTCTGCCCGGATCCGCCGGCAAAGCTCGAGCCCGTCGGTTCCCGGCAGCATCAGGTCCAGGATGACGAGGTCCGGCGGTTGGTTTCGCAGCAGCGCCTCGGCCTCGTCACCGTCGCCCGCCTCGAGCGCGCGATAACCCGCGCGCTCGAGGTAGCGGACGACGACTTCGCGAAGCGTCGGCTCGTCATCGACGACCAGAACGGTTTCCATCTCCTGTCAGTGTGCCGTCCCGCGGGCCGCGACGAAAGCCTGCGCTTCTAGTGTCGCCCGGGCATTCGAATCACCGGGCACTCGAACGACTTGACGACGCCGAGGCTGACCGCACTTCCGTCGGCCAGCGCCGCCTGCACCTCGGCGGTGGTGTCGAAGTCGCCGCTGCCGTTCATGTCGTGCGCGGCGAGCGCCGCGCCGTAGTCTGCGAACGAGAGGCCGATGACACGCCAGCGGCCGCCGTTGAACCCCGGATCTCCCGGCGCGGCGGTGGCGACGTTGTACGTCTGCGCGCCGAAGAACTGGTAGATCGTGTCGTAGCTCGACGCCGGCGCACCCGTCCTGGAGAAGTCCGTCGGCGTCCCGACGGTGCGGTAGAGCGTCCCGTTGACGTAGAACGAGGGCGCGGGCGGGCCCCCAGCCAACGCCCCGGCCGAGAAGAATCGCCGCGAGGCAGGCGGCGAAGCCGGCAAGGGCAAGTTTCCTTTTCATGGTGTTCCCTCCTGGTCGTAGTCGACGAACAGGGTTTCGGGACCGCATTGCGCTCGTGTGACCGGGCCCTTAACGGATTCTGAATTCCCTTTCGCCCGGAGCCGCCGGGGTGTTGAATGCCCTCGTGAGCTTCATATCGCGCGGGTTCCAGGGCCGCCGCCGGGAGGAAGGGGACTCCGGCCGGGTCCCTCCCGGCCAGTACCTGGTCGACGACTTCCCCGTGCTTTCGGCCGGCCCGACGCCGCATACGCCGCTCGAGGAGTGGAGCTTCACCATCACAGGCGAGGTGGCCGAGCCGAAGACGTGGACCTGGGAGGAGTTCCGCGCGCTTCCGAGCGAGACGATCACGAAGGACATCCACTGCGTCACGAAGTGGTCGAAGCTCGACACGGTCTGGGAAGGGGTGTCCGTGGACACCCTGCTCGCCGAGGTCGAGCACGACGCCGCCTACGTGGTCGCGTTCTGCGACGGCGGCTACACGACGAACCTGCCGCTCGAGGACGTGAGCGACGGCAAGGCCTGGGTCGCGTTCGGCTACGACGACGAGCCGCTCGACCCCGAGCACGGCGGGCCCGCCCGCCTGCTCGTCCCCCACCTCTACTTCTGGAAGAGCGCGAAGTGGGTGCGCGGGCTCGGCCTGGCCGACCACGACGAGCCCGGCTTCTGGGAGGCGCTGGGGTACCACATGTACGGAGACCCGTGGCAGGAGCAGCGGTACTGGGGCGACTGACGCCGCTCCTCGCATGACCGCTGGCAGGCTTCGCGACCTCGCCGGCAGCTGTGACGTCGCGGAGATCGTCGCGGAGACGCAGGTGAAGACGCTCGTCCTGGATGCGCCGGACTGGCCCGGGCACCTCGCCGGCCAGCACGTCGACATCCGCCTGACCGCCGAGGACGGCTACCAGGCGCAGCGGAGCTACTCGATCGCGTCGGCGCCGGAGAGGGCCGCCTCGCCCTCACCGTGGAGCGGCTGGCCGACGGCGAGGTCTCGCCCTACCTGACCGACGTGCTCGTCGTCGGCGACAAGCTCGAGCTGCGCGGGCCGATCGGCGGCTATTTCGTCTGGGAAGCGGGTGAAGGCGGGCCCGCTCCTCCTCCTCGGAGGCGGCTCCGGCGTCGTGCCGCTCATGGCGATGATCCGCCACCGGCGGGCTGCCGGAAGCGATGCGCCGATGCGGCTCCTCTACTCCGCCAAGCGCGCGGACGAGCTGATCTACCGCGAGGAGCTCGAGGAGCTCGCCGGCCGCGGCGACGGGTTCGAGACGTTCTTCACGCTCACGCGCGAGCAGCCGGACGGGTGGCCGGGATTCGGCCGCCGCGTCGATCGCGAGCTCCTCGACGAGGTGGGCTGGCCGGCGGCGGACGACCCCCTCGCCTACGTCTGCGGGCCGACGGGTTTCGTCGAAGCCGTGGCATCCGCGCTCGTGGAGAGCGGGCTACCCCCACACCGCATCAAAACAGAGAGATTCGGGCCGACAGGAGGCTGAAGATGATCGAGCTGAAGCTGGACGGAAACGCGGCGGCGGGAGACCTGGAGCAGCTGTTTGCCTTCGAGGTCACGACTGCGGTCGGCACGTGCGCCAATTGCGGCGCTGTCGGAGCCGTGGGCGGCACCAACGTCTACGCCCAGGCCCCGGGGATCGTCGTTCGCTGCCCTGCCTGCCAGGGCGTCCTTCTCCGCGTCGCGCACGACGGGGACTCCCGCTACTGGCTGGAGATGACCGGCGTGCGCTCGCTCGAGATCCGGCTCTAGTCGATCAGGATCGCGCGAGCCGGCGCCCCGTCCGACCCGACGAGGTCGAGCGGAAGGCAGAAGAACGTGTAGCTCCCCGGCTCGATCTCCCGGAGGTCGAGGCCTTCGACCGGGACGACTCCCGCCCCGAGGAGCTCGCGGTGGGCTTCGTGGTCTCCGATCGAGAGGTAGTCGATGCCGATCGTGCGGATCCCGCGCGCGACGACGAAGCGCGCGCCGCCTCCGTCCAGCCTCAGGAAGTCGCGGGTGAATTCCTTCTGGTTCCAGAGCTCGGAGTTCCGGGTCTTGAGGAGGACTCGCTCCGCGCCGGCAGGGATGTCGATTGCCTCCAGATCGGACTTGCCGATGGAGTCACCGGAGATCGACGTCCCGTCGACGACGACGGCCGGCCCGCACAGACGCGTCGAGGGGCACGCTCTCCATGCCCGGGGCGCCTTCGATGAAGTGCACCGGCGCGTCCACGTGCGTTCCGGTGTGCACCCCCAGCGAGAGCCTGCTCACGTTGGCGTGACCTCCTTCGGAGATCGACGACGCCGCTCGAGCTCGACGTCCGGATCGCCCGCGTACACGGGCATGTCCGGGCGGATCGGAACCGAGATGTCGTGGATCGCCACGATGCGCAGTTTGACGGAGAAACGAGAACGGCCGCCAGCGGCGGCCGTTCTCTCTCACTTCAGGACGACTTACTTACCTGTCCGTGTCGCTGTAGTAGTACGAGCCGAGCTGCGAGCGGTACCCCTGCTCCTGGTACGCGTCCTCGTCGAACTCGGGCGAGCTCTTGATCTCGTCCTTGGTTCGGTCGACGACGACAGTCTGCGAATCGAGATCGACTCGCTGGATCACGGCGGCCGGGAGCAAGACCTTCTTGCCGAAGATCCACGGGCCGGTGTCGACCACGATGTAGCTCGAGCCGACGTCGTACGTCGCCTCGTCGATCTTCCCAATCCCGCCGTCGGTCGCCTCGATCTCGAAGCCGGTGAGGTCGACCCCGCGAGCCATGTCCACGCCAAGCGTGTCCACATCGCGGTAGGTCCACGGTTCGGTGGTCGTGTGCGTGCGTTCCATTTGTCCCCCTCCTCGGTTCGGCTGGGGCTCCGAAGTTCAACCCCGCTCTATTTACACGTACCCAGACGCGGCGCCCATACACATCGTGTCGAACGGCTCGTCGACGTCGGTTTAAAGGAGGGGGCGGGCGGGGCGCCGGACGCGCCCCACCCGCCGGTGACAGGTGGTGGGGAGTGCCCTACTGCTCCCTGACGACCACCTTCGTCAGGTCGATCTGGTTGAGGAGATTGACCGTGAAGCTGTCCTTGATGGAGAGCTTCTCCAGGTTCGGGTACGTGTACCAGTAGATCGGCGAGAGGGGCAGCGCGCCGTCCTGGCCGAGGAGCTTGTCCTCCAGTTGGCCGTAGATCTCGTAGCGGGCCGCGTCCTCCGGCGTCTGGCGAGCCTGCTCGAGCAGCGCGTCGTAGTCCTCGTCGCAGTAGTTGGAGTTGTTGTTGCCCGAATCGCAGGTCAAGAGCTCCAGGAAGTTGATGGCGTCGACGTAGTCGCCGATCCATCCGTTCCGGTAGACGTCCACTGCCTTGTTGGGCGGCGGACCGAGGAACTCGAGGAACTGCGCCCACTCCTGCTGCTTCAACGTCGTCGTGACGCCGATCTCGCTCCAGTTCGCCTGCACGGCGGTGGCGATCTCCTTGTGGCCCGGCGAGTCGTTGAAGAAGAGGTTGAGGGTCGTCTTCGGGTTCTGCGCCTGCGACATCGCGTCCTTGGCGGCGTCGATGTCGCCGTTCTCGGGCGTCCAGGGCGAGTTCGGATTGAAGCTGTCGAACCCGGGGAGACCCTTCGGCGCGAAGCCGGTGGCCGGCACCTGGTCGGCCTGCGCGATGTTGTCCACGATCGTCCGCCGGTCGATGGCCAGCGACAGCGCCTGCCGCTCGTGCACGTCGGGCAGATTCTCGAGGTTGAAGCCGTAGTAGTACGTCCCGAGCGCGGGATAGGACTCGTACTCGGGGGTCTCCTTGAGGCGTGCGATCTCGTCCGGCGGCAGGCCGCCGGCGTCGAGCGCGTCGACCTCTCCGGCCTCGAAGGACTGAACACGCGTCGTCCCGTCGACGATGATCTTCCCGTTGACCCGCGTGAGGGCGACGTCGGCGGCATCGCGCCAGTCGTCCCACTTCACGAGGTCGATCGAGGCATCGTGCTCCCATGACTCGAGCTTGAACGGGCCGTCGGTGACGATGTTCTTCGGATCCGTCCAGCTGTCGCCGAACTGCTCGACCGTGGCGGGATGGACAGCGAGGAACGACGTGTGACTCACCTGCTGGATGAACCACGGCTGCGGCGTCGTCAGCTGCACCTCGAGCGTCGTGTCGTCGAGCGCCTTCACGCCGACCTTGTCGGCGAGCGATTCGCAGTTCTTCTGGCAGGCGTTGTAGTCGGCGGCGCCGACGATTCCGTAGAACTGGTACGCGTAGTCCGCGGCGAGCTCGGGCGAGATCGTCCGCTTCCACGAGTACTCGAAGTCCTGCGCGGTGACCGGGTCGCCGTTCGTCCACTGTCCGTCGGAGCGGAGGTGGAAGGTGACCGTCTTTCCGTCCTTGCTCGTGTCCCAGCTCTCCGCGAGGCTCGGCACGGGCGCGAGGTCGTCGCCCAGCCTGACCAGCGGATCCATGATGTTCACGAGGATGTTGGAGGAGGTCGTGTCGGTTGCAAGGCCCGGGTCGAGCGACGGCGGCTCGGCCCCCCAGCCGACGGTGATGACCTGCTCGGCAGCGGGCGCTCCGCTCGAGCCCCCGCCCGTCGGAGCCGCATTTCCTCCACTGTCGCTTCCGCCGCAGCCTGCTGCCGCGAGGACGGCGGCCGCGAGGACCGCCAGTAGTGCAGCGAAACGCCTGTTCAGTTTCACGCCTGCCTCCTTGGTGTCGTCGAGGAGTGGAGACGCGGTCTCGGCCGCAGTGTTTGGCCGGACTGACACGTTGTTGCGCGGTCCGTAAACGGCGCCCGAGGCGCGTGGGAGCGGGCCTCAGTCGCAGCCCGAGGCGGCCGAAAGAGGCACGATCTTGCTAGCCGAATGGCGCTCGAGAACGTCTTGAAGCCGCGACCGTGTCACCCGTCCGCGCAGCTCGGAGGGGGCGACGCCGAACGTCTCGCGGAAGGCCGCCGTGAAATGGCTGTGGCCCGAGAACCCGAGCTCCGCGGCGAGGGCGGGCAGCCGGGTCTCGGGATCGGAGATTCGCTCGAGCGCGGCTCGCAGCCGCAGTTGGTTTCGGTAGCCGTGCAGGGAGAAGCCGGTGCTGGAACGGAACACGCGGCTCAGGTGGAAGCGCGAGACCCCGATCGCGCCTGCGATCTCGCCCATCGTGAGCCGCTCCCGGAACCTCGCGGCAAGAAGCTCCTTCGTCTGATCGACGATCTCCCGGTGGGCCGCGCGCGTCGTCTCTCTCCCCTTGGCGCGGAGACCGTGAAAGCGCCGCGCGCGCTCGAGGGCCATTCCGACCGACTCGGTGACGCTCTCCTCGACCAGCAACGGATCGGGGCTGGGTTCGCGAAGGTGCCGCACGGCGAGCCGCTGCAGCAGGAACACGTGAGGGTTGCACGGCCCGAACGCGAACGGGAAGCTCGTCAGCCGCGCGAGGTTGAACATGAGCTCGGGGGCGAGCTCGACGTAGTACGAGCGGTCGCCGTCCCGGCTCCGCAGCGAGCGGAAGAAGCGCTGTCCCGGGTTGAAGAAGAGCACGTGGTTGCGATCGCAGACGACCGGCTCGCGTCCGAGCTGGCGGATCGTCACGGGTGTCCGCGGGAAGATCACGTGGGGCACCGCCGAGACGCTGTTCAGCCCGTGCCAGCAGCGGCTTTCGGGCGGGCACCAGAACTCTCCGAGGACGATCCGCTCGTTTTCGAACAGGGTCCGGTGGATCGTGTCTGCCTGCACTTATTCGTTCAGACGTCGAACCGAGCGAGAAGTTCAAACTGGCATGCTGAAATCGTGCGCGACGGGCTGGCGATCCGATTGCGGGGCGTAGTGAAGCGCTACGGCTCCATCACGGCCGTGAACGGCCTCGACCTCGACGTGCCCGAAGGCACGTGCGTCGGCCTGCTCGGGCCCAACGGCGCCGGCAAGTCGACGACGATGCGCCTCCTGACGGCGCAGGCGATCGCGGACGAGGGTGAGCTCGAGGTCCTCGGTTTCCACCTGCCCGAGGAGTCCAAGGCCGCGCGCGCCGAGTGCGGCGTCGCGCCCCAGCTCGACAACCTCGACGTGACGCTGACCGTCGAGCAGAACCTGCTCGTCTTCACCCACCTGTACCGCATCGGACGCGCCGAGCGGCGCCCGGCGATCGAGGCCGCGCTCGAGATGGCCAACCTCGGCGACCGGCGCGACACACGCGTGGACAAGCTCTCCGGCGGGATGCGCCGCAGGCTCCTGATCGCACGCGCCCTCGTCCACCGGCCGCGCCTCGTCCTCCTCGACGAGCCGACCGTCGGCCTCGATCCGCAGGTGCGGCAAGAGCTCTGGGCGCTCATCGACGCGCTCCGCGCAGAGGGGACGACCATCCTCATGTCGACGCACTACATCGAGGAAGCCGAGCGCCTCGCGGACACCGTCATGATCATGTCGCACGGCGAGGGGATCGCCGCCGGGAAGCCGGCCGACCTGATCGCGAAGCACGCGGGCCGAACCGCCGTCGAGGTCTACGGCTCTCCGTCGCAGCTCGCCGACACCGAGGCGAAGGCGCGCGCCGGCGGGTTCCTCACCCGGCGTACCGGGACGAGCATCGCCGTGCTCGGGGTCGACGGAGCGGACGGGAATGCACCCGAGGGCGAACGGCGGCCGGCCAATCTCGAAGACGTCTTCGTCCTTCTCACCGGCGAGGAGATCGACTGATGGCCACGCGTGCCGGCCGCGCGGTGCGGATCGGCCGGCTCGAGCGCCCGGCCATGACCGGCGTGCTCGTGCGGGAGATCGTCAACTTCTCGTCGTACTGGCGCTCGGCCACCTTCTCCTCGACGGTCGAGCCGACGATCTACCTGCTTGCCTTCGGCTTCGGCTTCGGCTCCCTCGTCTCGACGATCGGCGGCTATGACTACGTCGAGTTCGTCGGGACGGGCACGGTCGCCACCGCCGTCCTCTTCTCGAGCGCCTTCCCTGCCATGTTCGGGACGTTCGTCAAATACAACTTTCAACATACATATGACGCGATCCTGGCGGCCCCCGTGGATACCGAGGAGCTCGTCACGGCCGAGGCGTTATGGATCGCAGCCCGTGCCGGGGTCTACGGCTGCGTGCCACTTATCGTCTCGATGTTCTTCGGGCTGCCGCCTGCGTGGGGAATGCTCGCCGTGCCGTTCATCGGCTTCCTCGCAGGCTACGGCTGGGCCTGCTTCGGGATCATGACTGCGGGCTTTGCGAAGTCCATAGAGAACTTCAGCTACATCATCAGCGCCGTGCTCACGCCGCTCTTCCTCGTTGCCGGAACGTTCTTCCCAATCGACAATCTCCCGGAGTGGGCCCAGGTCCTCGCCCAGCTCAACCCGCTCTACCACTGCGTCCAGCTCGTGCGCGACGCCGCCTTTGGCTTCGCGGGATGGGTCGACCTCTACCACGTTGCGTTCCTCGTCGCCTTCGGGCTCATCATGTGGCGCATCGCGATCTACGCGATGGAGCGCAAGCTCGTGAGCTAGCTAGAGCGCGCCGAGCTCGCGCGCCCGGGCCACGGCAGCGTCGCGCGAGGAGACGCGAAGCTTCTGGTAGATCGACTTCGTGTGCGAGTGAATCGTGTTGTAGGAGAGGAAGAGCGCGGTCCCGATGTCGCGCTTCGGGATCCCCTCGGCGAGATAGCGGAGGACCTCGAGCTCCCGCTCGGTGAGCTCGCTCTCGCCGTCGATCCGCCGATGAGCCGGGGTCAGCGAGCGGGCGACCTCCTCGAGCTCGACGCCGACGGCGCCGGGGTCGGCGCACTCCGCGAGGAGGAGCCTTGCCTCCTCGACAAGGCTCCGCGCCGACGTGAGGGAGACAAGGGCTCGCCGCACGGGCGCAAAGACAAGCAGCGCATCGGCGATCGCGAGGACGTCACCGTGGCGCCGTAGGCGGGCGAGGCCGCGGACGAGCAGGTCTCCGGCCTCCTCCGTGCGACCGCGCCGCGCGACCACCGCTCCGAGAGCCACGTACGCCGTCCCGGCCCCGGGCTGGTCGGCGAGTTCCTGGAGCTCCAGGGACGCCACCGCGGCAAGCGCCCTCTGCTCGGCAAGGTCCACGTCGTCGCGGGCAAGCGCAATGCGAGCAAGTAGAGCCTGTGCCGTTGCCGCGACCAGCCGGCGCTCGGCATGGTGGCCGGACGATACCGCCGACTCGAGGGGCGCCTCCGCCCCGTCGTGGTCGCCGACGAGATAACGCGCCCGGCCGAGGGCCAGCGCCAGGACCGGATGCCAGGACGACGGTAGGCGGTCCTCCAGCTCGGCGGCCGCCTCGGCGGCGGCGAGCGCACCGGCGGCATCGCCCCACGCAAAGCATGCGTACACCATTGTGGCTGCGTCGCCGACGGCCGTTCCGTCGGGGAGCTCATCCTCCGAGCCCCGCACGATCGCCAGCGCCTCGTCGGACTCGGCCCGCTTGCCGGCCATCCCCTGCGCCCATCCCCGCAGGAGAACGAGGCGCGAGTCCTCCCCCACCCCCTCGGCGGGGAAGCTCTCGAGGCGGCGAACCGTCTCGTCCCCACGGCCGAGATGTGCGTGGGGATCGGCAAGCCACTGCCCGGCGACGAGCCCTACTGCTGCGTCGCCCTCGCCGGCGGCGAGGGCGTGACGGATCGCCGCGTCCGTCTCTCCCTCTGCGGCGAGCCACTCGTACGCGCGCTTGTGGAGCTTGGGGACGAGCCCGGGCTCGCGCTGCGCGAGCTGGGCGCGGAGCAGATCGGCGAAGAGCTGGTGGTAGCGGTACCGCTCCCGGCGGTCGTCGAGCGGAATCAGAAAGAGGTTCGCGCGCTCGAGATCCGCCAGGCGCGTCGCCGAGCCTCGCCGCCCGGTCACCGCGTCGCAAAGCGGAGCCGAGAACGAGTCGAGGATCGAGGTCTGGAGCAAGAAGTCCCGCTGGCGCGCGTCGAGCGACCCGAGTACGACCTCGGTCAGGTAGTCGACGACGTGGCGATTCGAGCCGTCGAACGCGGATACGAACCCGTCCGGATCGGTGCTCTGGCGCAGGGAGAGCGACGCGAGGTAGACCCCGGCGGGCCAGCCCTCGGTGCGCCCGTGCAGGACCTCGAGGCTCTCGGGACCGAGGCCGAGCGCCAGCTGCTCGTTCAGGAAGGCCGCCTCCTCGTCCTTCGTGAAACAGAGGTCGAGCGCGCGCAGCTCGAGCAGGCGCGCGTCGGCGCGAAGCTTCGCGACCGGGATCGGCGGGTCGGCGCGGCTCGCGATCACGAGCTGGACGTTCCTCGGCTTCGCCTCCATGAAGTAGGCGAGTGAGGCGTGGCAGGCCGCGTTGTCGACCGCCTGGTAGTCGTCGAGGACGAGGACGAGCTCGCCCGGAAGCGACTCGAGCTCCCGGACGACGACCGGGATCAGCGCGTCGTGCACGTCGACGTGGCGAGCCTGCAGCGCGACCTCCGCGGCGTCCCCGAAATCCGGGCGGACGCGGCGGATCGCCTCGACGATCCCGGTCCAGAGCGCGACCGGGTCGCTGTCGGCGGAATCGGCGGTGAACCAGGCGAACGGGCGCTCGTCGAGCTCGCGCCACTGGGCGAGCAGGGTCGTCTTCCCGAACCCCGGCGGCGCAGCGAAGAGGACGAGCGATGCGTCCGAGCCGATGAGCCGAGCGCTCAGCCGGGGGCGCACGATCATCTCCGGCGACGGACGAGAAGCCGCGCAGCTTCGTCTCCAGGAGAAGGCCGACGCCGCCACCTCCCCGATCGCCTTCACCGAGGAGGGGCCACAGGCTCATGCGAGCCGGGCCCCTTCGTGCTCCGGCGGCGCAACCAACCCCTCGCGGACAGCGAGGACGGCCGCCTGCGTCCTCGAGCTCACACCGATCTTGCGCAGGACGTTCGAGACGTGCGTTCGGGCCGTGCGCTCGCTGATGACGAGCTCGGCCGCGATCTCCTTGTTCGCCTTGCCCGCGCCGACCAGGCGGAGCACCTCGAGCTCTCGGCTGGTCAGCAGCGACTGGAGGTCGTTTCCACCAGAGCTCAGATCGGTGATGAGCGGCCTCGTCACGGCGGGGTCGAGCTGGATCTCGCCCCTGTGCGCCGAGCGCACGGCGGCCGCGACTTCGGCGGCCTCCGAGTCCTTCAGGAGATATCCGGAGGCCCCGCTCTCCAGCGCCGCACGGACTCGCTCCTTCTCGGCGAACGACGTCAAGGCGACGACCTCGACCCCGGGGTAGCGGTCCCTGACCCGGCGCGTGGTCTCGATCCCGTCCATGGGCGACATCTGCAGGTCCATGAGGACGACGTCGGGAGCGCGCCCCTCGGAGTCGAGTCGCGCGCAGACCTCGAGGGCCTCCTCTCCCCCGCCCACGTCGGCGACCACCTCGAGATCGGGCTCGCCGTCGAGGAAGGCGTGCAGCCCGCGGCGGACGACCTCGTGGTCGTCAACGACGAGCACGCGGATCACGGTCTCAGGCTCCAGTGCCGTTCCCTCCGTTCGCATCCTGAAGCTGGACGCGCACGATGGTGCCGCGGCCGGGCACGCTTCGGATCGTCAGCGAGGCGCCCGCCTCCGCGGCGCGGGTGCGCATCGACTGGAGCCCATAGTGGCCGGGGTGATCGAGGCGCGCGTCGAACCCGGCGCCGTTGTCTCCGATCTCCATCAAGACTGACCCGTCGCGCGCGTCCACATGGACCCACGCCTTTCGGGCGGCCGAGTGCTTGACCACGTTGGCGATCGCCTCGCGGCCGATGGCGAGCAGTTGGGCCTCCAGTCGCCGCGGCGAGCGGCAGGCGCGGCTCTGGGCCGTACACGGCGACCGTCAGCCCCTCAGGGGTGCCCACGGTCGAGGCGTGCCGGGCAAGGCCGGCCACGAGCCCCTCGTCGCCGGCGGAGCCGTTGAGCTCGAAGAGAAGAACGCGCATCTCTCGCTGCGCGCCTGCAGTCAGCTCGGCGATCGCACCCAGGGAGCGGGCGACCGGCCCCTGGGGATCGAGCCCCTCTTTCTCGAGATCCCGCTCCGCGGTGCGCGTATGGAGAATGGTCGAGAACAGCGCCTGCGAGACGGAATCGTGGAGTTCGCGTGCGATGCGGTGGCGCTCCGCGACCGCCCGGTCGCCCTCCCGCTGCTTCGCCTCCTTGAGCTCCGTGACCGAACGCTGCCGCTCGCCGACGAGCGCCCCGACGAACAGCGTCGTGAGCGCGGCGACGGCGATGTAGAGCTGCGTGCTCAACGCCTTGTCGTCGATCGGCTGCCTGAAGAACGGGCCGAGCTCGTTCGCCGTGAACGCGATGGCCGCCCCGGCCGCGAGCATGACCGAGAGCGTTGCCCCGGGGGGGCCGAAGCGCAGTGCGGCCCAGATCAGCGCGGGGAAGACGAGGTAGGTGACCGGCTCGTTGGCGGAGATCGGAGAGCACGCTCAGAGCCACCACGGTCAGGATGAGGAGCCCGCCCTCCCATGTGCACATGCGCCGGAAGGAGCCGCGGAGGTCGCCGGCCCAAGTGAGGATGAGCGGGAGCGCGATCAGCCCGCCCGCGGTGTCGCCCAGCCACCAGGTGCGGCAGAACGTGACGGCCTCCGACCAGTCGATGACGCCGCCCGCGAGCATCGAGAGCGTTCCGCAGACGGCGCTGATCGCGGTGGCTGTCACGAGCGCGACGAGCATGCCGATGATCTGGTCCGCCCGGTCGAGCGCAGCGTTGGGCCCGATCAGCCGCCGCAGCAGGATCGCGCCGACGATGATCTCGAGCATGTTCCCGGTCTGCTGGCCGACGACGCTCCAGAACGGCAGGGCGTGCTCGCCCGTGAGCGAGCTGGGCGTTGACGACGATCTCGGCGATGAAGACCCCGGGCCAGAGCCGCAAGCCCCAGAGGTAGAGCGCGGCGATCCCGAGTCCGGCCGGCGGCCAGACCGCGCTCACCGAGGCCGTGTAGCGGAGGCTCTGGGCGAGCTTCGCGGCCCCGTAGTAGGCGAGGGCAAGAAGGAGGATCGCCGCCATGCGGCGGACGAGCGTCGATCGGAGCAGCGTGTCGCCTGGCCCGCCACGTCGGCGCCGGTTGCGCTAGCTGCACGTCGGCCTCCACGCTCCCCTCCCGCTCTAACAGCCCCCTCGCGCAGATGTTAGCGCGCGCGCATTCAGGACATTTGACCTAATTGGTCCTATGCGCGATGTCCGCGCACGCCGACGGAGGGCGACAGCCTTGTTGCCGTGTTTTGCAGGGGAAAAGCTAGAGCCCGGTGCGAGCGCGCGTCGCCTGGTCGCGCGCGGAGCTCGCGCCCCTCGTCGCGTCGTCATAGCTCTCGTAGTAGGCGGGGGTCGACCGCCTCCCAACGGGCCGTCAGCTGGTAGATGACAAGGATGTCGAGCGCGATGATCAGCGTCGTCCAGATCGGCTGCACGGTGAGGAACCCGACGTTGCCGATCGCGTTGAGGCCGGCCAGCACGACCGCGAACCAACGTGCCCAGCTCGCGCCCGCGAAGAGCGCCATTCCGGCGAGGAGCTGGAAGATGCCGAAGATCAGGAGGATCCAGCCCCACTTCGTGACGTCCCAGACGATCACGGCGCTTCCGGTCGTCGTGATGACCTCGTCGCGGAAGATCGCCGCGAGCCCGTAGATGACGTTGAACGCCCCGACGATGGCGAGCACCGTCCCCGCGAACACCGCCCAACCGGTCGGGCCTGAGGTGACTCTCGTGCTCATCGCATGTCCTTTCTGTCGCTTGCGGGCAGCGGCGCGGCCGTCACGAGGACGCCCGCGCCCAGCCTCGACTGGCGCCTAGGCCAGCGCCTTCTTCTTCAGGTCCTCGTACTCCGCGTCGTTGATGACGCCCGCGCTGCGGAGATCGCTGAGCTTCTTCAGCTCGTCGGCACTCGAGACGCCGGCTGCGGCGCGTTGCGCGGCCTCGGCCTGCGTGGCCATGCGAACGTCCTGAGCCGTCATCTTCGGACGAGCGATGATGTACGTCAGACAGCCTATGAACGGCAAGATGATCATGAAGACGATCCACACCGCCTTCTTCCCGCCCGACAGATCGTCCCGGCTGATGATGTCCGAGATCAGGGCGATGAAGATCCAGATCGCCATGATCCAGAAGAAGAACAGGATCGAGTACCAGAAGACGTCGAGAAACGTCGTGTCCGCTAGTACCATCTCATCTCCTTTCCGAGGGGCATCGCGGGGTCGCTCTGCCCGGCGTCGAGATTCTGTCACCGTCCCGAGGCAGCACCACCTGCAGACCCGTTTCACCCGGGTGAACCGGCCGCGCGGGTGAGGCTCCCCGGCCTCGCCTGCGCGAAGGTCACCTGCGTGAGCGACAAGAGCAAGGCCCCCGCCAAATACCGAGAAGGGGAGTCGCCGGCGGCGCGTGGCAGTGCTGGCGCTCATCGTCCTGGGCGCCCTCTGCATCTTCATCTCCGACGCTTGAGCGTCTGGATTCGCGACGTCGCGCTCGACGAGGACGTCTGGGCGGAACACGAGCTCCCAGCTCCTGCAGAGCGAAAACGTCCGCAACGTCGCTTTCCGTCTATCATCGTCGACCAGGCCTACGCGGCGAGCGACGCAGAAGCGCGCCTCGAGGCGGCGCTGCCCGAGCAACTCAAGCCGCTGGCAGGCCCGCATCTCCGCGCAGCTCCGCGGAGTCGCTTACGACGCGGTCGCTCGGGCTCTGGCCCGGCCGCGCGTGCAGGAGCTCTGGCGCACGGCGAACCGGGCGGTCAACGCCCAGCTCGTCGACCTCCTCGAGGGGAACACCGAGCGCCTGCAGCTGACCGACGGCAACGTGGTCCTGAACCTCGACCAGATCGTTACCGACGTGACCGGGGCGATCGGCGCAGGCGAGGGTGCGGCGGGAGCGCTCCAGGGTCGGATCGAGCCGATCATGATTCTGAAGTCCGATCAGCTGAGCACAGCCCAAAAGATCGTCAAGTGGCTGAAGACGCTCTCATTCTGGCCGTTCGTCCTTGGGTCGCCCTGTGGGCGGGGCGGTCTACTCGCGGCTGGTAAGCGCCGGCGGCCGACATTCGCAACATCGCCTTGAGCCTGGCCATCATGGGGCTCCTCATCCTCGCCATCCTCAGGGTCATCGGGTCAATGCGATCATCGACAACCTCGTCGCAGACGGAGTCCGTGCGACCGGCAGCGAAAGACGTCGTGGACGTGCTCACGTCCCTGCTCGCGCAGTCGGCGGTGGCAGGGATCTTCGTCGGGCTCGTGACGCTGCTCGCGATCTGGTTCTCGGGCCCCGGAAAACGCGCGACGGCGGGCCGCAAATGGCTGGCGCCCGTCTTCCGCGACCACGCGCTGATCGTCCATGGAACCCTTGCCGCCGTCCTTCTTATCTTCCTCGCCTGGGGGCCGGCCGGGACGCCGCGCCGCTTCCTGGCCGTCGTGATCCTCGTCATCCTCGCCTTTGTCGGGCTCGAGATCCTGCGGAGGCAGACGGTCAGGGACTTCCCGAACGAGGTCGGCCACTACGACTTCCACTGGCGACGGCGAGGTGGCAGCGGGAGTCCGGCCGACGACAGGGTCGAGAGCCTGGAGCGCCTCGCTGCACTCCACGAGAGCGGCGCGCTGACGGACGAAGAGTACGAAGCCGAGAAGGCCCTGCTCGCCACCTAGCCCGGAGGCTTCGGGCTAGACGACGCAGATCAGCGGGCGGGCGTCCCGTCAGCATCGCGGGCGCACCGAAAGCCGACGTTTCCGGCCGAGCTGTCCGGCGTGTTCCCCTGTCGGGCGGCCACGCGATACCGGCGGCAGTACGACTCGTGGCAGAGATACGAACCGCCCTTTTGCACCTTGTGCGTGCCGTTGGGAGGTCCCGCCGGGTCGCGGCGCCTCGTCGCGCGCCCTGAAGTCGGCGTGGAACCAGTCGCGGGTCCATTCCCAGACGTTGCCCGTCGCGTTGTGCAGGCCGAATGCGTTCGGCTCGAACGCATCGACGGGGCAGGTGCCCAGGAAACCGTCAGCCGTTGAGTTCGCATCCGGAAAGGAGCCCTGCCAGACGTTCATCCGGTGGTCGCCCGCGGGCTCGAGCTCGTCACCCCACGGGAAAGCCCGGCCCTCGAGCCCGCCGCGCGCCGCGAACTCCCACTCCGCCTCGGTCGGGAGCCGCTTGCCGGCCCAGGAGCAGTACGACTGGGCATCCGCCCACGAGACGTGGACGACCGGGTGCTCGAGCCGCGACTCGAGGTCGGACCGCGGTCCCTCGGGCTGCCGCCAGCTCGCCCCCTCCACCTGTCGCCACCACGGGGCGCTCGCGACTGCGCGCGTCGGTGGGAAGTCGTCGGGAAGCAGGCCCCCGAAGACGAACGACCAACCGAATTCCTCCGCCTCCGTCATGTAGCCGGTCTCGGTCACGAAGCGGTCGAACTGCCGGTTCGAGACGGCGCATCGATCGATCCAGAACGGGCTCAGCTCGACCTCTCGGGCAGGGCCCTCGCCGTCCGCCGGATAGGCGAACCGGTCCTCGCTGCCGATGAGAAAGGCCCCGCCGGGGAGCGAGACCATTCCCGCTGTGCTCCCGTCAGCTCCTTCGGCGGCTTCGAGCGGCCGGTCTTCCGTCCTCCGGCCGCTCGACGGCGCGCAGCAGGCGATCTCGTTCGCGTGCTGCCGACGTGACATCTCAGATCCCGAGGATCTGCTTCTTCTTCGCCTCGAACTCCTCGTCGTTGATAACTCCCGCGGCCTTCAGCTCGGCGAGCTTCTGGAGCTCCTCCGCGTAATCGGGCGCGGCAGGCGCGGCAGGCGCGGCAGCGGGTGCCGGCTCGTCGTATCCGCCACCGGAGTCTTGCATGGCCATCTGGCGGCGTGAGGTCCGGCGTGCCGTCCGGCGCGCAACTCTTCGTCCTCCCATCATGTGGAATCCTCCTTCGTTCGGTTAGCTGGGCGAGGCGGCGAGCGCCTCGGCTTCCTCCGCGGCCATCAGGCCGACGGCTACCAGGTCGAGTGGATGGATGAATCCGTCCGAGATCGGGAATCCGCCGGCGCGCGCGGTCGCGTCGCGGAGGTCGATGGCCCAGCGGTGCTCCAGGAGGATCACGGCTGCCGCCGAGTCGTTCGGGATCTCGTCGACGACATCCCACGCGTCCTCCTCCGAGAACAGGTCGACGCCCTCGGCAGTCGCCTCTGCGCCTGCCTCGGCGCCGGCCTCGGCGCCTTCGAGCCCTCCGGCCCCGAGGCCGATCAGCGCGCCGATGACAGCGCCGAACTCGGCCGCCTCGTCGTCGCTCAGATCGGTTCGCTTCAGCACCGCCACGTCTCCTTCGGCGTCCTTGTAGACCGCGATCCCGTCGATCACGCGGACGACGTCGTTCTCCTTCAGCCGGTCGAGCTCGGCCAGGATCTCGCCCTGGAAGTTCGGTTCGTTGAACCCCAGCACCAAAAGCTGTACGGGTCCGATTGCCATGTACCTCTCCTTTCGCAGCTCGAGTCGAGCATCGCGGACGCCAAGGGCGAGAACATCGCCCGCAGGCCCGATTCACCCGGGTGAGACGCGGGCGGCCTACTGCCTCGCCATGGCGATCGCCAGGCGCTCCTCCGGGGAGATCAGGTGGTCCAGATCCTCCGCGGACTCGCCGATGTCGATCTGCACCCACTTGACCGTGCCGGTGAATGTGCTCTCCTCGGGCGTGTAGTCATCGCTCACCGCAGAGGCCGTGTCGGACGCGAGGTCCAAGGTCTCGTCGCCGGAGAAGAGCATCGGCACGGTGCCCTCGACCCGCCCTTGGCCGACCTCATCGCCGTCGACGAAGAGCTTCACGGCTCCGCCCTTGGCGAGCCCTCCGCCGTCGTAGGTGAACTCCATCCGCACCTGGTGCGTGCCGGGCGGGATCGCGGTCTCACCCTCGATCGTGAAGCGCTGGAGCCCGAAGAGGTTGTAGCAATACTTGGGCTTGCCGCCCTTCGCATAGACACTCCAGCCGCCGAAGGCGCCGCCCTGCGCGACCATCACACCCTCTGCCCCCTCCTTGGGCACGTCGATCTCGACCGTGACAGCGTGCGATTTGTTCTTGATGTTGAGCACGACGTTCTCGTTCAGGCGCCTCATGCCGCTGAAGAAGATCTGCGAGTTGCCCTTGACCAGCGTGGGGCGTCCGGCTAGATCGGAGTTGAAGCGCTCCACACGCCGGTCGTCCAGCGGGTAGACGTTGTACTTGCGTGCCTCTGCGATGAAGAGCTTCTGCAGCTCGGCGAGCTTGTCCGGCTGCTCGGCGGCGAGGTCGCGCGCCTGCGTCCAGTCGGTGTTCGTGTCGTAGAGCTCCCAGACGTCGTCGTCGAACGCGGGCAGCTCGGCCTGGGCCACCCACGGCGTCGAGTGCCGCGTCACGGCCGTCCAGCCTTCGTGATAGATGCCGCGGTTGCAGAACATCTCGAAGTACTGCGTCGTATGGCGCTCCTCCGCCGAGGCGTCGTCGAAGGCATAGGCCATGCTCACGCCTTCGAGTGGCGTCTGGTCGATCCCGTTGACCGACGAGGGCTCGGGCAGACCGGCGGCCTCGAGCACTGTCGGGGCGATGTCGATCACGTGGTGGAACTGCTGCCTCACCTCGCCCTTGGCCTTGATTCCATTGGGCCAGTGGACGATCGTGCCGTTGCGCGTGCCGCCCCAGTGCGAGGCGACCTGCTTGGTCCACTGGTAGGGCGTGT
Organism: uncultured Actinomycetes bacterium; assembly: GCA_963766155.1. Lineage (GTDB taxonomy): Bacteria > Actinomycetota > Thermoleophilia > Gaiellales > Gaiellaceae > DATEOR01. Next base: position 42,004 of record CAVYAJ010000034.1, on the reverse strand, counting down.
CCATCGCGTGCGCCCAGCCGACCGCGTAATGGTTGTAGGAGTCCGGTGTGCCGAAGTCGTCGATGCGCGACGCCATATACTCGGTCGTCTCGAGCGCGGCCGCGCCGTTGAGGCTCATGAGCTCGTTGAAGGTGCCCTGCGGCGTGCCCTCGGCGGAGGCTCCGTTGTCGCCGATGATGTAGTAGACGAGTGTGTCCTCGAGGACGCCGAGATCCTCGAGAGCATCCAGAACACGGCCGACGTGGTGGTCCGTGTGCTCGAGGAAGCCCGCGTAGATCTCCATCTGCCGCGCGAGCACCGGCTTCAGGTCATCGGGCATGTCGTCCCAGGCCGGGATCTCAGCCGGGCGCTCGGTGAGCTCGGCCTCGGGCGGAATGACGCCGAGCTCCTTCTGGCGCGCAAACGTCCGCTCCCGGAGCGCGTCCCAGCCGTCGTCGAACTGCCCTTTGTACTTATCCGACCATTCCGGGCGCACGTGGTGAGGGGCGTGGGTCGCGCCCGGCGCGAAGTACGCGAAGAAGGGCTTGTCGGGCATGAGCGCCTTTTGCTCGCGGATCCAGCCGATCGTCCGGTCGGTCATGTCCTCGGTGAAGTGGTACCCCTCCTCGGGAGTCGTCTCCGGCTCCACGGGAATGGTGCCCTCGTAAAGAGCCGGGTAGTACTGATTCGTTTCGCCAGCGATGAAGCCGTAGAAGTGCTCGAAGCCACCTCCGCCGGATGGCCAGGCATCGAACGGACCGAGCGGGCTCGTCTCCCACACCGGGACCTCGTGGCATTTGCCGAACTGCGCGGTCGAGTATCCGTTCAGCTTCAGCACCTCGGCGAGCGGAGCGCACGACTTCGGCCGGATGGAGTTGTACCCGGGGGCGGAGGTCGCGATCTCGGTGATGCCGCCCATGCCCGCCGTGTGATGATTGCGGCCGGTCAGCAAGGCCTGGCGTGTCGGCGAGCAGAGCGCGGTGGTGTGGAAGCGGTTGAACTTGAGCCCGCCGGCTGCGAGCCGCTCCGCGGTCGGCGTCGAGCACGGGCCGCCGAAGGCGCTCGAAGCGGCAAAGCCCACGTCGTCAAGGAGGACGATCAGCACGTTGGGCGCTCCGTCCGGCGGGCGCAGGGGCTCGATCGGCGGAAACTTCGCCTCCGGATCCTTGGCGTCCGTCGCCGTGATCTCGCCGTGGGGCGGATCGGGGACGGGCAACACCGTTCGTGCTCTATCGGCCTCTTGGGTCACGAGATCCTCCCGAGTCAACGTCGTAGGTCCGCGAAGGATCGCGGCCGCGGGCTCCTGAGTCCTCACCCGAGGCAGCAGTTCACCCAGGTGAGCCACCCGCCGGGCGCGTGATTTGCCGATGTCTTGCAGACCGACGCCCAGGTCACGATCTGCGTCATGGACGACCACTGGACACCCGAGCTTGCGTTGCATGAACGCGGTGGCTCCTGCCGCCTCTCCCTCGGCTGCCATGCGTATGGCGAGGGACGGACTCTCCAGGAAGCCGCCGACGACCTCGTCGCCCGCCTCCTGACGCTCGCCTTCTGCCTGAGGTCGGGCTCCGGACTGGGCGTCTCAGCCGGACGGCCCGGCTCTCGACCTCCGCTGGCTGAGCTTTCTGCACGAGCTCGGGGAGCTCGCCGCCTCTGGAATCGACATACGCGAGTGGCTCTTCGCCGCAGGCAAAGCTCGACCGAGCGGCTTAGCCGGGGCAACTCCTCCGCGTTCACCCGGGTGAACGGAGGCTCCAGGGGAGGCGTTCTCCCCTGCTTCGGAGGACACTCGGGCCCGGATGCAGCAACGCTTCGCGGCCCGTAGCGGCCGGCAGGCCGCTGTCTATCGGATCGTCGTCCGAGGTGAGATCGTGCGGCCGCTCGTTGGGCCGCTCGAGGACATGTCGGTCGCGCTCGACGGCGGCGAGTGCGTCCTCACCGGCGAGCTCGTCGACCAGGCGCAGCTGCGTGGCGCGCTCAGCTTCCTCCACGACCTCGGCGTGGAGATCGTGAGCGTCAACCCGGCGGACGAGCCGGGCGACTAGGAGCGCGACCGTGGGCGTGCCGACGGTTCCGGCTGCCGGCGACCCGGACGCCGTCAAGAGAACGGCCGTCGGCCGGATCGTGTGGACGGTGACGACCGCGATCACCCGCTACACCGCTCATCGCAACCCGCAGATCGCGGCCGCGATCTCGTACCACGTCCTCTTCGCGATCGTGCCGCTCTTCGTCTTCCTGGGGACGATCTTCGGCCTCCTCCTCAGGGACGACCAGCGGCGGCAGGACGTGACCGAGCAGCTCGTCGACCGCTTTCCGCTCTCCTCCGATGCGGGCGTCGACATCGAGCGCGTGCTGGCGGCGCTCCCGACGCCGTTCAGTGTCATCGGCCTCCTCAGCATCCTCGCGCTCCTCTGGTCTGCGAGCGGGATGATGAGCTCGGTCAGAGTGGGTCTGACGGCCGCCTTCGACGAGGGAGAGGGACGGCCGTTCTTCCATTCGAAGCTCGTCGATTTCCTGCTCGTCCTCGCGATCGCCTTGCTCTTCATCGGGTTCCTGGCCCTTTCGATCGCGATCAACGCGATCGAGCGCTGGAGCGAGACCGTCGCAGGCAGTCTCGGCGCCGCCGGGCTCGGCCGTGGCAGCGTCCTCGCGCTGCTCGGCCCTCCGCTCCTCACCTTCGGCCTGCTCCTCCTCCTCTACCGGCTCGTGCCGAGGAAGAAGCTGCGCTTCCGCGACCTCGCGGCCGGCGCGCTCGTGGCGGCGGTCGCGTCGGAGGCGATCCGCGTGGGCTTCAGCTACTACCTGACCTCCGTGGCACGGTACGACCTTCTCTACGGCGCGCTCGGCTCCGTCTTCGCGCTTCTCCTCGTCGTGTACCTGCAGGCGCTCGTACTCCTGCTGGGAGCCGAGATCGCGTACGCATGGGCCCAGAGCGCATACGGCCCGCCGGAGCCTCCGGTTCCCGTCTTCGAAACAGGTGCGCGACGCGGTCAGCGGCCTGTTCGTGCGGAGGCCCTAGTGGGCGACAGCCTTCGCTGGATCGGACACTCGACGGTTCTCGTCGAGCTGGACGGCGTCCGCCTCCTCACCGACCCGCTGCTCCGCGAGCGCGTCGTCATGCTCCGCCGCTCCGAGCCGCTCGACCTCGGCAGCTCTCGAGGACCTCGACGCGGTGCTCATCTCCCACATCCACTACGACCACCTCGACCTCGGCTCCCTCCGCCGCCTGCGCGGGCCCGAAGACTGTCGTCGTCCCTCGCGGCGCCGGCGCGCTCCTGCGCCGCCGCGTCCAGGCGCCGGTCGAAGAGCTGGGGGTCGACGAGGTGGTCGAGGTCGGCCCCGTGACGGTGAAGGCCGTGCCCGCGAAGCACGACTCCAGCCGCTCTTCGGCAGGAAGACGGAGGCGCTCGGCTACGTCGTCAGCGGCTCCAGGCGCATCTACTTCCTGGGCGACACGGACCTCTTCCCCGAGCTTGCGGACGCGGCGCCCGAGACCGACGTGGCGCTCATCCCGATCTGGGGCTGGGGCCCGTCGCTGGGCAGCGGCCACCTCGACCCGCGGAAGGCAGCCGAGGCGCTCGCGCTCATCCGGCCGCGCGTCGCCGTGCCGATCCACTGGGGCACGCTACTACCCGATGACGGCGCGGAAGTCGGCGCGCGACTTCCTCCGAGCCCCGGTCGCGGAGTTCGAGAAAGCGGCGGCCGAGCTCGCGCCGGAGGTTGACATCCGCGTCCTCCCGGTCGGCGGGACCCTCGAGCTCTGACCGCGGCTACGCCGCGACGACAGGCTCCCTCCAGAAGATCACCTGCAGGATCAGCTCGACCACTACCGCCGCGATGGCGAGGATGATTGCCGCCCAGATCGTCGTCCAGAAGAAGTCGTCGATCGTCAGATGATCCGTCAGCGCGTCCGTGATCGAGAGCAGCACGGCCGTGATGAGGAGCGAGATGAGCCCCAACGTGATCAGGTTGAAGGGCAGCGTGAGGATTCGGAGGATCGTCCCGATGATGGCGTTCACGACTCCGAAGATGAGCGCCACCCAGACGTAGGCCCAGAAGCCGCCCGTGATGTCGACGCCGTTCAGGATCCACGCCGTGAAGGCGAACGCGGCGGCGAGAGCGACCCAGCGTACGAGCAGGAGGGCGAGCGGGCTCGGTGTGGGACTGTGGCGTGCGGTCGTTTCCATGCGGTTCCTTTCTCGACCCGGCTATTCGATGTAGCCCCGGCGGGGCGTGTAGTCCTCGAGCGGGCGCATGAGCGCGCAGATCGCGGCGATGTTGATGATGATCGCGGCGAGTGTCCAGATCGGGAACGCCGCGATGAACGCGAACTGCACGATCGTGTTCAGCATGAGCATGAAGAACGCCGAGGGCCCGCGCCCACGTCTTCAGCGCGAAGATCCCGAGCCCGACGAGGAGCTCGACGATTCCGAGGATGAGGAAGAACGCGCCCCACGACGAGAAGTCGGCGAAGAGCAGTCCGCCCTTCGTCACCGCGAAGTAGTCGTCCTTCAGGAGCGCGATGAAGCCCTGCAGGATGTTCAGCGAGCCGACGATGACGAGAAGCGCGCCGGCGAACGCGTACCACCCGCTCGGGAGCTCACGCGTGGCCGGGCGGTCGTCCTGAGCTTGCGTCGCCATCTATCTCTCCTTTAGCGGTAGAGGTTTTGTGCCAGGGAAAATTCTGCGTTTGGGCTCGGCTGTCAACCTCGCCCGGCGCCGCCGTTCACCCGGGTGACTCTCTTCCTTGACATCCGCGCGGCAGACCGACTAGAGTCCTCCCCGTCAGATCCGTGGGCCCTCGGGTTCGCGGATCTGGCGTTTTAAGGGACGGTTTGGTCGCCAGGCTCGGGGGGCAGCGGAGGCTCGAGCGTAGGAGCGCGCCCGGCGCGCAGAACGCCGAACAGAATCTCGATCGCCTTGGTCACCGGCACGGCGATCAGCGCACCGACGATGCCGAAGAGCGACGTGAAGACGATCACGGCGACGACCGAGACGAACGGATGGATCTCGACGGTCTCCTTGAAGATCCTCGGCGTGATCAGGTTGTTCTCGACCTGCTGGTACAGGATCAGCACGACACCCGCGACCACGCCCTTCCACGGCTCTTCCAGCAGCCCGACGATCACCACGGGGATCGTGCCGAGCGTGGCGCCGATGTTGGGGATCAGATCGGTGATGCCGACGAAGAGGGCGAGCGGGGCGGCATACGGCAACCCGAGCAGCTTCATCGTCACGAACGTCGTGAGGCCGGCGATGACCCCGATGAGGAACTTCCCGTACCAGTACCCCTTGTTCAGCTGGTAGATGTCGCGCGCGGCGGCCAAGAAGGGCGACCGATATGCCTCCGGCATGAGGTCGGCCCCGATCCTGACCAGGTCGCGGCCGTATACGAGGAAATAGAGCGTGAAGGTGAAGATCATGAAGACGGCGAAGCCCGCGCTCGCGAGCCCGCCGACGAGGTCCAGAACCTTTCCGCTCCGCTCGAAGAACTTCGACGCGCCCTCCGCGGTATTACCCGCGGTCTGGATCGCCTGGTCGGCGTTCAAAGAATCGGAGGCGCTCGTCGCCTGCAGCTGGTCGACGTAGCCGGGAATGGCCGCCTTCAAGCCCTGGGCGCGTCGACGATCGACGGAATGAGCGCGATCGCAAAGAAGAGGATGACGCCGGCTATGACGAGGAAGGCGAGCCCCGTCGACCAGCCCCGGCCGAGGCCTCTGCGCGTGAAGATCCTGATGAGCGGCTCGATCGAGAAGGCCAGGAAGCCGGCGGCGACGAGCCAGACGACCGTCTCGCGCACGAGCCAGACGCCGATGAGGAGCGCGGAGACGGACAGGATGACCGCCACTGCCACAAGCGTGGCAACGGCGATGAAGCGGCGGTTCGGCCGCCCTTCCGGGACGTCGAGAGCAGGGCCGATCGAGGCCATAGCTGATTAGGTTTCCTCGAAAGGAGGCGAGTTCCTGCCGACGACCGAAGACCCTCTCCGGGAAAGAGCGCCGAAGCGAACGGTGCGCGACCGTGTCCTTGCGCTGCGGACCAGGCTCGAGGCAGAGCGCCCGAAGCACGCGTCGATCGAGATCTGCTTCTCGTGGATCCGGCGCGACAAGGAGATCGCAGGGGGTGTGCTCGGCGGGGGGCTCGCCTACCGCTTCTTCTTCTGGGTGCTCTCGATCACGGTCCTCCTCGCTGGGGGACTGGGCCTCGCCTCGGCCTCGGGGGCAGACGTTGCCGGCGATTCCCACGACGCGGGAATGACGACTGCGCTCGCGGCGACGATCGCGAATGCCGCCGAGGAGTCCGAGTCGGCGCGCTGGTGGCTCGTCCTCACCGGCCTCGTTCTGTTTCTGTGGTTCAGCTACGGCCTGCTGCGCGCGCTCCACCTCGTTCACGCTGCAGCGTGGCGGATTGCGCCTCCCCCACTCCGGAATCTTCTTCGGTCGGTGGGATTCGTCGTTGCCGCACCGATCGTGCTCCTCGTCGTCACCGGAGCAGCAGGCTGGGTGCGCGCCCACGCTGCGAACCCGGCCGGCCTCCTGGCGACGCTTGCCGTGGGAGCTGGGTTCGGCGTCGTCTGGGTATGGGTCTCCACGCACCTTCCCTCGAAGGACGTCCCATGGACCGCGTTCCTTCCCGGCGCCGTTCTTCTCGGGCTCGGCGTCGAGGCGCTGCACGTCTTCACGACCTACTTCCTCGAGAACAAGCTCGCGAACGCCTCCGACCTCTACGGCGTGCTCGGGCTCGCGACAACCGCGCTCTTCTACCTCTTCCTCGTCGGCCGAGGAGTCGTGTGGGCCGCGGAGCTGAACGCGGTCGTCTGGGAGGTGTCCTCGCGCAGGAGATAGCCGGCTCCGCTCGTACTACGGGGCGACGAAAGGAGCCAAGCGATGTCGCAGTACGAAACGTCACGGGAACCGACGGTCTCCGGCTGGGTAGTCGGAGGCATCACGTTCGCGGGAACGATGCTGATCCTCATCGGCATGTTCCAGGCGATCGACGGGCTCGTCGCGATCTTCAACGACGACTTCTTCCTCGTGACGCAGAACTACACGTTCGACCTCGACGTCACCGCCTGGGGATGGATCCACCTGCTGCTCGGGATCGGAATGATGATCGCCGGCTGGTCGCTCTTCGCGGGCAGGACGTGGGCCGCGGTTGTCGCGCTCACGCTCGCGATGCTGAGCGCACTGGCGAACTTCTTCTTCATCCCGTACTACCCGCTCTGGTCGCTCATCATGATCGCCCTCGACTGCTGGGTGATCTGGGCGCTGACCCGCCCGGGAGTGGTGCGCTCGAGCTCGTAGGGAATTTTCTTCGCCGGTCCCTTGACACGCCGGCCGGCGAGCCAGTAAGTTCCCTCCCGTCAGATCCGTGGGCCCTCGGGTTCGCGGATCTGGCGTTTTAAGGGATGGTTCAAGGACGGCCCGCGAACGGAATTTCCCGCTCGCAGCGAAAACCGCGTTTGTGTGCGGCCCCCTGAACTGGTTAGCCTCGACCTCGTGCTGCGGTGCATCGAGTGTGGCGCCGAGACCGACCGCTTCGAGCCGGGCTGGCGAACGCTTCTCAGCTTCGATCCCGAGCAGGACAGCTTCGACGAGGCGGTCAGCTACTGCCCCGAATGCTCGGTACGGGAATTCGAGTTCCCGAGCCGCGTCTCTCCGCGCGACTAGCGCTTCTGTAAAGCAAGCTTGACATCACTGGCGACCGTGGCTAGTGTGTCAAGCGTGCTTGACATGACAGGCAGCCAGATGAAGAACCAGGTGCGGGAGCTGCGGACTGCGCAGGGTCTCTCCCAGGGCGAGCTCGCCGCGGCGCTCGACGTGTCGCGACAGACGATCAACTCGATCGAACAGGAGCGCTACACGCCCTCCCTCCCACTCGCTCTTTCGCTCGCGCGGTTCTTCCAGACGAACGTGGAGGCGATGTTCGATGGAGATGCAAATGACTAGGTCGAAGTGGTTCCTGCCCCTCTTCTCGGTCGCGCTCGGCTTCGTGATGCTCGCCGCGATGTGGATCGGCGGGGACCTGAGCACAGGGCTTCAGTCGCTCGCGATCATGACCGTGTTCGGCGCCCTCATCCTCTTCGGCGGCCGCAGCGAGACCGTCCGCGGCCTGCGCGGCGACGGCCGGGACGAGCGCTTCCGCCAGATCGACATCCACGCGACCGCACTCGCCGGAATGGTCGTCCTGACCGCGATCATCGTTGCCTTCATCGTCGAGGTCGCGCGCGGCCAAGACGGCACTCCGTACTCGTGGCTCGGCGCGATCGGAGGCCTGAGCTACCTGCTCGCCGTTGTCGGCTTGCGGCTCAGGGGCTAGTCCGCGCGACCGGTGGTAGCCTCGTCTGGAAGCGAGTAGAGGAGGTCGGGATGAGCACCGTCGAGACCAAGATCGGGACGTTTGTGTGGCACGAGCAGGTGTCCGGCGATCCTGCGAAGGCAAAGGATTTCTACGGCCAGCTCTTCGGCTGGGGCACCGAGGTCTTCGGGCCCGGCGAGATCGACTACGAGATGATCTCGGTCGGTGGGACGACCCACGGCGGCTTCAGCAAGGCGATGGAGGGCGCCCCTCCGCCGCACTGGCTCGGGCACGTGCTCGTCGAGAACGTGGACGAGACGGCCGAGAAGGCGAAGGCCGCGGGCGGGAAGGTCCTCGCCGGGCCATTCGACATGGAGGACGTCGGCCGGATGGGGATCATCGCCGACCCGCAGGGCGCCTTCCTGGGCATCTACCAACGCTTCAGCGAGGGCGGCGGCTCCGAGGGAGTCTTCGTCTGGGACGAGCTCGGCACGACCGACGCCGATGGCGCGCAGCGCTTCTACGAGGAGGTCTTCGGTTGGACGACCGCGGACATGGGCTCGGACTTCGGCGGCTACCGGATCTTCGACCGCGTCGGCGGCACCGGCCAGGGCCACGCCGGGCTGATGCAGAACCAGGACGAGAACATCCCGGCCATGTGGACGCCGTACGTCGGAGTCGAGGACACGGATGCCACTTGCGCCAAGGCGAAGGAGCTCGGCGCCAACGCCATCGTCGAGCCGATGGACGTCCCGACCGTCGGCCGCTTCGCGGTCCTCCAGGATCCCCAGGGAGCTGTCTTCGGCGTCATCAAGGGAGAGCCGGCCTCCTAGATCAGGCCGCCCGGGCAGCGCCGAACCAAGGAATCCTCGAACACGCTTGACAGGCGTGCCCAGAAGCAATAGCTTCGTCTTGTCAGATCCGTGGGCCCTCGGGTTCGCGGATCTGCGTTTTAACGGTCCGTTCCGGCAGCCGGCGACGTGCCGAGGATTTGACCGCCGCGGTAACGTCAAGTCATGTCCCTGCCCGAGCTCCACCTCGCAGACTGGCGCCCGACCAAGGACACGCTTCACCTCTACTGCCAGATCCTCGGCAAGGTGCGGCTCGCGACGACGTCACCGCGAAACCACTGGTGGAACGTCCCGCTCTACGTCGACGTCCACGGGCTGACGACTCGGCGCCTGCACCATGAGGGCGCGACTTTCGAGCTCGCGATCGACTTCTTCGACGACGCGCTCGTCGTCCGAGGCGGCGACGGCCGTACGGAATCGCTCTCGCTGGGCGGCGGCGTTCCGGTTGCCACCTTCGATGCAGAGGTTCATCGCCTGCTCCATGACCTCGGAGTCGATGTCGAGATTCTCGAAAAGCCCTTCGGTGTCCCGATGACCACACCGTTCCCCGAGGACACCGAGCACGCCGCCTGGGATCACGACGCAGTCGGCCGCTTCGGCCACATCCTCGACTGGTCGGACACCGTTCTCGAAGAGTTCAGCGGCTGGTTCAACGGCAAGACGAGCCCGGTGCATTTCTTCTGGCACGGATTCGATCTCGCCGTCACACGGTTCTCCGGACGGCCCAGCGGCACCTCGAGCGACGACCGCGTGACACGCGAGGCCTACTCGCACGAGGTCATCTCGTTCGGCTTCTGGCCGGGCGACGACAACATCATCTCCGACGCCGCCTATTACTCCTACACCGCGCCGGAGCCAGCAGGGCTGCGAGAGCAGCCGCTCGCCGTGGGCTCGTGGGTTCCCTCGGGCTCTTCGTCCTCCCTGGCGATCCTTCCCTACGAAGAAGTTCGGGCCTCCGACGATCCCCGGGGGACGCTGCTCGCCTTCTGCGAGAGCGCCTACGAAGCCGGCGCGCGTCTTGCGGGCTGGGACGTGGCGGCGTTCACGTCGAGCGCATGTCCGAGCCCCGACGAGCTCCGAGAGCTGCAGTCATCTGCTGCAGGACAATTCGGGCAAGCGGTTTCGAGAGGCGACGCAACCCACTCGTAGCCGCACTTTCACCACTCCGTTGCCCATGCATGTCCCGGGCAGCGGCATTCTGGACAAAGGAAGTCGACGCCAAGGAGAGCGGCCACGGCTCCACCCGACCACCGGCCCGCGCAGCGCCGCGCGGGCCGGTTCTCGTTCGTTTCACCACTTGTACTCCGAACGGCCACCAAAGCGGTCATCTTTATTGCCTTTCGACCGCGATACGTATAGAAAGAAGGGCTCGATGGGCGCTACCACCCGCGTGCGGTCCAAGGCGGCGGAGCGGCTCCTGAATCGTGAGCTCTCCTGGCTCGAGTTCAACGCACGCGTGCTCGCGCTCGCGGCAGACGAGGGCGTACCGTTGCTCGAACGCCTCAAGTTCGCGTCCATCTTCTCGTCGAACCTCGACGAGTTCTTCATGGTGCGCGTCGCCGGGCTCATGGGCCAGGCCGCGTTGGGCTTCGGGGTGCGCTCACCGGACGGGCGAGTGCCGGCGGAGGCGCTGTCGGAGATCCGCGACCGGGTGCTCGAGCTGACCGCCGAGCAATCCCGCATCTGGAACCGAGAGCTCCGTCCGGCTCTGGACGACGAAGGCATCTACATCCGTCGCGTCTCCGAGTGCGACGAGGCCGAGCGGGCAGAGCTCTCGCAGCGGTTCGACCGCGATGTCTACCCCGTCCTCACACCCCTCGCGCTCGGCCCCGGCCAGCGGTTCCCGTACATCTCGGGGCTTTCCCTGAGCCTCGGTGTGTTCGTGCGCGACCCCGAAACGGGCGAGGAGCGATTCGCACGCGTGAAGGTTCCCGAAGGCCTTCCTCGCTTCGTGTTCCTCGGGAAGCGGGAGTACCTCGTCCCTCTCGATGCGGTGATCGCGCATTTCCTCAGCGGGCTCTTCCCGCAGATGGAGATCGCGGAAGCGGCAGCGTTCAGGGTCACGCGCGACGCCGATTTCTCCGTTTCGGACGAGGCCGACGACCTCCTCGAGGCAGTCGAGCTGGAGCTCAGGCGGCGGCGCTTCGGCGACGTCGTCCGCCTCGAGGTCTCGGAGTCGATGTCCGACCGCATGCTCGACCGGCTCATGACGGGCCTCGGCGTGGGCGTGGGCCAGGTCTACCGGATCCAGGGCCTTCTCGATCTCGCCGACCTTTCCCAGCTGATGGCGCTCGACAGGCCTGACCTGAAGGACGAAGTGTGGGTGCCGCGCACTCCGGCGGAGTTCGTCCCCCAGGAATCTTTCGACCTCTTCCAGACCGTCGCCTCGGGCGACCGGCTCGTGCACCATCCATACGACTCCTTCGAGACGACCTTCGAAGCGTTCCTCGAAGCGGCGTCACACGACCCGGCGGTAACAGCGCTGAAGACGACCGTCTACCGGACGAGCGACGAGTCGCCGCTCGTGCCCGCCCTCATCCGCGCGGCCGAGGCCGGCAAGCAGAGCGTCTGCCTCGTCGAGCTGACCGCGCGCTTCGACGAGTCGCGAAACATCGAGTGGTCGCGTGCACTCGAGCACGCCGGCGTCCACGTCGTCTACGGCTTCCCCAACGTGAAGGTGCACGCGAAGATGACCCTCGTCGTGCGCCGGGATGCCGACGGTTTCCGGCGCTACGTGCACATCGGCACCGGGAACTACCACGCCCGCAACGCCCGCATCTACGAGGACTTCGGGCTCTTCACGGCTGACGACGACATCGCGGCCGACGTCGCGGACCTGTTCAACTACATCACCGGCTTCGGGCGGCCGCTGGAGTTCCGGAAGCTCCTCGTGGCGCCCTTCGACCTCCGTGAGCGGCTCATCGAGGAGATCCGGGCCGTGGGCCAGGCAGCGTCGGCCGGCAAGCCCGCGTGGATCGGGATCAAGGTCAATGCGCTCACTGACGAGGCGATCATCGCCGAGCTCTACCGGGCATCACAGGAAGGAGCCAAGATCGACCTCGTCGTTCGCAGCATCTGCTCTCTCCGGCCTGGAGTGCCCGGCCTCAGCGAGACGATCTCGGTGCGCTCGATCGTCGGCCGCTTCCTCGAGCACAGCCGACTCTTCATCTTCCAGGCCGGCAAGAAGGTGTCGTACTTCATGGGCAGCCCCGACCTCATGCCCCGAAACCTCGACCATCGCCTCGAGATCATCGCGCCTGTCGAGGATCCGGAGCTTCAGCAGCGCTTGCGTTCGTTCTTCGACGTCGTGCTCGCGGACAACTCGTCCGCGTGGGAGCTCCGCGGCGACGGGCAGTGGAAGCGCCTGCAGCCGAAGAAGGACGAGCCGGCGCGCGGCACCCACGCTGTCCTGATGAAGAGCGCCCGGCCCCGCGCGCGCCGACGGGCCGCGGCGCTTCGCCGGACACGCTGAAAGTTTTTCAGCATTCCGACTCAGCTGTTTTCCCATAACGACCGATGTGGTACGGAGAATTACGTAATGGATGTTTGCGTCATCGATGTCGGCTCGCACACGGTGCGGCTCCTGCTCGCCCGTCGTGACGACGGACGGATCCAGCCCCTTCGCCAGGAGAAGGCCGCGCTCGGGCTCGGAGCCGAGGTCGAGCGGCTCGGCCGCCTATCCGAGGAAAAGATCGCCGAGGCCGCATCCCTGGTCGGATCGCTCGCCCGCATCGCACGGAAGGCCGGCGCCGCGCACCTCGAGACGGTGGTGACGGCACCGGGCCGCCAGAGCGCGAACGGCGAGGACCTCGTCCGCGCGCTGCACGAGGCATCCGGGGCCCCCGTACGGGTCCTGAGCCCCGACGAGGAGGGGCGGCTCGCATTCAGCGGCGCGATCCACGGCATGGAGCTCGAAGGGGAGAGCGTCGCCGTCTGCGACGTCGGCGGCGGCTCGACCGAGATCGTCGTCGGAAGCCGCAGCGGGGAGCCGGCCTGGGTGCGCTCGGTCGACGTGGGCGCCCTCCGCCTGACCGGGCGCTACCTCGACCAGGATCCGCCGAGCCCGCAAGCGCTGTCGCTTGCCCGACTGACCGTCGAGCGGGAGTTCTCGTCGCTGACTCCGCCCCTGCCGAAGGTCGGCCTCGCCGCCGGAGGAACGGCGCGTGCGCTGCGAAAGCTGGTCGGCGAGGACGCTCGGCGCGTCCGAGCTCGAAGCCGCCATCGCAATGCTCCGGGAGAGCCGTTCGGCCCGCGTCGCCAAGGAGTACGGGATCGACCGCGGCCGTGCGCGGACGCTCGTCGCGGGCGCCTCTGATCCTCGAGGCGGTCCAGTGCCGCCTGAACGTGCCGCTCCGCGTCTCGCGCACCGGCCTCCGCGAGGGCGCCGTCCTGGCTGTCCTCGACGAAGCGGCCGCAGCGGCCTAGCGCCTCACGGCTCCAGGATCGCGGTCTCGCCCTTCCGGAGCCCCGCGCCGAGCAGCTCCATCACGACGTCGCCGTGCGTGCACAGGACGGCACCGTGGACGCTCAGCTCGTCGACGAGCGCGAGCGCCTCCTCTCGCGTGGCTCCCTCGGCGAGCTCGTCACGCTCCTCGATCTCGATTCCCAGCTTGTGCGCCAGCGGCTCCACGGTCTGGACGCAGCGCACGGAGGGGCTCGAGAGGATGCTGCTCGAGCTCGTAGGCGGCCAGTGAAGTGACGAGCTCCTCGGCCTGGCGCCACCCCTCGTTCGTCAAGCGGACGCTCGCGGTCGTCCCCGCTCCAGTGCTCGCGGTCGCCTGCGCTCGCGTGGCGGAGGAGGATGACCGCCTTCACAGGAGCTCCTTGACCGCGGCGAGTAGATCGCGGTCGTGGTCGTACGTGAGCCTCTCCTCCGCCTCGTTCAGGCCGAGCCACTCGATCCGGTCGACCTCGCGCTGCGGAGTGAACTCACCTCCGCGCGGCTCCATCAGCCAGTAGCTCACCCGCTTGGGCCGGCCCTTCGACTCGTAGGAGACCGTGGGCAGGCTCTGACCGAGCAGGCACTCGAGCCCGGTCTCCTCGCCAACCTCGCGGCGCGCGCAGTCCTCGTCGCTCTCCCCTTCGTGAGCCTTTCCCTTCGGAAAGCTCCAGTCGTCGTACCGCGGCCGGTGCACGAGCAGCACTTCCGGCACGCCTCTCTCGCGCAGGACCACGCCGCCGGCCGCCCTGATCTCGTCTAGCTCCAGACCTGCTGCCCCGCGCGCTCGAGGTCCTCCACGCCGTCGGCAGCCGCTCCCGAGCCGATGCTCGACGCGCACGCTCGCGCTCGGCGAGCTGTCCGACGGCGAACGACGCCTCGCCGCCTGCGTCGGCGACGAGCTCACGCAGCTTTGCCTCTGCGACCGCCGCGTCCTGATGTTCGCCGGTCACGTCCTGAAAAGCTTTCGCGCGGTCCACGAATCTCGCGGTCTTCCGGGGCGCAAGAGGTTCGGCGAGCTCCGCCGCATACCGAGCGCGCTTACCCAGCTTGCGCATGCGATGGAGCTCCTCGTCGGCCGGCTCGCTCGGCAGGGCATGCATCGACTTGGCGAGCCGCTCGAATTCCTTTGCTGCGCGCTTGTCGAGCTTGACCCGGCCGTTCGGCATGGGCTGGCCGACTGCGGCTTCGGCGAGCTCGTCGAGAAGCCGGCGGTAGCGCGCGCCCTTGAGAGCGCGCACGAGAGTGGTGCGCGCCTTGCGGCGCTCGGCCGCCAGCGCGGCCGAAGAGCGGCTTCAGCGCGGCTCGCTCGGTCGGCTCGAGAGTGTCGGCCTCCGCCTGAAGATGCGCGATGAGCACGTCGAGGTCGCGGACGCCCCCGAGCACACCGCCGAGCCACGCAAGCTCCGCGCCGAAGCTTCTCCTCCCGTTCCGGCTCGATGACGCCGCTCGCCGTTCGCAGCAAAGCGCGAGCACGCCGAGTGGCAACGCGCATCGTGATGGACGCTTTCGGCATCGCGGCCGAGGCGCGCCGGCTCTTCGTTCTCGAGGATCGCGCTTCGCTGCGCCGCGAGCATCGCGCGCACGAGATCGCCGGAGCTGTGACGAGCAGCCTTCGTCATCGGACTGATGTTAGGCCTTCCCGCCGGGCGGCCGCCCGTGGCCGGATGTTAAGCGGCGACCCCGGCGTCCTGAGCCTGCCTTGCGACGACGCGGAGGTCGAGGTCGTCGCGGTCCACCCGGTCGACCCTCGAGACCACCCAGCGACGTCCGCGAAGCTCAAAGGTCTCCCCGACGCGCAGCTCGGAGTCGAGCTTGGTCCGTACCGGCATCGAGCGGTAAACGCCTTCCACCTCGAGCATGAGATCGTACGATCAGCTCAGCGGACATGGTCCGGGTCTCCCATCGTCGAAGGTTCGCAGCCGCGCGGACGATATACCGATTTCGTGTGGTGAATGTGCCGTTAAGGAGTGGTATTCACGGAACCTCCAGGCCAAGCCGTTGTTAGCTCGGCGACGAGCGAGTGGGGAGGTCGTCCGTCAGGCTGAGGCGGGCAGATCGACCGGCGCGGGAGCGGCCGCGATCAGCTCCTCGAGCAGGCCTCGATCGCCCTCGACGCGGACGCAGTCGAGGCGCCGCTGGATGAACATGTAGTACACGCCCTCGGGGTCGCCTTCGACGACGACGTCGGGATTCTCGACAGGTCCGTCGAGCACCTCCCCGTCGACGAGCGACGAAACCTCCTCCCCCACCCGGAACTCGAATCGACCGAGGGGCGCGCGCGGCGCGAGCACGGTGTCGAGTGCATTCGCCAGCCAGCCCGGGAAGAGCTCGTCCTCGTGCGTCGGTGGGCCGAGCGTGCGGGCGCCCCAGAGCGCGAGCTCGCGGATGACCGGGCGCAGTTCGCGCCCGTAGTCGGTGAGCTCGTACACCTTCGAGGCTGCGGGCGGCGGAAGGGTCCGCTTCGCCACGACGCCCCCGGCTTCCAGGTCGCGGAGCCGCGAGGCGAGGATGTTCGTCCCGATCCCGCGCAGGTTCTCGGCGAGATCCGTATAGCGCTTTGGGCCCGCGCATGAGCTCGAGCACCACGAGCAGCGCCCATCGCTCGCCGACCAGGCCGAGCGCGTGGGCCACGGGGCAGTACTCGTCGTAGCGCTTGGTCATCGGCGCCATTCTAGCGAATGTGCTTGCTGTTGTTAAGTAAGCACTTGCAATCTGCAAGTTAGTACTGCTAGGTTGCTAGCAATCTCTACGGAATCGAAAGGAATCGGACGAACATGACCGCAACGGCAAAACGGAAGTGGCTGGCACTGGCGCTCCTCAGCGTCGTCCAGTTCATGGTCGTCCTGGACATCGCCATCGTGAATGTCGCGCTGCCGTCGATCCAGGTCGATCTCGGGTTCTCGCAGGAGAACCTGCAGTGGGTGATCAGCGCGTACGCGCTCTTCTTCGGAGGATTCCTGCTCCTCGGAGGCCGGTCGGCTGACCTTCTCGGGCGCAGGCGGATCTTCCTGGGCGGTCTCGTCGTCTTCACCCTCTCTTCGCTCTTCGCCGGCCTCGCCTGGTCGGAGGCGTCGCTCATCACGGCTCGCGCCTTCCAGGGGCTCGGCGCGGCGATCATCACCCCTGCAGCACTCTCGATCCTCTCCACGACGTTCCATGAAGGCCGGGAGCGCAACATCGCGCTCGGCGTCTGGGGCGCAGTGGGCGGCTTCGGGGCTGCCGCGGGAGTTCTGATGGGCGGGATCCTCACGGACGCCCTCAGCTGGGAGTGGATCTTCTTCGTCAACGTCCCCGTCGGGGTACTCGCGATCGTTCTCGCGCCGATCCTGCTCGACGAGAGCCGCGATTCCAGCGTGAAGACCTTCGACCTGCCGGGAGCGGTGCTCGTCACCACGGGCCTCTCCTCCCTCGTCTACGCGATCACGCAGGCCGGGCAGGACGGCTGGCTCGCCGGCACGACGATCGGGTTCGCCGTCGTCTCCCTGGCCCTCCTCGCCGGCTTCGTCGGCTGGGAGCTCCGGCATCCGGAGCCACTTATGCGCTTCGGGCTGCTCCGTACCAAGACCGTGGCGGGCGCGAACGTGGCCGGATTCATCATGGGCACGGCGATGTTCTCGATGTTCCTGATGCTGACGCTCTACATGCAGCAGGTGCTCGGCTACTCCGCGATGGAGACCGGCGTCGCCTACCTCGCGGTCGCCGGGACGGCGATCATCTGGTCGGGCGTCGCGGCCCAGCTCGTGACGCGCGTCGGCGTGAAGCCGGTGCTCGTCTCCGGGATGACCTTCCTCACGGCAGGCCTGATCTTCTTCACGCAGGTCTCGGTGGGCGGCTCCTACGTGACCGACCTCCTGCCGGGATTCCTGCTCATCGGAGTCGGGATCGGCTTCTCGTTCGTGCCGATCACGATCGCGGCGCTCGCGGGCGTCGAGCCCGCCGAGGCTGGACTGGCCTCCGGCCTGATCAACACGTCGCAGCAGATCGGCGGTGCGCTCGGGATCGCGGCGCTCTCGACCATCGCGACCTCGCGAACCGAGCGATGCAGTGTCGGCCGGAACGGCGGTGCCCAGCGCGTTGGTCGACGGGTTCACCGACGCGTTCGTCGCCGGCGCGATCGTCGCGGGTATCGGGATCGTCGCCGCCCTCACGCTCATCCGGCGTGACGAGCTCGATCAGCCCCAGGAAGTCGCCGAGCCGGCGTTCGACCTGGCCGCCTAACCGCTGAGAACTGAGGGGCCGTGGCCTCGGTCGCGGCCCCCTCAGTCGACTAGCTCTCGAGCCCGTCCCAGCCCCAGCGCGGCATGCTTACGCCCGATGGAACGACTGCGCCGACGGGCGAGTACACGAGGACGTTGTCGACGGCCCAGCGCATGTAGGCGGTCATCGCCTCGCGAAACACCGCATCGTCGGGCAGGCCCGCGTCGTCCATCGCGTTGACGAAGCAGGCGAGGAAGCGCTCGCCGAGGTCGCCCATGTCTCCGTTGCCTGCGTGCATCGCGAGCACGCCCGCCTCGTCACCGCAGGAATCCGAGTAGGCGGTCGGCCCGCCCAGCACCTCCGCCCAGTACGCAGCCAGGCGCTCGACGTGTTGTGGATGCTGGTCCGCGTGCGAGAACGGATGGTTCAGCTCAGGATCGGCCAGGCAGCGTTCGTGATGGGAGCTCGCGAGGGCCAGGAACGCACGCTCCCCGCCGGCGAACTCGAAGAGCGACTGCGACATGGCGGCGCTTACTGCTCGTAGCCCTCGACGACCTCGGGCGGTCGAGCGGCTGCAGTGTCCGGGTCCTGCCCCACGTCGCGCCGGGCACGGCGCTGGCGCAGGAAGTCCCAGCACTGGTCGAGGGAGAGCCGGATCTGCTCGAGCCGACGGCGATCGTCATCAGTCGCGCTTCCGTCCGACTCGCGGCCCCAGAGCTCGTGCTCTTCGGCGACGAGCTTCTCGATCGATGTGTGGATCTGAGAATCGTCCATCGGACAAGTATCTCAGGGAGCAGAGGACGCGGCACGAGCCCCGGCACGTCAACGCTGTCCGTGCCTCAAGGTGGTGCTGATCGGGCCGCAAAGTGGTGAAAGGGGCTCACACCAAAAAGGGGACGCCCGCCGCGGTCTCTACAACTTTCATTAGGTGGTGGCCGCCGCACAGGTTCCCGTCTACCACGGTCCGTTCGGGAGAAAGGAAGCTGAACGCCTGCTCTGGCGCGCCGGCTTCGGGCCGAAGCCGGGCGAGGCGAAGGACGTGGCGCGCAAGGGGCTGAAGCGGGCGGTCGACGACCTGCTGCATCCTCCGCAGGCCCGGCTCGTCGGCAAGGCGCCGACGGCCGACGGCGGCGAGCCGCTCTCGCCCCGCGACGCCTGGGGCCACGACCATCTCTGGTGGCTCGACCGCATGGTGCGCTCGAACCAGCAGCTCGTCGAGCGGATGACCCTCATCTGGCACGACTGGTTCGCGACGTCCAACGCCGGAGTCGGTTCTCAGAAGTGGATGCTCAACCAGAACAGCCTCTTTCGGAAGCGCGCTCTCGGGAACTTCGAGTCTCTCCTGATCGCCGTGACCCGCGATCCGGCCATGTTGATCTGGCTGAACGGGCGGGACAACACGAAGTGGAGCCCGAACGAGAACTACGCGCGCGAGCTGATGGAGATCTTCACGCTCGGCGCCGGAAGCGGTTACACGGAGGATGACGTCCGCGAGCAGGCCAGGTCGCTCACCGGCTGGCGAAACGACTGGCAGGACGGCGTCGGCGACGTCAACTTCCGCTACGACTCCACGCGCCACGACAACGGGGTGAAGGTCGTCTTCGGGAAGAGCGGGAACTTCGGCTGGGAGGACGCCTGCCGTCTCTGCGTCCAGCACCCGCCCCACCTGACCTATTTCGTCCGTCGGCTCTGGAGCTACTTCGTCCCGACACCGCCGCCCGCGGCGACCGAGTCCGCGCTGAAGGCGCTCTACAAGCGCTCTGGCTACGAGATCGCGCCGGTCGTCGGCGCCATACTCCGCCACCCGCGCCTCTACACCGGGCCGGCGATGCTCAAGCCACCCGTCGTCCAGGTCGCCGGCATGCTCAGAGCGCGCGGTCGTCCGGTCGACACGGACGCCTGGGCGTGGATCTCCGAGATCGACGGGCAGCGGCTTTTCTACCCGCCCAACGTCGCCGGTTGGAGCGAGGAGCGGTGGCTCGACACGTCCACCTTCCGTGGCCGCTGGATCGCGGCCAACTACGCCGCCGGGAAGTATGCGCTCGACCCGGATGCCTCGAGCGGGAAGCTTCCGAGGGACGCGCAGGAGCTCCTCTCGCGGGCGCTGGACTTCTGGGGGGATCCCGGGCTGAAGCGAGACACTCGCACGGCGCTCCTCGGCTTTGCCAACGGCGCGCTCTCGGATGCCGACCAGGCCTGGAAGAAGGCGCAGTACCCGGTGCTCATCCTGAACGCCCTGCGCATGCTCGTCGCCGTCTCTCCCGACTACCAGACCTGCTGACATGAGCTGCTCCTGCAACGAGTTCTCCCGCGCGGCCGTCCTCCGCCGCTCTGTGGCCGAGGCCGGGCGCGGCCTGCCCGTCATCGAGGCAGGGATGCCGCTTCCGGCCGGAAGCGGTCTCAGCCGTCGCACCTTCCTGGCCCGAACTGCCGGCCTGGCGCTCTCGGTGTACGGCGCGAGCAAGCTTCCGCTCGGTCTCTTCGAGGAGGGCATCGCCCGGGCCGCCTCCCCCACCGACCCGGTGCTCGTCTCCATCTTCCTGGACGGCGGAGCCGACTCGCTCTCGATGCTCTATCCCGCGGGGGACGCCGCAGTACGCCGGGCTCCGTCCCCACCTCGCGCTCGCGCCCGGGGCCGGGACGCCGTTCGCGGAAGACACGAACCTGCACTGGCACCCTTCGCTCGCGCCGCTCGCCGAGCTGCACGGAGAGGGCAAGGTCAGCGTGCTCCCTGCGGTCGGCTACACGAACGCCGACCAGTCGCACTTCACATCCCGTCACTACTGGGAGGTCGGTGCGACCGACGCGCATCTGCGCACCGGATGGCTGGGCCGCTATCTCGATCTGGCCGGGACAGCGGACAACCCGCTCCAGGGGCTTGCGCTCTCCGACTCGCTCCACCCCGCGCTCGCCTCGGCGAGCGTCCCGATCGCAGCCGTCTCCCAGGTCGACGACTACGGGTTCTGGGCGCAAGGCGTGTGGGGGGATCCGGAGAAGCGCATGCTCGACGCGATCGGCTCGTTCGCCCCTTCGTCCGATCCAGGCCGTGCGCATGTCGCCGAGGTGGCCGCACAGGTTGCGCGCCTCCGCGGCCAGCTCCTGCCCTTCGACGATGGAAACTGGGCCAGCCCGGTCACCTATCCGACGAGCTCCGACCCGTTCCCGTCCCGTCTCGCCGGCCTCGCGGCCATGATCGCCGGAGGCTTGCCGCTTCGCTGCGTCACGGTCAGCGCGCCGGGCATGTACGACACACACGCCGACCAGGCGACGGACCTCGCGAGCGCTCTCGCCCTCACCGCGGGCTCCCTCAACGCGTTCCAGCGCGATCTCGAAGCGCGTGGCCTCGCCGACCGCGTGATCGTCCACGTCTGGAGCGAGTTCGGCCGGCGCGGCGAGGAGAACGGCTCCCTCGGAACCGACCACGGCGCGGCAGGCATGGGATTCCTCATCGGCTCCCAGGTCAAGGGCCAGATGCTGGGCGAGTTCCCCGGGCTCGCGAGCGGGCTCGACGACGAAGGAAACCTGAAGGCGACCTTCGACTACAGGTCCCTCTACTGCTCGCTTCTCGAGCAGTGGTTCTCGACCGACGCGGCGGCGATCATCCCGGACGCGGCGAGCTTCGACCGCCCTTCGCTCCTGAAGTGATCTCCCTGCGCAGGCACCTCATACTCGGAGCGGTCGGACTCCTCGCTTCGGCCGGAGCGCTCGTTCTCTCTCGTCCCTGGCAGGCTCAGACGGCGGAAGCGGCCTCGTTCCCGACGCGAGTCCAGGCCGTCGCGGACGAGTTTCACTATTCCCTCTCCCGCTCGCGCGTTCCCGCCGGAGACGTGACGATCGAGCTCGCGAACTTCGGCGAGGATGCGCACAACTTCAAGCTCAGACGCGTCGGGGGCACCCACGTCTACACGATCGGGAAGACGCTCCCCGGAGCGCGGATCACGAAGACGCTCCGACTCCGGCACGGACGCTTCAAGTACTGGTGCAGCGTCTCCGACCACAAGGCACGCGGCATGAAGGGCACGCTGCGGGTCACGCGCCCCTAGCGAGCTTCGACAGAGAGGAGGGCGGGCGAGGGTGACGACAGCCCTCGCCCGCCCGGCGTGACAGGTGGCGGGAGTGCGTTACTGCTCCCTGACGACCACCTTCGTCAGGTCGATCTGACTCAGCAGGTTGACCGTGAAGCTGTCCTTGATCGAGAGCTTTTCGAGGTTGGGGTACGTGTACCAGTAAATCGGCACGACAGGGATGGCCCCTTCTTCGCCCAGGAGCTTCTGCTCGAGCTGCGCGTAGATCTCGTAGCGGGCCTGGTCGTCCTGCGTCGAACGCGCCCGCTCGACGAGGGCGTCGTAGTCCTTGTCGCAGTAGTTCGACGAGTTGTTACCCGACTTGCACGTCCAGAGCTCCAGGAAGTTGATTGCATCCACGTAGTCGCCGATCCAGCCGCTGCGGTAGATATCGACGGCGGGATTCGGCGGCGGCCCCAGGAACTCGAGGAACTGCGCCCACTCCTGCTGCTTCAACGTCGTCGTCAGGCCGAGCTCCTGCCAGCTCGCCTGGACGGCGGTGGCGATCTCCTTGTGGCCCGGCGAGTCGTTGTAGAAGAGCGTCAGCTCGGTCTTCGGGCTGTTCGCCTGGGAGAGCTCGTTCTTCGCCGCGTCGAGGTCACCGTCCTCAGGTGTCCACGGCGAGTTCGGGTTGAACGTGTCGAATCCGGGCAGCCCCTCCGGTGAGAAACCGGTGGCAGGTACCTGGTCGGCCTGTGCGATCCGGTCCACGATTGTCCGCCGGTCGATCGCGAGCGAGAGCGCGCGCCGCTCGTGGACGTCGGGCAGATTCTCGAGGTTGAGGCCGTAGAAGTAGGTCCCGAGGGCGGGATATGCCTCGTACTCGGGCGTCTCCTTGAGACGGGCGATCTCGTCGGGCGGGAGGCCACCGGCGTCGAGCGCGTCCACCTCGCCGGCCTCGAAGGCCTGCACCTTGGTCGTCCCGTCGACGATGATCTTGCCGTTCACGCGCGCGAGCGCGACGTCTTCGGCTCCGCGCCACTCGTCGTTCTTCACCAGGTCGATCGAGGAGTCGTGCTCCCACGACTCGAGCCTGAACGGGCCGTCCGTGACGATGTTCTTGGGATCGGTCCAGCTGTCGCCGTACTGCTCGACGGTCGCCCGGTGAACGGCCAGGAAGGAGTGGTGGCTCACCTGCTGCACGAACCACGGCTGCGCGGAGGTCAGCTTCACCTGGAGGGTCCGATCGTCGAGAGCCTCGACGCCAACCTCGTCGCGGAGCGCGTCGCAGTTCTTCTGGCAGGCGTTGTAGTCGGCCGCGCCGACGATTCCGTAGAACTGGTACGCGTAGTCGGCGGCCAGCTCAGGCGAGACAGTCCGCTTCCACGACCACTCGAAGTCCTCGGCGGTGACCGGGTCGCCGTTCGTCCACTTGCCGTCGCCGCGCAGGTGGAAGATCACCGTCTTCCCGTCCTGGCTCACATCCCAGCTCTCGGCGAGGCTGGGGACCGGCTCGAGGTCGGCGCCCAGCTTCACCAGCGGATCCATGATGTTGAGGAGGATGTTGGACGAGGTCACGTCGGTGGCCAGACCCGGGTCGAGCGAGGGCGGCTCGGCTCCCCATCCGATCGTGATCGCCTGCTCCGAGGCTGCCGGTCCTGTCGAAGCGCTGCTCGACGAGCCCGCGCTTCCTCCTCCGCTCCCGCCCCCGCACCCCGGCGGCGAAGACTGCCGCGGCCGCAAGCGCGGTGAACAGACGTAGTCGGGCTTTCGGTTTCACGCTGGCCTCCTTCGGTGTGATCGGGCTTTCGGACGCGAAGGAGCGCGTTCTGATGGAACAGGTTAATACGGCCGTGCAGCGACCCGATCGCCGCCGAGGCTTGCCCTGCGGCGCTCAGCAGGAACCGGAGGCCGCCGAAAGACGCACGTTGGTAGTAGGCGAATGTCGAGCCAGGACATCGCTCAAGGTGTCCCGATCGACCGGCCCGCGGAGCTCGGAGGGCAGCAGTCCGAATGCGTCCCGAAATGCAGCCGTCAGGTGGCTGGGATTCGAGTAGCCGAGCTCCCCTGCGAGAGCGGAGAGCCGCACGTTCGGATCGGACAGCCGGTCGAGCGCGGCCCGCACCCGCAGCTGGTTTCGGTAGCCGAGGAGCGAGAAGCCCGTGCACTCGCGGAAGATGCGGCTCAGCTGGAAGCGGGAGACGGCCAGCGACGCGGCGATCTCGGACATGGTCAGGCGCTCGCGGTAGCGCGCGACGAGAACCTGCTTCGTCTGGTCGACGATCTCCCGGCGAGCCGCGCGCGTCGCCTCGCGCAGCTACGCGTGGATGGCCGTGAAAGCTCCGCGCGCCTTCGATCGCGCTCTCGACAGCTACCGTCAGCGCCTCCTCGGCAAGGCGCTCGTCAGGATACGGCTCCAGCAGATGCCTGACCGCCAGCCGCTGGAGCAGGAAGACGGAGGCGTCGCAGGGACCGAAGGTGAAGGGAAAGCCTCCCCATCCCGCCGGCGAGGCGCACCATAAGCTGTGGAGACAGCTCGACGTAGTAGCAGTGGTCGCCGGCCGTGGTCCTGAGCGTCCGGAAGAACCGCTGTCCCGGGTTGTAGAAGACGATCTGATTCCGGTCGCAGACGACCGGGTCGCGCCCGAGCTGCCGAATGGTCACCGGCGTCCGCGGAAAGATCACGTGCGGTTCCGGCGAGACGCTGTTCAGGCTGTGCCACCGCATGCTCTCGGGCGCGCACCAGAACTCGCCGGCCAGCAGCCGCTCGTTCGCGTAGAGCGTCCGGCTGATCGCGTCCGCGTGCACGTATCCGTTCAGACGTCCGGCGGCGCCAGAAGTTCAGCGCCCGGGCCGGCGCGCAGCACGAGGAGCCGCTCGGGCGCTTACGGCCTCGGGCCTTTGTGAAGCGCGCGGTCACGTTCCTCGCCGCGAACATCGAGACCACACAGCGCCGTGCCCGAGGCAGGAACCCGACCAGCCCGCGAGCCGGGAGTGGGCGCCCGGATCACCCGGGCCGCTCGCTTGAACCTTGTGCCATGGGGTGCTTAGGTCCGTGGCACTTCGTTTCACGAGATTCGACGGGAGTCAACATGCACAGGCGCTTGTTCCGCCGTCCTTCGCCAGCCATGGCCGTGGCGTTGCTTGCCCTTTTCATGGCAATGGGCGGGGTCGGCTACTCGGCAACCGGCGGCAGCTTCATCCTCGGCCAGGCAAACACCGCAGACGCGCAGAGCTCGCTGACCGCGAACGTGGCCGCGAAGAAGGCGCTTCAACTCACGAATACCAACACCGCCGCAGGCTCATCGGCGGCTGGGTTTCATGTCGCCTCCGGAAACGCTCCCTTCACGGTCAACTCGTCCGCGAAGGTCTCGAACCTGAACGCCGACGAGCTGGATGGGCTCGACTCGGGCCAATTGAAGACACGCGGGAACGGCGCCGCCGGCGGGTTCGTGAACGTGAACGGATGCGGGAGCGGGACGCTCGTCGAATATGCCGTCACGCTCGCACGGCCGGCGAAGATCTTCGGAGCCGGGGTGTCGACGTACGGCCGTAGCAATCCCGGGCCGGAGAGGCCCACGATCCAGGTGCAGCTCCTGGACGGCTCGAGCACGGTGGTGGCAACGTCGGGCCGAGTGACCGTCGACGCGACGAGCGGGAATCCGTCGTTGAGCGTCGCGGGACTTCTCTTCACGGGCAGCGGAGCCCTCTACACCGCCTCGCCGGGCGCGTACACGCTCAGGCTCTGGGCCGACAACTTCGGTGCGTGCACGGGCTTTGGCCAGTACCAGGAACCGCGCCTCAGCCACATCCTCGTGAACTGAGCCACCCTCGCAGCGCTTGGCGAAGCGGACGACGGGGTTCGAACCCGCGACCCTCAGCTTGGGAAGCTGATGCTCTACCAACTGAGCTACGTCCGCGTCCCAAAAGGGTACCGCACCCTCGCTCCAACAGGGGATAGCAAAAAACGGCTCCAGGCCGACGATTTGACCGTGAGAACTCTTCTCGACATTGCATCGCGCAGACGGTCAGACGATGGCCGAGTACTCGATCATCCTGGCGGTGATCACGCCGGCGATCGTCCTCACCATCTCGCTTCTCTCCGACCGCATCGCGGGCCTCTTCACCGCGCTCCCCAGCCTCATCCCCTAGGGCGGCGGAAAGACCGAGGGACGGCCGCCGCAGCGCCGCCCCTCAAACGCGGCATGCTACTAGTTTCGTGCTCGCGAGGGAAGATATCCTCGACGTGATTTCGAGGAAGGAGCCGAACATGGCCGAGCACGAGCTCGAGACGATCGCCCGGGCGCTGGTCGCTCCGGGCAAAGGAATTCTCGCCGCCGACGAAAGCGACGGCACGATCAAGAAGCGCTTCGACTCGATCGACGTCGAGTCGACCGAGGAGAGCCGGCGCGCGTACCGCGACCTGCTCTTCACCACCCCTGGCGCGGAGGAACACATCAGCGGCGTGATCCTCTTCGACGAGACGATCCGCCAGAGCTCCGCGGACGGCACGCCGTTCCCGGCGCTTCTGGAGAGCAAGGGCGTCATCCCGGGGATCAAGGTCGACAAGGGCGCGAAGCCGCTCGCCCTTGCCGAGGGCGAGACGATCACCGAGGGCCTCGACGGCCTGCGCGACCGTCTGAACGACTACCGCGAGCTGGGCGCGAAGTTCGCCAAGTGGCGCGCGACGTACTCGATCGCCGAAGACCTCCCCAGCGAGTACTGCGTCTGGACGAATGCCCACGCGCTCGCGCGCTACGCGGCGCTCTGCCAGGAGGCCGGGATCGTCCCGATCGTCGAGCCGGAAGTTCTCCAGGACGGGACGCACACGATCGAGGAGAGCGCCAAGGCGACCGGCCGCGTGCTCCAGGCCGTCTACACGGAGCTGCACGACCAGCGCGTCGAGCTGACCGGGACGCTCCTCAAGCCGAACATGGTGCTGTCCGGCTACGAGGCATCGAACCGAGCCGGTGCCGACGAGGTCGCCGACAGGACCCTCGAGGTCCTGTACAAGCACGTGCCCGCATCGGTCCCCGGCATCGTCTTCCTCTCAGGCGGGCAGACGGACGAGGACTCGACTGCGCACCTGAACGCGATGAACGAGCGCGGCCCGCATCCGTGGGAGCTCTCCTTCTCGTACGGGCGGGCGCTTCAGGCGCCGGCGCTGAAGGCGTGGCGCGGCGACGAGGCGAACGTGGGCGCCGGTCAGGATGCCTACGCGCACCGCGCGAAGATGAACGGTCTCGCACGCTCCGGCGAGTACTCGGCCGAGAAGGAGAAGGAGTTCGCCGGCGTCGCCTAGCGACGCCTAGCTCAGCCCGAGCTTCTCGCGGAGCCACGCGAGCCGTTCGGCTCGCGCCTTGTCGTCCAGCTCGTGCCCGCCGTCGTAGTCGCCTTCTTCGGCGTCCGGCGCAGCCTCCACGAACTTGTCCGCGATGTAGCCCGGCACGTACGGGTCCGACTTCGCGAACTGGAAGAAGACCGGCGCGGCCCCGGCTTCGCCGACGTAATTGACGGGATCGAGAGGCGCGAACGCGGCCTGGTATTCGCTCGCGCTCCCTTGTCCGCCGAGGAGGTACTTCACGAACCAGTTGGCGAATGTCGCGTCGGGCGCCATGAGGACGTATGCGTCGGGCCGCCCGTCGGCGACGAGGAGAGAGCCGAACATTGCGCCGTAGTCGTGTCCGACGAAGCCGATCGGAACATCGCCGGCTTCCTTCTGCAGCACGTCGAGCCCCGCGCGCAGCGCGACAACCTGGTCGATCGCACTCTGCTTGTCCTTGTCCACCTCGCCGCTCAGCCCGCCGCCCCAGGGGAAGCTGCCCTGTGGAAGGAGCGAGAGGACGCCGTCCTTCGCAAGCGCGGCCGCGTCGGGAAGGAACTCGGTGCGGTTCGTGTTCGGTTCCTCGCCGAACCAGTGGAGCCAGAGGACGACCGCGCGCGGCTTCCCGGCGGGCCTCACCATGTACGCCTTGACGTTCCCGGCCGGAGCGCTGTACGTGACGTCTTCGACCTCGGCGCCGTGCTCCGCCTTCTTCCCCTTCACGACGACCTTGGGCGTCGAGGCGTCGTAGGCGAAGAGCTGGGCGCGCTCCTCGAGCGACGGGATCTCTGCCGCGGTCGTCGTCGGCTGTGAAGCGGCAGCCGCCTCGGCGGCGGTGGAGGCGGATCCACCGCCGCCGCAGGCGGCGAGCGGCAGGGAAAGAGGAAGGAGCATCAACAGCACCGTCAGTCTCATAACGTCTTTTACTACTGACGGTGCGAGCGGCGCGAAGTTAGCGGTATTCCCTCCTGAGAAGCGGGTGAGCTTCTCGAGGTGGTGGTAGGCCTCGATGCGGCGCACGGTGCCGGAGCGCGAGCGCATGACGATCGAGTCCGTGACCGCACCGTCGCGCGAGAGGCGAACGCCGTTGAGGAGCGCGCCGTCGGTGACGCCGGTCGCCGCGACGAAGACGTCGTCCCCGGCGACGAGGTCGTCGGTGGTCAGCACCTTGTCGAGGTCGTAGCCGTCGTCGAGGAGCGACTGCCGCTCGTCGTCGGTGCGCGGCCAGAGCTTCCCCTGCACCGCGCCGCCGAGGCACTTGACCGCCGCGGCCGCGATCACGCCCTCGGGCGTGCCCCCGATTCCCATCATCAGGTCGACGACCGAGCCTTGTCTCGCGGCGGCGATCGCGGGAGCGACGT
This sequence comes from uncultured Actinomycetes bacterium, assembly GCA_963766155.1. Taxonomy (GTDB): domain Bacteria; phylum Actinomycetota; class Thermoleophilia; order Gaiellales; family Gaiellaceae; genus DATEOR01. The sequence goes on along the minus strand of CAVYAJ010000034.1, from coordinate 13,550 downwards.
CGCCGTCGGTGATCAGGTTGACCTTCGCGCCCGCGTCGCGGAGGCCCGCGATCAGGTCGGCGTTCCGGTCGCGGTCGAGGACGACGACGGTGATGTCGGTCGGCTTGACGCCCTTCGCCTCGGCCGCGCGCGCGATGTTCTCCTGAGGCGTCGCGGTGATGTCGATCACGTCCGCGACGTCGGGCCCGGCCGCGATCTTGTCCATGTAGACGGCGGCGCCCGGGAAGAACATCGTCCCGCGCTCCGCGACGGCGATGACCGCGATCGCGTTCGGCTGCCCCACCGACGTGAGGCGCGTGCCCTCGAGCGGGTCGACGGCCACGTCCACTTCGGGCGGGTTGCCGTTCCCGACCTCCTCGCCGTTGTAGAGCATCGGCGCCTCGTCCTTCTCCCCCTCGCCGATGACGACGACGCCGGCCATGGCCACGGTGTCGAGCATCGCGCGCATGGCGTCGACGGCGGCCTGGTCGGCAGATTCCTTGTCTCCGCGCCCGACCCAGCGGGCGCAGCTCAGCGCGGCAGCCTCGGTCACGCGCACGAGCTCGAGCGCGAGATTCCGGTCCGGTGCGACTCCGTTCCCGCCGGCCATGGCGGGGAATCTACATCCGCTCGGGTGCTTCGACCCCCATGAGGTCGAGCGAGCGAGCGATCACGGACGCGGTTGCCTTGCAGAGCGCGAGGCGGAACGGCTCCTCCTCGCTCTCGAGCACGCGGTGGTCGTGGTAGAAGCGGTGGAAGTCGTCGGCGACGCGGATGGCGTACGTCGGGAGGGCGTGCGGGCCGCGGCGCTCGGTCGCCTCGGCGACAACGGCGGGGAACTCGGCGAGCCGCTTGACGAGCTCACGCTCCGCAGGTTGGACATGGCCCACGGGCTCCGGCGAGGAGGCCTTCCCTTCGGCGTTTCGCAGGATCCCGGCGATCCGGGCGTGCGCGTACTGGACGTAGTAGACCGGGTTCTTGTCGGTGCGCTCGCGCGCGAGGTCGACGTCGATTTCCATCGCCTGCTCGTGGCCCGCGAGAGCAGGTGCCAGCGGGCCGCGTCGACACCGATCTCGTCGAGAAGCTCGTCGAGGAAGACGACGTCCCCCCGTCGCTTCGAGACCTTGCGCGCCTGGCCGCTCTCGGTCAGGTGGACGAGCTGGTAGATGAGGATCTCGACCTGCTCCGGATCGTGCCCGAGCGCACCCGCGATCGCCTTCAGACGCGCGATGTAGCCGTGGTGGTCGGCCCCGAGCACGTAGATGAGCCGCTCGTGCCCCCGGTTCCACTTGAGCCGCATGTGCGGGACGTCGACCGCGAAATACGTGGGCCGCCCGTCGGAGCGAAGGACGACGCGGTCCTTGTCGTCTCCCCACTCGGTCGTCGCGAGCCAGCGCGCCCCTTCCTTCTCGTAGAGCTCGATCTCGGCGAGCGCCTCCTCGACGAGCGGCTCCATCTCGCTCTGGTGCACCCAGAGGTCCATGTGCACGCGGAAGCGCTCGAGAGTCTCGCGGATGCGCTCCTCCATCGCCTTCACGGGGTCGGTGTCGAGCTCGGCCAGCTCGCCTACGTAGTCCCCCTGGTAGCCGTCAGGCGGCGGCTCCTCCCCCCTGCGCCTCGCGTCGACCGACTGGTGGAAGAGGTCGATCTGCGCACCGCCGTCGTTGACGTAGAACTCGCGCTCGACAGTGTTGCCCGCGAAGTCGAGCAGGCGGGCGACGGAATCTCCGTACGCCGCGTTCCGCGCGGAGGCGACCGTCAGCGGCCCGGTGGGGTTCGCCGACACGAACTCGACCTGCACCTTCTCGGGCTCGGCGGCGGAGCCCGCACCGTAGTCCGCGCCCGCGGCGAGGATCTCCCCGAGCGCCTCGCCGTACCAGGCCGGGTCGAGCTGAAGGTTGACGAAGCCGGGCGGGGCGACGGCGGCGTCCTTGACGCCGGGCAGGCCGCTTGCCACGACGCGGAGCTCCTCGGCGATCTCCATCGGCAGACTTACGCCTCATCGGTGCGGCGCGCATGGCCGCGTTCGTCGCGTAGTCGCCGTGCTCGGGGTTCGACGGGCGCTCGAGCGCCACGGGGACCCCGAGCTCGTCCTCGAGCCCGCGTTCGAGCCTTGCGATCGCCTTGGCCGTCATGCGGCTATATCGTAGAGCCGTGGACGAGGAGCCCCAGGAGCGTCAGCTCAACATCCACCTCGACCCGGAGAACCTGGCGGGTGTCTATGCGAACTTCGCCAACGTCAGCTTCTCCGACTACGAGTTCACGCTCACGTTCGCCCGCATCGACCACGAGGTCGAGGAGGGAGACGTGCCCGGCGTCGTCGTCGCCCGCGTCAACATGTCTCCGCGCTTCATGCGCGAGCTGATCGACGCGATGAACGACAGCTGGTCGAAGTGGTCGACGCGCGAGGGGATCAGGAACCTGCCGGAGCAGGGCTCTCCCGAGTCCTGAAAAACGCCTCGGCCATCCCGATGCGCTTCATCGGGGTGGGATGCGTCCCGAAGAGCAGGTTCGACCAGGCCGGCGGGTCCGGGTCGCCGAGCGACGTGACGGTCAGCTTCTTCTCGAGGCCGATGAAGCTCTCGCGGGTCGTTCGTCGCGGTGAGCGCCATCCAGTCGGCCTCGGCTTCGTAGCGGCGGGAGACGAGGTTCCCGAACGGAGAGACGAGGAGCGAGTAGACGAGCGCGACCGCGATCGCGAGCGGTACGAGGCCCGGGTCGGGTAGGCCGCCGCGCCGCTCGGTGAACCACCAGACGAGAAAGACGCCGGGGATCGCGATGAGGGCGAACCAGCCGAGCCCCTTCCAGATGTGGCTCTTGGCGACATGGCCGAGCTCGTGCGCGGCGACGGACTCGAGCTCGGGCGGAGAGAAGCGGCCGTCCAGCATCGTGTCGTAGAAGACGACGCGCTTCGTAGGCCCGAGGCCGGAGACGTAGGCATTCGCGGTCGTCGTCCTCCGGCTCGCGTCCGCGACGAGCACCTTGTCCACGGTCACGCCCTCCTTCGCGCCAAGCTCCTTGATCTCCGCGGTCAGCTGCTGGTCTCCGAGCGGATGGAACTTGTTGAAGAGCGGCTGGATCACGAGCGGCTGGGCGATGAAGTAGAGGACTCCTGCGAGAACGAAGAGCGGCGCGGCGGCAAGCCACCACGACCGGCCGAGCCACGCAGCGAGGCCCAGCGTGACCGCCGCGGCGGCGGCGACCAGCAGGCACTCGACGCCTACGGCCACCGCCTGGTCGCGCAGCCAGCCGGCCGCGCTCTGCGTCGAGAGCCCGTAGCGCCGCCGCCACCACAGCGAGACCGCGCCGAGCGGAAGCGTCGCCAGCCAGAGCGCGAGCACGACTGCGGCCGACACGAGGATTCCCGTGCGGATCCGCCCGCGGCCGATTCCTCCCAGCGCGTCCGCGAGCGGCCGCGCCTTCCAGACGAGCAGAGCCAGGACAAGGAGCTGGACCGCCAGCGAGCCGAGCAGGAGCGCGCGGCTCACACGGCGGTACTCGTCGGCCTTCGCGAGCTCCGCGGCGCTGAAGTAGTCCCGCGGATCGAGGTCGGGGATGTCGAGGCGCGGCACGCTCGTCCTCCAGAGGAAGAACCCCGAGACGACCCAGACCACCGACGAGGGCGATCAGGCCCGCGCGCTTCGCTAACGTCCGGCTGCCGTGCGAGTGGCCGTCATCTCCGACATTCACGGGAATCTCCATGCGCTCGAGTCCGTGCTTCGCTCCATCGACGCCGAGTCGCCCGACGAGCTCTGGTGCCTGGGCGACCTCGTCGGCTACGGGCCGCGCCCGAACCGCTGCTGCACGCTCGTGGCCGAACGAGCCGACGTCTGCCTGATAGGAAACCACGACCTCGGCGTCCTCGGTCGCATCGACCTCGAGGACTTCTCGCCGGACGCCGCGGTCAGCGCACGCTGGACGGCCGAGGTGCTGGAGGACGAGCCGCGCCGTTACCTCGAGTCGCTCTCACCCTCAGCGGTGCTCGACCGCGCCGAGCTCTACCACGCGAGCCCCCGAGACCCGGTCTGGGAGTACGTGCTCGCTCCCGAGGTCGCGTTCCTCTCGCTCGAGGCGACCGAGAAGCCGCTCGTGCTCGTCGGGCACAGTCACGTCGCGCTCCGCTTCGGCGCCGAGGAGCTCGATGCTTGCCCTGGGCGAGGAAGGCTCGGAGGTCGACCTTGCTCGCGAGCGCTGGCTGCTCAACCCGGGCTCGGTCGGCCAGCCGCGTGACGGGGACCCGCACGCCGCCTGGCTCCTGCTGGACTTCGAGGCGCAGACGGCCGCCTACCGCCGCGTCGAGTACCCGGTCGAGAAGACCCAGGCGGAGATCCGCGAGCGCGGCCTGCCCGAGCCTCTGGCGCTGCGGCTGGAATCGGGCGTCTAGGACGAAGCGGCGCGCTCGCCGCCGAACTCGACGCTCACGCCCTCGCGGACGAGCGCCAGCTGCACCTCTTCGCGCGCCTTGAAGATCCGCCACTTCACGGTGGCGAGCGTGATCTCGAGGGAGTCGGCGATCTCCGTGTACGAGAGGCCGACGACGTCGCGGAGGAGGAGCGCCATCTTGAGGTCGGGATTGAGCGCGGCGACGGCGCGCCAGAGCGCGTCGATGGTCTCCACCCGTTCGGGCGGCGCGTCGACGACCTCGAGCGGCGGCATGTCGTCCAGGGTCAGGAAGCTCTGCGGCTTGCGCTCACGAGCGCGAAGCTCGTCGAGCACCCGGTTCTTCGCGACCTGGAAGAGCCACGTCGTGAAGCGGCAGCGGAGCGAAAAGCCGGCGAGGCCCTGGTAGATCCGCAGGAAGATCTCCTGCGTGAGGTCTTCCGCGAGCGCGCGGTCGCCCACCATGCGAAGGACGTAGTTGAAGACCGGCGTCTCGTAGGTCTCGACGATGATCCGGAACGCCCGCTCGTCACCACGCTGCGCTCTGCGCAGGAGGTCGAAGTCGGGCTGTGACAGAGGCACTGAAAGGTGTCCGGATGGCCGCTGAGTGGGCCGGAGTATACCGGCCCCTTTACACGTCAGTAACGAGATCCCTCCCGGTCATTCCCGCACTTGGGGGATTCCGAGCAGATCGAGGCAGGTCGGCACGAGATCCGAGAGCGTCCCGCCGTCTGCCAGCTTCGCGCCGTCGATCGTGACGAAAAGCGGCACGGGGTTGGTCGTGTGCGCCGTGTGCGGGCTCGTGCCGTCCGGCTCGAGCATCTTCTCCGCGTTGCCGTGGTCGGCCGTGACGAGACAGACCCCGCCGAGGCGATCACGGCCGCGACGACGCGCCCGAGGCAGGCGTCCACCGTCTCCACCGCTCGGATCACCGCCGGGATCACGCCGGTGTGCCCGACCATGTCCGGGTTCGCGAAGTTGACGATCGCGAAGCGATAGCCGTCGCCGATCTCCTCCTCGAACCGGCGTGTGACCTCGGCCGCCGACATCTCCGGCTTCTGGTCATAGGTGGCGACGTCCTTCGGCGACGGGACGAGGATGCGCGTCTCGCCCTCCCACTCGTCCTCGCGGCCGCCGTTGAAGAAGTACGTGACGTGGGCGTACTTCTCGGTCTCGGCGAGGTGGAGCTGCCGGATACCGTGCTCCGCGAGCACCTCCGCAAGGGTGTCCGCGACCTGCTGTTCCTCGAAGGCGACCGGGCAGTCGAAATCGTCGCGATAGCGGGTCATTGTCGTGAGGTCGTACTCGGCGCTCGAGTAGGAGCTGCGTCAGCTGCCTGGCCCGGTCGGGGCGGAAGTTGAAGAAGATCGCCGCGTCCCCCGGGCCGAGCCTGGGCCCCGGGAGAACGACCGGCTCGACGAACTCGTCCGTAACGCCGGCCTCGTAGCTCGCCTCGATCGCGGCGCGCGTCCTCTGCCGCGGTCCCCGTAGCCGTCGAGGATGGCGCCCAGCGCGCGGTGGGTCCGCTCCCAGCGCTGGTCGCGGTCCATCGCGTAGTAGCGCCCGCTGACCGTGGCGATGCGATGCCCGCGCCGACGAGCTCGGCGAGGTCGCTCCGGCCGCGTGCGGCGAGACGTCGCGCCCGTCCGTGAAGGCGTGCACAAGGTTCGCTCGGCCATTCCTTCGCGCCTGGCGAGCTCGGTCAGCGCGCGGAGATGGTCGATGTGGCTGTGCACGCCGCCGTAGGAGACGAGCCCGAGCAGGTGGACGTTCGTCCCACGTCCTTCGCCCGCTGGAATGCGTCCCGGAGCGCCGTGTTCTCGAAGAAGTCGCCGCGCTCGATCGAGCGGTTGATCGCGCATGAAGTCCTGGTCGACCACGCGGCCGGAGCCGATCGTGAGGTGGCCGACCTCGGAGTTCCCCATCTGCCCGCGCGGGAGGCCGACCGCCTCGCCCGAAGCTTCGAGCGTCGTGTGCGGGTAGCGGCGCCAGAGCTCGTCGAAGACGGGTGTGTCCGCGAGCTCGACGGCGTTCCCCGGCCCCGGCGGCGCGCAGCCCCAGCCGTCGAGGATGACGAGCGCTACGAGCGGATACGGGCTGCCGACTGGCAAATCGCCGTGAAGGAGTCGACTTCGAGAGACGCGCCGCCGACGAGCGCGCCGTCGACGTCGGCCTGGGACAGGAGCTCGTCCGCGTTCTCCGGCTTGACGGAGCCGCCGTAGAGCACCGGCACGTCCACGAGGCCCTTGATGAAGGCGTGGGCCTCCTGCGCCTGGTCCGGCGTGGCGGTCTTTCCGGTGCCGATCGCCCACACGGGCTCGTAGGCGATGACCAGCCGTTCGTGCGGGCCGACGGCGTCGCCGATCGACTCGACCTGGACGCGAAGGATGAGCTCGGTCTGGCCGGCCTCCCGCTCCTCCCCGGACTCGCCGACGCAGGCGATCACGCCGAGGCCGTGCTCGAGCGCGGCGATCGTGCGCGCCGCGCGACCGTCTCGTCCGTCTCGCCGAAGAGCTGGCGGCGCTCCGAGTGACCGACGATGGCGCCCTCAACGCCGAGCTCGTTGAGCATGGGAGCCGACGCCTCGCCGGTGAATGCTCCCTCGCGCGCCCAGTGGACGTTCTGGGCATAGGCCGTGAGGCCGGCTTCGACCGCGGCGGCGAGAGACGGGAAGGCGGGCAGAGGACGACGTCGACGCCCTCCGGAGGCTCGAACGCCTCGGCGAAGGCCCGCGTCTCCGAGGGCCCCTTGAACATCTTCCAGTTCCCCGCAATCAGCATTTTCGCTGGGGCCGCCGCGGGCCTCCCTCCGCTTTCAGCCTATTCGGAAAAGGCGCGCGGGTGGGAAACGGGGCTGAGCAGAAAGTGTGCAAATCAGGCCTCCGGGATGGCGACGACCCCGGGAGCTCCTTGCCCTCGAGGAGCTCGAGCGAGGCTCCGCCGCCCGTCGACACCCAGTCGATCCGCTCCGCGAGCCCCAGCTCCTGCACGGCACGCACCGAGTCGCCGCCGCCGACCACCGTGTGCCCATCCGAACCAGCCACAGCCTTCGCGACCGCCTCCGTCCCCTCCGCGAACCGCGGCCACTCGAAGACCCCCATCGGCCCGTTCCAGAACACGGTCCCCGCGCCCGAGATCTTGGCGGCGAACGCCTCGCGCGTCTTGGGGCCCACGTCCAGCCCGAGCCAGCCCTCGGGAACCGAGTCGGCCGCCACGACCTTCGCGTCCGCATCGGCCTCGAACGCCGAAGCCGCGACCACGTCCACCGGCAGCAGGACCTTTCGCGGGGCTCGACCTCCTCCGCCATCTTCCCCCCGACGAGCACGGCGTCCGCCTTCTCGACGAGCGACTCGAGGACGCCGATCTTGTCCTCGACCTTCGCGCCGCCGAGCACGGCGACGAACGGCCGCGAGGCTCCTCGAGCAGCGAGCCAAGCTCCTCCAGCTCACGCTCCAGCAGCAAGCCGGCGTACGCAGGAAGCAGATGCGCGACCGCCTCGGTCGATGCATGCGCGCGATGCGCGGAGCCGAACGCGTCGTCGACGTAGAGGTCGCATCCGTCGGCCAGCTCGCGCGCGAACCGAGGGTCGTTCTTCGTCTCGCCGGGGTGGAAGCGCGTGTTCTCGAGAACGGCGATGCGCGGATCGTCCACGAGCGTGCGCAGATGCTCTTCGACCGGCTGCAACGAGAACGCCGGGTCCTCGCCCTTCGGCCGGCCCAGGTGCGAGCAGAGGCGGAGCTTCTGACGCCGCCGTCGAGGAGGAGCCGGATCGTCGGCAGCGCCGCGCGGATCCGCGTGTCGTCGGCGACCCGCCCGTTCTCCAGCGGAACGTTGAAGTCCACCCGTGCCAGGACGTTCTTGCCGCAAGATCGGCGTCCCGGACGGAGCGCGGCCGATGCACGGTCAGAGCAGGCGCTGCGACAGGTCCACGAGGCGGCAGCTGTAGCCCCACTCGTTGTCGTACCACGCGAACACCTTGACCTCGTCGCCGTGGGTCATCGTCAGGTCGCTGTCGAAGATCGAGGAGTACGAGCTTCCGATGATGTCGGTGGAGACGAGCGGCTCGTCGGAGTAGAGGAGGATCCCTTCGAAGGCGCCGCTGTCGGCCACCTCCTGAAAGCGGCCGTTGACCTCCTCTACGCTGACCGCCTTGCCGACGTGAACAGTCAGGTCGACGACCGAGCCGTCGGGGACCGGACGCGCGAATGGCGACGCCGTCGACCTTGCCCTTTAGCTGGGGGATGACGAGTCCGATCGCGCGCGCGGCGCCCGTGGACGTGGGGATCAGATTGATCGCAGCCGACCGTGCGCGCCGGAGGTCCTTGTGCGGCAAGTCCAGGATCCTCTGGTCGTTCGTGTAGGCGTGGATGGTCGTCATGAAGCCGGTCTCGATCCCGAAGGAGTCGTTCAGCACCTTGGCGATCGGTGCGACGCAGTTCGTCGTGCACGACGCGTTGGAGACGATCCGATGGTTCTCCTTGTCGTAGGCGTCGTCGTTGACGCCCAGCACGAGGGTCACGTCCGGGTCGGTCGCGGGGGCAGAGATGATCACCTTCTCCGCGCCGGCGTCGAGATGCTTCTGGGCGTCCTCCCGCTTCGTGAAAAGCCCCGTCGACTCGATCACGACCTGGACGCCGAGATCGCCCCAGGGAAGCGCGGCGGGATCCCGCTCGGTGAGGAGCTTGAACTCCTTGCCGTCGACGCCGATCGCCCCGTCCGAGGCCTCGACCTCGGCATCGAGCGCGCCGAGCACGGAGTCGTGCTTCAAGAGGTGCGCCATCGTCTTGGCGTCCCCGATGTCGTTCACCGCGACGATCTCCAGGTCGGCGTCACGCGCCCTTGCGGCGCGGAAGAAGTTCCGCCCGATTCGCCCGAAACCGTTGATTCCTACACGCAGCGGCATCTACACACTCCCAGTTCGCTCTCCCCCAGAGCTGGCGATTCTAAGCGAGCGGGCCGGAGGGGAAGCTCCGAGGACGACCTCCCCCTCCGGTTGAACCGCACTCCGGACCGTGATGCCGGACGGGGTCTGAATCCGACACCCGACGAGCGCGGACCCGCTCCGCTCCAACATAGACGTGGAAGTGAGCCGAAGGCAACCCCGACCCATCCAGATATTGCCAGACAAATGTCAGCGCTCGGCCAGCTTCTGGAGCTTGACGAGGCGCCGGTGCGCGGCTGCCTTCGTCGCCGGGGGCTTCAGGCGCCGCGCGAGCTCCCTCGAGGGACAGCGTCGGGTTCCTTGCCCGCAGCGTGGCGATCTCGCGCAGCTCTGGTGAGAGATGCTCGAGCCGCGCCGTCCGACTCGAGCCGGCGGATGGCGCGAAGCTGCGTTTCCGCAGCGCGGCTTGCGCGGACGATGTTCGCGTGGTCCGCGTTGGCGAGCCGGTTCGCCCGCGCGCGGGTCGAGGCGACGACGGCGCTCTCCTCGAGCCCGAGGGCGGCCCGGTGGGCGCCGAGGAAGGCGAGGAGCTCGGCGATCGTGTCCGTGGACTTCGCGTAGGCGACGGCGTGTCGGCCGCGATCGTGGACGGCGAGGCGGAATCCCTCGGCGTCCGCCAGCGAGGAGAGGAGCTCGGCGCCCTCGACGTTCGCGCTCCGAAGCTCGAGGTGGGCGTTCCGCGGCCCGCTCACCGACCCGGAGGCGAGGAGCGCGCCGCGCAGGTACGCGGCGCGGCAGCACGAGCGGCCCACGACCCGCGCGGGCGGCCGGTCCAGCGGCGCGAGGTGCGAGTCGAGCACGCCTGCCTCGTTCAGCACCTGGAGGGCACGGGCGTCGTCGTCGATGTGGATCTGAAAGCGCGTCGCATGCTCGAACGCCTGGCTCTTGAACGTGCGAATCTCGCCGGGCACGTCGTACGACCGCAAAAGCGCGAAGGCGCGCCGCGCGACGGCCGGGCTCGCCACCTCGAGGTGAAGGGAGATCCGCCCCCCTCCCCTGAAGTGAACGCTGCCCGCACTACGCACGAGCGCAGAGAGCTCCGCGAGGCGGCAGCAGGCCTTGCGCGGGTCGATCCCGGCCAGCTCGGCGCGGACGTCCTCAGAGAGCATGCTCGAGCTCGAGGAGACGCCGCTTGTACTTACCGCCGAGCGATCCGTATCCGCCCAGCCCTCCGGCGGACACCACGCGGTGGCAGGGCACGACGAGCGGGAAGCGGTTGCCGCGCGCAGAAAGTGCCCGCGGCGCGCTGGGCGTTCGGGTGCCCAGCCAGCGCGGCGAGCTCGCCGTACGTGACCGTCTCGCCATAGGGCACCTCCCGCAAGACGTGGGCGACGGCGATCTGGAACTCGGTGCCCCACGAGAGGTCGACCTCGACGTCGTCGAACGAGACGCGATCGCCGGCGAAATACCCGCGCACGCGCTCGACCAGCGGGTGCTCCTTCGCCTCCGCGCGCACCTCCCGGGCGGAAGGAAGCTCGTGGTAGAGAAGACGCTCTCCGTCGAAGTAGAGCTCGCCCACTCCCCAGCCCGGAACCTCGTACGAGAGCACCTGCACGCTCATACAATGCCCGCTCGGCCCCGCGCGGAGCACGGAAGCCGAGCCACAGCGCCGCTCTTGCCCTGCACCCCGGGCCGCAGCTGCGCATAATCCCCACCATGAGCGCACCAGGAATCTTCAAGCCCGTTCCGCCGGTCAACGAGCCGATTCGCACCTACGCACCCGGGTCGCCCGAGCGCGCGAGCCTGCAGCTCCGCCTCGAGCAGATGAAGCGCGAGCAGCCCGAGATCCCGTGCATCATCGGCGGCAAGGAGATCAAGACCGGGACCCTCAAGACGGCAGTCATGCCGCATGACAAGGACCACGTCCTCGCCAACGTCCATCAGGGCGGCGCGAAGGAAGTGGAGCAGGCGATTCAGGCCGCCGGCGAGGCCTGGCAGGACTGGCACCGGCTCCCGTGGGAGGAGCGCGCCGCGGTCTTCTACCGCGCTGCCGAACTCCTCGCCGGCCCCTGGCGCGACACGCTCAACGCGGCCACGATGCTCGGACAGTCGAAGACGGCCCACCAGGCCGAGATCGACGCAGCCTGCGAGCTCATCGACTTCTGGCGCTTCAACCCCTTCTTCATGAACCGGGTCTACGAGGAGCAGCCCTTCTCGGGGCCGGGATCCTGGAACCGGATGGAGTACCGCCCGCTCGAGGGCTTCGTCTTCGCCGTGACGCCGTTCAACTTCACGGCCATCGGCGGGAACCTGCCGACCGCCCCGGCGCTCATGGGCAACACGTCGGTCTGGAAGCCGGCCGGCACGGCGATGCTCTCCGCCTACTACACGATGAAGCTCCTGCAGGAGGCGGGGCTTCCCGACGGCGTGGTCAACCTCGTCTACGGCTCCGGCAAGGAGATCGGCGATGCCGCGCTCGCGAGCCCTGACCTCGCAGGCGTCCACTTCACCGGCTCGACTCCGGTCTTCCAGTCGATGTGGAAGACCATCGGCGCGAACATCGCCGACTACCGCAACTACCCGCGCATCGTCGGCGAGACGGGCGGCAAGGACTTCATCGTCGCGCACCCGACGGCCAACGTGGACGAGCTCGCGACGGCGATCGTGCGCGGCTCCTTCGAGTACCAGGGCCAGAAGTGCTCGGCGGCCTCGCGCGTGTACGCGCCGTCGAACCTCTGGCCCGAGCTCAAGGAGCGCCTCGTCGCGCAGGTCGGCGAGCTTCGAGTCGGCGATGTGTCCGACTTCTCCAACTTCATGGGCGCCGTCATCGACGAGAGCTCCTTCAAGACGCAGAAGGAGGCGATCGAGGAGGCGAAGGCGACGCGAAGTCGAGCGTGGTCGTCGGCGGAGGCGTCGACGACAGTGAGGGCTTCTTCGTCGAGCCCACGGTGATCGAGACCGAGGACCCGAACTTCCGCCTCCTGCGCGACGAGCTCTTCGGCCCGGTGGTGACCGCCTACGTCTATCCGGAGAAGAAGTGGGACGAGACCCTCGACCTCGTCGACAAGACCGCTCCCTACGGGCTCACCGGCGCGATCTTCTCCGACGACCGGCGCGCCATCGTCGACGCCGAGGAGAAGCTCCGCTACGCGGCGGGCAACCTCTACCTGAACGACAAGCCGACGGGCGCCGTCGTGGCGCAGCAGCCGTTCGGCGGCTCACGCGCCTCGGGCACGAACGACAAGGCCGGGCTCGATGTGGAACCTCATCCGCTGGGTGAGCCCGCGCACGATCAAGGAGACGTTCAACCCGCCGACGGATTACCGCTATCCGTTCCTCGCGGGCGACGACGGCTGCGCGTAACCCCTCCGAGGGATGCCGCGTCGCCGGATCCGCGCCGACAGTCGCGGTAGGGGATCTTCGTGCCCGAGCCGCTCAACGAAGCCGACCACGACGCGTACTGGCGTCCGCTCGGCCAGCTCCTGGTCCAGCGAGGCCTGCTAACGAACGAGGAGCTCGAGGCCGCGCTCAACGAGCAGGACCGGACCGGGGATCTCCTCGGCGATATCCTCCTCCGCAACGGGCTCCTCTCGAGGCTCGCACTCGCGAGCAGCCTCCACGAGCAGTCCCTCGCCGAGCCCGCAGACGCGAAGCTTTCGATCCCGGGCTGAACGCACACGGCAGCACCGAGCCGAGCGCGAACGAGCCTGAGATCGAAGGCGGCTTCGGCTCAGGCCTCCGCGACGCCCTCGCACGCCACGACGAAGAGGGCTAGCCTAAGCCTGCTCAGAGCCCGCAGGCAGGCATGCCGGCCGTTTCTTGCGTAGGTGTCGACGAACCGTTCCTTCTGCGTGAGGACGCGAGCAGCGTCGAGGAGTGGCTCGGTTCTTCTTCCTCGTTGCCCTTTGAACGCGCTCGAGGGCGTCGAGGGCATCCCGTCGGTCGCGGAGGAAGAGCGAGTACGGACGCTGCCAACGATTGCCGCAAGCACGAGACCCTTGACCATCGACAACATTCTGCGTCGCGTGCGCCGGCAACTCCCCCCTCGGAGGTGTAGGCCCCGATGGGCAAAAGGGGGCGGCCGTGGGAAGCGACCTACGCGCCGCCTGCGCGGTGTAGTGCGGCGTAGATCTGCCTGCCCGTCTTCGCCGGTACTCCGGGCACGCCCTCGAAATCCTCGGGCCCGGCGGCGAGGATCCGCTCCGGCGAGCCGAAGTGCCTGATGAGCGCGCGGCGGCGCGCCGGTCCGACTCCGGGTAGCGCGTCGAGAATCGACTCGTGCGAACAATACGTACTCGTAACGCGGCCAT
>CAVYAJ010000033.1:0-47466 GCA_963766155.1 uncultured Actinomycetes bacterium | reverse complement strand
CCGCCGCCGCCGCCGCCGCCGCCGCCGCCGCCGCCGCGCTGCTGCTGCCGCCGCCGCCGCCGCCGCCGCCGCCGCCGCCGCCGCCGCCGCCGCCGCCGCCGCCGCCGCCGCCGCCGCCGCCGCCGCCGCCGCCGCCGCCGCCGCCGCCGACCTGATGCCGCCGCCGCCGCCGCCGCCGCCGCCGCCGCCGCCGCCGCCCGCCGCCGCCGATCAACCACCCGACCGCGCCGCCGCCGCCGCCGCCGCCGCGACGTCGCCGCCGCCGCCGCCGCCGCCGCCGCCGCCGCCCAACTGCCTCGCCGCCGCCCGGCCGCCGCCGACTCAGCCGCCGCCCGCCGCCGCCGCCGCCGCCGCCGCCGCCGCCGCCGCCGCCGCCGCCGCCGCCGCCGCCGCCGCCCGCCGCCGCCGCCGCCGCCGCCGCCGCCGCCGCCGCCGCCGCCGCCGCCGCCGCCGCCGCCGCCGCCGCCGCCGCCGCCGCCGCCGCCGCTGCTGCTGCCCGCGACCTCACGCTCGCCGCCGCCGCGCCCGCGCGACCACGCCGCGCGGCGCCGCCGACCGCGACGGCGACGGTCGCGCCCCGACGCGCGCGACCGCGACCACGCCGCCGCCCGCGCAGCGGCGTTGCGCGCGGCGGCGGCGGCGGTCGCCGACGACGCGGACGGACGCCGCCGCCGCCGCCGCCGACTCAAACCGCCGACGACGCCGCCGCCGCCGCCGCCGCCGCCGCCCCCGCGCCGCCGCGCCGCCCGCCGCCGCCGCCGCCGCCGCCGCCGCCGCCGCCGCCGCCGCCGCCGCCCACTCAGCCGACCTTTGCCGCCGCCGCCGCCGCCGCCGCCTCCTCCTCCTCCTCCTCCTCCGCCGCCGCCGCCGCCGCCGCCTCGTCGTCTCCTCGTCTCCGTCGTCGTCGTCTCCTCCGCCGCCGCCGCCGCCTCGTCGTCGTCTCTCTCTCGCCTCCTCAATCGTCCTCAACCTCGTCAACCTCGTCGCTGGGCTTCAATTAACGAGGGTTGCCGGCGGCGGCGGTGCGGCGGCCCGGCCGCATCGCAGGCGAGAAGCGGGCGATCGCGCCGCAGCGCACATAGTCGCCGTACGAGAACCGCCGGGGAGGACGACGGCAGTCTACTCTCGGGGGAGCCTCCTCTTCCGCATGCCAGACGAGCCGCGCGTCGGCGCCGAGTGCCGTGAGCGCCCACCGCCGCGTCACGGTCGTCGTTCGACCCCGGGAAGACGAGCACCGCGATGCGCGGCGCGACTCTCGCTCATTCGGCGACCCTCGATCTCGTAGCTCTCGATCAGAGGGTTCGCGAGCAGCCGCTCGCACATGCGCTCGATCTCGCCGCGCGCCTCGTCGGCGGTGGCGGCGTCGACGTCGAGGTCGATCACGCGCCCGACGCGCGCCTCGCCGACCGGAGAACCCGAGCTGGCGCAGCGAGCTCTCGACCGCCTCTCCCTGGGGGTCGAGGATCCCTGCCTTCGGCCGAACGAGGACGGTCGCCTTCATCGAAGGACGACCTCGGGGTCGGCGAGGTAGTCCTCGAACGAGAGGCCGGTGAGGCGCTCGAAGGCCTCGACGTAGCGGGCACGCGTCTCTGCGACGACCTCCTCGGGAAGCTCGGGGCCGGGCGCGGTCTTGTCCCAGCCGAGGCGCTCGCAGTAGTCGCGCACGTACTGCTTGTCGAACGACGGCTGCGGGCCGCCCGGCGTGTACACGTCCGCGGGCCAGAAGCGGGAGGAGTCCGGCGTGAGAGCCTCGTCTCCGAGAACCAGCTCGCCGTTTTCGTCGAAGCCGAGCTCGAACTTCGTGTCCGCGATGATCACGCCCCGTTCGGCGGCGTACTCGGACGCGTGCCGGTAGAGCTCGAGGACGATCCGCTCGACCTCGGCCAGACGCTCCTCGCCGACGAGCTCGGCGGCGCGGGCGTGGTCGATGTTCTCGTCATGTCCGGTCTGCGCCTTCGTCGCCGGCGTGAAGATCGGAGCGGGCAGCCGGTCCGACTCCCGCAGCCCGGCCGGGAGCTCGTGGCCCGAGGTCGCGCCGGTCGCGCAGTAGTCCTTCCACCCCGAGCCGGCGAGGTACCCGCGTACGACACACTCGATCGGGAGCATCTGCAGGCGCTTCGCCTCGGTCGAGCGGCCGTCGGGCCGCAGCGCGAGCAGGTGGTTCGGGACGATCTCGCGCGTCCGCGCGAACCAGAAGCCGGACAGCCCGGTGAGCACGCGGCCCTTGTCCGGGATCTCGGTCGGGAGCACGACGTCGAAGGTCGAGATGCGGTCGCTGGCGACGAGCAGCAGTCGCTCCGAGTCGAGCTCGAAGATCTCGCGAACCTTGCCGCTCGCGACGTGGACGGCAGTCTCAGGCATGGACGGGTTCCTCCTTGCGGGTCATGAGGGCGGACAGTCGGTCGAAGACGACGTCGACGTGCTTGAGGGCGTCGTCCAGGTCGAAGGCGGCATCGAGCGCCTCCGGGGGCAGCGTCAGCTCGGGGTCCTGCTCCAGCAGGCCGCGCAGGTCGAGCCCCTCGTCCCACGCGCGCAGCGCGTTTCGCTGGACGAGCCGGTAGGCGTCGTCCCGGGAGAGGCCCGACTCGACGAGCGAGAGCAGGACGCGCTGGCTGAAGACGAGGCCGTGCGAGGAGTGGAGGTTGGCGCGCATCCGGTCAGGATCGACGACGAGGCCGTCGACGAGCCAGGTGAAGCGGTCGAGCATGTAGTCGAGCGCGAGGAAGGCGTCGGGGAGGACGACGCGCTCGGCGCTCGAGTGCGAGATGTCCCGCTCGTGCCAGAGCGCGACGTTCTCGAGCCCGACCGTCGCCGCCGCGCGCACGACGCGCGCGAGGCCGCAGAGCCGCTCCGAGACGATGGGATTCCGCTTGTGCGGCATCGCAGACGAGCCCTTCTGGCCTCGGCCGAAGGGCTCCTGAACTTCACGAACCTCCGTGCGCGCGAGGTGGCGAATCTCGGTGGCGAAGCGCTCGACGGACGCGGCGCAAACGGCGAGCGCCGAGAGGAGCTCGGCATGCCGGTCGCGCGGGACCACCTGTGTGGAGACCGGTTCGGGCATGAGTCCGAGGCGGCTGCATGCGACCCGCTCCACTTCGGGGTCGCCGCCGCCGTAGACCCCGACCGCGCCTGAGATCTTCCCGACGCTGATTCCGGCAAGGGCGCGCTCGATGCGGTCGCTGTCGCGCTCGAGCTCGAACGCCCACCCCGCGAGCTTGGCGCCGAAGGTGATCGGCTCCGCGTGGACGCCGTGAGTTCGCCCGACCATCACGGTGGCGCGATGCTCCTCGGCGCGCCGAGTGACCGCTGCGAACGCGTTCTGGAGCCCGTCGAGGACGAGCAGGCAGGCCTCGCGAGCCTGCAGGGCGAGCGCCGTGTCGAGGACGTCGGAGGAGGTCAGGCCGAAATGGAACCAGCGCCCGTCGTCTCCGAGCTCCTCGGCAACGGCATCCACGAACGCGGCGAGGTCGTGATGGGTCCGCTCCTCGATCTCGGCGACGCGCTCGGGTGTCGGCGGAGTCGCCTGCTCGCGGATGCGCCCGACTGCGTCGGCCGGAACCGCCCCGATCTCGCTCCAGCCTTCGAGCGCGGCCAGCTCGACCTCGAGCCAGCGGGCGAGCTTGCCCTCGTCCGACCAGATGTGCTGCATGGCCGGGCGGGAGTAGCGCGGGATCACCGGTCCGATTCTAGAGCCCGCGGTGGGCGACCCGGGGGAAAGCCGACCGCCCGTTGCCTCCGTATTGTGAGCGTGGCCATGGTGAGCAGGAAGAAAGTCCTGGTGATCGAAGACGAGCGCGCGATCGCGGAGCCGCTCGCGGACGCGCTGCGGCGCGAGGGCTTCGACGTCCACCTCGCCGCGACGGCCGCGGACGGCCTCGAGGCTTTCTCCACACAGGCGCCGGACATCGTCCTCCTCGACGTCATGCTGCCCGACGGCGACGGCCGCGACGTGCTCCGCCAGATTCGCCAGGCGTCGCGCACGCCGGTCGTGATGGTGAGCGCGCGCGGGGAGGAGATGGACCGTGTGCTCGGCCTCGAGCTCGGCGCCGACGACTACGTCACGAAACCGTTCAGCGCGGCAGAGCTCGTCGCCCGCATGCGGGCCGTCCTCAGACGAAGCACGGCCGAGCCCGCGGGCGCGTCCGGAGGAGTCCTGGCGAGCGGCGACGTGGCGATGAACCTCGATACGCGCACGGTCACCCGCGACGGGGCGGCAGTCGACCTGACGGTGAAGGAGTTCGAGCTCCTACGCGTCCTCCTCGAGAACGCCGGCCGGCTGGTGAAGCGCGACGACCTCGTCTCGGAGGTCTGGGACCCGAACTGGTTCGGCTCGACGAAGACACTCGACGTCCACGTCAGCTCGCTGCGCAAGAAGCTCGGCGACGATCCCGCTGCGCCGCGGTACATCCACACCGTCCGCGGCGTCGGCTTCCGTTTCTCGTCCGCGGACGAGCTCGAGCCGTGAGCTTCCGCACCCGCCTCGTCCTCGCGGCCGCCTACCTCGTCGCCGCGGTCGTTCTCGCGCTCGAGATCCCGCTGGCGCTCAGCATCGAGCGGAGAGCGGACTCCGACTTCCAGGCCGACGTGCTCGGCCGGACCGCCCTGCTCGCGGCGCGCATCTCGGATGACGTCGTCAGCGGCGAGCCAGGGCGGCACGAGCGTCGACAACGCAGCATTGGCCCAGGCAGTGAGCTCCTCGGCAGCGACACCGGACGAGCGCATCGTCGTCACGAACGCGCGCGGCCGGGTGCTCGTTGACAGCACCGGCGAGGCGGTGACCGGATCGAAGTTCGGGACTGCGGAGCGCCCGGAGTTCGGGGTCGCGCTCGAGGGCGGGCGCGTCGACTCCAGGCGCCGGTTCAGCGACACGGCCGGCGAGGATCTTCTGCTCGTCACGGTGCCGGTCGTGGACGGGGGCGAAGTGGTGGGTGCGGTGCGCGTCTCGGCCTCGCGCGAGTCCGTCGTCGACCGCGTGCACAACAGCTGGCTTCGTTTGGCGGCGATCGGCCTTGCGGTCGTGGCGGGCGCCTTCGTGCTCGCCTGGATCCTGGCCACGACCGTCTCCCGGCCGCTGGGCCGGCTCCGCGACACGGCGGGCGAGCTCGGCGGAGGTGACCTCGATGCACGGGCCCCGACCGACGGTCCGGCCGAGCTCGCGGCGCTGGGGGTTTCCTTCAACCGCATGGCCGACGCGCTCGGCTCGAGCATGCGCGCGCAGCGCGACTTCGTCGCGAACGCGTCGCACCAGCTCCGCACTCCGCTGACCGGGATCAAGCTTCGGCTCGAGGCGATTCGAGCTGAGGGCGGGGTGGCCGGCGAGAACGCCGAGAAAGCGGACCAGGAGCTCGACCGCCTCGAGGCCCTCGTGGACGACCTGCTCGCGCTCGCCGGCGCGGCGACGCCGCCGCCCTCGGGCTCGACCGTCGACCTCTCCTCGGTGGCCGAAGACGCGGTCGAGCGGTGGCAGGCTCCCGCGGGCGAGGCCGAGAAGACCGTGGAGGCCGGGCGCCTCGAGCAGGCGCTCGTCTTCGCCGACCCGTCCGACCTCGCGCACGTCGTCGACAACCTGATCGAGAACGCGCTTCGCTACACGCCGCCGGGCGCGCAGGTCACCGTCGAGTCGTCTTCCGAGAACGGCCAGGGGACACTCGCCGTCGCCGACAACGGGCCCGGGATCCCCGAGGAGGAGCGCGCGCGGGTCTTCGAGCGCTTCTACCGGGGGTCGAACGGGCGCCGTCTCGGCCCGGGAACCGGCCTCGGGCTCGCGATCGTGGCCGAGCTCGTGGAGCGCTGGGACGGCCAGGTGACCCTCGCCGACGGCCCGGGCACGCGCGTGCGGGTGATCTTCCGCCAGGCGCCTGCCGATCGCTGACCAGGGCTTTACCGATTCTGAAGACGGGCGCTGCTACGTTCAGAGCATGCGCCGCGTCACCACCGTTCTCGTCGCACTGGCGGGGCTCGCCTTGCCCGTCGGGCTCGCGCTGGCGGTCTATCTGAGCTCGGCGAGCACGATCGCCGCCACGCCCGCTTCGGTGCCCGTCAACCCACAGGGCAGGGCGAACCCGACGGCCCTCGACGACGACTCCAAGAAGGACGATAAGAAGAAGGACGACCGCAAGTCCGACGATTCCTCGTCCGGGACGACGACGGCAGACGACCACGGCGGCTCCTCCTCGGGCGGCGGCTCCGACGACGGAACGTCCGGATCGAGCGGCGGCACGAGCACGGAGGACCACTCCGGCTCGGACGACAAGGGCGGCTCGGGCGGGAACTCCGGCCCGGGCGGCGGCGGCTCCGACGACCAGCTCTCGGCTCGGGTCTCCTCGAACTCGGGCTCCGGCTCGGGCGGTTCCGGCGGCGACGACTAGCCCGCCCGGCGCCTGAACCAAGTCTTTACTCCCACCGACCGAACCTTCACCGGAACCCCGCCCGCGCTTGAACCGGGCCTCTCTACGGTGAGGGAGTAGGCAAATCCCACGGAGGTCATGTCAGTGAATCCCTTCAGCAAGCTTCTACTCGTTCTCGCCACGGTGCTGGCCGTTGGAGTCGGCGTTGCCGTCGCAGCCGGCACGAACGGCGGCTCGAGCAACGAGCCCGCAACCACGTCGACCACGGTGGACGTGAAGGGCCCGTGCGACGAGGCCGAGCATGCGAACGATCCCGAGTGCGCCGGCGCCCAGGTCCCGGAGGACAACCAGGCCGAGGACCAGAACGACGACAACGGCAACGACGCCAACGATCCGGGCGAGGCCGAGGATCAGAACGACGACAACGCGCAGGGCGAGACGATCAGGGTGAGGTCGAGAACAACGACGACGCAACGACGATCAGGGCGACGACAACGACGACCAGGGCGAGAACGAGGACGGAGACAACTCCGGCCCGTCCGCGAACTCCGGTCCCGGTTCGAGCCACGACGAGGGCGACGACGACTCCGGCCACGGCGGCCACTCCGGCTCCGGCGGTGGAGACGACCAGGGCGGCGACGACTCCGGCCACGGCGGCGGAGACGACGACTAGCCGCTCGGCGGCACGATTCGATCCGACGGGGCCCGCGAGGGCCCCGTCTTCGTTCTAGACCGCGGTCGCCGGGCCGCCCGGGCCGATCGGGTAGCCGCCGCCCTGCGCGAGGATCTTCGCGGCGAGGATCGCGGCGTTCCGCGCCCCGTTCAGGGAGACGCAGGCGACCGGCACGCCGGGAGGCATCTGCACGATCGAGAGGATGGCGTCGAGGCCGCCCGCGGCGGTCTTCGAGGACGTCATCGGGACTCCGATCACGGGCAGCTCGGTGTAGGCGGCGACCGCGCCCGGGAGTGCGGCGGACATCCCGGCTCCGGCGATGATCACCCGGACGCCGCGGAGCGCCGCGTTCGAGGCGTATTCGGCCACGCCGCGCGGGTCGCGGTGAGCGGAGAGGACGCGCAGCTCGTTGGAGATCCCGCGCTCGTTCAGCTCCTCGACGGCGGGCTCGATGCCCTCCCGGTCGGACTCGGAGCCGATGAGGATGCCGACGAGCGGTCCGGCGTCCTCGAACTCCTCGAGGGCTGCGAAAGGAACCTCGTGCAGGTGGGGCTCACCCTGGGACATGGACCGCCTTCGCTGCGATGTCCGTGCGGAATTGCGCGCCCGGGAAGTCGATCTGCTCGACGGCGGCGTAGGCCTGCTCGCGGGCGTCCGAAACGGTGTCTCCCGTGCCGACCACGTCGAGGACGCGCCCTCCCGCCGAGACGAGCTGGCCGTGGCGCAGTGCCGTGCCCGCGTGAAAGATGAGCGCGCCGGTTGCGGCGGCCACCTCGACGCCGCCGATCGGGACGCCGCTCTGTGGGTCGTCCGGGTAGCCGGGCGCGGCCAGGACGACAGCCACGGCTGCGAGCGGCTCGGGGTCGACCTCGACTCCGGCCAGCTCGCCGTGCGCGGCCGCGGCAAGCGCTTCGAGGAGGTCGCCGCCGAGGCGGGGGAGGAGGGCCTGCGTCTCGGGGTCGCCGAAGCGGCAGTTGAACTCGAGCACGCGCGGTCCAGAGTCGGTCAGCATCAGGCCGGCGTAGAGGAGGCCGGCGAAAGGCGTGCCACGGCGCGCGAGCTCGGCGATCACCGGACGGTGGACGAGTCCGCGCGAGCTCCTCGACGTCTTCCTCGCCGAGCATCGGCACGGGCGAGTAGCTCCCCATGCCGCCCGTGTTCGGGCCCTCGTCTCCGTCCTCCAGCCGCTTGAAGTCCTGGGCGGGAGCCAGTGGGAGGACCTTCTGGCCGTCCGAGAGTGCGAAGAGCGAGACCTCCTCGCCCTCGAGCAGCTCCTCGACGACGACGTCCTCGCCGAGCGCGCGGGCGCTCACGAGCGCCGCATCAGCCTCGTCTTGAGTGCGGCAGACGAACACGCCCTTGCCCGCCGCGAGGCCGTCGGCCTTGACGACGCAGGGGGCGCGGGCCTCGTCGAGAACGGCGGCGGTCGGCACCGCGGCGGCCTCCAGCACCTCCTTGGCGAAGGCCTTCGACCCTTCGATGCGCGCGGCCGCCTTGCTCGGCCCGAACACCGCGACGCCGGCGCGCCGGAGCTCGTCCGCGATGCCCGCGACGAGCGGCGCCTCGGGTCCGACGACGACGAGGTGGATCTCGTGCTGGCGGCAGAGGCCGAGGAGGCCCTCGACGTCGTCCATGCGGATCGGGTGGCAGCGGCCGAGCGCCGCGATCCCGGGGTTCCCCGGCGCCGCATGCAGCTCCGTCAGCCGCTCGCTCTGCGCGATCTTCCACGCGAGCGCGTGCTCGCGGCCGCCCGACCCAAGGATCAGCACCTTCACGAGGGCGAGTTTAAGGTCGCGGGCGGGTGTTTCAAATACCGCCGTCGAGCGGTAGGAGGATCGTATGGTCGAACCTGGACTTGACCGGCACGCGTGGGAGTCGGAATGGCAGCAGCTCGAACCGCTCGTCGTCGACTCCCCCGTCGAGGCGCTGGGGGATCTCGACGACCTCGTCCGGCGGATGCTGGTGGAGGCGGGGTATCCCGTCGACACCGCTGACCCGTGGACGACGAGGGCATCGATCCCGAGGTGCTGGGCTCGTATCGCGCGGCGCACGAGGTCCGGCTCATCGTCGACCGCGGAGAGGATTTCGACCCCGGCGACGTCGGCCAGGCGATCGGCCTCTACCGCGAGATCTACGAGCACGTCCTCAACCGCGAAGTAGACCTCTCCTAGCCCGTCTCAACGCTTCCAGTGGAGGGAGGCAGTTGCGCGCTTTAGTATCCGCGCACCGGCATCCCGACCAGGAGGAAGTTCGTGGCGACAACGGACCTCGAGCGTTTCGTCGAAGCCGACGGGCGTGCAGAGCGCATCAAGGAAATCCGCAAGCGGATCGACGCCGAGGACATCTCGTACGTCTACTACCAATTTCCCTCGGTCACGGGGCGGATCATGGGGAAAGGCGTCCCCGCTCCCCACTGGGAGACGATCGCGAACAAGGGCTTCCAGCTCGTCTACGGCGCCACCGCGAACCTCTTCACCGACCGCCACGGGAACTACATCGGCTACGGCCCGGAGGCCGCGGAGCTCGTCGGCATCCCCGAGCCCGAGACCTTCGCCGTCCTCCCGTGGACGGCCGGTGACGGCAAGAAGCTCGCCCGCGTCTGGTGCCAGTGCTTCCGCAACCGCGAGGAGCGCGAGGACCCGGGCGCGTTCCTGACCTCCGACTGCCGCGGCAACCTCATCCGCCAGCAGGCCGACTTCGAGGAGGCGACCGGCCTGCACCTCCGCGCCGGCACCGAGCCCGAGATGATGTGGCTGAAGCTGAACGACGACGGCACGCCGTCGGTCGAGGGCGTCACGAAGCCCTACTGCTACCACATCGACCAGTTCTCCGAGCTCCAGCCGATCATCAACCGGGTCGTCGAGTACGGCCAGAAGCTCGGGCTCGACATGATCCAGGGCGACCACGAGGACGCGCCCGGCCAGATCGAGCTCAACTTCGGCTTCGACCGGGCCGAGCGGGCGGCCGACAACCTCTCCACGTTCCGCCAGATCTGCAGGCAGGTCGGCCGGGAGCTCGGCGCCTTCCCGTGCTTCATGCCCAAGCCGTTCATGGGCGTGTCCGCGAACGGCTGCCACCACAACATCTCCATCTGGCGCGGGGACGAGAACGTCTTCATGCCGGAGGGCGACGACCAGCAGAAGCCCGGGCAGCACGGCCTCTGGGCGATCGGCGGGATCATGGCCCACCAGCCTGCGCTGACCGCGCTGACGTGCTCGACGGTGAACTCCTACCGGCGGCTCTGGGACACGGGATTCTGGGCGCCCGTCTTCGCCGACTGGGGCTACCAGAACCGCACGACCGCGCTTCGCGTCTCGGCCCCCGGGCGCTTCGAGTACCGAACGGTCGACTCTGCGGTGAACCCCTATCTCTCGCTGTCAGTCCTTCTCGCGGCGATGCGCGACGGCATCGACCGCAAGCTCGATCCGGGCGATCCCGGAGGAGCGGAACATCTACGAGGCGATGGAGGCGGGCAAGGAGGTCAAGCGCCTGCCGATGACGTTCGGCGCCGCGCTCGACGCACTCGAAGAGGACGAGGTGGTCAAGAGCGCGCTTCCAGGCGACATGTACCGTGTGTTCATGCACTACAAGCGGGACGAATGGGAGCGGCACTGCGCCCACGTGAGCGACTGGGACGTGAGCGAATACCTCGACGTCCTCCCCTAGTCGTGCCCCTCCCAGCAATACACGCCTGCTTCTCGCCCGCGATCACTCTTCGCCAGACTTGCCCCTCGCTCTTGCCAAGGCTTCCGGCCTTGGCTGCGAGGGAGTGGCGCCTCTGGCTCGGTGCTCGCGAACCAGAAGCTGGGCAGCATCACTGGAAGGGGCACTAGCGACATGTGCGGAATCGCAGGCATCATCTACCGCGACGGGACCCACGAGATCGGGCGCGACATGACCCGCATGCTCCAGTCCATGAAGCACCGCGGCCCCGACTCGACCGGCTACGCGCTCTACGGCCCGCCCAACGACGGCCTCGCCATCATGCGCTACACCCTGGCCGACTCGAACACCCCGCGTGACTTCGAGTTCGACGAGCGGCTGGAACGGCATCAGGGCCGAGTCCTTCAGCGGCTGAAGACCGCCGGGGCGGACATCCGCGAGCACGAGCAGGAGACGGACTACGCCCACCGCGTGACGTTCTCCTACGACGGCGACCTCAAGGACCTGACCGACCGCATCGAGGACATCCCCGACGCGGAGGTGCTCTCGATCGGCCGCTCGCTCGAGATCATCAAGGACCTCGGCGACGCGGACACGGTCTGCGCGCAGTACGACCTCGACGGCTTCGGCGGCACGCACGCGATCGGCCACGTGCGGATGGCGACCGAGTCCGACGTGGACATCTCGGGCGCGCACCCCTACTGGGCCTATCCGTTCAAGGACGTCGCCGTCGTGCACAACGGCCAGCTGACGAACTACTTCCAGTGGAAGCGCCGGCTCGAGCGCTCGGGCCACCGCTTCCAGTCCGAGTGCGACTCGGAGATCATCGCCGTCTACCTCGCGGAGAAGATGGCCGAGGGCGCCGACCTCGAGTCCGCCATGCGCGACTCCCTCGAGGAGCTCGACGGCGTCTTCACCTACATCGCCGTCACCGACGACGCGCTCGGCGTCGCCAAGGACGAGATGGCCGCCAAGCCGCTCGTGCTCTACGAGTCGGACGACGTCGTCGTGCTCGCCTCCGAGGAGATCGCGATCCGCGCCGTCCTCGACCGCGAGATCGACACGCACGACCCCTACGAAGGCGAGGTGCTCGTATGGCAGCGGTAGGCGAGCAGCGGATCACGTACGACGCGCGCGGGCTCGCCGAGCCCAACGCCGAGGCTCCGCGCACCGCGAAGGTGAAGGACGGCAAGGCGACCTTCGACGCGCACGACCTCTCCACGCGCCAGATCAACCTCGAGCTTCGCCGCCTCCTCTACGAAGAGGGGATCACGGACGTCACCGTCCAGAACCCGGGCGCGAAGCACTCGATCGGAGTCGGCATCCTCACGCGCTGCAAGATCACCTTCGACGGCTCGCTCGGCTACTTCGGGTGCGGCCTCATCGACGGGCCGGAGATCCAGATCAACGGCCGCGTCGGCTGGTCGGCCTGCGAGAACATGATGTCCGGCGTCGTCGTGGTCGAGGGAAACGCGGGCTCGCTCACCGGTGCGGCGCTCCGCGGCGGCGACCTCGTCGTCAAGGGCCAGGTCGGCGCGCGTTCCGGAATCGACCAGAAGGGCGGGACGATCATCGTCATGGGCGACGCCGGCTCGATGACCGGCTTCATGATGCAGCGCGGCCGCCAGATCCTCTGCGGCAACGTCGGCCCGGGCCTCGGCGACTCGATGTACGACGGGACGATCTACGTCGGCGGCAAGGTCAAGTCGCTCGGGATCGACTGCGTGCCGGGCGAGTGGACCGACGCGGACACCGAGTTCGTCAACCGCAAGTTCTCGATCTACGGGCTCGGCGACCCGCCGGAGCTGCAGAAGTACGTCTGCGGCAAGGTGCTCTACAACTACGACAACCTCGAGCCTTCGGAAAGGAAGCTGGTGCTCTGATGCCCTCGCGACGAGCACGTTCTCGGTCACAGCCGCATCTTCACTCCGGAGGTCATCAACGACATCCATGTGAAGTCCGAGCTCGGGCGCTACCGCATGCGCGGCTTCTCGATGTTCAAGCCGATCCCGCACTGGGACGAGCTCATGTTCATGCCCGGCACGCTCACGCGGTTCGTGATCGAGGGCTACCGCGAGAAGTGCCAGACGAAGACCGTCCTTGGCGCGCGCTTCGCGAAGAACCCGATCGAGCTCGACATCCCCGTCTACATCACCGGCATGAGCTTCGGCGCCCTCTCGCTCGAGGCGAAGATGGCGCTCGCCAAGGGCGCGTCGATGGCCGGGACGGCGACGTGCTCGGGGGAGGGCGGGATGATCCCGCCGGAGCGCGACCTCTCGACGAAGTGGTACTACCAGTGCATCCAGAGCCGGTACGGGTTCAACCCGCACCACCTGATGCTCGCGGACGCCTGTGAGTTCTTCATCGGGCAGGGCTGCAAGGTCGGCCTCGGTGGCCACCTCATGGGCCAGAAGGTCACCGAGCAGGTCGCGGAGATGCGCTCGCTCCCGCCCGGGATCGACCAGCGCTCGCCGGCGCGGCATCCTGACTGGCTCGGCCCGGACGACCTCTCCCTGAAGATCCAGGAGATCCGGGAGGCGACCGACTACCAGATCCCGATCCAGCTCAAGCTCGGCGCCGCGCGCGTGTACGACGACGTGCGCATGGCGGCCAAGTGCGGGCCGGACATCATCTATCTCGACGGTGCCGAGGGCGGGACCGGGGCGGGCCCCACACCGCGACCGAGGAGACGGGCATTCCGCTCATGGCGGCGATCCCGGAGGCGCGGCGCGCGCTCGAGGACGTCGGCCTCGCCGACGAGATCGACCTCGTCGTCGCGGGCGGAATCCGAAACGGCGGCGACGTCGCCAAGGCGCTCTCGCTCGGGGCGAAGGCGGTGGCGATCGGACACTCGGCCCTCATGGCTCTCAACTGCAACAAGGAGATCCCGGGCGTCACCGACTACGAGGGCACGATCGGCGTCCCCGCCGGCCAGTGCTACCACTGCCATACCGGGCGCTGCCCGGTCGGCATCACGACGCAGGATCCCGAGCTCCGCAAGCGCCTCGTCGTCGACGAGGCCGCCGAGCGCGTCTACAACTTCCTCCACACGCTGACGCTCGAGGTGCAGATGCTCGCGCGCGCGTGCGGGAAGACGAACGTGCACTCGCTCGAGCCCGAGGACCTCTGCGCGCTGACCGTCGAGGCGGCCGCGATGGCGAAGGTGCCGCTCGCGGGCACGGACTGGATCCCCGGCGTGACCGAGGAGCGCGCGCTCGCCAAGATCGAGCGCCTGCTCGAGAAGCACCTCGAGTTCCCGGTCGACTACCTGCCCGAGTCCAGCGAGGACATGGCCGGAGCGGCTGACTGATGGCTGCCGCGTGGCGAGCCCGAGAAGATCAAGGACATCGACTCCGAGTACCTGTCGGGGAAGCGGCAGGCCTACCAGGAGGACATCTCCGAGCTCGACGACGTCGACCTCGAGGCCGCGACGCCGGGCCAGGACATCAACTGGCTCGAGGACGTCGAGCTCCTCGAGGAGGAGGGCACGCCGGCGGTCTTCGACCGCTACTCGAACTCCTTCGTCCGCATCTACTTCGACATCCCCGAGGGGCGCGAGAACGAGATCGCGCGCAAGGTGCTCGTCAAGCACCTGCAGTCGGGGAACTCCTACGGCATCCAGCTGAAGGAGCAGCACACGAAGTTCCCCCAGCCCGAGCTCGGCCCGTGGGTCGAGGGCTCGAAGACGGTGGGCACGGACTACCACCCGCCCGTCCTCGAGGGCTGGGAGCCTCCAGCTCACTAGCCATGAGCCAGATCACCCCGCCGACCCCGCCGAACCTTCCGCCGAAGGACCGGGCGCCGGATCCGCCACTCGGCCGCGGGGGACCAGGGAGCCCCGCAGCTCTTGTGGCCGGCCTGGTCGTCTTCGCGATCGGCGTCGCACTGCTACTGCTGCTGCGTTAGACGCGGAGGCGGGGGACTCAGGTGCTGGGTGCCGTGGGTGCGGCCGGTTCGCGGCGGACCCAAAGGATCGCCAGCGCGATCACCACGATCGCGATGAGCGGGTAGATGATCGACCAGAAGATGGCGATCGAGCCGAGGATCGAGCCGACAATGATGAGCGCCACCCCGAGCCAGCCGTTGCGGTTGATCAGCCAGAGCCCGGCAAAGATGAGGAGGCCCGAGAGGACGAGGAACGTGATCCAGAAGCCCCGATCGCTCCCGTCGTCGAAGTCGGCCGCCGCGCCGACGATCAGTCCGAGGAGGATCGACGCGGCCGCGAGGATCGACGCGAGGATGACGAGGGCAGTCCAGGTGGAGGAACGCCCGCCCATGCGTCACGATCCTGAACCTCCCCGCGGAGGACGTCAAGCTTCGGAAGCAAGAGGCGGACGGGGCGCCACAGCCCCGCTCCGCCTTCATGCGGCGTCCGAGGGGAGTTGGACGCGCTGCCTCCGCGTCCTGCGCGAATGATGGGCGGATGCGAGACTCCCGCCGTGGAGCACGGCATGTACATCGCGGGCGAGTGGGTCGAGAGCGAGTCCGGCGCGCGCATGGAGGCGACGAGCCCTGCGACGGGCGAGAGCCTCGGCACTCTTCCCGAGGGAACGCGGGCGGACGCCGAGCGCGCGATCGCGGCGGCCAACGCAGCGTGGCGCGGCTGGGCTGAGCGTTCGGTCTTCGAGCGGGCCGAGGCGATGGAGCGGATCGCCGCGGTCGTCGCCGAGCGGCGGGACGACCTGGCTCGCACACTGACCCTCGACCAGGGCAAGCCGCTCAAGGCGGAGGCCTACGACGAGGTCGACGAGCTCGAGCAGTACTGGCTCATGGCGGCGGCCGACGCCCGCAGGCTGGAAGGGCTCGATGCCGCCGTCCGTGGACGCGGGCGAAGCGGGTGCTCGTCTACCGCGTGCCGAAGGGCGTCGTCGGCGTGATCACGCCGTGGAACTGGCCGTACACGATGCCGGCCGAGGTGATCGCGCCCGCGCTCGCGGCCGGGAACGCGGTCGTCTGGGTGCCGGCGCCGACGACCTCGGTGGCGGCCGTGAAGCTCGCCGAGTGCATCGCCGCGGCCGACCTGCCGGCGGGCGTCTTCAACATGGTCACCGGGCATGGCGCCGTCGTCGGCGACGAGGTCGCGGGCAGCGCCGGACACGCACGCGGTCGGCTTCATCGGCTCGATCACGACGGGTACAAGGTCGCCGAGCGGGCGGCGGGAAAGTCGCTCCTGCTCGAGATGGGCGGGAACGGGCCGGTGGTCGTCCTCGAGGATGCCGATCTGGACAAGGCCGTCGCGGCGACGCTCGTCGCCTCCTTCCTCTGCGCGGGCCAGAGCTGCACGGCGGGCGAGCGCTTCCTCGTCCACGAGTCCGTGCACGACGCCTACCTCGACAAGCTCGCCGCCGCGATGGCGAAGGAGATCCGCCTTGGCGACCCCTTCGCCGACGACACGACCATGGGCCCGCTGAACAACGAGCCCGTCGCGGAGAAGATGGACCGCCACATCGGCGACGCGGTCGAGCGCGGCGCCGAGGTCGTCGTCGGGCGGCAGCCGCGCCGAGGGCTACCCGACCGGCCTCTACTACGAGCCGACGGTGCTCGCCCGCGTCACGCACGACATGGAGGTCTCGACGGAGGAGACCTTCGGGCCCATCGTCCCGATCTCGACGATCGCGGGCGAGGAGGAGGCGCTCGCGCTGATCGACGCCTCGCCGTACGGCCTCCTCACGTCGGTCTTCACGCAGGATCTGCGCCGCGGGCTGCGCTTCGCCGAGGCAGCGCGCGCAGGCTGGGTGAACGTCAACGAGTCGTCCAACTACTGGGAGAGCCACCTGCCGTTCGGCGGCCGCGCCGGCTCGCGGAGCGGAATCGGCCGGGTCGGCGGGCGCCACCCCTTCGACACGTTCACGGAGACGAAGACCGTGATCGTCGAGATCTAGCCGAGGACTTCCGCGAGCTTCTTCGTCGGCCGCAGGCCGCGCAGCTCGAGGGTCGTGCGCCGCCTGAGGATGTCCTCCGGCTTACATGCCCATTCGCGCCGCTGCGCGTAGACGGCCTGGGCGGCGATGTCCGGCCCCTCGGGGTTCAGCCGTTCGAGGAGGGACGGATCGTCGGCCGCTTCCTCGAGGACCTCGGCGGCGAGGGTCCCGTAGAGATGGGCCAGATGCGAGCGGATCGCGGGCTCGAGATCGGGATTCGCGCGGGCGAGGCGGACGCCGGCCTCGGCCAGTCCCTCGGCTCCGGGCAGGGGCACGGCGCGGCCGGGGAGGCGGTGCAGCCCGAGGTCGCCGCGCACCTGCCCGAGCGCGTCGAGCGCGATCTGCCGGTAGGTCGTGAGCTTGCCGCCCGCGACGGTGAGCATCCCGCCCGAGCCGCGCTCAAAGACGGTCTCCCGCCTCGCGCTGGCGGTCGCTCCCTCTGCGCCGGGAAGGACGCGCAGCCCCGCGTACACCGAGCGGATCGCGTCGGGCCGAAGCACATCCGGCTCGAGCGCTACGGCGGCCTCCGCGAGAATCTGGTCGATGTCCTCCGGGGTCGCAGCGACGTCGTCGGGCTCGCCCTCGTAGAGCGTGTCGGTCGTGCCCAGGAGGAGCATGCCCTCCCACGGGACTGCGAAGGAGACGCGGACGGTGTCGTGCGGGATCGTCAGCGCGGCGCTCCACGGCTGCTCGAGGCGGAGGATCGCGTGGGCGCCCTTGCTCAGGCGGATGGACGGCGCCGCCGCCGGATCCTCGAGTCGCCGCAGGCGGTCGACCCACGGCCCCGTTGCGTTGACGACGACCCGGGCGCTCACGCTCGCGGTCTCGCCGCCGAGGAGGTCACGCACCTCCGCTCCGGCGACGCGCCCGCCCTCGGTGCGGAGCTCCGTCACCTCCGCGTAGTTGAGGACGGTCGCCCCCGCATCGGCGGCAGCGCGCACGTTGGCGAGGCACAGGCGGCTGTCGTGCGTCCACGCGTCCGCGTAGAGCCCGCAGCCGCGCAGGCCCTCGAGCCGGAGGGACGGGATGCTGCGCTGCGATCGCTCCGGCGGAACGAGCCCACCGAGGCGCTCGCGCGCGAGAGTGGAGTAGAGCCAGAGCCCGGTCTGGATGGTGAACGCGCGGTAGGGGCCGCGCTCGTAGACCGGGAAGAGGAAGGGCAGGCGCCGGACCAGGTGCGGAGCGACCACGCGCATGAGGGCGCGCCGCTCCTTGTGTGCCTCGCGGACGAGCCGCACGTCGCCGAGGCGGAGGTAGCGGAGGCCGCCGTGGATGAGCTTCGAGGACGAGCTCGACGTCGCCGCGCCGAAGTCGCCCTTGTCCACGAGCGCGACCGTGAGGCCCGCGCGTGCCGCCTCGTTGGCGATGCCGGCTCCGACGATCCCGGCGCCGACGACCAGGAGGTCGAACTCGCGGCCCGCGAGCTCCTCGAGCGCGTCTCCGCGCCACTCTAGGGCCATAGCGGATTCGTCCATGCGCGCCGGCCGGCCTCGTCCTCGACCTCGAGACGCCCGTGCGGTGTCCCGCGCGGGCGTGTGAGCCGCGCCTCGGTGATGAGGCCGTTGCCGTCGGTCCCGAGCACCTCGCCCGAGTAGATGTAGGCGCCCTCGCCGGAGTTCACGCGCGCGCCCTTCGTCCGGCCGGTGAGAAGCGTGATGCTGCGCGCTGGGCTGCAACGGACTCGCACGTCGTCTCCCTCGGTCTCGAGCCCGGCGATCTCCGGTCCTGTCGAGCTGTAGAAGGAGCCCGAGTCGAGAGCGGCGAGGAGCGCCTCGCGGGTCTTCTCCTCACAGCGGGCCCACACCCAGGCATGCGCGCTGTCCTTGCCCGGGTGGTGGGAGTCGTCGGTCGCGATGGCGAGAAGCTCGCGCCCCGACTGGAGCGCCTCGTCCCAGTGGAGGCCGGCGTGACCGCGCCCGACCTCGAGCTCGCAGCCCGCGTTGAAGACCTCGATGCCGGCGAGCCCCTCGATCTCCTCGAACTCGTCGGTGCGCAGGCCGCTCCAGTACGTGTGCGCGATGAAGGGCACGCCGCCGTTTTCGCGCACCCACGCGACGGTTTCCTCGAGCCCGGGAAAATCGGCGGCGGGAGGGTCGGGATCCGACTCTACGCCGAGCGCGAGCACGTGTGCGTACGTCTTCGCCGTCCGAGCGCAGCGCGTCGAGCTCGGTCCCCGGAATCACGAGCAGACGTTCCGTCGACGGCTCGACCGTCCGGATCCAATGGTCGGTGATGACGAGCGCGTCGAACCCCGCTTCCTCGTAGTGGCGGACGAGGTCGGAGGGCGCGAGCTCGCCGTCGGAATTGGTCGTGTGCGCGTGAAGCGCACATTTGAGCCAGGTGCCTTTCTGGAGAAAGACATGTGTACGCATCTTGAAGGGAGCCTAGCTCCGTGAGAGCATCGGAAACCTCAACACGACGCGAGGAGGATCACATGGACGACCGCGAGCTGGAAGAGCGCGTCAAGCGTGCTCTCGACGAGTCCCGGATTACGAGGCGCTCGCTCTTGCGACGCAGCGTCGTCTTGGGAGCAGGCCTGACGGCGCTGCCGGCTATCGCGGCTGCGTGCGGCGGAGACGAGACCTCGACCAGCGGCGCCACGGGCACGGGCGGCGGCACGCCCTCGGTTCCCGCGTCAGGCGCCGACATCTCCATGGACGACCTCGTCGCGGCCGCCAAGGAGGAAGGGACGCTGAACACGATCGCGCTCCCGCCCGACTGGGCGAACTACGGCGAGATCATGGACACCTTCCAGTCCAAGTACGGCATCAAGATCTCGAACGCCAACCCGAACGGGTCGTCGGCCGAGGAGAACCAGGCCGTCAAGTCGCTCAAGGGTCAGGATCGCGCCCCTGACGTTCTCGACGTCGGGCCGTCCTTCGCCGCGGATGGCAAGACCGGCGGTCTCTATGCCAACTACAAGAACTCGCAGTGGGACACGATCCCGGACGACCTCAAGGACGCCGACGGCGCCTGGGTGGGTGACTACTGGGGTGCGGTGTCGCTCGGGGCGAACACGAAGGTCGCTGCGCTCCCTGCGAGCTGGGCCGACCTGAAGAAGCCTGAGTACAAGGGTAAGGTCGCGCTGAACGGCGATCCCCGCGAGTCGGGCTCGGCGTTCGCGGCGGTGTTCGCTGCCTCGGTTGCGAACGGCGGCTCACTCGACGACATCCAGCCGGGCATCGATTTCTTCAAGGAGATCAAGGATTCCGGCAACTTCATCCTGGTCGACGCCACGCCGGCAACGGTCGCCAACGGCCAGACACCGGTCACGATCGACTGGGACTATCTGCAGATCGCCTACGGCGTCGGAGTTCAAGTCGAACATCACCTGGGAAGTGACCGTCCCGTCAGACGCGGCGGTCGGCAACTTCTACTGCCAGGCGATCAACGCCGACGCGCCGAATCCGTTCGCCGCCCGGCTCTGGCAGGAGTTCCTCTACTCGGACGAGGGCCAGCTTCTCTGGCTCAAGGGGTACTCTCACCCGGCGCGGTTCCAGGACATGTCCGATCGCGACGTGGTCCCGCAGGACCTGCTCGACGCGCTGCCTTCGGCGGATCTCTACGCGAACATCGAGTTCCCGACTCCGGAGCAAAGCGACGCGGCGACGCAGGTCATCGCCGACGGTTGGAACGAGGTCGCGGGGTAACTCCTGGCGGCAACCGCTGAAAGCATCGACGCCGTCCGGGCGGCCGCTCCAAGGCAGCCCGGACGGCGTATCCCGCTTGCCTGGCTGGGCGTCGCGCCGTTCTTCCTCTGGGCGATCGCGTTCCTGCTCATCCCTGCGGCTGCGCTCCTCATCGGCGCGTTCCGGGCAGACGACGGCACCTGGACGACGAAATTCGTCTCGGCCATCTTTCACGAGCCGTATCGCTCGGCCTACATCACCAGCATCAAGATCAGCATCTACACGGCGGTCCTCGGCGGTCTGCTCGGCTTGCTGATCGCCTATGCGGCGATCTCGCCGAAGGCACCACGGTTCATCAGGCCGGCCATGACGACGTTCTCAGGCGTCGCCGCGAACTTCGGCGGCGTGCCGCTCGCATTCGCTTTCATCGCGACCCTCGGCACCGTGGGCGCGGTCACCCGGTGGCTCGACAAGATCGGCATCGACCTTTATGGACACGGCTTCACCCTCTTCAGCTTCTGGGGGATCGTCGTCACGTACATGTATTTCCAGATCCCGCTCATGATCCTCATCATCGCCCCGGCGATCGACGGCCTCCGCGAGGAGTGGCGGGAGGCGGCCTCGAATCTCGGCGCGAGCTCGTGGCAGTACTGGCGCCGTGTCGGCCTGCCGATCCTCTTCCCCTCGATCCTGGGCGCGATGCTGCTCCTCTTCGGGAGCGCGTTCGCCGCCTACGCGACGGCCTACGCCCTTACATCGGGGCATATCGAGCTGACGCCCCTCCAGATCGGCGAGCTGATCGGCGGCAACGTCCTCTCCGATCCGCACCAGGGATATGCGCTCGCCGTCGGGATGGCGCTTGTCATCTCGGTGACGATGGCGCTCTACTTCGTCCTCGAGCGGCGGGCGTCGCGCTGGCGGAGGGGGGCCTCTTGAGCCGGCACATGCCCCGCTCCGGCTGGGTCTGGCTCGGCATCGGTGCCGCCTACTTCTTCATCCCGCTCGCCGCGACGCTCGAGTTCAGCCTCAAGGAGGTGAGCGGCTACGGGTTTTCCTCCTATCGGGAAATCCTCAGCGACCCGCAGTTCCGCGACCTTCTCTGGGTCTCGTTCAAGCTCGCCCTCGCGACGATCGTGGTGAGCCTGCTCATCCTGATCCCTGGCGTCTACAGCGTGCACCTGAGCTTTCCGCGGCTTCGGCCCTTGGTGGAGTTCCTCTCGGTGCTTCCCTTCGTGGTCCCGCCGATCATCCTCATCGTCGGGCTGCTCGACTTCTACAACGTCAACCGCGTGCCGCTCTGGTTCATCGAGTCGCCGCGGTTCCTCGTCCCGGGCTACGTCGTCCTCTCGTTCCCCTTCATGTTCCGGGCGCTCGACGTCTCGTTTCGCTCGATCGACGTGCACACGCTGACCGAGGCGGCACACAGCCTCGGAGCGGGGTGGACGACAACGCTCGTGCGCGTGATCCTTCCGAATATCGCGTCTGGCGCGCTCGCAGGCGCGTTTCTCACCTTCGCCCTCGTCATGGGCGAGTTCACGATGGCCCACATCGCGCTCTTCAACACCTTTCCCACGTACATCAACTATGTCGGCCAGACGCAGGCTAATCCGGCGGCGGCCCTCACGATCATCAGCTTCGGGCTCACCTGGCTCGCGCTGCTCGGGATTCTCTTCGTCGGACGGCGGCCCGGGCGCGGCGTCGCCCCGGTGGCGGGCCGCTGATGGCTTACCTCGAGCTGCAGAAGCTGCACAAGGAATTCGGCGACTTCACTGCGATCGAGGAGATCGACGTCGCTCTCGAGCCCGGCGAGTTCCTGTCGCTGCTCGGACCCTCCGGTTGCGGGAAGACGACCGCGCTCCGGATCGTGGCCGGGTTCGAGACGCCGACCTCCGGACGGGTGGTCATCGAGGGCAACGACGTCACCAACGTTCCTGCCAACAAGCGCGACATGGGCATGGTCTTCCAGGCGTACTCGCTCTTCCCGAACATGACCGCCGAGGCGAACGTGGAGTTCGGCCTGCGGATCCGAGGGGAGAGCGGCGCTGTTCGCCGCACGCGGGTCGAGGAGCTTCTCGAGCTGGTCGGGCTCACGGCCGCTGCGAAGCGCTATCCACACCAGCTCTCCGGCGGGATGCAGCAGCGGGTTGCCCTCGCCCGCGCGCTGGCGATCGAGCCTCGCGTCCTCCTCCTCGACGAGCCGCTCTCCGCCCTCGACGCGAAGGTCCGCGTCCAGCTCCGCGAGGAGATCCGCCGCCTGCAGACCCAGCTCGGGATCACGACGCTCTACGTCACCCACGACCAGGAGGAGGCGCTCTCGATCTCCGACCGGGTTGCCGTCCTCTCTCACGGCCGCATCGAACAGATCGGCTCGCCCGCCGAGATCTACAACGCGCCCGGAACGCCGTTCGTGGCCGAGTTCATCGGCACGATGAACCGGCTCGAGGCGACCGTTGCCGACAGTCGGCAGGTACAGGTGGGCGGAAGTGTCCTCCCGGTGGACGATGCGCACGACCTGCCAAGGGGGGAGCGCGTCCTCGTTCTCGTCCGTCCCGAGATTCTCGAGCTCGAGCGCGCGGAAGGCGGGGTGGCCGGCGCCATCATCGGCGAGGTCGTCGCGCACATCTTCCTCGGCGCGATCACGCGCGTGAAGGTGGACGCGGGCGACTACACCCTCTCGGCCGACCTTCCCGGCCACAAGGCCGCCGAGCTTCCCATCGGCTCGCGCGTGGCGGCGAGCTTCCCGGCGGACGGTGGGCGCGTGCTCGCGCTCAGCGAGCCAGCGTCCGCCGAGCCAGCGCCGGCCGGTCAGTAAAGATCCCGGTCACGCCGCAGCGCGGCGAGCTCCAACATCCGCGCGGGCTCGTTGACGGTGAAGACCGTCGTCGCCAGCTCCGCGGCCTGAGCCTCCTCGATCCGGCCTGCCGTCGCGGGCTCCTGGAAGCCGATCCCCCAGTACCCGGCGGCCGCGGCGGGGTCGTCCGTGTGCAGCACGCAGCGGATCTCGGGCCGGCGCTCCGCCACGCGCCGGACCGCGCCGGCCCGGAACGAGACGACCAGGAGCTCGTCCGGATCGACAGCGTGGCGCTCGAGCGCGTCGAGCACGGCGTCGGTGGTCTCCTCCTCCTTCACCTCGACGCAGAGGCCGACGCGGCCGGTGAGGGCGGCCAGCACCTCCTCGAGAGTCGGCACGTCCTCGGGCGGACCGGGATCGTGGCAGATGACGAGCTGGCCGTTTCGGGCCCGCACGTCGAACTCGACGTAGTCGGCCTCCTCGGCGATCGCGAGCTCGAACGCCTCCAGGGTGTTCTCCGGCACCTCCCAGCAGGCGCCGCGGTGGGCGAGGACGAGCGGCCTCACGCCTCGTCGAAGAGCCGCTGCATGAGCGGGAGATCGATGCGCTCGACGATCTCGTCCGCCTGCGACAGCCGTTCCGGAGACAGGGTGCCGAGGACGGCGACGCAGCGCATGCCTGCCGCCTGTCGCGGAGGCGACCCCGGCCTCCGTGTCCTCGAAGACGAGGACGTCGCCTGCGGCGAGCGCGCCGCCGAGGAGCTCGAGCGCCCGGAGATAGCCGTCTGGCTCGGCTTGCCTGCTCGATGTCGTCCGAGGTGACGATGCCTCAAAGCAGCCGGCAATGCCCGGCGGCTTCGACCACCGGCTCGATCTCGGCGCGTGCCGCTCCGGACACGATCGCGAGCGGGACGCGCTCGGCGGCGAAGCGCACGGTCTCCCGGAGCTCGGGCGGGACGCTCGAGCCGTCGGCGACCGCGGCGCGGTAGCGGCGGATCCGCTCCTCGATCACCTCGTCCACATCAGGATGGTCGCGCCCGAGCCACGTGCGGACGATCTCGGGGTCCGAAAGGCCGGCCAGGACGTCGAAGTACTCCTGCGCCGAGAGCGGCTTTCCGTGCTCGGCGAAGAGCTCCATGAAGATCTCGCACAGGATCGGCTCGTCCTGGGAGAGCGTTCCGTTGAAATCGAACACGATCGCGCGCGGCCGTCCCATCGGCAGGAGACACTATCGCCGTGCCGCTGGACGCCCTCGTGCTCGCCCTCGCCGCCGCGTTCCTGCACGCGTTCTGGAACCTGCTCATCGCGCGCGCGAAGGACCCCGAGGCGGCGACCGCGGTCGCGCTCCTGGTCGCGCTGGTCGCGTACGCGCCCATTGCGGCGCTCACGTGGAGGATCGAGCCCGCGGCGATCCCCTACATCGTCGTGACGTCGTTCCTGCAGCTCGGCTACGTCATCCTGCTGGCCGCGGCCTACGTGCGGGCCGAGCTCTCCGTCGTCTACCCGATCGCGCGTGGAACGGCGCCGGTGCTCGTCCTCGTCGTCGGCGTGGCCGCGCTCGGGCTCGGCACCTCACCGCAGCAGGCGGCAGGCGTCTGCCTCGTCGGACTCGGCGTCCTCCTCGTCCGCGGTCTGCGCCGCTCGGCCGAGCCGGCCGGAGTGCTTTTCGGCCTCTCCATCGCCTGCTTCATCGCCGCCTACACCCTCGTGGACAAGTACGGGATCCGCTACGCGGCGCCCTTCGTGTACCTCGAGCTCTCAATGCTTCTCTCCGGCCTCGGCTACTCGGCGGCGATCGTGCGCCTGCGTGGCCGAGCCGCCCTGCGGGCCGAATGGGGCTGGGCCACGGTGGCCGCAGGGCTCGCGACCTTCGGCGCCTACGGCCTCGTGCTCGCCGCCCTGCAGCGCGCCTCCGCGGCCTCCGTCGCGGCGGTCAGGGAGACGAGCATCGTCATCGCGGCCGCCTTCGCGGCGCTCGTCCTCAAGGAACCGGTGGGCCCGGAGCGGCTCGCCGGAGCCGTCCTTGTCGCGGGAGGAGTAGCGATCCTCAGTCTTTAGGCCATCGCGTACAAGTGGCCAATGGGCCTAGGACGACGCTTCAGGGTTGTTGGGAAACCGCCCGCGGGCTACGCTGGCCGTGCCGTAGCAATGGAGCCGGAGGTCTTGGATGAGCGTGGCGGTGTCGCAGCACAAGAATTTCGTCGGCGGGGAGTGGGTCGACTCGTCGGGCGGAGAGACGATGGAGGTCCTGAATCCGTCGACGGGCGAGGTGATCGCGGAGGTCGCGCGCAGCACGGCCGAGGACGCGAACCACGCAGTCGAGGCGGCCAAGAACGCGCTTCCGGAGTGGCTCGAGACCACTCCCGGCGAGCGCGCGGAGCTGCTCTTCAAGCTCGCCGACCTGATCGAAGAGAACGCGGAGGAGCTTGCGGCCCTCGAGTCCAAAAACGTCGGCAAGCCCCTGTCCTACGCACGGGACGAGATGCCCGTGTCCGCGGACAACATCCGCTTTTTCGCCGGTGCGGCGCGCGTGCTCGAAGGTCGCGCGGCCGGCGAGTACATGCGGGGCTATACGTCCATGCTCCGGCGCGAGCCGATCGGCGTCGTCGCCGGCATCGCTCCCTGGAACTACCCGCTCATGATGGCCGTCTGGAAGTTCTCGCCCGCGCTCGCGGCCGGGAACGTCCAGGTGCTGAAGCCGTCCGAGCAGACGCCGCTCTCGCTTCTCCGCTTCATGGAGCTCGCCGCCGACGTGCTCCCGCCGGGCGTGCTCAACGTCATCACCGGCGACGGCGTGCCCGTCGGCGAGGCGCTGGTCAAGCATCCTGAGGTGCGTCTCGTGTCTCTGACCGGCGACGTCGAGACCGGCAAGGCCATTGCCAGGACGGCTGCGGACAACCTGAAGCGCGTCCATCTCGAGCTCGGCGGCAAGGCTCCTGTCGTCGTCTTCGACGACGCCGACCCGGCCGCGGTGGCCGAGGCGATCAAGATCGCCGGCTACTGGAACTCCGGGCAGGACTGCACAGCTGCCTCGCGTGTCGTCGCCGGCCCGAAGGTCTACGACAAGCTCATCGAGGAGCTCGTGCCCGCCGTCGAGTCGCTGCACGTCGGCGATCCCGCGGAGGGCGACGAGATCGAGATGGGCCCGGTGATCTCGAAGGCCAGCAGGACCGCGTGGTCGGGTTCCTCGAGCGCGCCAAGGAGTCGAAGGCGACGATCCTCACGGGCGGCGACTCGAACGGCGACCGCGGCTTCTTCGTCAAGCCGACCGTCGTCACAGGGATCGAGCAGGACAACGAGATCATCCAGCGCGAGGTCTTCGGGCCGGTGGTCACCGTCCAGAAGTTCGCGGACGACGACCAGGCGATCGCCTGGGCGAACGACGTCCGGCTACGGCCTCGCGGCCTCGGTGTGGACGCGCGACGTGGGCCGGGCGCTGAACGCGGCGCGCAAGCTCCAGTTCGGCACCGTCTGGATCAACGACCACATTCCGCTCGTCTCCGAGATGCCGCACGGCGGCTTCAAGGAGTCGGGCTATGGCAAGGATCTCTCCGTCTACTCGCTCGAGGACTACACGCAGATCAAGCATGTGATGGCGAAGATCGACGACCGGATGGCCGTCGAGGAGCGTGTAGAGCCGTCGGCGACGGCGGGGAGCGAGACTCCGCACCGGACGTCCGCCTCGACAGTGTCACGAAGCGCTTCGACGAGGTCGTCGCGGTCGACGCCCTCACGCTCGAGGTGCCGCGCGGGAGTTCTTCGCGCTGCTCGGCCCCTCGGGCTGCGGGAAGACGACGACGCTCCGCATGATCGGCGGCTTCGAGGAGCCGACCGACGGCACGATCTACCTCGGCGACCGCGACGTCACCGATCTCCCGCCGTACAAGCGCGACGTCAACACCGTCTTCCAGAGCTACGCGCTCTTCCCGCACCTGAACGTGTTCGAGAACGTCGCCTTCGGCCTCCGCCGCCGAGGCGCCGGCAAGTCCGAGGTCGCGGCGCGCGTCATGGAGATGATCGACTTGGTGCAGCTCTCGGGGATGGAGCGGCGCAAGCCGCGCCAGTGCTCGGGCGGCCAGCAGCAGCGCGTCGCTCTCGCGCGGGCGCTCGTCAACAAGCCGCAGGTTCTCCTGCTCGACGAGCCGCTCGGCGCCCTCGACCTGAAGCTCCGGAAGGAGATGCAGCTCTTCATCAAGGGCCTCCAGCAGGAGGTCGGCATCACGTTCATCCACGTGACGCACGACCAG
Organism: uncultured Actinomycetes bacterium; assembly: GCA_963766155.1. Taxonomy (GTDB): domain Bacteria; phylum Actinomycetota; class Thermoleophilia; order Gaiellales; family Gaiellaceae; genus DATEOR01. Next base: position 20,196 of record CAVYAJ010000033.1, on the reverse strand, counting down.
GAGGAGGCCATGACGATGGCCGACTCGATCGCCGTCATGAGCGACGGCCACATCGAGCAGCTCGGCTCTCCGGACGACCTCTATGAGCGGCCGGCGACGCCCTTCGTTGCACGGTTCCTCGGCGCCTCCAACCTCCTGGAAGGCGTCTCGAACGGAGACGGCTCGGTGCGTCTCGACGACGGCACCGTCGTCCGCGCTCCTGCAGCTCAAGGCAGGCAGGGGCCCGTGGCCGTCGGGATCCGCCCGGAGAAGATCCGGATCGGCCGTACCGACGAGAACGCGCTCAGCGGCGAGGTGGAGGAGCGCGCGTACATCGGCGTCTCCACCCAGTACATCGTGAGTACGCCGCATGGCCAGATCTCGGTCTACGTCCAGAACAGCGATGCCGGCGCTGCGGCTGTCCATCCCGGTGACCAGGTGACCCTCTCGTGGAGCCCCGACTCCACGTTCGTGGTCGATTCCGAGAAGGAGAAAAGCGAATGACCGATCCCCGGTTGAACGACCCGATCACCCGACGCTTGTTTTTGAGACGCGCTGCCGTCGGCGCCAGCGCTCTGAGCCTCCCTTCCCTGATTGCGGCCTGCGGTGGTGGCGGCGGGATCGCAGCCCAGACGGGCTCGGGTGGCTCTTCGACGGAGGTCAATCAGCAGCTCGCCGACACGCTCGTGTTTGCGAATTGGCCGCTCTACATCGACCAGAAGGGGAAGAAGCGGCCGACCCTGGACGAGTTCACCGCCCAAACCGGGGTGAACGTGCGCTACATCGAAGAGGTCAACGACAACGAGGAGTGGTTCGGCAAGTACCAGGCCCAGCTCGCGCAGGGTCAGGACATCGGCCGCGACCTCACGGTACTCACCGACTGGATGGCCGCGCGCATGGTGCGCCTCGGGTACGTCCAGAAGAAGGACAAGAGCGCGATCCCGAACGAGGCCAACCTCGTTCCGACGCTGCAGCATCCCACCTGGGACCCGAACCGCGACTACAGCATTCCCTGGCAATCCGGCTTCACCGGCATCGGTTACAACTCGAAGGAGACCGAGCCCATCACCACGATCGAGCAGCTGCTCACCGATCCGAAGCTCAAGGGCAAGGTCACGTGCCTCACGGAGATGCCCGACTGCATGGGCCTCGTCATGCAATCCAACGGCGATGACCCGACCAAGGTCGAGCCGGCTGCCTTCGACAAGGCGATCGGCACGCTGCAGGACGCGGTCGACTCCGGACAGATCCGGCGCTTTACCGGCAACGACTACGGCGACGACCTCTCGTCCGGCAACGTGGCCGCAGCGATGGTCTGGTCCGGAGACATCGTCCAGCTCCAGCTCGACAACCCGAACCTCGAGTTCGTCATTCCGGACGCCGGCGGGATGATCTTCACGGACAACATGCTCATCCCGACCGGCGGCGACGTCTTCACGGCCTCGACCTATATGAACTTCGTCTACGACCCGAAGATCGCGGCGGAGATCGAAGACTGGGTCAACTACATCAGCCCGGTTGTGGGCGCGAAGGAAGAGCTGCTCAAGATCGACCCCGAGTTGCGAAGAACCCGCTCATCTTCCCCTCCGACGAGATGATGTCGCAGGTGAAGGCGTTCGATCCGGAAGCAGCCGACAACCCGGACTACAAGGAAAAGTTCCAGGCCGTCACCGGGGCCTAGGGGGTCAGCCCTGCTCCACCGCAATCGCTGGGCCACGCCATACCTGCTCCTTCTACCGGGGATCCTCTGGCTGGCCCTGTTCTTTCTCCTGCCCATGTACTACCTGGCGAAGACGTCACTGAACTCGGGCGACATCTTCACCGGCTTCACCTTCACATGGGCGTGGGAGAACTACACCGATGCGTTCACGCTCTACCGAGCGCACTTCATCCGCTCGCTCGAGTACGCGGGACTCGCAACGATCTTCGCGTTCCTGATCAGCTACCCGCTCGCGTACTGGATCGCCTTCCGCGGCGGGCGGTGGAAGAACCTGCTGCTCCTCCTGATCATCGCGCCGTTCTTCGTCACGTACCTGATCAGGACGCTCGCCTGGAAGACGATCCTCTCCGACGACGGCATCGTCGTCTCCACCCTCCAGAACCTGCACCTGATCTCCTCGGACGGCCGGCTGCTCGCGACGACGACGGCTGTGATCGCCGGCATCACCTACAACTACCTGCCCTTCATGGCGCTCCCGATCTACGTCAGCCTGGAGCAGATCGACCAACGGCTGATCGAAGCGGCCGAAGACCTCTACGCGAACCGGGCGAAGGCGTTCTTCAGGGTCACGTTCCCGCTCTCGTTGCCTGGGCGTCTTCGCGGGCACGCTCCTGACGTTCATTCCCGCCGCGGGTGATTTCATCAACGCGCAGCTGCTCGGCACGCCGAAGCAGCTGATGATCGGAAACGTGATCCAGTCGAAGTTCAAGGTCTCAGCGGACTATCCGCAAGCAGCGGCGCTCTCGTTCGTCCTCATGGCCTCCATCCTCGTCCTGATCGTCATCTACGCGCGAAGCGTGGGGACCGAGCGCGTGACGACGGGAACTGCATGACGACCGCCGTCGAGACCGTCGCCGCCCCGCGGCACAGGCCCGGCGTGCTCAGCCGCGCGTGGGCGCTCGTGCGTAGGCACACGCTCACGTTCTTCGCAGTGCTCGCGTTCGCCTATCTGCTGGTCCCGATCGTGGTCGTCGTCTTGTTCTCGTTCAACGACCCGATCGGCCGCTTCAACTTCGCCTGGCAAGGCTTCACGCTCAACAACTGGCTCCATCCGTTCGACTACCCGGGCCTCAGCGATGCCGTGCGGCTCTCGATCGAGATCGCGCTCGCCTCGAGCTTCTTCGCGACGATCATCGGGACGCTGATGGCGATGGCGCTCGTCCGCCACCAGTTCCTCGGCCAGGGTGCGACGAACCTCCTCATCTTTCTGCCGATGGCCACCCCGGAGATCGTGATGGGCTCCTCGCTCCTAACGCTTTTCCTCAATCAGGGGCCGTTTGGGATTCTCGGCTTCAAGCTCGGTTTCGTCACGATTCTGATCGCGCACATCATGTTCAACATCAGTTTCGTGGTCGTGACCGTGCGCGCCAGGCTGGCAGGCAAAGACCAGCATCTCGAAGAGGCGGCCGCGGATCTCTACGCCAACCCGTTGACGGCGTTCCTCAAGGTAACGCTTCCGCTCATCTACCCGGGGATCCTCGCCGGGTTCTTCCTCGCGTTCGCCCTCTCCGTCGACGACTTCGTCATCACATACCTCGTCGCCGGCGCCGACCAGACCTTCCCGCTCTTCGTGTGGGGAGCGGCACGAGTTGCCGTTCCGCCGCAGATCAACGTCATCGGCTCAGCCATATTCTTCATCGCGGTCGCATTCATGCTCGCGAACGTCCTGTGGCAGTGGCGCCGTCAACCGAAAGGAGCAGTGTGAGTACCCCCGTCACATCGATGTCCCCCGCCGAGCTGCAGAAGGCCGCCCGGGAACACCTCTGGCTGCATTTCACGCGCATGTCGAGCTACACGGGCGAGGACATCCCGATCATCGTGCGCGGGGACGGCTGCTACCTCGAGGACATCAACGGCAAGCGCTATCTCGACGCGCTCGCGGGCCTCTTCGCCGTCAACATCGGCTACGGCTTCGGCGACGAGATCGGAGAGGCCGCCGCCGCGCAGCTGCGCGAGCTCCCCTTCTACACGAACTGGAGCTATGCGCATCCGCGCGCGATCGAGCTCGCAGCCGAGGTCGCATCGGTCGCGCCAGGGGACCTCAACCGCGTCTTCTTCGTGTCGGGCGGCTCCGAGGCGGTCGAGTCGGCCTGGAAGCTCGCGCGCCAGTACTACACGGCGCGCGGGGACAACGTACGGGCGCAGGTGGCGGAGCGCATGGCAGCCGGCGAGCGCATCGAGCAGCGGATCCCGAGCCAGCGCCGCTGGAAGGCGGTCGCACGCCGGATCGCGTACCACGGGACGACGATGGGCGCCCTGTCGATCAACGGCATCGCCTCGCTCAGGATCCCGTTCGAGCCTCTCGTGCCGGACGTGATCCACGTGCACAACACCAATCGCTATCACCGTCCTCCGGAGGAGACCGAGGCCGAGTTCACCGCGTTCCTGCTCGAGGATCTCGAGGAAGCGATCCTGCAGGCCGGGCCCGAGACGGTCGCCATGGTCATCTTCGAGCCGGTGCAGAACGCGGGCGGCTCCTACACGCCTCCCGAGGGCTACTGGAAGGGTGTGCGCGAGGTCTGCGACCGCTACGAGATCCTCCTCTGCGCCGACGAGGTCATCACCGGCTTCGGGCGCGTCGGGGCGTGGTTCGGTTCCGAGCGCTACGACATCCGCCCGGACATCGTCACGTCGGCCAAGGGCCTCTCCTCGGCCCACGCCGCGATCGGCGCGGTCATCGCGCGCGACTCGGTCATGGAACCGTTCCTCGAGGGCCACGAGATGTACGCCCACGGGATCACGTTCGGCGGGCACCCCGTCATGGCGGCGATCGCGCTCAAGAACATCGAGATCATGCGCCGCGAGCGCATCGTCGAGCACGTGGCCGAGAAGCAGGGCTACTTCCACCAGGCGCTGTCGCAGCTCCTCGACCTCCCGATCGTCGGCGACCTGCGCGGGACCGGGTTCTTCTACGCGCTCGAGCTCGTCAAGGACAAGGAGACCCGCGAGACCTTCAGCGACGAGGAGTGCGAGACGCTCCTGCGTGGGTTCCTCTCACCGCGGCTCTTCGAGGCGGGCCTCATCTGCCGCGCTGACGACCGTGGCGACCCGGTGATCCAGATCTCGCCGCCGCTCGTGGCCGACACGGCCGAGATCGACGAGATCGTCTCCATCCTCGGTGAGGTGCTCACCGAAGCCTCGCAACGCATGAACCGCTGAGCTCTAGAAGTCGGCTTGGGAGGGTGCTAGCTTCAGGCGCTTGAAGCGCTTTGCGAGCGTCCTCCTGGTCGCCCGGGGCAAGCACACGTTCAAGGTGCGCGCGGTCGATCGCGCCGGCAACGCCGACGGCTCGCCCGCGTCGTTCAGCTGGACGCGGCGCTAGGGACTAGGCGGCGCTGGCGTACGAGAACGGGGCGTACTCGGCCTGCTTGCCCGAGTGGTCGTAGGACACGGCCCCGTTGACCCTGAAGACCGTCGACGCGGCGCACCAGCCCTCGGTGAAGACGAGGCCGGTGGGCAGCCCGACCGAAGCCTGAACCTCGGCGCCGCTCACAGGGTTCTTGATCGATTCCATCTGGAGCTCGGCGCGGTCGCCGATCTTGTAGCTCGAATTCTCCGCGTCCACGGTGAACTCGACCGGCAGGGCTTCGACGTCCAGGAGCTCGTACGTGTTGATGAAGATGCCCCACGGCCCGCCTTCGCCACCGCGTAGGAGGTTCTCGAGCGCCTCCCGCTGCCGCTCGTCCGCGCGCTCGTCGTAGAAGGCGATGGCCTTGCCTCCGCCCTCGTGAATCGCCTTCGGCCAGTCGGCGAAGAGGCCGAGCGTGAGCCCGTCGAGCTCGACGTCCCCGTAGCGGCCCTTCTCGATGTTCCAGACCCAGCCGCCTTCGCAGTCGCCGGTGGTCGGCGGCGCGTTGAAGTTGCACGGGCACCCGTAGTCGCAGTTGCAACCGACGAGAACGGTTCCGGCCAACTCCCAATCAGCCATGCGAGGCTCCTTTCACAGCGCGACGACAATTCCGGCAGCGATCAATCCTACTCCCCCGATCTTGCCCAGGAGCGGGCCGCGGGGAAGGAGCTTCTCGGCCGCGACGACCGCAGCGATCGCGACCACCCAGACGAGCCCCATGCCGCCGGCGACGACGAGCACGGCCATGAGCGCGATGCAGCAGCCCAGGCAGTACGCGCCGTGTTGGGTGCCGAGGCGGAACGCTCCGCCGAGGCCCGGGCGCCAGTGCTGGACGAGGAAGTCCACGGGCGAGCGGCACTTGCTGAGGCACGCCTGCTTGAGCGGAGACAATTGGTAGAGCCCGGCCGCGATGAGGACGGCAGCCGTTGCCGTCGGGTGGTCCATCCCGAGCGCGCGATCCAGTGCGTAGGCCGGAATTCCGACGAGCGCCCAGACGCCGAGATAGCCGACAGCGAGAAGCCCGGGAGCCGCGGGGGTCGAGGCTCCGCGCGCGAAGAGGAGCGCGAACGGCGCCACCGACGGCAGCATCATCGCCGCCATCATCACCGTCCACGAGCCGACGTAGGCGCCGGCGCTCGGCACCATGTCCATGTCGTCGCCGCTCGAGGCGATCACGAAGATCCAGGCTGCGGTGGTTACGAGGACGAGGCCCGCTCCGGCGATCCAGAACGGCACCACGGCAGCGTGCTCGTCCCGTCCGCCCAGTGTCGACCAGCCTGCCACGCGCCTAGCTTTCCTTGACCCTCCGTCGCTCCTTGTCGTACACGGGATGCGCGACGACCTCGCCCGCGACCTGCTCGTCCCCGATCTGAACGTCGATCCGAGCGCCCGACCTCGATGAGATCCTTGCGCATTTTCGCAAGTCCCAGCGTCTTTCCGTCGAGGTACGGCGGACTCGACTGCCTGCGTGACGAGCCCGACCTCTTCGCCGTCCACGGAGATGTCTCGCGCCGCTAGGCCTCGTCGCCGCCGCTCTCGAGGACGACGCTCGTGCAGCCGAAGCTGCGTCGCGTCGCTTGTCCCGCTGGAGCGCCGCGCGGCCCTGGAACGTCGCCCTTCCCGAAGTCGACCGACCAGCCGAGGCCGCACTCGAAGGGCGACACGGTCGGGGTCGTACTCGATGCCGCCGATGATGAAGCCGCCCTCGATCCGGAAGAGGTCGAGCGCGACCATCCCGATCACCTTCATCCCCTGCGGGCTCCGGGCGCTCGATGAGCGCATCCCAGAGCTCGAGCGCGCGCTCGCGCTCGACCCAGAGCTCGTACCCGAGCTCGGCCGTGTAGCCGAGCCGGGTCATGAAGACCGGGATGCCCGCGATCTCGACGTCCTCGCGGAACGTGTAGTACGGGAAGGCCTCGTTGGAGAGGTCCTGGTTGGCGAGCGCCTGCAGCATCTCGCGGCTCTTGCGGGCCCTGCAGGCAGAGGTGCGGCATCGCGTCCGTGACCTCGCGACACGGTGATCGCCGGCCGGCGCCTGTCTCACGTGAAGATCTCGAAGTCGCGGTCGTTCGCGCCGCAGAAGCGGATGCTTGTCCGGCGAGCGCATCATCGACGGTGCAGTCGTCCACCATCTTTCCGTCGCTCGTCGCACGAGCGCGCCGTACGCGATCTGCCCGGGAGCGAGCTCGACACGTCGCGCGTGACGATCGAGTTGACGAACTCCTGCGCGCCCGGGCCCGTCGATGTCGACCTTGCGCAGCATCGTGAAGTCCATCAGCGCCGGCCGTCTCGCGCACGGCGCGGTACTCCTCGAGCGTGTCGGTCACGACGGTAGGCGCCCAGTAGCCGAAGAGGTCCATCCACTCGTCCGTCATGCGCCCGCAAGCGGGGATAGAACGCCGTTTCCTTGCTCAAGTGGTCTCCTTTCGGTTCGAAGACGAAGCCTAGACTCCCGCGGCTCAGGCGACGGTCGAGCGACTCCAGACGAGCTCGGAGAGCTCGCGCAGCTCGAGCTCGCCCTGGTGCCCCGACGTCTTGATCGCGTCCTCGTACATCGTCACGTCCTTCGGGCAGGCGACGACGAAGTAGTCGAGCCCGCCGAGCTCGACCGCCTCGTCGATGCGCTGACTCGCTCGGGCGCGGGGAGTCCTCGCCTCTTCAGCTCCTTCATCCAGATCCGCCCGCCGCCCGCGCCGCAGCAGAACGAGTTGTCGCGGTTGCGCGGCATCTCGACGAGCTCGCAGCCGAGCGCGGCGAGCACCTGGCGCGGCGCGTCGTAGACGCCGTTGTAGCGGCCGAGCGTGCACGGGTCGTGGTAGGTGACGCGGTAGCCGAGCGCCCTTCGTCGGCGCGAGCGCGCCCGCTCTCGATCAGCTCGAGCAGGAGCTGCGAGTGGTGCATGACGTCCCACGTCGCCGCCGAACTGCCGGGTACTCGTTCCTGAGCGTGTTGAACGTGTGCGGGTCGGAGGTGAAGATCCGCTCGAACTCGCAGCCGGAGATCGTCTCGATGTTCTCCTCGGCGAGATCCGCGTAGAGCCCTTCCTCGCCGACGCGGCGCACGTCGTTGCCGGCGGTGCGCTCGCCGTCGTAGAGGATCCCGAAGTCGACGCCGGCGTGGTGCAGGATGCGCGCGAGCGCCTGTGTGACGCGCTGGTTGCGCGGGTCGAAGGACGCGTAGTCGCCGACGAACCAGAGCATCTCGGCCGGCTCCTTGCGGATGTCCTTGACGTCGAAGTCGAGCTCCTTCGCCCAGCGCCCGCGCTTGCGCTTCGGCTCGCCGAAGGAGTTGCCCGACTGTAGATCGTCTCGAGCGTCGCTGCAGCTGGGCGTCCATGCTCGCCCTGCTCGACGAGGGCGCGGCGCATCTGGTTGATGATCGGGACGTGCTCGATCCCGACGGGGCAGATCTCGACGCAGGCCATGCACTGCATGCACGACCAGAGCGTCTCCGGACTGATGGGTCGCCGAGGATCTGCGCGTGCTCGGGGAACTCGGGGGCGATGCCGAGCGCGGCGCGGATCCCCATCGAGCCCTCGGCCACCTCGCGCAGGTCGAGGATGAGGTCGCGCGGTGAGAGCGGATAGCCGGTCGCGGTCGCGGGGCAGGCGGCGTGGCACTTGCCGCACTTCGTGCAGGCGTCGAGGTCGAGCAGGTGCTTGGGCGAGAGGGCGTCGATGAACGCGTAGCCGACGTCCGCGGCCTTCGCGCCGGCGGGAGATCGGCGCCAGGCGCTTGCCCGCCCGGTCGTCCTTGACCGCCGACGCTCGGCCGGGCCGGCGAGCATGTGCACCGCCTTCGTGAACGGGATCGACGACGACCCAGGAGAGCGCGACGACGCCGTGCACCCACCAGTCGACGGCGCGCGCGTCCGCGGCGGCGCCCGTCCTCGAAGCCGAGGGCACGGAATGCGTGCCCGATCGCGTAGCCGACGGGCGCCCACACCTCGAAGCTCGGGTTGTCCGCGGCGATCCGAAACGACTCGAGCAGGAACCCGGTGAGCGCGAGGAAGAAGAGGCTCGCCGAGGAAGACCCAGTCGCCGCCGGCGATAGCGGCTCGGCTGGTTTCGGAGCGGCTCGGCCGGCTCGACGGGCCGCCAGTAGCCGAGCCGGAACGGCCTCAGGATCCCGCGCTTGACGGCGAAGTACGCGAGCCCGACGACGAGCGGCGGCGCCGAAGACGTCGAGGAAGAGCGAGTAGACCTTGTAGAACCACCCGTGCCAGAAGTCGAAGCCCAGGACAGGCTCGGCGAAGTCGTCCTGGAAAGCGAGGATGGCGGTGCCCGCGAAGAGCACCATGAAGCCGTAGAAGACGAAGAGGTGGCCGACGCCGGCGAGCGGGTCGCGTCGCTTGATCCACGCGTGGGTGACGACGACCTTGCCCACCCGCACCAGGCGCTCGCGCGGGTTGTCGACCGTCCGCGGGCCGCGCCCGCGCCGGTACTTGAGGACGAGGCGGGCGACTCCGTAGACGAAGATCGCGACCGAGAGGACGATCAGCGCAGTACCAGAGGACGATCTGCCACGTCTCGAGACCGGCGAACGTGTCCCGAGTCGCGGTCACGCTAGTAGAGCTTCTCGAGCTCTTCCGCGACCTCGAAGAGGTCGGCTACCGCGCCGTAGTGGGCGACGTTGAAGATCGCCGCCTCGGGATCGGTGTTGACCGCGATGATCGTGCCGCTCGTCTTCATGCCCGGCGAGGTGCTGCACCGCGCCCGAGATGCCGAGGGCGAGATAGACCTTCGGCTTCACGGTCTTGCCGGACTGGCCGACCTGCCGCGAGTTCGGCATCCACCCCTGGTCGACGAGCGGGCGGGAGACGGACAGGGTCGCGCCCATCTTCTCCGCGAGGCCCTCGAACTGCCCGAGGTTCTCCTTCTCGCCGACGCCGCGCCCGACCGAGAGCAGGAAGTCCGCCGCCGTGATGTCCACGTCGCCGCCCGCAGCGACCTCACTGGAAGTCCAGGTGGCGGGCGCGCGAGCCGGTGATGCGAGACGCTCGAGCTCCGCCTCGACGGCGCGCGCCGGCGCCCTCGGCCGGCGGCCAGGACGGTCGGTCGGATCATCAGGAGGACGCGGTCGTGCGCCGGGGAAGTCGATCTCGGCGTTCACCTTCGACCCGTAGAAGGATCGCTCGGCGACGAGGTCGTCCCCGTCGCGCCGGAGCGCGAAGACGTCGCGAGGCGAAGCCGATGCCGAGCTTCGCGGCGAGCGCCGGGGCGTAGCCCATCCCGTTCACGGTGAACCCGACGAGGACGACATCGGGGCTGCGGTCGGAGATCAGCTGCTCGACCGCCTCGCGGTAGACGTCGTTCTCGAACTCGTCCTGCTCGACCTTGACGCTGACGATCTCCTTCACGCCCTCGACGTCCACCTGGTCGGCGAGCGCGGCCGGGTCCTTGGCGATGACGGCAACCGCCGTCTCCTCGCCGAGCTCCTTCGCGGCCGAGACGAGCTCGAGCGTGATGGGGCGGACCTGGCCCCGCAGGTGCTCGGCGACGATCAGGACGCTCACGCGAGCCTCTCCTGCACGATCTCCGGATCCGCTGCGCGACCTCGGCGGCGCCGCCGTTCAGCATCTCCGCGCCTTCGCCCTTCGGCGGCACGAACATCTGCCGGACCTGGGAGGCCGGCTCGCCGAGATCTCCGACTCGGCCGAACGTCGATCTCCTTCTCCTCGGCCTGCTTGATCGCCCGCAGCGTCGCGTAGCGCGGCTCGTTGATCCCGGTCTGGATGGTGAGCAGCGCCGGCGTGTCGACCTCGACGACGTCGACGAGCCCGCCCTCGAGCTCGCGGTCGACCGTCGCCTTGCCCGTCGCCGCAGCTCGATCTTCGTCACGACTGCGACGCGACGGCAGGTCCAGGAGCTCGGCCAGCGCGCCGCCCGTCGCCGCCTGAACGGAGTCGCTCGACTGGACGCCGCGAAGACGAGGTCGGGCGCTCTCGCCTGCAACGACCTCGGCGAGCGCCCGGGCGACCTGAGATCGGGTCGAGCTGTGCCTCCGCCGTCGACACGGATGCCGCGGTCGGCGCCCATCGCGAGGCAGCGCCGCATGCGCGTCCTCGGCGTCCTCGTCGCCGACCGACGACCACGACCACCTCGCCCGAGCCGGCGGCCTCGACGATGCGGAGCGCCTCCTCGGTCGCGTACGTGTCCCACTCGTTCAGCGCGAAGTCGAGATAGTCGGGATCGACGTCCCGCTCGTCTTCGGTGAACTCGACCTCGTCGCCGAGGACGGCGACCTGCTTGACGCGCGACGACGATCTTCAGGCGCAGCCACTCGCCTCGTCGCTCGATCACGTGGCGCTCGCGCTTGAACGGCAGCGGCACCTCGGGATTCTCGGAGTCGATCTCGCGGGCCAGCCGGTGCCCGTCGAAGATGCAGTCGGCCACGAGCCGCGGCGCCACGCAGTCGCCGATCCGGTAGAAGCCCGTGATGCCCTCGGCCTCGAGCGCGTCGATGCCGACGAGTCCTTCAGCTCGCGGAAGAGCGCCTCGTTCGACCGCCGCTGCGTCACGAGGACGACGGAGTCGACGCCCCACTCGGTCAGTGTGCCTCCTCGTCGTAGACGTGCGCCGAGGTGACGCTTGCCCTCGGCTCATCTCGGTCGGGATCTGGTACGTGACGATCTCGACGCTTGAGCTTGTGCAGCTTCCGGTGCATGTTCGGCGCCTCGAGCGTGAAGTGCATGTACGGGCGCGATGTGCCCGAGGTGCGTCATGAGCGTGACCTGCTTGCCCTCCGCGGCGAGCTTCTCGGCGAGCGAGACGCCCATGAAGTAGCCGTCGTTGTCGACGATCAGCACGCTGCTCGCCCGGCGGCTCCTTGCCCTCGACCATGATCTGCTCGGGCGTCAGGACCTACGGCCTGCGAGGCGTCCGCGCCGGGGATCGTGTCGTGCGTGCAGCCGTTGAGGCCGTCGGTCGCCCAGTAGCCGCCGGTCGCGACGATGACGATCTCGGCGCCGTACTCCTTGACGCCCTTCGCGTCGAGCCGCGTGTTCGGGATGAACTCGACGTTCTTCAGCTTGTCGATCTGGATCTTGCGGTAGTTGACGACGCGGCCCCACTCGCCGAGCCCGGGGAACTGCGGGATCCAGCGCATGATCCCGCCCATGTCGTCCTGGCGCCTCGACGAGGTGGACGCGGCGCATGCCGCGCTCGCCGAGGACACGCGCGCACTCCATCCCGGCCGGGCCTGCGCCGACGATGAGGACGTCGTTGTCGGCGTTCGCCGGCCGGCTCGAACGCTCCGGATGCCAGCCGCGCCGGTACTCCTCGCCGGCGGTCGCGTTCTGCGTGCAGATGAGCGGCGGGCCGCCGATCTCCCAGCGCGAGACGCAGATGTTGCAGCCGATGCACTCGCGGATGTCGTCGAGCCGGCCCTCGTCGATCTTCTTCGGAAGGAACGGATCGGAGATCGACGGCCGGCAGGTGGCGATGATGTCGAGCTGCGCCGTCGTTGATCGCCTCGACCATCATGTCCGGGTTCGTGAAGCGCCCGACGCCGAGCACCGGCTTCTTCGAGACGCCCTTGACGGCCTTCTGCCACGGGAGCATGCGGCCGGACTGCGTAGAAGCGCGACGGGGTCGCGTCCTCGCCCCACTCGGAGATCCCGGAGACGTTGATGTCCCAGACGTCGACGAGCTCGTCGACGAGCTCGACGAACGGCAGCACGTCGCGCTCGAGCTGCGTGCCGGCCTCGCCCATGAACATGTCGGTCGACATGCGGACCGCGATCGCGCAGTCGTCGCCGACGGCCTCCTGCACCTGCTCGATCGTCTCGCGCCAGAAACGCGCGCGGTTCTCGAAGGAGCCGCCGTACTCGTCCGTGCGCTGGTTGTAGTACGGCGTCAGGAACTGCTGCGGGAGGTAGGAGTGCGAGCCGTAGACGTAGACGATGTCGAAGCCGGCCTCGCGCGCGCGCTTCGCCGCCTCGACGTAGAAGCTCTGCACCTCGCGGATGTCGTCCTTGTCCATCTCCTTCGGGTACGTGAGGTGCTCGAAGTCCGCTCGGGATCTGCGAGGGCGCGCGCGGGACGCAGCGCGTCTCCATGCAGGGCGCATGCGGGCCGCCGTACCAGAGCTCGGCGGCGGCGAGCGCGCCGTGCTCGTGGAGCATGTCGCACATGAGCCCGAGGTTCGGATGTCGTCGTCGTCCCAGAGGCGCGCGGAGACCCGGTGCGTGTCGTCGGACTCCGGATGGATCGAGCAGTACTCCGTGCAGACCGCCGCGTAGCCACCTTCGGCCTTCATGGCCCGGAAGTGCGCCTGGTTCAGCGGCTTCTCCGACCCGAACCCGTTGCAATGGGGGATCTGGTAGAAGCGGTTCTTCATGGTCTTCGGGCCGATCTCGATCGGCTCGAAGAGAATGTCGTGCTTCGGGTCACGCGCCATTCGCGAATGCCTCCTTTGGACGCACTGGGAAAGCGATTCTCCAACCGCTCGCCCGGGGTTGCAAGCTATAGCCGATGCCGCACCTCAGGCGAATGCGGGCATTACCTCGTCGTGGATCATCGTTAGCTGGGTGTTTACGTCGGGCACGTCCACGTCCTTGCCGGTGAACGCCTTGACGATTCCGGGATCGGTGATGCAGAGGATCATGTGGTTGACGCCCGGTGGACTCGATTTCCTTGATCTTGGCGACGCACTCCTCGGGCGTCCCAGCGATGGAGAGCTTGTCGGCCACCTCGGGCGACGTGAGCTCGAAGCGCCTTCGTCGAGGTCTCCCTGCGCCGAGCGCCTCGACGATCGGAGCCATGTCTCGTCAGGATCGATGCCGTGCCGCTCGAGCTGCTCGTGGGGCATCGAGGAGATGTAGAATGCGACCATGGTGCCGCGCGGTCTCGCTTCGCCTCCTCCGAGTCCGGGCGCGCAGACGATCACGCACCAGGCGCCGATGTCGAGCTCCTTCCAGTCCGGCCGGCTCGCTCGGCGCCGATCTTGACGTTCTCGACGAGATACTCGTACGCCTCCTTCGAGTAGCTGAGGGCGTGGTGGCAGCCGTCGGAGTCTCGCCGGCGACCTGAAACGACTTCGGGCCGCGCATGGCGCCGATCATCAGCGGTACGCGCTCCTGCACCGGCCGCGCGAACGTGAAGAGGCCCGTGTACTGGTAGAACTCGCCCGTCGAACGTGATCGCGCCCTCGTCGAGGAACGTGCGCATCACGTGGTGCGCCTCCTTCACGCGCGAGAGCGGCTTCGTCTGCGCCCAGTCCATGCCGTACTGGCTCAGCAGGCCGAAGTTCCCGATCGAGAACACGCATCTCGGTGCGGCCGCCCGTGAGCTCGTCGAGCGTCGCCGAGCGCCTGGACGACCAGGGTCGGCTCGCGCAGCCCGATCGGCGTGAGGTTGGGCCCGAAGCGGATGTTCTTGGTCTTGTCGGGCCGCGGCGGCGAAGAGCACCACATGTCCTTGTGCCAGGTCTCGTCGACCGAGTAGACGGCGTGGTATCCGAGCTCGTCCGCGGTCTTGATCATCTCGACCGAGTCGCGAGCGGATAGTCGGGGAGCATCACGTAGCTGAACTTCATGCCTTGCCGTCCTCCGCCTCGATTTCCTCGAGCAGCTCCTCACCCGAGATGACGCTGTCGGCCCAGTGATCGTGCATCCATGCAAGGTGCTCCCAGCGGCTGTCGACGATCCGCATGGTGTCCCAGGCCGGGATGTCCTGCTGCGGCGTGTGCTCGGTCATGAGCGCCGGGTCGACCTCGTAGACGTGGTCGAAGCGCATGACCACGTCGTCCGTCACGCGCTTCGCCTCCGGCGGCCGCTGCGCGGAGAGCCTGAAGCCGATCATTCGCTCGCCTCCTCGTAGGCCTGGTCGAGCAGGTACTTGCCGGGATTCATGACGTTGTTCGGATCGAGTGCGCGCTTGATCGTCTTCATCACCTCGTACCCGCCTCCCAGCTCCTCGGGACGAGATCGACCTCGCCCTCGCGGCACGAGCCGTGGCAGGCCGAGATCGAGCCGCCGTGCTCGATCGCGACGCGCGCGATCTCCCGCTTCGCGTCCACCCAGGCGGCCCAGCTCTCGTCGTCCCACTTCATCTCCCAGATGCCGATGTCGATCTCGGTCAGGTAGTCGCCCCATGGCTTGAACGCGCCGTTGGTGTAGGCGAAGAGCCCCCAGTCGTCGAACATGTCGAAGCGCTCTCGCAGGCCGTCGGCGATCGCGTGCCACTTCTCGCGGACGGCCGGAAGTTGGGAGTAGGGGATGCGCGGCGTCCTCGCAGTGCCAGCTCATGAGGGCAACCTGGCCGTCTGCGGCTGCGGCCGTGCTGAGGCGTGGCGTAACGGTCGTGGCGCGACGCCCAGTCACCCTGCGAGATCTCGTCGCCCAGGTACGTGCCGCCCGATTCCTTGCCGATCCGCAGGATCCGCTTGGCGCCGGCCGGACCTCGTCCGCGTTGCCGTACGCCGCCACGGCGATCACGGCCTTGACCCAGTCGGGCTGCGGGATGTACGCCTCGTCGTCGCGTCGCAGGTACTCGACCTTCCACTCGTCGAAGAGCACGACGCCCGCGAGCGTCGAGACGCCGGAGCGGGCGAGCTCGCCCGTCGTCCGCCAGGCGCTCAGGTACTCCGGGAAGGCGAAGAACGCCGAGAACTCGGCCTCGGGGCGCTTGCACGAGCTCGAGCGTCGCCTCGGTGACGATCCCGAGCGTCCCCTGGTGGCCCATGAAGAGGTGCTTGAGCTGATAGCCGGACGACGACTTCCGGACCTTCCGGCCGCCGCCGTCGCCGACCCGGATGATCTCGCCGGTCGGAAGCACGATCTCGAACTAGATCACGAGATCGCGCGTGTGACCGTAGCGGCCGCCGATCAGCGACCAGCCGCTCGTCCCGATCCGGCCGCCCGACGAGCGAGCACGGGTACGACGCGGGATTGTCCGGGTAGATGAAGCCGAGCGGCTTCAGCTCCTCCGAGAGCTTGAGCATGTTGATCCCCGGCTGCACCGTCACCGTCCGGTCCTCGACGTCGATCTCGAGGATCTTGTTCATCAGCTTCACGTCGACGAGGATCCCGTGTCGAAGCGGCACCGCGCCGTCCGTGAGGCCCGTCCCGCCGGCGCGCGGGACGACAGGGACGCGCTGGCGGTTCGCGAGCTTGACGACCTCCGAGACCTGCTCCGCCGACGTCGGCAGGACGACGGCCTGCGGGACGAACTCCTCCCATCGGTGGGCCGGGAACGGCGACGGCACCCGAGCGCGGTTGAAAAGCGCCGAGCGGCCGGTGAACACGTTCTCCTCGCCGCAGATCGCGACGAGCTCGTCGATCAGCGTGTCGGGAAGCGCCGCGACCGCCATGCTCAGACCTCGAACCCGGCCGCCTCGGCCACGAGCTCGAAGATGTCGAAGACCTCGATTCCCTGCGCCTTGCCCTGCTCGCTCAGAGGCCGCTCCGACCATGGACAGGCGGAGACGAGAGTGTCGACGCCGTCGAGGGCGGCCTGCTCGGGCGACTCGCCGGCGGCTGATCTCGGCGGTCAGCTCCGGCTTCTCGGCCGCGAGGTTCGCGCCCGCGCCGGAGCAGTACGACCACTGCGTGACGTGGTCGACGTCGACGAACGTCAGGCCGGGGATCGCTCGCAGGATCTCCCGCGGGGACTTCCATTTGCCGAGCCGCTTGTTCAGCCGGCACGGGTCGTGGTAGGTGACGGTGCGCTCGATCGGCGTCGTCAGCTCGAGCTTGCCGTCCCGGATCAGCTCGGCGACGAGATCGACCCCGAGGATGATCTCGAACTCGTCGAAATTCTCGTCGAGCGGCGGGTAGTGCTCGATGATCGTCAGGTAGTCGTGCGGGTCGAGGCAGATGACCTTCTTCGTCCCGGTCTTCCGCCAGTCGAGCATGTTGTGCTCGGCCATCTTGTGGGCGACGTCGACGTAGCCGGTCTCCCACATCGGCCCGCCGCAGCACCACTGCTGGCCCATGAGGCCGAACTCGATTCCGGCCGCCTGCAGGATGAGCGCAACGGCACGCGGAACCGAAGGACGGTAGAAAGCCGCCTCGCAGTCGGCAGAAGAGAACCGTCTCGCCCCCGGTGGGAATATCGAGGCCTGTTGCCCAGGCTCGGACCTTGGCGGCGGACGTCTCGATGTTCCAGCCGAGGACGGGCTCATTCCCCCAGCGGTCGGTCAGCTCGGCCCAGCGCTTCCAGTTCTCCTGGTGGATCCCCTCTTCGACTGCGAGCGCGCGCATCGCCTTGACGACGTCGACCGTGCGCTGGCGGAAGCGGTAGAAGTCACCGGTGAAGAGCGTGTTCGGGCAGCGCAACTCGCAGGCCCCGCACATCGTGCAGTGGACATAGTCCTCGGCCACGTCCTCGATCGTCAGGTGGCCCTTGTCCATCGCGACGACGTTCGCGTGGAAGGCAGTCGGCGTGTGCCGCTCGTCCCGTGTCACCTGCATGACCGGGCAGACTTCGCGGCAGAACTTGTGGCCCGAGCTGAAGCAGTTGTACGCCGCGTTCCGCCATTCCTCGACGAGCTCCTCGGACGGATTGCCGTTGGTCGCTTCGTCCGAACGCGTCCGCTCCGCCATTCTCGGGCGACTCTAATGCATTTGCCTCGCTTCGATATAAGTGCGAGGGCATGGCATCGAATTCCCGGAAACCCGTCATCGGCCTGTCGCTCGGCCTGCACGACTTCGGCGACTACGCGGGAGTCGGCCACCAGAGGCCGCTGGCACTCGCCGGCGGGGTCGGATTCACGCTCCCGCGCGTGGACGGCTATCTGGACGACGCGCTCGACGCCTGCGACGGGATCCTGTTCGGTGGAGGGCGGGACATCGACCCGCGCCGCTACGGGCAGGCTCCCACAGAGCACCTGGGGACGACCGATCCGCTACGCGACGAGTTCGAGCTCGAGCTCGCCGAGCGCGCGCTCGACCGGGGCCTGCCCATCCTCGGCATGTGCCGCGGGATCCAGATCCTCAACGTGGCGCTCGGCGGCACGCTCGTCCAGGACGTGGCCGTGAAGCCCGAATGGGCGATCACCCCTCGGATCGCGGCTGGCACGCATGGAAGGAGGTCGAGCGCACCTCGCTCGCGGGAGGCGACGAGATGCCGTCGCATCCCCGGCACATGATCTCGGTCGAGCCCGGGAGCCGCCTGCACGAGGCGCTCGGCGTCGACGAGATCGAGGTCGACAGCTTTCACCACCAGGCGCTCGACCGCGTCGCGTCCGATCTGACCGTCGTCGCCCGCGCGCCCGACGGCGTCGTCGAGGCGGTCGAGCTGGACGGCGACACGTACGTTCTCGCTGTCCAGTGGGAGCTGCAGGAGGAGTGGCGGGTCGACCGCCGCTTCCTCGAGCCTTTCGCGCAACTGGTCGCGGCCGCCGCCGCGCCCGGCCGAGCCGTGGCTTGAGAGAGGGCGGCTCGCGCCGCCCTCTCTCCCTCCTGTTTCTAGGCGCCCGTGACGGGCGCGGCCGGCGTCCCGACGGGCGGAAGATCGTCGGGCAGCTGGGGAGTCTCCTCCCGCCAGTGAATCCGCTCCTTGTCCTGTACGACCCTGCGGTAGAAGAAGAGCAGGAGCGAGATGATGAGGACACCGAAGCCGATGATCTTCACCTGGGCGCCTTTCCCGTAGCCGCCGGCGGCCGTTTGGAAATAGGCAACGCCGACGACGGAGAAGACGATGAACAGAGCGCAGAGAACGCCTGCGATCGGCGTCCAGTAGTTGGCCAACTTGATCGGCCGTGGCCAGTTCGGCCGATCCCTCCGAGGAGGATGAACGCGGAGAGCGCGAACACGTGCGCCAACACGTAGCCGATGTTGCTCGCCGCGAGGATGCCGAAGATGTTGCCGACGAAGAGCACGAAGAGGATGTTGATGCACATGTCTCCGGTCATTGCGAACCCGGGCACGTTCCATCTGTTGAGCCGCCCGAGCTGCCTGATCGACAGGCCGTCCTTGGAGATGCCGTAGAGAGCCCGGCTCCCGTCCGCCGTCGCGGTATTCATCGAGATGATGAAGCTCGCCAGGATGACGACGACGAAGAAGTTCGTTGCGCTTGCCCCTACGAGCTGGTTCAGGGCTCCGACGTAGTCGTACGCCTCGACGGTCTCCGCCCCGACGCCTCCGACGAGGCCGATCGGCAGGATCGTGTAGACGATCAGCGAGAAGACCGACGCCGACAGGAGCGCTTTCCTCGTGTCCCTGACGGTGTCCTTGTACTCCGGTGCGAAGGTTGCGCACGTGTCGACGCCGCCGGCGGACCAGATCATGATCCAGATCCAGACCAGGGCTATCTGTAAGCCTCCCCAGGCCAGGCCCGCGTCGTCCAACTTGTACGTCAGGTTGGCCGAGTCGAAGTCGCCGTTGATGAACGGCAGGAACATGAAGACGAAGAGCGGGATCATGAGGAGGATCCCGGCCAGGTAGTTGAAGGTGACGGCGATGCGAGCGCCGAAACGTTGAACAACCAGACGCACAAGATGATCCCGATTGCGATCAGGTGCTGGAGCCCGATGTGCACGCTGCCGGTGCTGAAATAACCGTTGTCGATCGTCGCGCCGCCGAAGGCGTACGTGCCATACGGCTCGTTCGGGAACCACGCCGCCTGCGCGATGTAGCCGGTGAAAAGGCCGAGGAACGACAAGCACGACCGACCAGCCGATCCAGTACCCGAACGTCGCGACGGGCCCGACGAGCGTCGTGTACTTTCGCCAGCCCTCGTTTGCGTAGATGGAGACGCCGCCCGATTTGTCGGGAACATCGCGGCGAGCTCCGAGTAGAGGACCATCAACGGGGAAGATGAGGACGCCGTGATGCCCCCAGATCAGGCGCCGCGCCCCAGCCGCCGAGGTCGAGGACCGACCAGCCGAGCGATCCCAGCAGGAAGCCCGGGATTCGCAAGGCAGATCACGAATCCGTCGTACCAGCGAAGAGTCTTGAGGAGCTGGCGCTCCTCGACTACTGCTTGAGCCACGCTGAACCTCCACTTCTGATTGGGCAGGCGCACGACCCTTGGGACCGCGCGGGCGAACGTAACAGCTGTTTCGGATGCTTTCAATCCATCACGGCCGTGCGTAACACGCCGAACCGCAGGTCGCGCGGGGATCTGGTTTTGATGATGGTGCGCGCCGCCGTACAATCAGATGGTGTGTGTGTGTGTGGAGATGCAAGGAAGGGAAAGGCCATG
>CAVYAJ010000032.1:0-39240 GCA_963766155.1 uncultured Actinomycetes bacterium | reverse complement strand
GATGAACCTGAAGATGGTCTACGACGAGATTCCGGCCGAATAGCCGGATCCTTCGACGGGCGCCCTTCCGGGGCGCGCCCGTCAGTCCTCGCGCTGAACGTCCTCGAGGAGCCGCTCGAAGTCGGGGCCTTCGAACTCGGCGACCGCGCGGTCGTACTTCTCCACGCCCCAGCCCCAGAAGTCGAAGTCGATGTCGGAGACGCCGTCCTGAATCGACGCCCAGAGCGTCCAGCCGTACTTCGACATGAGGCCCCAGAGGCGCGCGCGGGCGACCTTGTTCGCGAGCGGCCGGCCGTAGTAGTGGGCGACGAGCTCGTCGAGCTGCTCGAGCGCGAGGTTCGACTCGCTCCAGACGTTGCCGAGCTCGAAGCAGGCGTCGTTGTTGCCGGAGTACTCGTAGTCGATCAGACGGAACCCGTCGCCGACGTCGATGAAGTTCTCGGCGAGGAGGTCGTTGTTGCACGGCACCGTGCCCTCGTCCCGCACCGCCATCGCCTGCTCGATCCGCCGCACGTGCGACTCGTAGTCGAGATAGCTGTCGGGCAGGCGGAAGCCGCGCTCCTGGACGAGGCCGAGGTAGCGCCTCTGGATCAGGAACATGTTGAAGTCGTCGCGGAACCGGCGCGCCCCGTGCAGCTGCCGGCACGCGGCGGCGACCCAGTCGAGCCGGTCGCCGCGGCGCAGGTCCTCCGCGGTCTGCGTCTGGCCCTCGATGAACTCGAGGACGAGGACTCCGCGCTCGGGGAGGTACGCGATCACCTCGGCGCCGACGCCCGCGTCGGCCGCCGACACGGTGTTCTCGTACTCGTTCTCCCGGTCGATTGCGAGGAGCCCCGCGTCCTTCGCGGACACGCGGACGACGTAGGCCCCGCCCTCGGTCTCGACCTTGTAGTTCGTGTTCGTGAGGCCGCCGGCGAGCTCGGACACGGCCTGCGCGCCTTGCAGCTCGGGGACGAGCTCGAGGACTTCGTCTATTTGCGTGCCGTCGCCTTCCACGTGGCGTAGGTTTCTATCGCATGGAGCGGGCGAGGGTGGTTGTCATCGGCGGCGGGATCACCGGGACGAGCGTCGCCTATCACCTCGCCAAGGCGGGCTGGAGCGACGTCCTCCTCCTGGAAAAGGGCGAGCTGACGAGCGGCTCGACCTGCCACGCCGCCGGGCTCGTCACCCAGTTCAACCCGTCGCCGACGATGATGCGCTTCCGGCGCTACAGCGTGGAGCTCTACCGTGAGCTCGGCGTCTTCGAGACCGTCGGGAGCCTGCGGATCGCTTCGAGCCCCGAGAGCCTGAAGGAGCTTCAGCGCGGGGCGAGCCGGGCGCGCGCGATCGGGCTCGACGTCGAGGTCGTCGGGCCCGAGGAGGCCGTTCGCCTCATGCCCGCGGCGACGAAGGAGTCCCTCCACGGCGCGGTCTGGATCGCAGACGACGGCGCCGTCGACCCCCACACCGCCACCCATGCGCTCGCGGCTGCGGCCCGGGAGCTCGGCGTGCAGATCCGGACCGGGACGCGCTTGACCGGGATCGAGCTCGGCCCGGGCGGGAGGTGCGCGCCGTCCACACGGAGGACGGCCGGATCGAGACGGAGTGCGTGGTGAACGCCTGCGGCATCTGGGCCCCTCAGGTCGCAGCGATGGTGGGCGCGTTCACGCCTTCCGTCCCGGTCGACCACCAGCACATCGCCCTCGCAGCGGTGGACGGCCACGAGCTTCCACGCGAGATGCCCTGCTTCCGCGACACCGACAACCTGGTCTACGGGCGAGCGAAGCCGGCGGAATGCTCTTCGGCGGCTACGAGGCCGACCCCGTCTCGCGCTGGGAGGACGGCGTTCCATGGGAGCACGGCAGCCGGCCGCTGCCTCCGGACGAGGATCGCTTCCGGCCGCTCTGGCAGGGCGCGATCCGCCGCTTCCCCTTCCTGAACGACGCGGGCATGGTGAAGCTCGTCTGTCATCCCGACGCGATGACGCCCGACGGCAACCCGCTCCTCGGCCCGATGCCGGGGGTGCCCGGGCTTCTGGATGGCGGCCGGCCTTTCGCTCAACGGCTTCGGCGGCGCCGGCGGGATGGGGAAGACCACCGCGGAGCTGATCACGGCCGGCGAGTCCGAGCTCGACGTCCGCCGGCTACCGGCCCTGGCGCTTCGGCGGCCCGTACCGCGACCCCGGCTTCACGACCGCCGCCGCGCGGGAGGTCTACCGCTACTACTACCGCCTTCGCTATCCGCTCGACACGGACGAGTGGGGGAGGCCGCAGCGGCTCAGGCCGCTGCATGGCCGCGCTGCAGGAGCTGGGCGCGGTCTTCGGCACGAAGAACGGCTGGGAGCGGGCCGACTACCTCCGTCCCGGCGGCCTGGCGGCGCGCGGGCGCCGACCAGCGGGAGTTCGGCTCGACCGGCCGCCGTATCTCGACTCGTCGCGGCGGAGCATCGCGCGCTGCGCGAGCGCGTCGGGATCATCGACATGACGTCCTTCGGAAAGATCGAGGTCTCGGGGCCGGGCGCGCTGGCGCTGCTCGAGCGCGTGGCCGACAACCGGATCGACCGCCCGGCCGGCTGTCGTCTACACGCAGTTTCTGAACGACGCGGGCGGCATCGTCTCCGACCTCACCGTCACGCGCCTGGGCGACGAGCGGTTCCGCGTGGTCACGGGAGCCGGCTCGGTCGACTCCGACCTCGGCTGGCTGCGGCTCGACCCGCCCCGGGACGGGCCGGTGGAGATCCGCGACGAGACGGACGAGGTCGCGGTCGTCGGCCTCTGGGGGCCCGGGGCGCGCGCAGTGCTGCAGGCCGTCACGGATGACGACGTCTCCTCCGAGGCGCTGCCGTTCCGCCGGGCGAAGGAGATCGCGCTCGACGGAATCCCGGTGCTGGCGCAGCGGATCACGTACGTGGGCGAGCTCGGCTTCGAGCTCTACGTCGCGCGCGAGGAGGCCGTGCAGGTCTGGGACCGGCTGATGGCTGCCGGCGGGCCGCACGGGATCGCGCCGGGCGGCTACCGCGCGCTCGACTCGCTCCGCCTCGAGAAGGGCTATCGCTACTTCGGTACCGACCTCACGGCGGGCGATGACCCGCTCGAAGCCGGCCTCGGTTTCTGCGTCTCCTGGGAGAAGGACTTCAACGGCCGTGCCGCGCTGGACGGAAGCCGGCCCGGCGGCTGCGGACGCTCCTCGTCGGCGGTGAGGACTACGCGACGGTCTACGGCGGCGAGGCGATTCACCTGAACGGCTCCGTGGTCGGCCGGGTGCGAAGCGCGGGCTACGGCTTCACGGTCGGCCGCAACATCGCCCTCGGCTACGTTCCTGCCGAGCTCCGGGAGGGGGCGGAGGTCGGCGTCGAGGTCTTCGGGGAGATCGTCCCGGCCGAGATCGCGCCGGACGCCCTCTACGACCCCGGGAACGAGCGCGTCCGTGCCTAGTTGCGGGCGCCTCCCGCGGTCGGGAGAATCGGTGGCCTGATGGCCTGGGAGCTCGCGTCCTTCTCTGCCGACCTCCTGCGGGAGCCCGGAGGCGATCGACGGCGTCGAGGTGAAGATCGTCCCGCCGGGCTCACCGGTTCGCGTGACCCACGTTCTCGACGCGGTCGAGCCCCGCATCCGGCCCGACGGGCGCGCCGCCTTTCCCAGCGAGGGGCGTGCCGGTGAGGGGCGGACGAACCGGCTCGACGGCGTCGTCGTCCTCTCGCGCCTCGATTTCCCCGGCGAGGAGCGGCCCCTCCACGAGCAGGAGTCGATCGTCGACCTCGGCGGGCCGGGTGCCGCGCTCACTCCTTTCGCCGGCATGACGGCTGTCGTCCTCACGTTCTCGCCACGCGAAGGTGGCCACGTGGAGATCGACGCGTTGGCCCGCCAGAAGGCGCTCTCCGTCGCGGAGGAGATCGCCCGCGGGACCCTCGACGCTGAGCCGGAGGAGGTCGAGCGCTTCGAGCTCGGCCCGGCCGAGGAGAGCCTGCCGGCGGTCGCGGCGCTGATCCAGATCTCCGACCTCGGCCCGCTTTACATCCAGTACGTCTACTGCACGCCGGCCGGCGAGGCAGGCCTGCCGCGTCCGGTCGATCCCGCCGAGGTGCTCGACGGCGCGGTCACCTGCGGCGAGTACCACTGGGCCGCCATGCGGAACCCGACCTGGTTCTTCCAGCGCAATGAGCTCATCCGCACGCTCTACCGCGAGCACGGGAAGACGCTGCGCTTCGCCGGCGTCGTCCTCATGCGCGGCTACGAGCAGAGCGCCGCCGACAAGCAGCGTGCCGCCGAGCGGGCAGCGGCGGCCGCGGGCGAGCTCGGTGCCGACGGCGTCGTGATCACGACCGACGCGGGCGGCAATTCGCACACCGACGTCATGCTCACGTGCCGCGCCTGCGAGCAGGCCGGCATCCGTACGACGGTCGTCCTCGCCGAGGAGACCGATCCCCAGTCGACGAAGCCCATCCTGACGGACTGGGTGCCGGAGGCGGACTCGATCGTCTCGACCGGGAACGTGGAAGAGCTCGTCGAGGCGTGGACGCCCGAGCGCGTGCTCGGCGGCGACCTTCTCCTCGATGGCTCGCCCGCGGCCGAGGCGGGCCCGATCCCGGTGAGGAACTACCTCGGTGCTGCCAACCAGATGGGGCAGCTGGCCCTGAGCGCGAGGACCGAGTGAAGGCCGTCCACTACCTGAACCAGTTCTTCGCCGGCATGGGCGGGGAGGAGCAGGCCGCAGACACCGCCGACCCGGCTCGACGGTGCGGTCGGGCCCGGGCGAGGGCTGGCCGCGGCGCTCGAGGGCGTGGAGATCGTGGCGACGCTCGCCTGCGGCGACGACTACTTCGCCGAGCACGAGGACGATGCGCTCGCGGCCCTGCTCGAGATGCTGGCCGAGATCGAGCCCGACGTCCTCGTCGCGGGGCCCGCGTTCGGCTCGGGCCGGTACGGCTACGCCTGCGCGCGCTTCGCGGCCGCGGCGGCCGGGCGCGGGATCCCTGCCGTCGCAGCCATGCACGAGGACAACCCGGGCGTTGCGGAGGCCGGAGCTGCCTATGTCGTCCCAACGGCGGTGCAACGTCGCCGGAATGCGCGATGCGCTCCCGCGTCTCGGAGCTCTTGCATCGGCACTCGCTTCGGGGCGGGAGGTCGGTTCGGCCGAGGACGAGGGTTATCTCGTCCGCGGCTTCCGGCGGAACTATGTCGCCGAGAAGACCGGCGCCGAGCGCGCGGTCGAGCTCCTGCTCGCAAAGCTCGCGGGCGAGACGCGCACGGAGGTCGCCGGCGACATGGATCGCGTGGAGCCGCCGCCGCCGGTCGCAGATCTCTCCTCCGCGCTGGTCGCGCTCGTGACCGAGGCCGGCTGCGTGCCCCAGGGGAATCCCGACCACCTGCCAGTCGGTGCGCGCGCAGGGCTGGTTCCGCTACGACCTGGCCGGCGCCGACACGCTCGCCTCGGGACGGTACGAATCGGTGCACGGCGGCTTCGACGTCACGCTGGCGAACGAGGATCCGAACCGGCTCGTCCCGCTGGACACGGTTCGCGGGCTCGAACGGGCCGGTCGCGTGGGCCGCGTCCACGAGTCGCTCTACACCACGACGGGAAACGGCACCCCGGTCGTGGTTGCGACGAGATTCGGCCAGGAGATCGCCGGCGAGCTGCGCGACGCCGGGGTGCAGGCCGTTCTCCTCTCCGGCACCTGAGGGACGGGCACGCGCTGCGGGGCAGTGCTGGCGAAGGAGATCGAGCGGGCGGGAATACCGGCGGTCTACGTGACGTCTTTGCCCACAGTGGCGACGATGATCGGAGCGAACCGGATCGTGCGCGGCCCGGCGATCACGCATCCGTTCGGCCTCGACGAGGACGAGCGCCGGCGGATCGTGGAGCGGGCGCTCGCGATGCTCGAGGCCGACGTCGAGCCGA
Source organism: uncultured Actinomycetes bacterium (assembly GCA_963766155.1). Lineage (GTDB taxonomy): Bacteria > Actinomycetota > Thermoleophilia > Gaiellales > Gaiellaceae > DATEOR01. The sequence continues at coordinate 33,363 of CAVYAJ010000032.1, read as the reverse complement.
ACACCGTGTGGGAGGTCGAATGAGCGCGGCGATCCACGGCTGCAGCCTCGTCCTCGCGCACGCGCCCGACCTCGTCCGCCACGGCTCGAAGCCGACGCGCGAGGACGCCGCCGACGAGATCAAGCCGGCCCTTCGCACCTTCGAGGACGCGCTCGGCTACCCGCCGCACCAGGTGTTCATCGGCAACCTCGCTCCCGATGCGCTCTGGGGGATCGAGCGCCCCTGGTGGAGAAACTCTGCGGAGCCGAAAGCGGAAGGCCCGTACGGCGTCTTCGTCGACCAGGACGCGCTCTATGCGCAGATGGAGGCCGCCGACCAGTTCCAGCTCCTCCATCTGGACGGGCGTGAAGCTTCGAACGGCGCCCTTCCGCTCTACCGAAACGGCAGCCGGGCCGGAGTCATGGACCGGGCCCACGAGCTCGACGAGAGCCTCTCCGCCGGCGTGCTCCTCGAGAACCTCGCCTGCAAGGCGACCGGCGCGCTTGCGCTCGAGCACCTCCTGGGCCACACTGGCTTCCCGGCCGAGGATCTCGCCTACGCGATCGGCTGCGGTGAGGAGGCGGTGGGCGACCGCTACCAGCGCGGGGGCGGCAACCTCGGCAAGGCGATCGCCGAGCAGGCCGGCTGCGTCAACGCCTCCGGCTCCGACGTCAAGGCTTTCTGCGCAGGCCCGATCCATGCCCTCGTCGTCGCGGCCTCGCTCGTCAGCTCGGGCGTCTACGAGCACGTCGCGGTCGTCGCGGGCGGCTCGCTCGCCAAGCTGGGCATGAAGTTCGCGGGCGCCCTTCGCAACGACGTGCCCGTCCTCGAGGACGTCCTCGCCGGGCTCGCCATCCTCGTCGGCCCGGCCGGGAACGCCGCCGCGACGATCCGCCTCGACGCCGTCGGCCGCCACCGCGTCGGCTCCGGCTCCGCCCAGCAGGCCGTCCTCGAAGACCTCGTCGTCGAGCCGCTCAGCCGGCTTCGCCGCGGGATCCTCGACGTCGAGCGCTACGCGACGGAGCTGCACGATCCCGAGATCACGGAGCCGGCGGGCGCCGGCAACGTGCCGCAGCGGAACTACAGGCTCATCGGGGCACTCGCGGTCAAGCGCGGCGAGCTCGAGCGCGAGAAGCTGGACGACTTCGAGCGCGAGCGCGGCCTCCCCGGCTTCTCGCCGACGCAGGGACACGTCGCCTCGGCCGTGCCGTGGCTCCCGCACGGGATCGAGGCGCTCCGCTCGGGCGAGATCGGCTCGACGATGCTCGTCGCCAAGGGGTCGCTCTTCCTCGGCCGCATGACCGAGCTGGCCGACGGCATGTCAGTCTTGCTTGAACCAGGAAGAAAGGAGTGAGGATGCCTGTCGACGCGACACCGGAGACCTACAAGGAGCTCACGAGCGAGGGAAGCGTCTTCGTCGACTTCTGGGGCCCGCGCTGCCAGCCGTGTCTCGCGATGATGCCGACCATCAAGGACCTGGAGGAGGAGGCCGGCGGCGCCGTTCGCGTCGTCAAGGTCGACTCGACCCAGAACCGCGACGTCTGCCGCGAGCTCCGCGTCTTCGGGCTGCCCACGTACATTTTGATGCGCGACGGCGAGGAGCTGGAGCGACTCTCCGGCGAGGTGTCGAAGCAGCAGGTGGAGGAAGCATTCGCGACGCTGAAAGGAGGTGGCGCTGCATGAAGCTCGAGGGTAAGAAGGTGATTGCGCTCGGCGAGCGGGACGGCGTGCCCGGCCCCGCGATCGCAGAGTGCGTGCGCTCGGCGGGAGCCGAGCCGATCTTCGTCGAGACGGAGTGCTTTGTCTGAACGGCTGCAGGAGCCATGGACCCGGAGAACCAGGATCGGATCAAGAGCCTGGTCGACGAGCACGGGGCCGACGACGTGGTGGTGGTGCTCGGCGCTGCCGATCTCGAGGCACTCGAGGTCGCGGCCGAGACCCTCACCGTCGGAGACCCGGCGTACGTGGGTTCACTGGCAGGAGTCCAGTTGGGGCTCCCCGTCGTTCACATCCTCGAAGAGGACGTCAAGGAGCAGGTCGACCCGGAGGTCTACGACGAGCAGGTCGGGCTGCTCGAGATGACGCTCGACGTCGACCAGGTCAGGCGCGCCGCGGAGAAGTTCCCCGGACGGAACGGAGGCTGACATGCCGGTGCGTTGGCTGGCGGGAGCCCTCATGTTCGCCGCGGCGGTCGCCGCCGCAGTGGCGGCGGTGATCTTCTTCATCGGGATCTTCGGTGACGAAGGCGTGGCGGGCTGGGGCTGGGCGGTCGCCATAGCGCTCACGGCGGGCGCGGTCGCCTCGCTCGTGTGGGGCGCACGCATCTGGAGACGGAGGCGCTACTAGCTAGGCGTAGCGGAAGCAGTCGGTCGTGTGGTCGTTCACGAGGCCGCACGCCTGCATGAACGCGTAGCAGACCGTCGGGCCGACGAAGCGAAAGCCGTGGCGCTTGAGCTCCTTGCTCATCGCCTTCGACTCCTCGGTCTCCGCGGGAATCTCCGACAACGTCTTCCACCTGTTCACCCTGGGCTCGCCGCCGACGAAGCTCCAGACGAGATCGCCGAGGCTCCCGAGGTCGAGGACGGCCTGCGCATTCGCGATGGCGGACTCGATCTTCAGCCGGTTGCGGACGATGCCCGCGTCGCCCATCAGCCGCTCGACGTCGCGCGGCCCGAAGCGCGCCACCTTCTCGGCGTCGAAGCCGGCGAAGGCCCCACGGTAGCCCTCCCGCTTGTGCAGGATCGTCGACCACGAGAGCCCTGCCTGTGCGCCTTCGAGCACGAGCATCTCGAAGAGGTGCCGCTCGTCCCGCGAGGGGACTCCCCATTCCTCGTCGTGGTAGGCGACGTAGAGCGGGTCGCCCTCCGGCACCCAGCCGCAGCGCGTCACGCGCGCCCCTCGCCGGCGCTGGCTCCCAGGCAGCGCAGCCGCCTTGCGCCCGCGCCTGGCGTCGCTGCGCGCGCGGTGCCTTCCGGGGCCGTACTTTTGTACTGTCCCCTTCGGCCCCGCACCCGCGGCGACGCCCGAGGAACCCGCGTGCCCGGCCTAGTCGACACTCGAGGTATCACGCCGGCACGGCCTGGAGCCCGGCCGTGGCGATCATGTGCGCCGCGCAGCGCGCCGCGTTCGCGGCGATCGTCGCCGTCGGCGGCTGCGGGCCCGACGTGACGAAGACGCTGCCGTCCACGACGAAGAGGTTCGAGACGTCGTGCGAGCGGCCGAAGCGGTCGACCACGGACGTCGCCGGGTCGTCGCCCATCCGGCAGGTGCCGAGCAGGTGCCAGCCCCACTGCGACCAGTCGGTGACGATCGTCTCGACGGCGCCTGAGGCCTCGTGCGCCTCCTTCGCGCGCTCGAGCTGCCAGGCGAGGTTGCGCCGCGCGTCCTCGTCGATGCGGTAGGCGATCTTCGGAGCGGGGATTCCGTCGGAATCCGTGAGCGCCGGATCAAGGCTCACCGTGTTCTCCTCCGAGGGGAGGTCTTCGATCCCGATCCCCCAGTCGAAGGCCCGGCCGACGGTCTTCTCGATGAGCCCGTGCACGGCCTGGCCCCAGCGCTCGTCGAAGGGGAGGTCGCGGTAGCGGGCGAGGGCCATGAGCGGCCCGCCGATGGGCATCACGTCCCACTGTGCGCCGCGGGCGAAGCCGCGCGAGGGGTCCGTGTCCGCGAACTGGAGCGACAGGAGCGGGGTGCCCCGGCCCGACCCAGCTGTCGAGGTCCTCGTCGTAGAGCCCGAGGACGCTCATGTACGGATGCAGCATGAGCCGCTTGCCGACCAGGCCTGACGAGTTGGCGAGCCCGGAGGCGAGAAGCAGGCGCGGCGTGCCGATGCCGTTGGCTGCGAGCACGACCGCATCCGCCTCGGCTCGGTGCTCGGCCCCATCGCGGTCGACCCAGAGCGCCCCCGTGGCGAGCCCGTTGCCGTTCGTCGTGATCTCACGCACGCGCGCGCCGGTGACGAGCTTGGCGCCGGCGGCGATCGCCCCGGGCCAGAGCGTCAGGTCGGTCGAGCCCTTCGCTCCCTCGGGGCAGCCGAACATGCACACACCGCGTCGCGCGCAAGGCTGTTGCGTGGCCGTCTGCTGCGACGGGATCGCGTGCACGGCCGGCCACCAGTGCCAGCCGAGCGCGTTCATCCCCTCGGCCGCCTTGCGCCCGATCTTCCCGATCGGAAGACCCGGGAACGGCGGGACGGCTCCCGGCGGATAGGCAGGGTCACCCGCGGTCCCGGAGATGTTCATCTCCCGGTCCATGCGCTCGTAGAAGGGCAGCATCTCCTCGTAGCGAAACGGGCCAGTCGTCGGCGAGCCCCTCCGTCGAGCGCACCTTGAAGTCCCTCGGTCGCATGCGGGCCCAGCTGTGCGCCGAAGTGGATCGTGCTTCCGCCGACCGCGTTGAACATCACCGGGGCGACCTCCGCTTCGGAGGTCTCGCAAGGGTAGTCCTCCGGCCGCATCCGCACGTTGGGATCGGGACTCCACGCGTGCTCGACGAGGAGCTCGAACTCCTGCTTGTCGCCGGGGTAGTCGGACACGTTCTGCCAGTCGCCCTGCTCGAGGCAGAGGACCGAGAAGCCGGCTTCGGCCATGTGCTTCGCCACCACCGCGCCCGACGCGCCCGCGCCGATGACGAGGACGTTCACGGTCTCGGGCGAGGCCGGCGGGGCGGGCGCTTCCTGCTGCACCGGCTCGGGCGCCGGAGGCAGGTCGGGAAGGAGGCCCTCGATGTAGTAGTCGGCCTCGTCGGGGTAGGGAGGGGTCGGCTTCTGGCCGGGGTAGCCGATCCGCTTCCGCACCTTCACGTTCATCGTGTAGGCGCCGGCCGCGATCTCTGTCAGGGCGGCGAAAGCTTCCGGATCGGATGCTTCCAGGCCGCGCGCGTCGGGCGCCTCGAGGGCCCGCTCGTAGGCGGGCACGAGGTCGGGCCTCGCGGCGAGCGCGCGCGCGAGCCACTTGCCCTGCGGGTCGGCCTCGCTCGCCGAGGGCAGGCCGTCGCGGGTCGGGATCAGCTCGTCCGCCAGCCTCGCGAAGCGCGCGTCAAGCATCGCCGTGACTGTATCCCGCGTCCTCCTCTGCCATGAAGCGGACGAAGAAGTACGCGAGCAGGCCGAAGAAGACGATCGCCTCGCTCACCGCCATGAGCGTCCCGCCGATCTGCTGGTCCTCCAGGGGCTCGAGGCCCCAGAGGCGCGGCGCCTGGACGTACGTGTCGTAGAGCGGGGAGGGGAGGAGTGCGAACAGGAGTCCCGAGCGGGCTCGCGAGGACGAAGGCGGCGAACAGATACGCGGCCTTGCCGCCGGACGGGAGCTGCCAGGGCTCGTCCTGGAAGACCGGCCACCAGAGGCAGACGCCGACGACCACGTAGCTCAGGTGCTCCAGGTCGAGGAGGAGGCGGTTGTCGAGGGCGGCCTCGTAGGCGAAGGGGATATGCCAGAAGGCGTACGTCGCGAGCCAGAGCGGCAGGGCCACGAGCGGGCGCGTCAGCGTGCGCGCGACGCCGTTCCGCGCGACCCACCCGGCCACCCAGGGGCCGAGCCCGAGTACGAGGAGCGCAGGCGTCCACTCCGCGAGGACGACGTTCTGGAGGAGGTGGGCGGAAACGAGGTAGTGGACCGCCACCGTGGCCACCGGGCTGGCCACCGCGACGAAGGCGAGGACGAGGCCGGAGAAGAAGAGCGCGGAGCGGAGGAGAGAGGGCCGATCCCTCCGCGCCGCGAGGATGTAGGCGACGCCGAGCCCTACGAGCACGGCGACCTCCTCCCAGGCCGGGTACCAGCTCGAGGCGGGTCGGCGTCTGGCCAGCAGCACCGCTTCAGGCTAACGGCCGTGGGGCTGGCTTCAGCCAGTTCAGGATGAGATAGTCGCCCGATGCGGAAGGTCGGAGTCGACGAGCTCATCCTCGGTGCGAGGCCCCGGGCGGGCAACGAGCCACTCGGCTCGGAATGGGTCGATGTCCTTCGCGGGATTCCTCTTTTCGCGTCGCTCTCGAAGCGGCACGTGAAGCGGATCGCAAATCTCGCGCGCCCGCGCCGCTTCGCCGCGAACTCGGCCATCGTTCGCAAGGGCCAGCGGGGAGAGACCTTCTTCGTCATCCTCGACGGAGAGGCAACGCTCAACCTTCCGGGAGGAAGGAGCGCGACGCTCGGGGCAGGAGACTTCTTCGGAGAGCTCGCGCTTCTCGATGGCGGTCCCCGCACGGCCACGATTCTCGCCAAGACCTCCGTGCTGACGATGGCGATCGCGCGACGGTCCTTCCTCAAGCTCGTCAAAGGCGATTCCGAACTCGCCCTCGGTCTGCTCAAGGTCATGGCGGAGCGCCTGCGCGAAGCCGACCAGGCACGCGTCGCCTAGGCAGAGTCGTTCGCTAGGCTGGCCTGGCCCCGCGGGCGTAGCTCAACGGTAGAGCCCCAGCCTTCCAAGCTGGTGACGAGGGTTCGATTCCCTTCGCCCGCTTCGGCTCGCCCGCCGCGTACGTTAGGTTGCCACGCACGGTGTCCCGCTACGACTGGCTCCTCTTCCTGCACGTCGCGTCGGCTTTTGCTCTGGTCGCATCGCTCGTGCTCTACACCGTGCTCATCGCAGCGCTGTGGAACAGGGACGTGCCGAGCGAGGCCGTGCGCCTCTTCCGGGTCCAGCGGGCGGGCGAGTGCTCGTCGCGGTCGGCTCGATAGGCGTGCTCGTCTTCGGAATCTGGCTCGCCATCGACGTCGACGGCTACCAAGTCTGGGACGGCTGGGTGATCGCGGCACTCGTGCTCTGGCTCGTCATGGGGGCGTTGGGCTCGCGAACCGGAAAGCTCTACAACGCCGCGCGCGACCGGAGCGCTTGCGCTCTCCAGGACGGCTCGGACGCGTCGAGCCCCGAGTTGCGTGCCCTTCTTCGGGATCGCCGCGCGCTCTGGCTTCACGTGGCCGGCCTCGTCACGGTCGTCCTTCTCCTAATCGACATGATCTTCAAGCCGGGAGCCTGACGATGCTCGCTGCGATCCGACCGGACAGCTGGAACTATGCGCTGTTTCTGCACGTCCTCGGGGCGGCTGTTCTCGTCGGTGCCCTTGTCACGGCGGGCTCGATGCAGATCCTCGGCTGGGCACGCGACCAAGGCGGCGGCGCTGCCATGTTCGCGCGCCTGTCGTTCCGGACCCTCCTGATCGTCGCGGTCCCCGCGTGGTTCGCGATGCGAATCGGCGCCGAATGGATACGTTCCAAGGAGTTTCCGAGTGGCGCCGACGAGCCAAGCTGGATCGGCATCGGCTATGTCACGGCGGAGCCGGGTGGTCTGCTCCTCCTCATTTCGGTCGTTCTGGCAGGCATCGGGGCTCGGCGGCTGGCTAAAGGCCGCGGTGCAGACTGGCTCACGCGTTCGGCGACTGTGCTCGTGCTCGTCGTGCTCGCCGCCTACCTGGTCGCCCTCTGGGCGATGACGGCGAAGCCCGACTAGACGACTGTTACGCCTTGATGAAGGCCGCCGCGAGCGCAATCTCGCGGGCCTGAGCGCGCGTATTTCTCCCTGAACAAACGAACGCAGTACCGGCCGGGCCTGCGTCTCCATTGGAGACAGGAGGCCAACATGAAGATCCCCAGATTCGCGCTCCTCGCACTGGCTGCGCTCGCCCTCGGCGTCGCTGCGGCGGGATGTGGTGGGAGCACCTCGTCCGGCGCGGCGCCGGCGAGTGGCACGAACGCCTCGAGCGGCTCGCCGGGGCTGTACGGCTCGGGAGGAAGCGGCTCCTCGACCTCGTCGTCCGCGGTCACCGTCAAGACCGCGAGCTCGCCGCTCGGAACGATCCTCGTCGACCAGGACGGAAAGACGCTCTACCTCTTCGAGGCGGACAGCATGAACAAGAGCAACTGCAGCGGCGGCTGCCTCGCCCTCTGGCCGGCCGTGATGGCCAATAGCAAGGCGACTGCCGGCAGCGGAGTCTCCGCCGGGATGATCGGAACCGCAACGGGTTCCTCCCAGGTGACCTACGCTGGGCACCCCCTCTACTGGTTCTCGGGGGACACGGCGGCCGGTGACACGAACGGCGAGGGCCTGACCGACTTCGGCGGCGCGTGGTACGCGGTCTCGCCGGCCGGCAAGGCCGTCGAGGGGCAGGGCTCCTAGCCGCATCACCTGGACGGGCCGGGCGTCCGCCGTGAGGCTTCGTCCGGCTCGTCCTTCAGGCTTGCCGGCATGGCGACCGATCCCGTCACCGAGCGGGTCGTCTACATCAGGCCGCGCACGATCCTCCAGGTGCTGGGGATCGTGCTCGCGACACTCGCGATCATCGCGTTCGTCTATCTGGCCTGGCACATCATCACGTGGATTCTCGTCGCCGCCTTTCTCACGCTCGCGCTCAACCCCGCGGTCGAGCACATCGAGCGCCGCGGGCTGAAACGCGGCTATGCGGCGGCGATCGTCTTCGTTCTCGCGCTCGCCGCAATCGTCGGGCTGGGATTCCTGGTTCTCCCGCCTCTGGTCAGGCAGGTAGCCGATTTCATCCAGGCCGTCCCGGACCTCGTCGACGACCTTGTCGCCGGCCGCGGGCAGCTCGGCTTCCTCGAGCGTGACTACCACATCGTCGAGCGCATCCGGGCCGCCATCGAAGAGCACGGCGCCGGCAGCCTTCTCGGCGTCACCGCGCCGGCGCTCGCCGTGGCCCAGAGCGTCTTCTCCATCATCATCGGCTCGGTCGCGATCGCCTTCCTGACCTTCTTCATGCTCCTCGACGGCCCACGGCTCGTGGAGCGCTTCTACGCGTTCCTTCCCGAGAGTGCCCGGCCGCGCTGGCAGCGAGTGGGCCACGAGATCTATCGAACCGTCGGCGGCTACGTGACCGGCAACGTGGTCATCAGCGTCATTGCCGGAGTCGCGGCGGCGATCGTCCTCTTCGCGCTCGGGAGCAAGTACTCGGTTGCGCTCGCGGTCGTCGTCGCCATCCTGGACCTCGTGCCGCTCGCCGGCGCGACGATGGCGGCCGTGATCGTGTCCGCGGTCGTGTTCGTCGAGCTCGGTTGGGTGAAGGGCTTGATCGTCATCGTGTTCTTCCTGCTCTACCAGCAGCTCGAGAACCACGTCCTGCAGCCCGTCATCTACGGGAGGACCGTGCAGCTCTCGCCGCTCGTCGTCCTCATCTCCGTCCTGATCGGCGCGGAGCTGGCCGGGATCCTCGGTGCGCTCGCCGCGATCCCCGTGGCCGGGATGGTCCAGGCGGTGGTGCGGGAGTTCCTTCGCTACCGCTCCGAGAGCGCGCCCGCGCCTCCATAGCCTTTTCCCCGGCCGAGGCCTGACCTTTAAAGGGGGATTTGCACCGGGTTTTCGCGTACCTACGCTTCGTGCGAAAGGAGCGACGGCATGGCAGCAACTCTCAGCCATGCGGCCGGGCAAGAACGATATGAAGTGCGCGAGATCCTCGAGGGCCAGGCGTTGGGCCATGAGGTCCACCACGAATGCCGGGACTATGTCCAGGCAGTCGAGTTTGCGTTCGAATTCCTGCAGCGGCGCGATCCAGACCGCGAGGGAGTCGTTCACGCACTCGAAGTGGTGAAGGTAGACGGACGCCACCGCGAAACGGTCTGGTCGTACGACCACGAGCGTGAGCAGGGCCGCGTCGATCCCGTGCGCAAGTGGGGCTACGACGTCACGCGCAGCTGGAGCGGACCGGCTCGCCCCGTGACGCGACCCACGTTCGGCCGCCTGCAGCAAAGACGCGCCTAAGTCTGGGGATCCGCGGGTAATTGGGCTCTACACTCCGCGGATCCCGCAGGCCTTGAACGCAACCCCCGAGATACACGAGTCCCCTCTGCGCGTGCTCGTCGCCGACGACGAGCCGCCGATCCGGCTGCTCTGCCAGGTGAACCTCGCGGTGGCCGGGATCGAGGTCCTGCAGGCCGCCGACGGCGAGGAGGCGCTGGCACTCGCCCGCTCGCAGGAGCCGGACCTCGTCCTTCTCGACCTGATGATGCCGAACGTGGACGGGTGGACGGTCGCCGAGGAGCTCGCGGCCGACGAGGGCACGCGGGACATCCCCATCGTCTTCCTGACGGCGCGGGCGACCACGAACGACCGCAAGCGTGCCGAGAAGCTCGGCGCGCTCGGCTACGTGTTGAAGCCCTTCGACCCCGTACGGCTCGCGCCGCTCGTCGCCGGCGTGGTCGCGCGTTGCTCGCGAGGGGAGGCGGACGAGCTTCGCCGAGAGCGTCCGCCGGAGCTCTGGCCGGCGGACCTCGAGGGATAAGACCGTTGCCGCGGCCCTCGCGGCGACGTACCATGCGACCCCCAGGGGCGGGCAAGCAAAGGAGCCGAGACGAGGGGGCGTAGCTTCTCATCGCTGTTGCGATCGTCGACCGCTCTCGGCTGGGCTGCCGCATTCCTGGCGCCCGGCCCTCATCTCGTCCCTGGACGCACTCTCGAACCGGCCGAGCTACCAGCTCGCGGGCTTTCTCTACCTGCTCGCGGTCTCGCTCGCCGCGTACCTCGGCGGCTTCGCAGCCGGTCTGGTCGCGACGGTGCTCGCGACGCTCGGGCTCGACTACTTCTTCACGCCGCCGCAACACGACTTCATCCCCGCAAACGGGGACCAGGCTGCGGGCGTCGGGCTCTTCTTCGTCGTCGCGATCCTCATCTCGCAGCTCTTCGAGCGCCGTCGCCAGGTTCAGCAGCAGGCTGAGGCGGCCTCCGCCCGGGCGAACCGGCTCCAGGCGGTCACCGCACGGCTGGCCGAGGCGGTCACCCCGCAGCAGGTGCTCGACGCGATCGTCACCCAGGGAGTCGAGGCTGCCGAGGCGCGGGCGGGTGCCATCGGGCTCCTCGCGGCCGATGGCGAGACGATCGAGATCGTGGCGCAGCGCGGCTACGAGCAGAACATCTTCGTGGGCTGGGAGTCGTTCCCGCTGGCGAGCGACACGCCGATGGGCAAGGCGATCCGCGAGGAGACGCCGTTCTTCTTCAGCACCTCGGCCGAGCGCAACGCGGCCTTCGAGTCGATGGCGAGGATCGACGGCCCGAGCCACGCTCTCGCGATCCTTCCGCTCGTCGTCGAAGGACGCGCTATCGGCGCCATCGCGTTCACCTTCCCGACGGAGATCGAGTTCGACTCCGAGCGCCGCGCGCTGAAGACAACTCTGGCTCAGCAGGCAGCGCAGGCGATCGACCGCGTCCGCCTCTACGAGGCCGAGCGCGCGCTACGGCAGCGGATGACCTTCCTCGCGGACGCGAGCGAGCTCCTCGGCTCGTCGCTCGACTACGAGACGACGCTCGCCCAGCTCGCGCGCCTCGCCGTCCCCGAGATGGCGACCTGGTGCTCCGTGGACATGCTCGGGCCGGACGGCTCGATCCAGCGGCTCGCCGTCGCGCACGAGGACCCCGATCGCGTCGCGTGGGCCGAGCGGCTGGGGGAGGAGTACCCGCCCGACCCCGACCAGCCGATGGGCGTCCCGAACGTCATCCGAACGATGACGGCCGAGTTCGTCCCGGAGATCACGGACGAGCTCCTCGTCGAGGCTGCGCAGGGTGACGAGCGCCTGCTCGAGATCGTCCGCGAGCTCGGGCTGCGCTCCGCGATCACCGTCCCGCTCGTCGCGCGCGGCCGGGCGCTCGGCGCGCTCTCTCTCATCCGCGACGAAACCGCGCCGCGTTATACCGAGCTCGACCTCGACCTCGCCTCGGAGCTCGCCCGGCGTGCCGCCTCGGCCGTGGACAACGCGGGTCTCTACCGCGAGGCCGAACGACGAGGCGACGCCTCGCGCGCGCTCGCCCACGTGGACGACGGCGTCGTCCTCCTCGACGAGGACGGCGCGGTCGTCTCGATCAACCCGGCGGCGGCCCGGATCCTGGCGGTGGACGAAGCCACGGTCGTGGGCGAGACGGCGCTCGGCTCGATCGGAGGCTGGAGCGAGATCGAGGACAACGCGCGGCCGGAGCAGGGCGGGGACGCGCGGCCCCGTGACGCTGCCCCTCGTCCTGAGCGACGGCAGCGAGCGCTGGGTCTCGGTCTCCGGAGTGGACTTCGGCGACGGCGCTGTCTACGCCCTTCGCGATGTGACGGAGGAACGGCTCCTCGAAGCGGACCCGCAGCGATTTCGTCGCCACCGCGTCCCATGAGCTGAGGACGCCGCTCGCGGCCGTGCTCGGCGCTGTCAAGACGCTACGGCGCGAGGACGTTTCCTTCGACCCCGACCAGCGCGAGATGCTCATGGACATGATCGACCGCGAAGCCGAGCGTCTCTCCGGGATCGTCGGACAGATCCTCCTCACCGGCCAGCTCGACGCCGGCCGCCTGCCGCTCGAGCACGAGCGCTTCGACCCGGTCGCGCTGACGCAGAGCGTCGTCGACTCGGCAGAGCTTCACCTGCCGACCGGGATCGAGCTCCGCGTGCAGGCCGCCGAGGACGTCCCGGCCGTGGCCGGCGACGAGAACCAGCTTCGCCAGGTGATCTCGAACCTCGTCGACAACGCGATCAAGTACTCGCCGCAGGGCGGAGACGTCGAGCTGCGCCTGCACCGGAACGGCCAGTTCGCGCGGATCGAGGTCGCCGACTCCGGCCTCGGCATCCCGCGGGACGAGCACCATCGGATCTTCGAGAAGTTCTACCGCCTCGACCCTGCCCTCACCCGCGGGGTGAACGGCACAGGCCTCGGCCTCTACATCAGCAAGGAGCTCGTCGAGCGCATGAACGGCCGCATCTCCGTCGACTCCGAGCCCGGGCGAGGCTCGACGTTCGTCGTCGAGGTGCCGCTCGCCGTCTGAGCCGCGGCCAGGACGGCCGCGATCGCCATCCCGGTGAGCGGCCAGAGCAGGTAGGAGGCCTGGAAGACGCGGCCGAGGAAGAGCGAGTACGAAGATCGAGGCCGCGAACCCGGCGGCGCCGACCCATGGCTGGCGCGAGCGCAACTGGCTCCGGACGAGCCAGAGCGTGACGGGCAGCCAGACCAGCAGCGCGAGGAGCCCGAACGGATAGGCGGCGTTTCGGTCGTGCAGCACGTCGAGGCGCACGAGCAGCGACGCGAGCCCGTAGCCGATGATCCGGTAGTCGCCTGTCCCGTAGCCGATCGTGTCCGCCCAGAGCGCGCCGGGTGACGCGATGAGAAACGGGAGTGCGCCGGCGACGAGGACTCCGGCGAAGGCCCCCGCCGCGCGGCCGAAGCTCTGGCGGCCGCCCCGGCTCGTGATCAGCATCGCGGCGAAGAACGGAATCGCGACGATCGCGAACTGCTTCAGCAGGATCGCGGCCGCGAGGCAGGCCGCCGCCCAGACGAAGCGCGACCGGCTCGCGAGGCCGAAAGCGAGCACGAGGAAGAAGAGACTCGGCGCATCCGCGGTCCCGAACCACGCCGCCTGCACGATGAGCGGGTTGGCCGCGAGCGCCGCGCCGACCGCCAGGCGCACGGTCAGCGGACCCGCGAAGGAGAGCGCCGCCGGGATCAGCCCGAGCGTCGCGAGCAGCACGAAGAAGCGGTAGTCGTCGAAGGGTGCGGGGAGGAGCCGCCAGCCCGCCGAGGTGATCGCCGCCCCGGGGAAGTAGGCGAAGTGGTCGAGTGCCTTGTGGGCCGGCCGCGGGCTGCCGTCGCGGCTGTAGAACCGATCGACCCCCGTGCCGCGGTAGTCGTGGCCGTAAGGGGTTTGGCCGTCGAGGACGAGGTCGCCGGCGATCTCGATCTGGTACGTGGAGTCGTTCGTGTAGAACCACGGCGCCGTCGAGTCGCGGAGCCCGGCCTGGAGCAGCACCCCCGGGACGACGAGCAGCGCGGTGACCAGGAACGTGACGAGGAGGGCGCGCCTCGCGGTCCAGCGCTCGCGCGCGTAGGCGACGGCGACGACGAGGACGAGGCCCGCGGCGACGGCCGCGAACTTGAGGATCCCCGGGTTCCAGTGGCCCCGGGCGAGCGCCACGAAGGAACCGAGCACGCCGTGCGGCTCCACTTTTCCCGTCCGGAAGACCCAGCCGTCTTCGCCGATCCTCGCGATGTTGACGAGGACGAGCAGCCCGAGTGCGGCGAGAAGCGGCGCCGGCTGGACGATGCGGGGTCGCGGCAGCCGAAGGACTTCCGCGGCGCCCTGGGGAGCCACGACGGGGACGGATCGGGGGGTTGGCGCCAGTTCCACGGAGTTTCGGGACAAGGTACGACGCCGTCCGGCCGGAACCTTCCCGGCTTGCGAGCCGTGGGGTCGATGTATGGTCCCGCGGGACCGGGACCCTGGGTCCACACAGAGAGGGGAACTGATGAATCGAAAGGCATGTCTTGCCTTGCTTTCGCTCGCCACATTCGTGGTCGGGCTCTTCGCAGCTGCACCCGCTGGCGCGATCGTCGGCGGCGAACGCGACACCGTGCACACGAGCGTGGGCCTCGTCCGCTTCACGACAGCGGACGGACGATTCCGCTGCTCGGGCACGCTGATCTCGCCCAGCGTCGTGCTGACGGCCGGTCACTGCACCGAGGGGCCCGCGACCGACGTCTACGTGTCGTTCGACACCGACCTCGCGCTGGATCCGCTCGCTCCGAACATCACGCCGGAGGAGAAGGCGATCCGTGAGGCGCACTACATCAAGGGCACCGCGCATCCCGATCCGGGCTGGACGGGAAAGCTCTCGCTTCGCGAAGCAGCACGACCAGGGCGTTGTCGTCCTAGACGCGCCGGCCACGTCCAAGTGGGACATCGTGCCTGCCCAGCTTCCGCCGGTCGGGTTCCTGAACCGGAACCAGGGCCAGCTGAAGAACGAGACCTTCACGCTCGTCGGCTACGGGGTGGACATCGGCGAGAAGAAGGCGCAGATCGTGATCCGCGAGCGCCGCTCGACGACCTCCTACCTCAAGAACGTCGGGAGCGAGGTCGTGACGTTCCAGATCAACGACCGCGATTCGAAGGCCGGAGGCGGTTCGTGCTTCGGCGACTCGGGCGGCGCTGTCTTCTGGGGCCCGTATGTCCTCGGCGACGCGTCCTACGTCAACTCCCTGACCTGCAACGCCACGGGGAGCTACCAGCGGGACGACACGACGTACTCCAGGAACTTCCTCAACCGGTTCCTGCCGTAGGGATCCGCCGACCGTAAGCCGAAAGGCCCCCGGCAACGGGGGCCTTTCTCTCATGGGTGCATGCCGGCGAGTCTCGACTTTTCAGGCCCGAGGGTCGGTCGCTCGGGCGATCGCCTCTTCCTCCTCGTGCTTGCGTACGACCTGGAAGCGATCTCCCTCGGAGACGACGTCTTCGATCTCGGGAATCGCGTGACCCGGCAGGATCGCGAAGAGCACGGGGTCGGTGCGAACCTGTTCGTACTCTGACTCCGTGAGCGAGACCGCCGCGGTGCAGTCGGCGTCTCCGCATTCGCAGATGAAGTCGATCATGTCGAGGCCGGCGCGTTCGCCGACCTCCTGGACGCGCTCGTTGACTTCGCGGAAGAGAGCCTCGTTGCGGGCAAGGCGGTCCTTGCGCCTTTCGCTGCGCTCCTCGGCGGTCAACCGACGTCCTCCTTGGTGACGATCAAGAAGTGGTCTTCCTCTTCGACGATGCGCTCCCCATCGAGGCGGGGGTGGCCCGGGGCGATCACGAACCACTGGTCATCCGAGCGCGCCATTTGGTACTCCTCGTGCGTCAGGTCGATCCGCGCCATGCAGGTCTCGTCGATGCACTCGCACAGGAAAGGAATCGACTGATCTGGTTCGACGACGTCCTCGACGCGTTCGCGCAGACCCTCGTTGGCGGTGCGAAAGAGCTTCTCGTTCTCTACGAACCGGTCTTCACGTGCGGTCGCCATTGCAGCCTCATCCCCGGTGCTCCGTAGCCGAAAACAGGAGGGTCAACCAGAGCTCTACGGGTATTCGACGATCGAATATCCATCCCGGGTCATGAGCACGCGGATACCCGTCTCGTCACCGTGATCGGAGTTGACCAGGTAGTGACCCGGACGCCCCATCGCAACCTCGTAGTCCGCTCGCGTGACGAGAATCGCCTCGATACAGCTCTCGTCGCCGCACTCGCAGAGAAGCTCGCGTGGCTCGTCGTCGAACCAGGACTCCGAGAGCCCGTTGATGCGTTCGTTGACCCCTCGGATGAGGAGGGAATTCCTCACGGCGCGGTCAGGCGTGGCCACTTTCGCCCCCCGATGCCGGATCGAAGCTTTGGTATCCTGCGATCAAAGCAAGACAGAAACGACGCGACAGCAACATCACGACAGAAATCGTACGACACTTTTAGCCGATATGTCAACTGAGGAAAACACGAAGCCCTGGCGTTTCGTCACCAACCACACCCAGGTGCTTCTCTGCATCGCGCGTGACCCGGACGCGCGCTTGCGGGACATTGCCGAGAACGTCGGGATCACGGAGCGAGCCGTGCAGCGAATCGTCGCCGACCTCATCGAAAGCGACTTCGTGACTCGTGAGCGGGTCGGACGACGGAGCCGCTACAAGCTCAACCGCGAAGCCAAGATGCGTCACCCGTCGCAGTACGACCACGAGATCGGCGAAATGCTCGACCTTCTCGAACTGGACGAGCCCGACTAGTTCGGCCGAAGAGCTAGTGGATGCGCCAGGTCCAGCTCGCGGCGGTCGTGTCCGCGTTGTCGGCCCGGTCGACGGCGCGTACCCGGAACGTGTGCTTCCCGGCGTGCAGCCCGGTGAACGTCACCGGCGAAGAGCACGGCTTCCAGTTCTTCTGATCATCGAGCTTGCACTGGAAACGAGCGCTCGACTCGTTCGACCCGAACCCAAACCGAGCGCGGTGCGACTGCGTCTCCTTGCCCGGATGGGAGTCGAGCGTCGTCTTCGGCTTCGTGATGTCGATCGTCCACGTTCGGCTCGTGGGAGCGCCGGGATCGTTGTCGCTGTCCTCGGCCCAGACCTGAACTGTGTGCTCGCCCTCGGAGAGGGAGGTGTAGTTCTTCGGCGATGAACAGAGCTCCGCCGGACTCGCGTCGAGCTTGCACTTGAAGTGGTGCGCGGCCGCGGAGCCCGTGAACGTGAAGCTCGCGGTCGTGCTGTTCACGAATCCATGCGTGCCGCCGAAGCTCGTGATCGCGGCGCATGGGCCAGTGGTGACGGGCGTGAGGGAACGAGTCGAGTGGTTCGGCGCCGCGTCGAAGGCTTCCACACCTGCCGTGCCCGCCGAGTTGCAATGCAGGCCGGTGAAGGTGTAGCCGAGCTCGGTCGTCGTGTCGATCTTCGTGCCGTTCAGATAGACGTCGTAGCCTTCGACCCCCTGGTCGTCGGTCGCCGCGTTCCAGGAGATCGAGATCGTCGTGCCCGTGGAGGTCGTCTGCTGGAGGTTGCCCGGCGGATTAGGGTTCGTGACGTCCGGCGGGAGCACGGTCTCGCAATCGAGCGCTGCAGTGTCGGCCAGGTCGACACGGGCAAAGTCGGCCGCCCCGTCGCCGCACACGATCGAACTTTCCGTCTCGCCATCGCGCGTCTCGATCGTGTCGTTTCCGCCGCCCGCGCTGAACGAGTCGATGCCCGCGCCGCCGGTGAGCGTGTCGTTGCCGCTGCCGCCGAGCAAGGCGTCCGCCCCACCCGCACCGTTCAGCTCGGCGATTCCGGTGAACGAGGTTGCGGTGAGCGTGTTCGACGCGTTCCCGCCCGTGAGCTTCGCCTTCTCGATGGTGGCCAGCGTGTCGGAGCCGACACCCGTCAAGGTCGTGTCGGTCAACGTCAGGTTCACGTCGGCGGACTCCGCGACCTGGTCAGTGCCGTCGCCGCCGGTGAGTGTGTCGTTGCCGGTGCCGCCCGTGAGGATGTCGTCGCCGGCCTCCCCGTTGAGGACGTCGGCGCCGGAACCGCTTTTCAGGGTGTCGTTCGCCTCCCCACCGTCGAGGAGCGCGACTCCCGTGTAGGCGGAGGTATCGAGGATGTTCGCGCTCGCCCCGCCGATCAGGTGCACCCGCCGGACGCAGCGAAGCGTGTCGTTGCCGCGTCCGACCAGGGTCGCGCTCTGCGCGGTGCCGCTCGCCGTGAAGTCCAGGTTCGCCGACTCGACCACGGTGTCGAGCGCCGGATTCGGGCAGACGGGCGTCTCGGGCGCGTCGCACGAGGTCCCGACCATGAGGTCGTCGCCGGCTCCTCCGGTCAGGATGTTCCCGCCGCCGCTGGGGCCACAGAAGTTCTCCCCGCCCGGAGTGCTCGAAACGAGCACGTCGTTGAAGCTTCCGCCGATGAGCGTGTCGGCGCCCTCGTAGCCTTCGAGCCTCACGGGCCCTCCGAACGCAGAGGCGTCGATCGTGTCCGCTCCGCCGCCGCCGGAGAGCTTCGCCGACTCGATGCCACTCAGCGTGCGGTCCCGAGACCCGTGAGCGCTGTGTCGGTCAGAGTCATGCTGCCGCCGATCTCCACGAGCTTGTCGCTACCGGCGCCGCCGCCGATCGAGTCGTTCCCGGCCCCTCCAGTCAGCGTGTCGTTTCCCGCGTCCGGCCAGAGGGTGTCCGCCCCGTTGCCGCCGTCGAGCGTGTCGTTTCCGGCGCCCGCCGCAAGGCTGTCGTCATTGTCTCCGCCCACGAGCGTGTCGTTGCCCGACCCGCTCGAGAGTAGGTCGACTCCCGGGCCGCCGTCGAGCACGCCGCCGTCGTTGTTCCCCTGGAGCACGTCGTTCGCCTCGGCTCCGTAGAAGAACGCCGGGCGAACCGGGTCGCATGCGCCTCCACCGCATTGCTTGGCCGTCATCGTGTCGGGGCCCAAGGTGCCGATCACCTTCTCGACCGACGGATCGATGTTGTCCAGCAGGGTGCCGACACCGTCCGCGTTGAGCGTGTCATGGAACGAGTTCCCGTCGTTCGCGACCCCATCGAGGGTCACTTTGATGCCTTGAAGGGTGAAGAAGCCGCCGCCGCTGTCCACGAACGCCCAGTCGCCGGTGTAGTCGACGGTGTCGAAGCCGTCGCCTCCGTCGTAGATGTCGGCCGAGCTGCCAGAGTTGTTCGGCATGTAGTCGTCTCCGCCGGCTCCGTGGATGGTGTCGTTGCCCGTCCCGCCGATGAGGTCGTCGGCCTGATCGGTCCCGTGGATGATGTCGTGGCCGGCCCCGCCGTCGACCGAGTCCTTGAAGTTGTAGAACGGGTCACCGCCGGTATCGGCGAACAACTGGTCGTTGCCGTTTCCGCCCGTGATCTGGTCGTCTCCGGCGCCCGCATGGATGACGTCGTCGCCGTCCCCGCCGTCGAGGAGGTCACCGCCCGCCGTTCCCGTGATCGAGTCGTTGCCGGCCCCGCCGTTGACGCTGAGATAAACACTGTCCGCCGTGAGCGTGTCGTTCAGGTTCCCGAGGTCGGCCGTCACGCCGCAGACGCAGTAGCCGTCGGGCTCGTCGCAGCTCGCATGATGGTTGTCCACCCCCAGGTGGCAGTCGGCGCCCGCGACGATCGTCGCGGTCGAATCACTGATCTCCGCGATCCCGACCCAGTCGGCGACGACGGTATTCACCTCGCCGTTGGCGGCGGTGTAGACGATGCGACAGCTTTGGGAGTTGAAGTCGCATGTGCGAGTGACCGTGCCCGCCTGAGCGGCCCCGGCGTGAGCGAAAATCGCCGCTCCGGCGACAAGCACGCCAATGAGAATCGTCCTCCGGCTCATTCCTCCCTGGCAAGGTACGCCCTTGTAACGGGTGATTCAACCGGCGATGCGCCCGGCAGGATTCGAACCTGCGACCCGCGGATTAGAAGTCCGCCGCTCTGTCCACTGAGCTACGGGCGCGCCGGGGAGGAACGTAGCACCCGGGCTACACTGCATCTTGCACGGTGGCCGTAGCTCAGCTGGTAGAGCCCCGGGTTGTGGTCCCGGCTGTCGCGGGTTCGAGTCCCGTCGGCCACCCTAGATTCCTAGCGTCTCCGTGCGCGCCGCAGGTCGAGCGCACGGCGCACGTCCGACCAGGAGAGGAGCCCGACGAAGCGGTCGCCGTCGAGGACGAGCGCGCGCGAGAGGTCGCCCTCCGAGATCTCGGCCGCCGCGTCGAAGAGGTCGTCGTCCTCGCGCACGACCGGGATCTTCTCCCGCGGGAGCATGCAGTCGCGCACCGTTCGCGTCTCCCACTCGCTGCGCGGCACCTCGGCGACGCAGCGGAGAGGGAGGAGCCCGACGACGTGGCCGTTGTCGGTGACGGGGTAGGTCGCATGGTGGGTCGTCCACGCGATGTCGTCCATGAACTCGCCCAGCGTGACATCGGGATTCGTCGTCACCGGATCGCGGACGACCAGGTCTCGGACCTGCAGCCCCCGCAGGGCGTGGCGGGCGAGCAGCGTGCGGTCCTCCGCCGCCGCGGCCTGGAGGAGGAACCAGCCGATGAACGCGATCCAGAGCGCGCTGTAGGCGCTCTGCCAGATCGCGAACCCGACGCCGCCGACGATGAAGAGGTAGCCGAAGCCCTGCCCGATGAGCGCGGCGATATGCGTCGCCCAGCCGAGGTTGCCGCTGGCCCCCCAGAGTGCGGATCGGAGCACGCGGCCTCCGTCGAGCGGCAGCGCGGGCAGGAGGTTGAAGAGCAGGAGAGTGAGGTTGATGTAGCCGAGCCATGCGGCGACGCCGTCTGCCACCTCCGGCAGGCTCGCCTTCCAGGCGAGGAGGACGAAGGCCGCGCCGAGGGCGAGCGAGACGAGCGGACCGGCGATCGCGATCCGGAACTCCGCCCCCGCACTCGGGAACATCCCTCGGAACTTGGCGACGCCGCCGAAGAGCCAGAGCGTGATGCCCTCGATCTCGACTCCTTCACGCTTCGCCTCGAGCGCGTGCCCGAACTCGTGCTCGAGCAGCGAGGTGAAGAAGAGGAGCGCGGCGACGATCGCCATGGCGATGTAGGTGCCTTGGCTGCGACCGGGGTTCGTGCTCGGAAAGATCCCGGTGGCGAGCGTCCACACGATCAGTGCGAAGACGATCGCCCAGCTCCAGTTCACGCCGAAGCGGATGCCGGCGATGCGGCCCAGCGTCAGGCTGTCGCGCATGGGGCTACCGGTCCTTGCGGACCTGGCGTGCGATCTCGGTCGCGCGCTTCGCCACGATGGGCCCGTGCTTGCGGGCCTGCTTCGCGGCGTTCTCGATGATCTGCCGGCGCTGCTCCGGCGGGATGCGCTTCCAGCCCCGCTGGGCCTTCAACGCGAGTGCGACGAACTTCCATGTGGCCATCCACGCCATGTTCCCACAACGAACGAGCGAGCCGTCGGGTTTCGGCCGCGCGTCTAGATGATCCAGACGCGGGTACCGACCCTGACCAAGCGGAACAGGGATTCGGCATCGCGCTTCTTCATCCGTATGCAGCCGTGGGAGATCGAGTACCCCACGGACGCGGGATTCGGAGTGCCGTGGATGCCCACCCCCGGGACGGAGAGACCCATCCAACGGGTCCCGAGTGGGTTTTCAGGACCTGGCGGGATCGGATCGAGGTCCTGGGCCCAGCTGGAGTCGGGTGGGTACCACCAAGGACGGCGGTACTTGCTCACGATTCGAAACCGACCATGGGGTGTGGGCGTCCATGTCCCTCCGGTTGCAACCGTGAAGACGCGGAGGGGTCGAGCGCCCCGGTAGAAGTAGAGCCGGTGTGCGTCGCGCCGAATGATGACGAGACGGCGTCCCGCTCGAGCGTGGCCGGCCTCTCCCGTCGTCAGCCCTCCCGGCCCGTCCGCTCGCTCGCCGTCGAGGGACGCGAGGGTTGCTGGGCCCACAACGCCGTCGAC
Organism: uncultured Actinomycetes bacterium; assembly: GCA_963766155.1. Taxonomy (GTDB): domain Bacteria; phylum Actinomycetota; class Thermoleophilia; order Gaiellales; family Gaiellaceae; genus DATEOR01. Next base: position 11,758 of record CAVYAJ010000032.1, on the reverse strand, counting down.
CTCGAGAGCCGAATGGCGCTGGAAGCGACGGACCGCCGCGACGCTCAGGCCTCCGTAGCTGCCGTCGAGAGGGCCGGGCGAGTACCCGTGCGAGCGTAGGAGGAACTGGGTCTCGGCGACGTCCCAGCCGTGATCCCCGAACGTGAGGGTGCGCGTGCCGAGGCGATGGCGGCTGTACCGGCCGAGGGCGGCGCAGGTGACCGGCCCGGGAATGCCGTCGACGGTCAGCCGGTGCCTGCGCTGAAAGACGCGCACGGCGGCGATGGTTCGAGGGCCGATGACCCCGTCGATGGAGCCAGAGTAGAGGCCGCGACTCTTCAGCGCGACCTGCAGCGCGGCGACCCCTGAGCGAGTTCCGCCGGAGCTCGTAGGGGCGAATACGAGAGCCGCGATCGCTGTGATTCCGAGCATGCTCGCGCGGGCGGCGTGTCGCCGACGGCGCCTCGTCGTCGGGGTGGTCACGGTTCGACCGACAGTGCTCTGACGATCGATTGCTTGAGCTGGCGCTTCTCTTCGGGCGAGAGGTCGGTGGCGGTGAAGTAACGCTGGACGTCATCGGCGACGGCGGGAGCGAGAAATCCCTTGCCCGCGTCTCTCTGAGCGCCCGCCTCAGGCTCGCGAGCCCGTCGGCGAACTCGACCTTCGCGCGCGCGAGCCCGCGGGTGCCCAGGGCAGCGTGAGTCTGGCGGTCGCTGGCCGAAAGGAGCTCTCCCGCCGCGTTGCGAAGTGCGGCGCTCGCCGACTCGGAGCGGTCGGCCCGGTCCTTCTGCTGCTCGTAGTAGGTCTGCAGCCGGTCACGCTGGGCGCGCAGAACCTCGACGAGCTCCTCGAGCTCGTCGGTCCGCTCCTCCGCCAGAGCCACGCGGCGGTCGAGCATTTGGGAGCTCGAGTGCGCGATGGCGTTCTCGCGCTCGAGCTCCTCGACCCGGACCCTCTGCTCGCTCGCGACACGTGCGTAGTCCTGGCCGATATGCGTCTGCCTCTGCACCTCGGCAGTCAGCCCCGAGTTCGTCGTCCGTAGGCGGTCGAGCTCTGCGAGGACATCCCAGTCGGATCCATCCCTCGGCGTCGCCGTGCCATTCTCCAGCTGGACTTCGGCGTGCGGCTGCAGCAAGAGCAGTCGTCGTAGTTGCATCGTGGAACCCCCGTTTCAGCGAGTGGGCGTCGTCTGAACTTCCAGCCCGCGCAGTTGGAGGGGCGGGGGCTGCCTGCCGCATTGCCGCGAAACCCCTCTACGACGAGTGTGGACTGCGTCCTCCGGCCAGTGACGACTTCTTACCGTTCGCTTACACCCTCGGCGATGCCCGACCGCGTTGCGAAGCTGTTACCGACGCGGCCCGGCCGGGTTACGCGTCGCTCGGACAATCCCACGCATGACCAAAGCATTCGTCGCCGCCATTCTCATCGCCGCGTTTCTCGCCGGATGTGCCAACGGGCCCAAGGACGCGGGCCCTGTTCCGACCGGAAAGACCTCGCCCTCCGCGTCCACATCGACCGGCCAAGCCGGAGAATCCACGACGACAACGGCCGCCGCTCCTCTCTGTAAGGACAAGGCCGCGCTCGTCAAGGTCGACTCCCAGGAGGGGGCGGCCGGGACGATCATGACCACCTGGCGCGTGAGGAACACGTCCACGGAGGCATGCCGCTCGTTCGGCTATCCGGGCATGGATTTCCACACTGCGAGCGGATGGCTGGACGTCCAGGTGCACCGCGGAGGCATCGACCTGATCAGCCAACCTCCCGCACCGGTCGTCCTCGAGCCCGGCAAGTCGCTCTACTTCGTGAGCTTCTGGGGCGACGTGGACACGGACGCCGGGCCTTGCACGCAGTTCGATCGCGTCAAGGTGACGCTGCCCGACAACTTCACGTCCGCCCAGGTCGACTCCTCGGGCTGTGTCGACCCCGGCCTCGTGAACGTCGGACCAGTCAGCTCGAGCCCGCCTGCCTAGCCCTGGCATCGGGAAGGGCGCCCGTAGGCGCCTCGTTAAGGGGGCCATGACGACTCGCATATCACCCACTACCGTGGCGGTCGAATGAACGCGCCCGCCTCAATCGCCATCACGCCAGTCTTCGTTGCCGACCTGTCCGTCGAGGGCGAGCGGATGCCGGTCTACGTGCATGTCATCGACCATCCCGATGCGCGAGTGCTGGTCGACACCGGCATGACGGAACTGCACCCGGCGTTGGCCGACATGGATCCCCGCCTCCAGCCGCTGAGCGAGCAGGACTTCGATCTCGCCGGCATCGACATCGTCGTCAACACACACCTGCACGCCGACCACTGTGGCGGCAACCACCTCTTCGCCGGCAAGCCGATCTACGTCCAGCGTCGGGAGCTCGACGACGCGCGCAGCGAGGACGACTACACCATTCGCGAGTGGGTCGAGGCGCCCGGCGTGCAGTACGTGCCGGTCGACGGCGAGCACGAGCTGCTGCCCGGGCTCCGACTCGTCCCGGCGCCGGGCCACACACCCGGCATGCAGATGGTCGTCGTCGAGACTGGCGGGCGCCCGGTCATCGTCGGCGGCGACGTGGCGGTGTGGTTCGGCGAGTTCGACGAGCCCCCCACCGAAGGCCGGCAGCGGGTCCTTGCACTCGACCCCGAGCTGGTCTGGCTCGCGCACGAGCGCGAGCCGTGGCGACCCCGCACTGCCTAACGCGGTCGTGACGTTTTCGGGGTCGAGAGCGGTCGACAAGCCCTACGTGGACAATGGTGTGTCGTCAACTGGGCCCATGCTGATCACAGCGAGGCGCAAGACCCAAAGCCCGTCGTCAGCCGGGAAGAATTCGCCCCCGTATTCACCTTGGTGGTTGCGGAACGCATCGATCTCGGCCGGCACCTGATCGTCTGACTCGATTGTCTTGAAGACCTCTTCGCCGGTCGAAAGTCTGAACCTCAGTCTCGCCACGCCGCGAGCATAGCGCCGGGGAACGCGTTGTCGGATCGCTCGGCCTCTCGGAATGGGTAGTGAGTCAGCTTGAGCGCTACGCTCCGCGAGCGCCGTCAGCCGAGTCCGCCTGGCGAGCCTCGAAGGCTCACTAGAGTCTTGGAAGGTTGGCGGCGTTCTTAGTTCGGGGCGAGCAACGACGGCGGGTAGGAGCCGGCTACGCAGGAATGTAGCCGGTGCCTCCGCACGTCTCGCAGTTCTTGGAAAGGTCGCGTCCAGCATGTGGACGTCCCTTGGAGTCTCGGACCGGTGCCGCACCGGTTGCATTGCAGTCCGGGCAGGGCCTGGTCGGGCCGATCTCGCGTTTCACTCCGGCCATGATCGAATCGTAGCTCTGCGGCTCCAGACGCGAAGCTCACGAAGTAACTCATCCGAAAGTGAGGACCATCACCCCCGCTGGACCATTGCCCGGAGCGGCAGGGTAGCGAGAGCCGGGCTCAGTCGAGAAGCATTGCGGCAAACCCCTCGATGTTCGCCTCGGGAGAAACGAGGCTAGAGCCCGACTCTCACACACCGCAGAACTAAGAAGAGCTTCCCCCATCGAAGATCAACCGACACCGCTGTCGCCGACTCCCTCCATCGTCCGACGACTAGGGCGCAGCCCAATCGACCTACTTGAGCAGTTCAACCGATACCTCCGTGAGCTTTCCGGGAAGGCGCTGCAGGTGACGCAGAGCTCGACAGGCTCAGGCGCTACTGCCCTTGGTCTCACCGTGCCCTCGGGGAAGGCACCCTTCACGGTCAACTCGGGGACGAAGGTCGCCAGGCCTCAACGCCGACAAGCTCGATGGCATCGACTCCCTCGCGCTGCAGAAGCGTGTTACAGGAGCCTGCTCCGGTGTAAACGCGATCACGTCTATCTCCGCCAACGGAAGCGCTACGTGTAAACCAGCCGGCCTGCGAAGGAGGCTCGTGGGCGGCAGATTCCCTGTCCCCTCATCGGGATGGCAGTTCATCACCAGTGGTGGTTCGGTTCTCTTTGAGCTGGCCTGCTCCGGTTTCCGGGCCGCGGCGGACGGCGAGGGGGACATCGAGGTGGGGCTCTCAGCTGACGACTTCGCCGCCGCCGTGACGCGCGTCTACACGAACGAGACCGACAGCCACAAGGCGACGATCGTGTCGTGGAGTGACGAATTGACCTTGCCCGCGGGGACGCACACGCTCGAGTTCTATCCCCTGCCGCCAACAAAGACCGACGTACACGACTTCTGCAACCTCGTCATCCTCGAGGAGCCAAGCTAGGCGCGAGCCCGTCCTTATTCCGGCGGACAAGAGCCTCAGCCGTACGGACCCGGTGCCGTGCCGCCGGCTCAGGTTTCGTGCTTCCGCCCGAGCAGCCGAGCGACGACGGCTCGGTGGTAGCTGCACCGCCGAGCAGACTGAACCGCCGCTCGTACCCTCGGGTCAGCGACGGATCAGCCTGGAGAGAAGGCCGGGGCGTGACAGACTTACCTCTGCGGCGAAAGTAACTCTGTCGTTCGCTGTGCGCGGTGGCCCCAACCTCTTCCTGAAGCATCGTGCGTAGAGCCTCCCGCCTTTAGCCCGTTCGAGCAACGCAAGCGGGCGTTCGGGGCTGGTTACCTCGTTCGCGTCTCTGGGCATCAAAACGCTGTGCCGATAAGCCAGGTAACTGCGGCTGTGCGCGTTCGAGTCTCCGACAAAGCTTTCGTCGAGGACCTCAAGACTTACCTCAAAGCGGCTGAATGTTCCGTCCGTGTGGTGGGCGAGGTCACTCTTGACGTCTCCATGCCCCGAGCGCCTTCGAACGATCAGGCGCTGCGCGAGGTAGCTATCTACCTCAGGACGTGGCAAGCAATGAACCCGGACGCTCACGCCCGCATCGTGGGCGAAGGCGAGCGGCCCTAGGTCTTCCGCCCGAGCAGCCGAGCGACGACGGCGCGGAGCTTTCGAGGAGAGCGTCGGCCCGTTGTCGAGGGCGGTGGGCATCGCTATTTCGAGGACGCGCCGCGAGGGTCGTCTTCAAGAAACGACTCCGCTTCCGGCTTCTTGTCGACGATTACGTACCGTTCCGTCCGCCGAAGCACGGTTTCGAGCTCTTCCGTCTCGTGGCCAGGAAGAAGCGCGAAGCGGTCATCCTGCTGTCGAACCTCCTCGTACTCGGCCAAGGTCATCTCGATCTGCTCCTCGCAGCCGGCGTCACCCGTGTCACCCGCTCCGCACTCGCAGAGAAATTCAAAGACGAGGTGCGTGCTCTCGAGTCCCGCTTCGGCCGCCCTGTCGAGCCTTTCGATTCGCTCATTCATTTCCCGGATGAGCGATTCGTTCCGCGCCTGCCGCTCAAGGCGTGAATCCACGACAACAGTTCTACGCTGCTCGCGACCAGCGGACAAGAGCTTCGGCGATCCGCTCGCACGATCGCCGGCGACTGAGGAGCTCGGCCAGCGCGCCCGCAGCAAGTCGGTTCGCCGGAATCGCCGTGAGGAGGGCGAGCACCGCCAGGCTCTCTCGGAGGTCGACGTGTGGGACCTCCTGCGCGAAGCGGAGATGCCAGCGAGCCGCCGCCCGCTCGTACTTGCCCGGCTCACCTTCTACCAGGAGCAGCGTGAGCTCGAGCGCCTCCGCCAAGGAGACGAACCGGAGCTCCGAGGCGGCCGAGAGCGCCTCCGTGACGTTGCCGCGATCGAGCGCTCGACGGAACCTCATATAAGCCGAGCCCTCAGCGGTCACGAACGCATGTTCGCATAACACGCCTCGCGCGTCCTTGAGCCAGCTTGACGGAAGTCATTATCGTGCTGCGAGTCGTCGAGAGACTGGAGGGGTCGACTTGAAGACGGGACTTCTGGCCGTGGGTTTCGTGGGGGCGGTCTTTGCGTTAGCCGGATGTGGTGGAACCACGCAAGCCATCAAGACCGTGACTGTCGAGTCCGGCGGCTCAGTCGCAGGAGCGACTACTTGCCCCGAGGGCCAAACCATCGACGAGGACGGAGGCTGCTCTGACATCACTGAGACTGAGCCAGCACCGACTGCCAACGCGGACGGTGACTACACATCCAATTGCGACATGCTCCTCAAGGAAGGCTCGGGATATAGCTACTACGGCCTGCTCGTCGGGGACGCGAAGATCCACAACACGGGCAACGTCGGCATCGTCGTTACCGTGAAGGGAACGTGGGACCGAGCCGGGTTCGGGCCCTTCAAGGCCGCGAAGGAGCTGCGCCTCGACGTGGGGGCACGGAAGACCGTCCACCTTCGTCAGCGAATCGACCAGGAGGGAATCGATGAGGTGCAGTCGTCCGGGGGCTACTCGGGAAGTGGCGACTTCTGCCGAGTGAAGGTCACCATCACCGACAGCTTTGGTGAGCCTCAGTAAGCGTCGTCTGAGGGGGTGGGCGTCCTGCCAGTCCGGCTCGCTCCGCACTTAGCTCGCCGCGGACACATTCGGTCGCAGGCGGGCTCCCAGTGGTCTCGCGTAGGGGCACTTCTCGAGGTCTGCACCGGGGTCTGCACCAGGCGCTCCTCCGTGACGTTTCCGGCACGTCTGACCCACGCAACCATGCGGGTTTGGCTCAACCAAGCGACGCGATATGGCCCCGGGAGGAGTCGAACCTCCGCACGCGGATTCGAAGTCCGCTGCTCTATCCGCTGAGCTACGGGGCCCGAAGAAGGAGTGTAGCCCGGGGCCGCGCTAGGCCCTGGAGGGCGCCTGGATCGCGCGCTCGGCCGGTTGGCCCTGCCGCAGCTCGCGGCTTCGCTCGGCCTCGGAGTTGATCTCGGCCCCGAGCAGGAGCGCGATCCCGTCACCCAGAGCCAGGTCAGCATGACGATCACCGCGGCGAAGGATCCCCACGTCTTGTTGTAGGAGTCGAACATCGAGGTGTAGACGGCGAAGAGCCCCGAGGCGATGAGCCAGACGACGACGGCGAACACGGCGCCCGGCGTGAGGAAGCGCCAGCGGGGGTGGTCGACGTTCGGCCCCAGGTAGAGCACCGTCGCGAACACGGCGAGGAGGCCGACGAGCAGGATCGGCCACTGTGCCACCCACCAGAGCCATCCCATCACTCCTTCGATGTTGAGCGCAGTCGCCGATCCAGCCCGACATCACGGGGCCGAGCACGAGCAACCCGAAAACGAGCAGGAAAGCGACCCCCATTGCGATCACCATCTGCACGGCGATGAACCGTTGCCGCACGAAGCCCCGGCTTTCGTCCCGGTCATAGGCGCGGTTGACAGCCCGCATGAACGAGGTCATCGCGCCGGTCGTCGTCCACAGGGCGAGGACGAAGCCAACGATCACCATGGCGAGGCTGCCGCTCTTGTTCTCGTTCATCCGCCGGAGGCTGTCCTCGATCAGCTGAGTCGACTGGGAGGGGACAACCGTCCCGAGCTTGTCGATCAGAGTGGTGATTCCGTCTGCGCTCGCGAACAGCGAGAAGAGGCCGACCGCGACGAGGAGCACGGCCGGAATGGCGAGGAAGGAGTAATAGGCGAGCGCAGCGGCGAGATCGGTGATGCCGTGCGCGAGGGCCTGCTTGCCGGCACGGATGACGATCGCCTTGTAGTCCCGGAAGGAAAGGTCCGTCAGCCCCGGATCCGGAAGCTCCCGCTCGCGCAGTTCGGGCTGGGGCGCCGGTGCTTCCTTCGTCTCCATGGACTTCCCCTACCCAGGCGGTATCGTTTTTCCACGCGGGCGTGGCGGAACTGGAAGACGCGGCGGGTTTAGGACCCGCTGGGCTTCGGCCCTTGGAGGTTCGAGTCCTCTCGCCCGCACCTACGAGGAGGAGACCGCCCGGCTCGTGCCCGGGTCTGGTGACGGTTGCGGGGTCGTTACGCACGCGCGGCTTCGGGGTTACCGGGCCCTCGCAGAATGCGGCCCATGATCAAAGCGCTCCCCCTCCTCCTCATGATCTCTGCGCTCCTGGCCGGGTGTGGCTCCGGCGCGAGGGAGGCTGGCCCTGTGCCGACCGCGACCCCTGCCGTCGAGCCGGCCGAATCTGAGCCGGCTGCGAGCACGAGTGAGGAGGGGGAGACCAGTTCAGAAACGTCGGGCGGAGCCTCGACGGAGACCCAGGCTCAGCCTCTCGCCGCCTGTGGTCTGCAAGCCGCAGAGCGGCGGCGAAGACGGCGTCTTCATGAACCTCACGGATGTGAGGGTCGGCGCCCACGACGGCTACGACCGGATCGTGTTCGAGTTCACGGAGCCGAAGCCGAACCCCGCGGGGAACGGCGGCATCCCGCACTACGAGATCCGTACGGCGAAACCCCCGTTCACCCAGGATCCGAGCGACATGCCGATCGAGGTCTACGGCGACTCTTTCGTCCAGCTCGTCGTGCAGGGCGCCACCGGCTACGACTTCGACGGCAATCCCACCTACGGCGGCTCGCGCGTCCTCACCCCTGGGTTCGGCACCCTCGCCCAGGCTGCGCAGTCCGGCGACTTCGAGGCCACGCTCTCCTGGATCATGGGCCTCAGCCGCCCCACGTGCTGGAACGTGCAGGAGTTGCACAACCCGGACCGCTTGGTCATCGACTTCCACCACGTCTAGCCGCATCCTCAGGCCGCCCCAGAACGGCTAGAACCCCGGGAGGGCTGAGGCCTTCTGACACAATGGCCTTCGTGAAGACGAAGGTCGAAGAGCTCCCGGAAAGCCGCGTCCGCCTCGACGTCGAGGTTCCCGAGGAGGACGTCGCGCACGCGTTCGAGCACGCCGCCACGGACATGGCCGAATCGCTCCGCTTGCCGGGCTTCCGCAAGGGCAAGGCTCCCGTCCCGGTCGTCGTCGCCCGCGTGGGGCGCGAGGCCGTCTGGCAGGAGGCGCTCCGCGGCCACCTCGATTCCTGGTTCTGGAGCGCCGCCGAGACCTCCGGCATCCGCCCTGTTGCGAGCCCCGAGGTCGAGTTCGACGGGCTGCCGCGACGACGGCGGCACGTTCAAGTTCAGCGCGACCGTCGCCGTCATGCCGAAGCCCGAGGTCGCCGACTGGACGACGCTCGAGGTTCCGTACGCGGAGGCCGAGGTGCCGGCCGAGGCCGTGGACGCGGAGCTCGACCGCCTGCGCGACACCGTCGCCGAGCTCGCTCCGGTCGAAGACCGCGCGGTTCGGGAAGGCGACACGGTCGTGCTCGACATCCTGGGCGAAGGCGTCGCCTCCGCAGCGCGACTACGTCACCGAGGTCGGCGCCGACCGGCTCGTCAACGAGATCGACGACGCGCTGCCGGGCATGGAGCGCGGCGCGACGAAGAGCGTCGACATCCAGGGCGCGGAGGGCCAGCTCCCCGTCGATGTCACCGTGAAGGAGATCAAGGAGAAGGTGCTGCCCGAGGCCGACGACGAGCTGGCGCGCTCGGCGAGCGAGTTCGAGACGCTCGAGGAGCTGCGCGCCGAGATCGAGTCGCGGCTGCTCGAGCAGCTGACGGAGGAGCTCGAGATCCGCTTCCGCGAGGCGGCCGTCGACGCGCTCGTGAACGCCTCGGAGGTCGAGACCGTCGAGGCGCTCGTCGAACGACGTACCGCCGAGCTCTGGAGCGGCATCGCCCGCTCGCTGCAGATGCGCGGCATCTCGACGGAGACCTACCTGACCATGACCGGCCAGTCGGCCGACGACGTCGTCGCCCGGCTCCGCGCGGAGGCCGAGCAGTCGCTCGCACGCGAGCTCGTGCTCGATGCGGCCGCCTCGAAGCTCGGCGTCGAGGTTTCGGATGAGGAGATCGACGAGCTCATCGAGAGCCAGAGCGAAGAGGGCGACGACATCGAAGAGTCGAAGCGGCTCCTGCAGGAAAACGGCGGCTACGAGCGCATTCGCGCCGACCTGCGCCTGAAAAAGGCGCTCGACGAAATCGTCTGCAGGCGTCAAGCGGATCCCGGTCGAGCTCGCGGCCGCCCGCGACAAACTTTGGACACCCGAGAAGGAGAAGGAAGGTACGAAGATGAACATTTGGACCCCAGGCAGCGAGGAGGCACGATGAGTCCGTTGATTCCGATGGTGGTCGAGCAGACGTCGCGAGGCGAGCGCGCCTTCGACATCTACTCGCGCCTGCTCAACGAGCGCATCATCTTCCTCGGTACCCCAGTGGACGACCAGATCGCCAACCTGATCGTCGCCCAGCTGATCCACCTCGAGTCCGAGGACCCGGACAAGGACATCTCGATCTACATCAACTCTCCGGGCGGATCGGTGTACGCGGGCATGGCGATCTACGACACGATGCAGTTCATCAAGCCCGACGTGTCGACGATCTGCGTCGGCATCGCGATGTCCATGGGGGCCCTGCTCCTCGCAGGCGGAACGGACGGGAAGCGGATGGCGCTCCCGCACTCGAAGATCCTCATCCACCAGGTCTCGGCCGGGTTCCAGGGCCAGGCGACCGACATCGAGATCCAGGCCCGCGAGACGCTGAACATGAAGCGCCTCCTCGAGGAGATCATCTCGGGGCACACGAAGCAGCCTCTCGAGAAGGTCGCGAAGGACATGGAGCGGGACTACTTCATGACCGCCGCCGAGGCGAAGGACTACGGCATCATCGACAACGTCATCGCCCATCGTGGCAAGCCGCTGACCAAAGCGGCCTAGCCGAGCAGGCAAAAAGGAGCTAAAAGGTAAAAGATGGCCCGCGCGACCGACGGTAACGAGCAGCTGCTCTGCAGCTTCTGCGGCAAGAGCCAGCGCCAGGTGAAGAAGTTGATCGCCGGCCCGGGCGTCTACATCTGCGACGAGTGCATCGATCTCTGCAACGAGATCATCGACGAGGAGCTGACCACACCGGCCCAGCTCGACCTCGACAACCTCCCGCGCCCGAAGGAGATCTACGAGATCCTGAACGACTACGTCGTCGGGCAGGAGGAGGCCGAAGAGGACGCTCTCGGTCGCCGTCTACAACCACTACAAGCGGGTGCAGATGGCGTCGGACGAGAACGACGTCGAGCTGCAGAAGTCGAACATCCTCCTGCTCGGCCCGACGGGCTGCGGGAAGACGCTCCTCGCGCAGACGCTCGCGCGGATCCTCAACGTTCCCTTCGCGATCGCCGACGCGACGGCGCTCACCGAGGCCGGCTACGTCGGCGAGGACGTCGAGAACATCCTCCTGAAGCTCATCCAGGCGGCCGACTTCGACGTGAAGAAGGCCGAGACGGGGATCATCTACATCGACGAGGTCGACAAGATCGCGCGCAAGGCGGACAACCCGTCGATCACGCGCGACGTGTCGGGCGAGGGCGTCCAGCAGGCGCTCCTGAAGATCCTCGAGGGCACGGTCGCGAGCGTTCCGCCCGCAGGGCGGCCGCAAGCACCCGCACCAGGAGTTCCTCTCCATCGACACCACGAACATCCTCTTCATCTGCGGCGGCGCATTCGCCGGGCTGGAGAAGATCATCGGCAAGCGCATCGGCAAGAACTCGGTCGGCTTCGGCGCCGACATCAAGTCGAAGAAGTCGGTCGAGTCGAGTGAGCTCCTCTCGCAGGTGATGCCGGAGGACCTCCTCTCCTACGGGCTCATCCCCGAGTTCATCGGCCGGCTGCCCGTGATCTCCGCGGTGCACCAGCTCACGCGCGAAGACCTCGTCCAGATCCTGCTCGAGCCGAAGAACGCGCTCGTCAAGCAGTACCAGCGCTTCTTCAACTACGACTCGGTGGAGCTCGTCTTCACCGAGGACGCGCTCTGGCAGATCTCGGACAAGGCGCTCGAGCGCGAGACCGGCGCCCGCGGCCTCCGCTCGATCATCGAGCACGCGCTGCTCGACGTCATGTTCGAGCTCCCGTCCCGCAAGGACGTCTCCAAGTGCGTGATCACGAAGGAGACCATCCAGCGGAACCTGCGCCCGACGCTCGTGACGAGCGCCGGCCACGCGGTCGAG
>CAVYAJ010000031.1:0-12692 GCA_963766155.1 uncultured Actinomycetes bacterium | reverse complement strand
GAGCCCGTAGAGCGGGTAGGCGAGGAGCAGGTTGAGCGCCAGAGTCGGGAGCAGCATCCCGACGAAGAACTCCGAGACCGAGACCGTCTCCCCGAGCATGAAGTGCAGCACCGCCGACCCGAGCCCCACGCCGATGGTCCCGATGCTCACGGCGAGCAGGGCGGGATGCGCGGAGGACTTCTTCGTCACCTCGCCGAGGCGGCCGGCGAAGTAGCCGGCGAGCGTGAGCAAGAGCGAGGTGAGCCCGAGCGTCTGGAAGGAGACGACGTCGAGGACGAGCCCGGCCCAGAAACCCGCGGCTGCGCCGAATGCGGGCCCGCGCAGGAGCGCGATGGCGATCACGAGCACGAGGAGGAGGTCGGGGTGTCCCGACGCGACCTGGATGTTGGACGTGATCGAGACCTGGACGAGGGCCGCGAGCAGAAGGAGCGCGCCGGCCTTGAGCGCGTCGAGCGTCACTTCGGCCGGGCCATCGGGACGAGGACGATGACGTCGGAGAGCGAGTCGAAGTTCACGAGGGGCGCGATCTGGATCCGCTTGTAGAGGTCGACGTCCTGCTGCCCGACGGACTCGACCGTGCCGATCGGGATCCCCCGTGGGTAGAGCGATTCGAGCTGCCCGCTCTGCCAGCCTGCCGTGATGACGAGGTCGCCGTCCTCGACGAGCGCGTCCTTGCCGACGCGGTCGAGGATGAGCGCCGACGGATCGCTCGGCCCGTGGCGGACGATGCCCGCCGCGCCGCTCTCGAGCACCATCGCGGAGACCGCGCTCGACTGGTCGGTCAGCAGCGTGACCTTGGCGCCGTCGGAGGTGACGTCGGTGACGAGCCCGACGAGCCCGTCCTTCGTCACGACCGGGTCGTTCTGCTGGATCCCCTCGGAGGTGCCCGCGGCGATCAGGATCTCCTGGTCGTACGCCGTCGGCGGCCGTGCGACAATGCGCGTGACCACGCCGCTGTAGTTCTCCGGGAACCGCGGGCCATCGACGTAGCCGAGGAGCTCCTTGAGGTGGGCGTTCTCCTGAGCGGCGGTCGCGTCCGCGACCTTCTCACTGCGGAGAGCCTCGATCTCCTTCTTCAGCTTCTCGTTCTCGGACTTCGCGCCGAGGAGGTCGGCAGCCCAGCCGTAGGCGTCCTTGAACGGCCGCGCGACGCGCTCGCCGGCGACCTCGAAGGGCATCGCGACGGAGACGCCGATGCGCTGGGCGCCGTGCAGCGTCCCGCCCTCGGACTCGCGGAAGTAGACCGTCACGAGCGCGATCGAGACGAGCACGAGGGCAACGGCGACCAGCCGAGCCCTGAGGGCACGACTTGTGCGCGGAAAGGAGCCTTCCGACCGTCGGACGTGTGCGTCCAGGACGGGAAGCCGTGCTGTTCGTTGCCGAGGCACGGGAGCCAATAGTTTAGAGCGTTGTCCGGAGCGAGAGGCCGGTTGCCTAGCGGCGGCGGCCGTTTCGGTTTCGAGCCTTCGCAGCGCGATGGATGACCTCGAACTCCTCGAGGCTCCGGCCCGACCCGACGGCGACGCACGTGAGCGGCGACTCGGCCAGCTGCACCGGCATCTGCGTCTCCTCGCGGAGGCGCTCCTCGATGCCGGTCAGGAGCGATCCGCCGCCGGCGAGGACGATTCCGCGGTCCATGATGTCGGCGGCGAGCTCGGGCGGCGTCTTGTCGAGCGTGGACTTGATCGCGTCGAGGATCTGGCCGACGGGCTCGTCGAGCGCGCGGCGCACCTCCTCGGAGGTGATCACGATCGTCTTCGGCAGGCCCGTGAGCATGTCGCGCCCGCGTACCTCGGCCTGAACCTCCTCGGGCAGCTCCCACGCGGAGCCGATCTCGAGCTTGAGCTCCTCCGCGGTCTGCTGGCCGATCAGAAGCTTGTACTCCTTCTTGATGTGACTCATGATCGCCTCGTCCATCTCGTCGCCGCCGACGCGGATCGACTGGGAGACGACGATGCCTCCGAGCGAGATGACCGCGACCTCGGTCGTGCCGCCTCCGATGTCCACGATCATGTTCCCGGTCGGCTCCGACACGGGCAGCCCGGCGCCGATCGCGGCCGCCATCGGCTCCTCGATGAGGTAGGCCTGGCGGGCGCCGGCGGAGAGCGTCGCTTCCTCGACCGCGCGCTTCTCGACGCCGGTGACGCCGCTGGGGACGCAGACGACGACGCGCGGATGCGCAAAGCGGTTGTGGTGCACTTTCTGGATGAAGTGGCGGAGCATCTGCTCGGTCACGTCGAAGTCGGCGATGACCCCGTCCTTCAGAGGCCGGATCGCGGAGATCGTCCCCGGCGTGCGGCCGAGCATGCGCTTCGCCTCGATGCCGACGGCGTGCACCTCGCCGCTTCGCTGGTCGATGGCGACGACCGACGGCTCGGAGAGCACGATCCCGCGCCCGCGCACGTAGACGAGGGTGTTGGCGGTGCCGAGATCGACCGCCATCTCGCGCCCGCCGAATCCACTGAGGTAGCCCCAAAGGCTCATCGAACTGACGAGTGTAGTTGAGTGCCGCAGCTATCCGAAGCCATAAACACCTGCAAACCGTTCGGAGAGGAGCCGGACGAGGAGCGCAGCGGGGAGGCCGACGACGTTCAGGTAGTCCCCTTCGACGCGCTCGACGAGCGCAGCGCCGAGACCCTGGATGGCGTAGGCGCCCGCCCGTCCCTCCCACTCTCCGCCGCCACGTAGGCGGCCAGATCGCGTGGAGTCAGGGGCCGGAACGTCACCCGAGTGACCTCGTGCTCGACGACCTCCCAGCCCGGCGTCCGCAGGCAGAGACCCGAGACGACCTCGTGCGTGTGGCCGCCGAGCGCCTCCAGCATCTGCTCCGCCGCCCCGGGCCCGGAGGGCTTTCCGAACACGCGGCCGTCGAGGTGCACCGCCGTGTCGACCCCGAGGACGGGCCGCTCGTCGGGCTCGCCGACCGAGCGCGCTTTCCCGGCGGCGTGCTCGCGTACGAGGGCGACGACGTCGGCATCGGGCGGGTCGTGCTCCTCGTAGTCGGGCACCGCCAGCTCGAACGGGATCCGCAGCTGCTCGAGGATCGCCCGCCGCTGCGGCGAGGTCGAGGCGAGGAGAAGCGGGGGTGCGGGCGGGACGCTCACGAGCGCTTGCGGGCGACCCAGATCTCCTCGGAGGGCCACCTCCGCGACCAGTCGCGGTCCGGCAAGGCCGGGAACCGGTGCGCCTCGCCCTCGGGCGGCGCCTGGATCTCGATCAGGTTCTCGACAGCGAAGCCGTTCTCCCGCAGAAGCGCGGATCCAGTCGCCGTAGCCGAGGTGGAACTCGATGCCTCCGGTCCCGTCCCACTCGAACCGGTGCATGCCGAAATAGGGACGGAGCAGCTTCCGGTCGGGCGGCAGCTCCTCGTCGGCCGAGCAGAGGATCATGATCGTCCCGTTGACGAGGAAGACGAGGTGGCCGCCCGGTCTCAGGAGCCGCGCCGCCTCGGGGATCCAGCGGTACGGGTCGGCCCAGATCGACGCGCCGTACTCGGAGATCGCCAGGTCGAAGCTCTCGTCCGGCAGCGGCACGTCTTCCGCGCTCGCCTCGATCAGGGGGAAGTCGAGGCCGAACTCGGCCTGCATACCGCCGGGCGGTCTCGAGCTGGGCGGGTGTGATGTCGATGCCGACCGGCCGGGCTCCCCGGCGGGCGAGCCAGGCGGAGATGTACGCCGTCCCGCAGCCGAGCTCGATCGTGTCCATCCCGGCCACGTCGGGGAGGGCGCCGAGCTCGGACTCGGGAACGTTCCAGACGCCCCACTCGAACTCGTCTTTCCCCCACGCTCGGGGCGCCCATTCGGCGAACTCGGGCGCGAACTCGGTCCAGGCCTCTCGGTTCCGGTCGACGTGGCTCATCGTTCCCTGCGGACGATCCAGATCTGCTCCATGGGCCATCTGCGCGCCCAGTCCGTGTCCTCGGCCGTCCTGTACGTGGACTCGGCGCCGGGTGGCGGCTGGATCTCCCGCAGGTCCTCGATCTCGAAGCCGTTGGCGCGGAAGAGCCGGATCCACTCGCCGTACGGAAGCTCGAACTGCACCGGCCCGTCCGGCTCCTCGATCCGGTGCATGCCGAAGTAGTCGAGATGGAGCTCGGGCTCCATCCGGTCGGCCGGCTCGTTCCAGCACATGACTTCGAGCGGCGTCGAGCCGCTGAAGGCGAGAAGACCGCCCGCTTTCAGGAGCCGAGCGGCCTCGGGCACCCAGGCGTAGGGGTCGGCGAAGCGGTTCGCGCCGTGGTCGGCGAAGACGATGTCGAAGCTCGCGTCGGGGAGCGGGACCGTCTCGGCCGGAGCATGGACGAGGGGAAAATCGAGGCCCGCAGCGGCCAGGGCGTCGCGCGCGTGCCCCAGCTGGCGCTCGGAGTTGTCGACGCCAACCGGCCGCGCCCCGAGGCCGGCGAGGAGGATCGACCACTGCGCCGCGCCGCAGCCAAGCTCGAGGACGTCCTTCCCGGCCACGTCCCCGAGAACCTTGAGCTCGCTCTCGGGCAGCTGCCACATCCCCCAGCGGGGCTCGGGACGTCCGATGTGCTCCCGGTGCGTGTCCTGGTAGGAGTCCGAGTGACGGTCCCAGAACGCGCGGTTCTGCTCGAAGTCAGACAAGCTCTGCGGCGGTGAACCAGAGCCCGATCTCGCGCTCGGCGGACTCGGGCGAGTCCGAGCCGTGCACGAGGTTGTCGGGCATGGCGAGCGCGAGGTCGCCGCGAACCGTCCCGGGGGCGGCTTCGACCGGGTTCGTGGCTCCCATCGTCGTTCGCACGACCTTGATCGCCCCGTCGCCCTCGAGGACGAGCGCGAGCGTCGGCGACGACGTGATGAACTCGACGAGCTCCCCGAAAAACGGCTTCTCGACGTGCTCGGCATAGTGCTCTTCGGCGAGGTCGCGGTCGACCTGGACGAGCTTGGCGGCGCGCACGGTCAGCCCTCGGCCCTCGAAGCGCCCGAGGATCTCGCCCGCGAGGCGACGCTGCATCGCGTCGGGCTTGATGAGAACGAGAGTCTGCTCGGCCACGGCCGAGTCAGCCTAGAGATTTTCGACTGCTCTGGGTGACTCGACGGGCGTTTCGCAGTACGGGCACACCTGCCACAGCGGCTCGAGCGGCTGCTTGCAGCGGCGGCACGCTTCCTTCAGCTTCGTCGTGCAGACCGGACAGGCCAGGAAGGTCGGCTCCACGACCGCGCGGCAGACCGGGCAGCGCTCGGCGGTCCCGAGCGACTCCTCCATCGCCTTGATCTCGAGCTCGCGTTCCCGCACCTCCTCGAGGTATTCGGGCGGGCGGAAGAACATGTAGAGGAGCGGGCCGAGGAACGGCGGGAAGATCCCGAGCGCCACGGCCATCGCGAGAAGCCACGGGTCCTCGATCCGGCGGCGCGCGTCCTTGTAGACCCAGAAGGCCGACGCGAGCCAGAAGACGACGAGGAAGAAGAAGAAGACGTTGCGGACGACGAGCCAGACGTCGGAGTCGAAAAAGTCCTTGAAGCCTCCGAAGAGGTCGTTCGAGTCGGTCGTCGTCTGAGCCAGAAGTTGCATCGCGGTCACAAGAGAATCTTTCCTACCAGCCACCCGGCGCCAAACGAGAGCGCCACGATCGCCACGAGGACGAATGCGGCGAGCACGAAGACGCTGAGCCGCTCTCCAACGCTGCTCATGGTACGGGAGCCTGCGGTCGGACGGTGGCCAGGTCGGCGAGCAGATAGAGGGAGCCCGTGACCAGGACCGCGCCGTCTGCGCCGGCCAGCGCACGCGCCTGCTCGACGGCCTCGGCCGGGTCCGCGACGGTCTCGACGCGGTCGAAGAACCGTCCGGCTTTCGCGGCCAGCTCGCCGACGGCCAGGGCACGCGCATTGGTGGAGTGCGTCGCAACGAACGTGTCGCCGAGCGCCGACAACGCGGCGAGCATCCCGTCGACGTCCTTGTCGGCGAGGATCGAAGCCACGACGACGTAGCGGCGGGAGGGGAGGCGCGCGAGCACGTAGCCGACCCCGCCGAGATTGTGGGCGCCGTCCCAGATCTCGAGCGGCGCGTCTCCCACCCGTTCCAGCCGGCCGGGCACCGTCGCGTCCTCCGCCGGCGCGGGATCGACCTGCTTGCCGAGGAACGACTCCGCCGCCGCGACCGCCAGCGCGAGGTTGCTCCGTCCCGTCACGAGCACGGCCGCGGCTCCGGCCTCGCGCGCAAGCTCCTCCCATTCCGGCTCTCCGAGCACGGCCGTCGCACCCGGACGGAGGACCGCCAGCTTCTCGCGGGCGATCTCCTCACGTGTCCCGCCGAGGACGTCGGTGTGCTCGAGGTCGACGTTCGTGAGGACGACGACCGGCGCGTCGAGCACGTTGGTCGCGTCGAGCCTCCCGCCGAGGCCGGCCTCGACGACGGCCACGTCCACTCCCGCCGCGCGGAACTCGGCGAATGCGGCCGCGGTCAGCGCCTCGAACTGCGTGGCGCCGACGGCCTCGGCGGCCGGGCGCACGCGGGCGAGCGCCGCTTCCAGGTCGACCGGCTCGCCGCTCACCTGGATCCGCTCGGCCCAGCCCGTCACGTGCGGAGACGTGTACGCGCCGACGCTCTTGCCCTCGGCGCGCGAGCAGGGCCGCGCACATCCGGGTCGTCGTCGTCTTGCCATTCGTACCGACTACGTGAACGGCCCGGAACGCGTCCTGAGGGTCGCCGAGCTCCGCGAGCAGCCGCCGCATCCCCCCGAGGCCGAACTCCTCCGGCCACGGCGAGAGCGCCTCGATCCAGGAGATGTTGTCAGCCACCGAGTGCATCGAGCTCGCGCCGGTAGCGCTCGAGCTTCTCGCGTTCGCCGGCGACGACGTCATCCGGAGCGTTCGCGACGAAGCGCTCGTTCGCGAGCATCCCTTCCGCGCGCGCGATCTCCTTGCGGAGCCGCTCGCGCTCGGCCTCCTCGTTCCCGTTCGCCTGCACGCGCTCCGGCTTCACCACAGCCGAGAAGATCCGCTGCTCGTCGCCCTCGAGCTCGACGAGCACACCGCTTCGCCGGAAGATCCCCGCCGCCTCCTGCACGCGGTCGAGTGCGCCCACGTCAGAGGCAAAGCTCTCGTCGGGCTCGGGCCACGAAGCGACGATCAGCCTCGACTCGCGCCCGGGAAGGTTCGACCAGATCTCCTCGGTCACGTGCGGCATGACCGGGTGCAGCAACCTGAGGAGCCGCTCCAGTGCTGCGAGTGCGGTCGTGGCCGCGTCCTCGTCGCGGTCGTACAGGCGCGGCTTGATCGCCTCGGCGTACCAGTCGCAGAAGTCGTCGAAGGTGAGGCGATAGAGCGACTGCACGGCATGCGAGAAGTCGAAGGCGGCGAGGGATTCCTCGAACGTGAGCTCGTCGCGTCGATGCGAGCGAGAATCCACCGCTCTTCCACGGTCGCCGGCCGAAGCCCGACCTCGCCGGCTCCGCGTTGAGAAGAAGCCGGGATGCGTTCCACAACTTGTTGGCGAGCTTGCGTCCTTCCTCGACCGCGCCGTAGGAGAAGCGCACGTCCTGCGTGGAGGACATCTTCAGGAGCCCGTAGCGCGTCGCGTCCGCGCCGTGGCCGGCGATGACGTCGAGCGGGTCGATTCCCGTGCCGAGGCTCTTCGACATGCGCCGCCCGTCTGGCGCGAGCACGGTCGAGTGGATGATCACGTCCCGAACGGGATGTCGCCCATGAGCTCGAGGCCGGAGAAGATCATCCGGTTCTCCCAGAGGCGGATGATCTCCCGCGCGGTCGTGTTCAGTCGCCGGGGTAGTACGTGCGCAGGTCGGGGGTGTCGTCGGGCCAGCCCAGCGTGGCGAACGGCCAGAGCGCGGACGAGAACCAGGTGTCGAGGACGTCCTCCTCCCGCCGCAGCTCCGTCGAGCCGCACTCGGCGCACGCCTCGGGCTCGGTCTCGGCGACGACCTCGTGGCCGTCCGGGCAGTACCAGACCGGAAGCTGGTGACCCCACCAGAGCTGGCGCGAGATGTTCCAGTCGGGAGCGTTCTCGAGGGAATCCATCGGCGAAGCGGTGCTGCGACTCCGGGTGGTAGACGACCTTGCGTGACTCGAGAGCGGCGAGCGCAGGCTTCTTCAGCTCCTCCATCGAGCACCACCACTGCAGGGAGATGAGCGGCTCGATGCGGGACTCGCAGCGCTCGCAGAGCGCGACCGAGTGGCGGTAGCTCTCGCGCTTCTCGAGGAGCCCGCGCTCTTTCGCCCACGCGATGATCCGCTCGCCCGCCTCCTCCTGGGTCAGGCCGGCGAGGTCGCCCGCCTCCTCGTTCATCCGCCCGTCGGGGGCGATCACCGTCGGCTCCGGAAGATCGTGGTCGCCGGCCGATGTCGAAGTCGAGCGGGTCGTGCGCCGGAGTCACCTTGAGCGCCCCCGTGCCGAACTCCGGGTCGACCTCGTCGTCGGCGATCACCGGGACGTGCCGCTCGACGTACGGGACGACGACCTCGCGCCCGACCGCGTCGCGATAGCGCTCGTCGTCGGGATGGACTGCGACGGCGACGTCGCCCGGGATCGTTGCGGGCCGGGCGGTCGCGATCGTCACGCCGCCTTCCCCGTCCACGAAGGGATACGTGACGTAGGAGAGCGCGTCGTCCACGTCCACGTGCACCAGCTCGAGATCGGAGAGGGACGTCTCGTGGAACGGGCACCAGTTGATGATCCGGTTGTCGCGGTAGATCCAGCCCTTCTCGTACAGGTGGACGAAGAAGCGCATGACCGCGCGGACGTAGTCGTCGTCCATCGTGAAGCGCTCCCGGCGGTAGTCGAGCGAGGCGCCGATGCGCCGGAACTGGGTCATGATCGTGCGCCCGTAGAGCCTGAGCCATTCCCAGACGCGCGCCTCGAAGGCCTCGCGGCCGAGGTCGTGCCGTGTCTTCCCCTCGCGGGCGAGGTCCTTCTCGACCGCGTTCTGCGTCGAGATGCCCGCGTGGTCGTAGCCCGGCTGGAAGAGCGTGTTGAAGCCCTGCATGCGCTTCATGCGGACGAGCGTGTCGGCCAGGGCGAGCTGGAGCGCGTGCCCCATGTGCAGCTCCCCGGTCACGTTCGGCGGCGGGTGGGCGATCACGAAAGTCGGCCCGCCGCGCTCGGCGTGCGCCTCGTAGAGGCCCTCGGCCTCCCACGTCTCCTGCCAGCGCTCTTCGACGCCTTCGGGCTTGTACAGCGGCTCCATGCGGTGATTCTAGGCGGGCTCTAGGCGCGGACAGTCACGTTGCGGTCGGCGGAAGTTTGTAGCATCTTGGGAAAGACGCCGAGCATGAGCCAAGTCTCGAATCCCCCCCTTGAAGCAGGCCGCGACGCGGTTCGTCGGCGCGACTGGGACGCCGCCTATCCCCTTCTGCAGGAGGCCGACACCTCGAGCGAGCTCGCGCCGGAGGACCTCGAGCTCCTCGCCGAGTCAGCCCTCTGGGGCGGCCTCTTCACCGAGTACATGGACGCGACCGAGCGCTCGTACAAGGCCTACGTCGAAGCCGGCAACCTGGCCCGCGCCGCCTATATCGCCACGATCCTCGCCCACGACTACGGCGCCCAGCTGCAGGCCTCGGTGGCGAGCGGCTGGCTTTCGCGGGCGAAGCGGCATCTCGACGAGACCGAAGAGGCTCCCGAGCACGGCTACTGGGCGCTGCAGCGGTCGCTCGTCGCACTCGGCGAGCACGACTACGACGAAGCGTTCCGCCAGGGTAAGACGGCCGAGGAGATCGGCAAGCGCTTCGCGGACAGGAGCCTCGAGATCCGCGGCATCCAGCGCCAGGGCGCGGCGCTCCTCGAGAAGGGCGAAGTCGCCGAGGGCAAGATGCTGCTCGACGAGGCGAGCGCGGCCGCGCTCGGGGGCGAGCTCGACCCGTATTCGACGCTCGTCGTCTACTGCAACACGATCGGCGCGTGCCGCGAGGTGTCCGATTTCGACAGCGCGGCGCAGTGGACGGACCGCGCCTCCCAGTTCTGCGACTCGAACTCCATGTCCGCCTTCCCCGGAATGTGCCGCGTGAACTATGCGGAGGTCATGCGCTTCAGGGGCCGCTTCAACGAGGCCCAGCAACTGGCGGCCAGGCCGGAGAGGAACTACGGACCTGGTGCCCGCGAATCGCGGGCGCGGCCTTCTACGAGCTCGGCGAGACGAGACTCCGCCTCGGCGATCTCGCCCAGGCCGAGCAGGCCTTCCGCGAGGCGGACGAGCACGGCCACAACCCTGAGCCCGGGCATTCGCTGCTTCGCCTCGCGCGCGGCGACGCCCAGGGCGCGTGGAGCTCGATCCGCCGCCTCCTCGTCGACGAGACGATCGGCCTGGCCGCGCGGACGACCTTTCTCCCCGCCGGAATCGACATCGCCGTCGCGGCCAACGAGCTCGAGAGCGCAGATCGCTTCGCGGCCGAGCTCGACACGGCTGCCGAGAGCTTCGAGACCTCGGCACTGAAGGCAGCCGCCGCCTACGCGCACGGAAAAATCGCGCTGGCGCGGGACGACGCCGACGGAGCCGAGGCGTGCTTCCGAACCGCGCGCACGTTCTGGGAGGCCACCGGCGCGAGCTACGACTCCGCCCGGGCACGGGAGCAGCGGGGACTCGCGCTACGGGCCGGCGGGGACGAGGAGGCCGCCGTCTGGGAGCTCGAGGCCGCCGCGGCGCGCTTCGAACGCCTCAGCGCGGTGCGCGACGCCGAGCGCGTCGCAGAGGCGCTCATGCGCGACGTCTCGAAGGCCGTCATGAAGACGTTCGTCTTCACCGACATCGTCGGCTCGACCGAGCTCGCCTCGACGCTCGAAGACCGGCACTGGAACAACGTCCTCCGACGCCACGACGAGACGCTCCGCACGATCTTCGCCGACCACGGCGGCCAGGTGGTCGACCACACCGGCGACGGCTTCTTCGCCGCCTTCGAGGACCCGACCCAGGCCGTGCAGGCCGCCATCGCGATTCAGCGAGCGATCACGCTGGAGTTCGAGTTCGACCTCCGTATCGGCGTCCACAGCGACGGCGCCCTGCAGCGCGAGGAGAACTACCACGGCAAGGGCGTGCACGCGGCGGCCAGGATCGGCGCGGCCGCCGAAGGACAGGAGATCCTCGCCAGCCTCGACACGATGGCGAAGCTCGGCCAGTTCAAGACGGCCGATCACCGCGAGATCGCGCTCAAGGGCTTCAAGCACGACGTGCCCGTTTGCGCGGTCGAGTGGGCTGGCTAGCCGGAGACGAGTGAGAGCAGGTTCCCGTCGGGGTCCTGGAACCAGGCGGCCTGCATGTCGCCGACGGTTGGCGATCCCGTCGACCGTCTTCAAGCTCGGATAGTCGTACTCCTCGAAGACGACCCCTTTCTCGCGAAGAGCGGCGGCGGTCGCCTCGACGTCCTCGACATCCCAGCCCACGAGGTCGTTTGTCTTTTCCCTGCGGGTCGCCCAACTCGAAGCAGAGGACGCCACCACCCGAGTCGAACCGGACCTCCTCGACCCCCGGCATGATCTCGCGGCGGTGGAGGACGGGAAACCCGAGCTTGCCTTCGTAAAACGAGATCGTCCGATCGAGATCCGCAGACTTGAAGTTCGCGAGCAGTCTGGCGGCCTGTGCGAGCATCAGCCTCCTTCTCCGACCAGTTCGGCCAGCCGCGCGTAGGTGCGTTCGAGTGCCTTGCGCCGGGCCCGCGCCGTGGCGAGGGTCGAGAGGCGCGACCGTGCGGCCACCGGCTTCCCACGTACCCGGACGCGGGTGCCGTCGTCGGTCCTCTCCAGCTCGGTCGTCAGGACGACTTTGCCGCCCGGAAGCGAGCGTGTTTCCGTGAAGTATTTGAACGGGCGCCAGTCGAGGATCTCCTCGTAGATCGTCGTGCGCCCGTCGACGCAGAAGCTCGTCGTGCCCGGCCCTCGCCGCCCACCCTCCGCGTGCTCCTCGACCCGACCCTGCCAGAGCGCTCGCTTCCCGGGAGCCGTGAGGAGCTCCCAGGCGACGGACGGCTGCACGGCCAGAACGCAGCTCGAGCTCGAACTCCGCTTCGCGCGCCCCCACGACCGTCCTCCGTCTCTCGAGCTCTCCCTGCCAGCGGGCCTCGAGATCGGCGACCCAGCCGGGAACCTCGCCCACGTCCTCGTACTCCTCGACATGTGGGCGAAGACCGAGTCGGGCCGGATCAGAGCCCGAGGCGCTCCACGGCGGTCGCCGTCAACAGCGCATAGCCCTTCTCCTCGACCTGGTTCTTCAAGAGCCGATGCGACACGATCACGGCCGCGCCCGTGAGCTCCTGGCCGCTCGTCACGGGGCGGCGGATGAAGTCGCCGGCGTGAACGACGAACTTGAGGTCGAGGTCGGGGAGCTTTGCGCAGGCGTTGCAATCGCAGCTGGTGGCGCGCTCGATCCCGACCAGCCGGTTTCGGAAGGAGAAGTAGCACTCTTCGATGGTGTCGAGCAGCATCGCTCCGTCGAGCGCCCCGTCGAGGGCGTAGCCGAAGATGGCGTCCCCCTCCTGCTTGTTGAGTGACAGCACCTGTCCGAGATGCTCGACGACCAGTGCGGTCACGTCTGTGAGGACATCCTCGGCGTGCTCGAGCGGGCTCTCGACGACGTAGCCCGTGTAACCGGAGATGTCGGCGATCACGAAGCAACCGCGCTCGGCCGCGAGCGCCTTTTGCGACCCCGCCCTTGTTCGGACGGCCACGAGCAGACTTTTAACGCGCCGGTCGGCGAAGTCCAGCTACGCCGAAGCTCTTCGGGCTCTTCGTTC
>CAVYAJ010000030.1:0-65666 GCA_963766155.1 uncultured Actinomycetes bacterium | reverse complement strand
CGCCCGCGGTGACGAAGAGGGCGCTCGTGAGGTCGTGTAGCTGAAGGTCCGGTCGAACTGGACGAGCTGCTCCTCCGCCAGGTCTTTCATGCGGATGGGCCCTCGCCTGCGAACGGATGGCCGGGCTCGACGACGAGGATCAGACGGTCCTCATAGAGCGGCGTGCTCACGATGGCGGGGTGCTGCAAGGGCGCGTACGAGCACGACGTCGCCTGCTCCCGCAGGACGAGGTCGAGGATCTCCTCCGAGTGGCAGGTGGTGACTCTGACCAGGACGCGAGGGAAGCCCTCCGAGAACACTTTGGGAG
Organism: uncultured Actinomycetes bacterium; assembly: GCA_963766155.1. Lineage (GTDB taxonomy): Bacteria > Actinomycetota > Thermoleophilia > Gaiellales > Gaiellaceae > DATEOR01. The sequence continues at coordinate 65,359 of CAVYAJ010000030.1, read as the reverse complement.
CGAGGGAAGGACGTCGGTCGACACCGCGGGCGCGGCTCCGATCGCCCGCCGGCCGGCGCCGCCGCGCTCGAGGGAGTTGACCTGCATCGTCCATAGGTGAGCGTCTCGAGCGGCGAACGCGTAGGGGAGGAAGGCGTTGCCTCGGTCCGTGAGCCGCATGCCTCGCGGGCCGCGCACGAAGAGCTCGCGCCAAGGTCGGCCTCGAGGCCCTTGAGCCTCACCGTTAGCGCGGGCTGAGAGATGAAGAGCGCCTCTGCCGCCCGGCTGACGCTCTGCCGCCTCGCCGTCTCGACGAAAGCTGTGATCTGGTTGAAGAGCATCCATAGATATTAGTGATAGCGATGATCGAAACAAATCATTGTGTGAATACCGGACAACCCGGTACCCTCAACGTATGGAAGCCGCTGTCACCTTCGACTTCGATGCGGTCGAGCGCGAGGAAAACCCCGAGGAAACCCGTGAGCCTCCGCGCCGGCTCTCGTATCTGAGCACCTCTGAAATCGCGGATTGCACCTGTCCTGAATGGTGCGAGCGCGACCACGACCGAGACTAGAACGACGGTGGGGTCCTTGTCGGTGAGGGGGCTGGACCTTGCGCGCGCCCGTCGAGGGGCGCCACGCAGAGGTTCTCACCGAGGAAGCGCTCGAGTTCGTGGCAGGCCTTCAGCGACGTTTCGACCCGGAGCGGCAGCGCCTCCTCGCCGCGCGTGCCGAACGGCAGGAGGCGCATCGCCGCCGGCGAGCTCCCCGATTTTCTCCCGAGACCCGGGAGCTCGCGAGAGCGACTGGCAGGTCGCGCCCGCCCCGGCCGACCTGCAAGACCGTCGCTGCGAGATCACCGGGCCGGTCGACCGGAAGATGGTCATCAACGCCCTGAACTCGGGCGCGCGCTGTTTCATGGCCGACTTCGAGGACGCGAACTCGCCGACCTGGGCGAACTGCCTCGACGGGCATGTGAACCTCCGCGACGCCATCGACCGGACAATCGAGCTGGCGACTCCGGACAAGACGTATCGCCTGAACGACCAGACCGCGGTGCTGATCGTCCGCCCGCGCGGCTGGCACCTGCCGGAACGGCACGTGCTCGTAGACGGCGGGCCGATCTCGGGCAGCCTGTTCGACTTCGGCCTCCACTTCTTCCACAACGCGCAGCGCCTGCTCGACTCGGGCAGTGGGCCCTACTTCTACCTCCCGAAGCTCGAGAGCCATCTCGAGGCGCGGCTCTGGAACGGCGTCTTCGAGGCAGCCCAGGAAGAGCTAGGCATCCCGCGCGGCACGATCAGGGCGACCGTTCTCGTCGAGACGATCCTGGCCGCCTTCGAGATGGAGGAGATCCTCTACGAGCTCCGCGAGCACTCCGCCGGCCTGAACGCGGGCCGCTGGGACTACATCTTCAGCATCATCAAGAAGTTCCGCGACCGGCCGGAGTTCGTCCTCCCCGACCGTGCGCAGGTGACGATGACCGTCCCGTTCATGCGGGCGTACACGCGAGCTCCTCGTCAAGACGTGCCACCGGCGCGGCGCACACGCGATGGGCGGGATGGCCGCCTCGTCCCCAGCCGCCGAGACCCAGAGGTGAACGAAACGGCGCTCGCCAAGGTGCGCGAGGACAAGGAGCGCGAGGCCGGCGGCGGTTTCGACGGAACCTGGGTCGCGCATCCCGACCTCGTACCCGTCGCGACGGAGGTCTTCGACTCGCGTGCTCGGCGACCGCCCGAACCAGGTCGACCGCCAGCGCGAGGACGTCTCGGTCGAGGCGCGCGACCTCCTCGACGTCACGGTGCCGGGCGGCGAGGTCACCGAGGCGGGGGTCGAGAACAACGTCAGCGTCGGGCTCCAGTACCTGGAGTCCTGGCTGCGAGGAATCGGCGCGGCCGCCATCTACAACCTGATGGAGGACGCCGCCACGGCAGAGATCTCGCGCTCCCAGATCTGGCAATGGGTGCGCCACGGCAAGATCGACGAGCGGGACGTCCGCGCCGTCGAGGACGCGGAGCTCGAGCGGCTCCGCGACGGCGGGCGCTGGGACGACGCACGCGAAGTCTTCGAGCAGGTCGCTCTCGGCGAGCAGTTCGCCGAGTTCCTGACGCTGCCCGCATACGACCACCTGGACTAGGAGGCCCCGATGGACCGCTGGAACGGAATCGAAAGGCTGTACACCGAAGAGGACGTGGAGAAGCTTCGCGGCACCATCCACGTCGAGCACACGCTCGCCCGCCTCGGCGCGGAGCGCCTCTGGCAGCTCCTGCAGGACGAGGACTATGTCGCCGCTCTCGGCGCCATGACCGGGGGCCAGGCGGTGCAGATGGTCAAGGCCGGCCTGAAGGCGATCTACCTCTCCGGGTGGCAGGTCGCGGCCGACGCGAACCTCGCCGAGCAGGTCTATCCCGACCAGAGCCTTTACCCGACGACGAGCGCGCCGGCGCTCGTTCGCCGCTTGAACAACGCGCTGCGGCGGGCCGACCAGATCGAGGCCGCCGAGGGCGACAAACGGCCGTCACTGGCTCGCCCCGATCGTCGCCGACGCCGAGGCGGGATTCGGCGGGCCCCTGAACGCCTTCGAGCTGATGAAGTCCTTCATCGAGGCCGGCGCCGCCGGCGTCCACTTCGAGGACCAGCTCGCCTCGGAGAAGAAGTGCGGCCATCTGGGCGGCAAGGTGCTCGTCCCGACGAGCCAGTTCGTCCGCACGCTGACCGCCGCCCGCCTCGCGGCCGACGTCTGCGACGTGCCGACACTCGTCGTCGCGCGTACCGACGCCCTCAGCGCCACGCTGATCACGAGCGACGTCGACGAGCGCGATCACGAGTTCCTCACCGGCGAGCGCACCCCTGAGGGCTACTTCTTCGTCCAGCCGGGCCTCGAGTCTTCGATCGCGCGCGGGCTTGCGTATGCGCCGTACGCGGACCTGATCTGGTTCGAGACCTCGACGCCGGACATGCAGGAGGCGCGCCGATTTCGCGGAGGCGATCCACGAGCGCTTCCCCGGCAAGATCCTCGCCTACAACTGCTCGCCCTCCTTCAACTGGAAGCGTCATCTCGGCGACGACGAGATCGCCTCCTTCCAGCAGGAGCTGGGCCGCATGGGCTACCGCTTCCAGTTCATCACGCTGGCGGGCTTCCACGCCCTGAACGCGTCGATGTTCGAGCTCGCCAAGGGCTACTCGGCGGAGGGGATGAGCGCCTATGTGCGGCTCCAGGAGCACGAGTTCGAGCTCGAGGAGGACGGCTACACGGCCACGCGCCACCAGCGCGAGGTCGGCGCCGGCTACTTCGACCTCGTCGCGCAAGCGGTCTCGGGCGGGGAGAGCTCGACACTCGCCCTCAAGGGCTCCACCGAGGAAGCGCAGTTCCAGAGCCGATGAGCTAGACACCGAGCAGGGCCGCGAGCGCGAGCATCACGCCTGCGCCCACCGCGGCGCCTCCGCATGCGGCGGCGTAGCTCCTGCTGAGGAGTGCCTGGGGCACGAGCTCGACAACGACGAGCGCGAGCATCGCTCCGGCCGCGAAGCCGAAGGAAAACGGAAGGAGCCCGCTGATCTCGTCGACCAGGAGGAAGGCGAGCACGGCGCCGAACGGTTGCGGCGCGCTCGTACCGACTGCGGCCCAGAACTGTTCGCGGGCACGGAAATTCTCGGCGGCCATGGGGATGGCGACGCTCGTCCCTTCCGGGATGTTCTGGAGCGCGATCGCAAGGAAGACGAAGAGGCCGAGGCCTTCGCGATTCGAGGCCCAGGCCGTGCCGATCGCGAATCCCTCGGGGAGGCTGTGCACGAAGAGAACGAGGAAGACGAGCAGCGCCCGGCGTCCGCCTGCGCTCCGAAGCCGGGTCGGACTGAGCTCATGCGTTCCCAGCCAGTGCCGGGCGAGTAGCAAGAAGCCCACTCCGACGGCGATCCCCGCAACCACCGCGGCGGGCTCGTCCTCGTCGAGTGCGGGCAAGACGAGGCCCACCACCGAGGCGACGCTCATGAGGCCGATGGTGAGCCCCCAGAGGAAGGGACGGAACTCTGCGATCCGCGCTCCCAGGAGGAAGACCGGAACCGCTCCGAGGCCGGTGGCGAGAGCCGTGAGGATGCCGACGAGCGCTACGACGACGACTTCAGGCACGCACGACCTTACCCGGTATAACCCCACGAACGATGCTCCTGTACGACTCTGTCCTCGCGGCAGAAGGTCGAGCTGCCCGCGCCGCCGGGCCCGATCCGCATGTACGTCTGCGGCCCGACGGTGTACCAGCGGATCCACATCGGGAACGCGCGGCCCTTTGTCGTCTCGATGTGGATGCGGCAGTGGCTCGCCGAGCGCGGGTACGAGGTCAAGCTCGTCGAGAACATCACGGACATCAACGACAAGATCTACGAGGCGGCCGCGCGGCAGAAGACGGGGAGCGCCGAGCTGGCCGAGCAGGCGGCGCAGTGGTACATCGACGACACCGACGAGCTCGGGCTCGGCCGGCCCGACGTCGAGCCGCGCGCGACCGAGGTCATCCCGGAGATCGTCGCTCTCATCGGCGAGCTGATCGATCGCGGGCTCGCCTACGAGTCCCGCGGCGACGTGTACTTCCGCGTGTCCGGCCTATCCCGAGTACGGCTCGCTCTCCGGCGCGCAGCCGGACGACATGATCGCCCAGGAGCCGAGCGACCTGAAGGAAGACCCCCGCGACTTCGCCCTCTGGAAGGCGACGAAGGCTCACGAGGACACTGAGTGGGACTCGCCCTGGGGGCCCGGCAGGCCGGGCTGGCACATCGAGTGCTCCGCGATGGCGGAGAAGCACCTCGGCCCCGAGTTCGAGATCCACGGCGGCGGCCTCGACCTCCGCTTCCCGCACCACGAGAACGAGCTCGCCCAGTCGCGCGGAGCGGGGAGGCCGTTCGCGCGCTTCTGGGCCCACAACGGGATGCTGCAGCTCTCCGACGAGAAGATGTCGAAGTCGGTCGGCAACATCGTCTCGCTGCGGGAGGTGCTCGACACCTACGGGCGCGAGGCGATCCTGGTCTTCTTCCTCAGCGGCCACTACCGCGGCCCGCTCGACTACTCGGACGAGGCGATGGAGGCGGCCCGTGCGCAGGCTGAGAGCTTTCGCAACGCTTTCCGCCTGGGCGCGTCAGAAGAGGACGCCCGCGGCTGGGAGGCCTTCGTCGCAGCGCTCGACGACGACTTCAACACGGCCGAGGCGCTCGCGCTCATGCACAGCTGGCGGGCGGCCGGGAGGCTGGATCTGCTCGCTCAGCGCGCTCGCCTTTTCGGCCTGGAAGCCTCGCCGAGCAGGAGGAGGCGCCGCCAGAGGTGGTAGAGCTCGCCTCGCGCCGCAAGGAGGCACGCGAACGAGGGGAGTTCGAGGAGGCTGACCGGCTGCGGCAGGAAGTCGAGGCAGCCGGCTGGCAGGTGCGTGACATGCCGACGACGGCTTCGACCTCGTGCCGCTTTGACCCGCGAGCTCGTCTACGGGCGCCGCCCCGTCCGCGAGGTGATCAGGGCCGGGCGCAGGCAGATCCTCGAGCTCTCTGCGACCGAGCGCGCGCTCGCCTCCGAGCCGTGGCTCCGCGACGAGACGGGCCTTCGCGTCCACGTGGAGCGCGAGGGGAAGCTGAACGAGCTGGCCGGGAACCGCGACCACCAGGGGGTCGTCGCCTTCTGCGAGCCGTACAGGTACGCGGACGCCTACGAGCTTGCCGCGGGCGAGCGGCCGCTGATCGCGTGCCTCGACCAGGTGACCGATCCCCACAACCTCGGTGCGGTGTGCCGCAGCGCGGACGGAGCGGGCGCGACCGGCGTCGTCGTAACCGAGCACAAGGCCGCCCGCGTCACGCCGGCGGTCTGCCGAGCCTCGGCAGGCGCGGTCGAGCACGTGCAGATCGGCGTCGTCGTCAATCTCGCGCGCTACCTCACGGATGTGAAGCGGGGCGATCTCTGGGTCTGGGCGGCCTCCGGTGACGCCGAGACGCCGGTCTGGTCAGCCGACTTCACCACCGGGGCCGCGCTCGTCTTCGGCGCCGAGGGCCGCGGCCTGCGTCCTCTCGTGCGCAAGACCTGCGATGACGCGTTCGCAATTCCGTTGGCGGGGGCCGTGGAATCGCTGAACGTGAGCGTGGCGGCCGGCGTGGCCCTCTTCGAAGCCGCACGCCAGCGCCGCGCCTAGCCGGCTTCGAGCTCTGCCGATCGCCCGGGCGAGGATTTCGGCGTTCGTGCCCGGTTCCTCGGCCGCCCAGGCGCGCAGTGCCGGCTTCGGGAGCCAGATTCCTTCCCGCGCGAAGCAAAGCGAGCGGCCGGCGTTGAGGACGGCGTCGTCGCTCTCCGGCGCCTCCCGCTCGTACCACCGAAGCACGTCGGCCAGCACCGGCCTCAGGTCAGCGGGCGCGATCGGCGCGAAGACGTCGGCGGCCGCCGGGCCGAGGAGCGCGATCCCGTGTTCGAGAAGCACGCTCCGGTCGATGGCGAACCAGTGCCGCTCGCCGGGCGGGGCTCGCGGTCGGCACGAAAGGTGAGGCCGCTTCCCGCGTTCAGGTTGAGCTCGAAGCCTGGCGCGATGGTTGGCGTGCCGACTGTTCCCTCGGTGTAGACGACGAGCTCGAGTCCACGGGCTGGGCACGGAAAGGCCTCGTGCCGGAGCTCCGCCACGATCCGCTCGGCGGCCTCGCCGGTGAGCGGCTTCCGGACGACGACGGCCACGTCGAGGTCGCTCGGGCCGGGCTCGTAGCCGCCGAGAGCCCATGACCCGCCGGCATAGACGCCGACGAGCTCGGGCCCGAGAAGCCCCTGCAGGCGCCGGACGAGCTCGTCCAGATACGCGCGCTCGGCCTCCACCCGGGCATCCTTAGCTAGATGCTCTATCTCTTCGACGGCTACAACATCCTCCACGCGGGCTCGTTCCAGGAGCGCGAGGAGCTGATCGACCGCCTGGCGAGCTTCGTCGCACTGCGCGGCGCGCGCGGCGTAGTCGTCTTCGACGGCGTCGGCGAGGACACGTCGTATGGGGAGCTGGCCGTTCGATTCGCCGCGGAGGCGGACTCGCTCATCGAACGCCTCGCCGCCGAGCACCGCGGGCAGGAGGAGGTCTGGGTGATCTCCTCCGATCGCGAGATCCGCGGAACTGCCGGACAGGAAACCCGGCGGGTCTCGTCGAAGACCTTCCTGCGGGATCTCGACGAGAGCGCCAAGCCGGCACCTGGAGGGCGCACCCAGATCGAGGACGCGCTCGATGAGAACACGCGTTCTGCCCTCGAGCGTTTGCGCCGCAGGCGACATTGAACTTTCCGGGACCGCCTGCTACGATCGTGACCTCAAGTTGAGGGTTAGGGTTGTCGAGGCATGCTTTCCTCGGCACCGGCACATCCAAAAGCCCAGGAGGAAAGCCGATGCCCCGCCGCCAGCTCGCTACGGCCCGCCCGCAGGAAAAGACTCAACGAGAAGTCGAGGATTTACGGCTCGTCCTTCGTGCCAGGAACGGAGACTCCGTCGCGATGGACGCGCTCCTGCGCCGCTACACCGGTTTCGTCCGCCTGAAGGCGAGCTCGTACTTCATCGCCGGCGGTGAGTCCGACGACCTCATCCAGGAAGGCCTCGTCGGGCTCTACAAGGCGGTGCGCGACTTTCGCACCGACAAGGAGACCTCGTTCCGGAGCTTCGCCGAGCTCTGCATCACCCGGCAGATCATCACGGCGATCAAGACGGCCACGCGCTTCAAGCACGCGCCGCTGAACACCTACGTCTCGTTCAGCCACACGCCCGCGGGTCAGGAAGACGGCGACTGCACCCTGGGAGACGCGCTTCCGGGGCCGGGGGTCGACGACCCCGTCGTCTGCGTCATCTCGACGGAGGAGCTGCAGAGCCTCGTCTTCTGCCTCGGCACCGGTCTCTCGCCGCTCGAGAGCGACGCTCTCCGGCTCTACCTCGAAGGCAACTCCTACGAGGAGATGGCCGAGGGCCTCGGCTGCGACACGAAGACGATCGACAACGCCCTCCAGCGCGTGAAGCGCAAGGTCCTCCAGCACCAGCAGGAGCGCGCGGTTCTCGATTAGACGACGTCGAGCCGGCTTACGCCACGGAGCGATCGACGCGGCGGGCGACGCCGAATACGAGCGTATCTACGCAAGGCCGCTTGGCGTAGACGCGCCAATAAGACCTCGTCCGTTCAGTGAACTGCGATGAAATCCACCTCGCCGGCGTATGAACGAAATCGCTGCGTTGGAGCCCGATGATGGGCATAGCTACTGCACACGCTAAGCGCCAGAGCTTGTCTTAGTCGACCTGTCTTGCACTGGACTCGTGAGAGTCGCTTACCGTCGTCGACCACGAGGTCGTACCGTAGGTTCTCTCCGAAGGGGAGCAAGGCGCATAGCCAGCAGCGTCCAGCGCTGCCATACAGCGAGCTGAGTACGGTCTCCGACTTTCTCGGATGTTCCATGTTGTCAATAGAGTAAACCTGACGTCGGACGAACCGTGGTGGCACACCGCTACCTTCTCGAAGTGCCGGAGTAGCTCAACTGGTAGAGCAGCGTGTAGGCGTGAGTCGAGTCCCCCCTCCGGCTCCTTTTCGGCGGAATGGCGATGCGCGCGACCTCGTTAAAGAGGTTGTGCGTACAACGAACGAGATCCGTGAGGAGCTGGACCAGGCGATCGCGCGACGCGCCGAGCTGTGGACCGGCTTACCAGGGATCAGATGCCGAGACGTCGGCCGAGCTCGCCGGCCTCTCGAAGACCATCGACGAGCTCTGGGGCGAATACCGGACCGCAGAGGCCCGGAAACGCTTCGGCTCGCCTGAGCTCATCCACGCGCGTGCTCGGACCGAGGAACGGCTCGAGCGCGATTCGCGCCGCGTGAAGCAAGCGGCCTGACCGATTGCCGGGCGGCCGCCTCCTGGCGGCCGCCCTCCCTGCTGGAGGTCAGGCGGCTTTCGCCCTGGGCTTGGCCGAGGACTTCTTGGGGAGGATCTGGTCGGCGGCAAGCGTCATCAGGTAGCCGCAGCGCTTGCAGAGGACGACGACGACGGAGATCCCGTCCTTCGCGTCGGCGCCGGAAATGATCTTGCACTCTTCGTGGGCAACGCCGAGCTGGCCCACCCCTTTGCAGAGGGGGCACGAAACGACGTAGCGTGCGAGGTGTTCCTCGACCGCTGCCACGTCGACGCCTACGACCGCAGCCTTCGCCATAAATTCGACCTTAGCGGGGGTTTTTTGGCTTGCCTCCCCCGTTGGAGCCATTTCGACAATAGTCAACATGCGTGTCTTGCTCGTTTCTCAGATGTATCCCGGCCCTTCGGCGCCCGACCTCGGCGTCTTCGTGAAACAGCTCGCGGACGAGCTCGAGCGCGCCGGAAACGACGTCTCCCGCGTGGTGATCGACCACCGGGGCGGCTCGCCTGCCAAGTACGGGGGCCTCGCGGCCCGGCGCGCTCGCCGAGGCGCGCCGGTTTCATCCCGACGTCGTCTACGCGCACTTCCTCTTCCCCGCGGGCGCGGCTGCGGCCTTTGCGGCGCGACGGGTCGGCGCGCACCTGGTTCTCACCGCGCACGGCCGCGACGTCCGCAACGTCGGCGCCATCCCGGGCGTCGCGACTGCCACCGCCGCGGCGATCCGCCGCGCGGACGCGGTGATCGCGGTGTCCGACTTCCTCCGTGGCGAGCTCGAGGCGAAGATCCCGGACGCGCAGGGCAAGGTGCACGTCATCGACTCGGGCGTCGATCTCGCGCGCTTCCGCCATCGTGACCCGGCCCCCTGCGCGACGAGCTCGGCTGGGAGGGCGAGGGGCCCTTCTACCTCTGTGTCGGGACGCTGGACGAGCGGAAGAACGTCGTTCGCCTGGCGGACGCATTCGCCGAGCTCGACGGTGGGAGCCTCGTGTTCGCGGGCGACGGTCCGCTGCGCGCCCGAGCTCGAGGGACGCGAGCGCGTTGTCCTCCTCGGCCGCGTTTCCCACGCTCGCGTCGCGGACCTGATCGCCGCGAGCGACATCGTCTGCCAGCCGAGCCTGATCGAGCCCTTCGGACAGGCGGTGCTCGAGGCGCTCGCGTGCGAGCGTCCGGTGGTCGCCACGCGCATCGGTGGACCGGCCGAGCTGCTCACTCCCGAGACAGGCGTCCTCGTCGATCCCGGCAGCGTCGACTCGATCGCCGCCGGCCTGCGCGCGGCTGCAGATCTCCCCAGGCCGAACCCGGCGGCAAGGGCGATCGCCGAGGAGCACGACGTCGTCAAGCAGGCGGCCCGGGTGGCGCGGCTTCTGGCCGGCGAGAAGCCAGAATGAGTCATATGCACGTGCACGCCGATTCCCGCGCCGACCGCCGCATCCTTGCCCTGTCGCTCGGGCTGCTCCTCGCCTTCATGGTCGCCGAGGTCGTGCTCGGGATCGTCGCCAGCTCCCTCGCCCTGCTTGCGGACGCGGGCCACATGCTGACCGACGCCTCGGCGCTCGGGCTCGCGCTCTTCGCAGCCTGGGCGGCGTCCCTGCCGGCCCGCGGCCGGTGGACGTTCGGCTTCGGGCGCGCGGAGATCCTCGCCGCGCAGGCGAACGGGATCACGCTCGCGGTGATCGGGCTCCTGATCGTCTACTCGGCGATCCGCCGGCTGATCTCGCCGCCCGAGGTGGAGGCTGGGATCGTGACCGTGGTGGCGGTGGTCGGGATCGGCGTGAACCTCGCCGTCCTCGCGCTCATGGCCCGCGCGGAGCGACAAAGCCTGAACGTGCGGGGCGCCTATCTGCACATCGCCACCGACCTGGCTGCGTTCGCCGGCACCGCCCTGGCGGGCGTTTTGATCCTCGCCACGGGATGGAACCGCTTCGATCCGATCGCATCGCTCTTCGTGGCCGGGCTCATGTTCGGGGCGAGCATCACGCTCCTGCGGGAGTCCGGGCGGATCTTCCTCGAGGGCGCGCCCTCATCCGCTCCGCCGGCCGAGGTCGGTCGCGCGATCGTGGAGCACGACGGGGTCGTCGAGACGCACGACCTGCACGTCTGGACGGTGACCGACGGCTTTCCGGCGCTCTCCGCGCACGTGCTCGTCGAGCCGGGCGCGGACTGCCACCGGATCCGCCTCGAGCTCGAGCGCATGCTCGCCGAGCGCTTCGGGCTCGAGCACGCGACGCTTCAGGTCGAGCACGTCGGGACCGCGAGCGGCCTCGAGATCCGGCGGACGACCGCATGACCCCATCCGTTCGCGTCCTGATCGCCGACGACGACCCGCTCTTCATGGACGCCCTCGAGGCGATCCTCGGCATCGAGTCCCAGATCGAGATCGCCGGCCGGGCACATGACGGGGAGGAGGCGATGCGGCTCGCCGGAGAGCTCGAGCCCGACGTCGTCCTCATGGATCTGAGCATGCCGGTCGTGGACGGGTTCGAGGCGAGCGACGCATCCGTACCGAGGCGCCCGCCACCGTCGTCGTCGTCCTCACCGGCTCCTCGTATGCCGAGGACGTGGAGAAGGCCTACGACGCGGGCGCGTCCGGCTACGTGACGAAGGACAGGATCGCGCAGGACCTGGTGCGAACCGTCCTCGACGCTGTCACCTGAGGCCTCTCGCTATCCTGAGGCCGTGTTCGACGTCATCCTGCCAGTCGTTCAGGTGCTCCTGTCCGTGATTCTCGTCGTCCTCGTGCTCATGCACTCGGGGCGCGACACGGGCTTCGGCGGCATGGGCTTCACGCCCGCGTCGCAGGGCGGCCAGCACATCGTCGAGCGGAACCTGACGCGGCTCACGCTCGTCGTCGCCGCGCTCTTCGGCATCAACACCGTCGCGCTCTTTTACGTCCTTTAGGCACTGAGCCGTCTGGCGGCTGACGCTCGCAAAGGAGGCAAGCGAGCAGGCCTCGAGTCAGTATCGACGGGTACGGCGAGGGACTTCGAGCGCAGGATCCCTCGCCGCGAGCGTCGTCAGGCGGTCGGGCGTAGCTCGCTGCCTCGCCCTGCGAAGCCGCCGCCGCCCAGAGCGGCTACCTAGCCGCCGGCGATTGCAGCGACGAGGCGGATCTCCTCGCTGCCGGTGAGGCGCGTGTCCATGCCCTCGTGCTCGCGGACGTCGGTGCCGTCCACGTAGACGTTCACCAGCTGCCGTAGCTGCCCGCGCTCGTCGAAGACCAGGTTGGCGACCGGCAGGGAGCGGAGCGCGGAGCCGACGGTGTCCGCCTCGACGTCGAAGCGGCGCTGCCCGCCGACCTCGGCGGCGAGCATCCCCGGGAGGAGGACTACCGCCAGTCGGCCGCCTCGACGGACAGGATCGGCGGAAGGTGCGTCGCGGCCTCGACCCAGCTGTCGCCGCCGTCGGCGCTCGCGAAGACCGAGCCGCTCTGCGTCCCGAAATAGACGCCGCCTGTCGTCGAACGACGACGACTCGCGGAGCACCGCCACCCAGGCCGGCTCCGGCAGGCCGCCCTCGAGGAGCTCCCAGCTCTGACCGCCGTCGCGTGTGCGGTAGACGCCCAGCCGCCCGTCAGGGGTGACGCGGTTCTCGGCGCCCTCCTCCGGGATGACGAGGGCGGTGTCCGGATCCGACGGGTCGAGCATGATCGGGAAGCCGAAGCCGCTCGGGAGCCCGTTGCCCTCGAGGCGCTCCCAGTTTCGGCCGTGGTCGTCCGAGCGGTACACGCCGCAGTGGTTCTGCTGCCAGAGGCGCTCCGGCCGGGCGGGGTGGACGAGCAGCTTGTGCACGCACTGCCCGACCTCGGGGAAGGGGTTGTCCGGGAAGAAGTCGGCCGCCACGCCGGAGTTGGCCGGCTCCCAGGACTCGCCGCCGTCCTCGGTGCGGAAGGTCCCCGCGGCGGAGATCGCGACGTACATCCGGTTGGGGTCGTCCGGGTCGAGCTGGATGGAGTGGCAGCACATCCCGCCCGCGCCCGGGTTCCACTTCTCCCGCGACTCGTGCCCGACGAGGCTCTGCACGGTCTCCCACGTGCGGCCGAAGTCGTCGCTCCGGAAGAGGACGCCCGGTGCGCCGCCGAGCCAGAGCCGGCCGTTCTCGCCCTCGCGCCCCGGCCGAACGTGCCAGGTCTTCTCGAGCGTGAGGCCGGTTTCCTCGGGGAGGCCGAGCTCCTCGGCGCGCGTCCAGGTCTCGCCGCGATCCTCCGAGCGGTGCACCGTGGCGCCGTAGACGAAGCTGTTCGTCGCTGCGTAGACGGAGCCGTCACGCGGGTCGGGAACGGCGTGGAAGACCTCCCAGCCCGTCAGCAGCGGCTCGGATACCTCCCAGTCGCGGCGGTCCTCGTCGGAGGAGAGGACGAAGAGGCCCTTCCGCGTGCCGACGAGGAGAGTGGGCACTAGAGGCCGGGCCCCGATCCCGTTCCGACGATCGTGAACGCGCTCGTGGCGATCGCGGGCACCCGCGTCCCGAAGGGGTAGCGCTCGTCGTAGTAGTCGCTGCGGTTCACGAGCACGACCTCGTCGGAGAGGCCGAGAATCCCCTCGACGAGCTTCGGGAACGACGTGGTGAAGCGGAGGTTCACGAGCGGCTTGGTCACCTTACCGCCCTCGATCTTGAACGTGCCGTCGCGCGTCATGCCGGTGATGATCCCCTCGCGCGGGTCGACGACGCCGAGGTAGTGGAGCCGGGTGACGTAGATGCCGTCACCCACCCGCTCCGGCAGCTCGCCGGTCGGGACGTCGCCGGCGCTCACCGAGAGGTTGAGCGGCAGCGGTCCGAATCCCTGCGCGGGCGCGGTGAGAGCGTGGCCGGTGGACTCCTTGCCCTCGCCGGCGCGCTTCGCGGTGCGGCGGTCCCAGACGACGTCCTTCGCGACGCCGTCCTCGACGATCGTGACGCGCTGCTTGGGCACGCCTTCGAGGTCGAACGCCTTGGGCATGCCCTCGGGGTCGAGACCGTCGTCGATCAGCGTGAACTTCTCGTCGAAGAGCTTCTCTCCGAGCCTCCCGCTCAGGTAGCTGCGGCCCTCGAGGCAGGACAGGGCTCCGAGGGAGCTGAACCCGAAGTACCAGAGGAGCTCGGAGAAGGCGTAGGGCTCGAGGATGGCTGCGTGCGTGCCGGCCTCGATCTCCGTCGCGCCGCGCGTCCTGCCCGCCTTCTCGGCAGCTTCCCGCGCGCAGCCCGCCGGGTCGAGGTCGCCCGCCTTCCAGGACGTCTCCTCCGCGTACCCGGAGGCGTCGTCCGAGGCCGCGATGGCGAGGACGCTCGCGTCGGTCATTCCCTGGCTGACCGCATGGCCGGTGCTCGAGGCCACCGCCGTCTCGGTCGCGCCGCTCGTGAAATAGCCGTAGAGGCCGTACTCGGGCACGGCCTCGATCGCCTGCGCGGCGAGCGCGGCCTGCTCCTCGGGGGTCAGCACCGCGGTCTCTTCGTCGTAACCGGCCACGTCGGGGACGGCGGCCGGCGGCTGCAGCCCTGCATACCCGGGATCCGCGGGTGCGCTGTCGGCCGCCTCGGCGGCGCGCCGTGCCATCTCCCGGAGACCCTCGTCGTCGGTTCGGTTCGTGACCGCACAGCCGACCTTCCCGTCCCGGACGACGCGGAGCGTGATCGACTCGTCGCTGATCAGCGTCGGCTGGTGGACCTCGGAGCCGGCGAACCGCGCGAACCCGGACTCCTCGACCTGGACGACGGCATCCGCCTCGTCCGCCTCGGCGGCCCGCCAGGCGCGATCGGCGAGCTCGAGCGCTCGGCCGTCAGACATCACGGACGCCAACCTGGACGTTGCGGAAGCGACCGGGAGCGGTGCCGTGGGACACGTGCGCGTGCTGGCCCGGCTGGCCCTTGCCGCAGTTCGTCAATCCGTAGAGCTCCCATTCGTCGGGCCCGCCGACCGCGTCGAGCCCTGACCAGAAGATCGGCGTCGTGCCCATGTAGGTCGCGTCGCGGAGCATGCGCCCGAGCTCGCCGTTCTTGATCTCCCACGCGATCTGCGTCCCGAACTGGAAGTTGAGGCGCTTGTCGTCGATCGACCAGCTCTTGTTCGTGCACATGAAGATGCCGTCGTCGACGTCGGCGAGCAGATCGTCGAATGACCCCTCGCCCGGCTCGAGGTGCAGGTTCGTCATGCGGACGAGCGGCATCCGGCTCCAGCCGTCGGCGCGCATCGAGCCGCCGTTCCCCGCTCCGATCATCCGCGCGGTCTCGCGGGACGAGAGAAAGCCCTTCAGGACGCCCCTCTCGACGACGGGCTGCCGTCCTGCGGGCACGCCCTCGTCGTCGTAGGCGAAGGTGCCGAGCCCGCCGGCGGTCGTCGAGTCCGCGGTGATGTTCATGAGGTCGGAGCCGTAGCGGAGGCTGCCGAGGTCTCCCGGCTTGAGGAAGCTCGTGCCCGCGTAGGCCGCCTCGGTCCCGTAGACCCGGTCGAGCTCGGTCGGGTGGCCGACCGACTCGTGCACCTGCAGCACCATCTGCTCGCTGTCGAGGACGACCGTCATCACTCCCGACGGGCACGGGTCGGCGCGAAGGAGGGCGGCCGCCTCCTCGGCGACCCGCGGCGCGTTCCCCGGCAGGTCCAGGCCCTCGACGTACTCCCAGCCCGACTGCGAGCTCGAGCCTCCGTGCGCGCTCGGATAGCTGCGGATCTGAACCTTGCCGTCGCGGATGGCGAGCGCGTCGATCCCGCCTCCGCACTCCACGAACTCCTGGTAGACGTCGGCGCCCTCGGAGGACTGGAACGCCCGCTCCTCGCGCTGGGCGCGGAGGGTCGCCTCCGTGATCTTCACGTCCTCGTGCCTCATCCCCACCTTCGGCCCGGAGGCAGAGCTCGACCTTCTCGGAGAGCGGGACGTCCAGCGGGTCGCGCTCGGCGGATGTCCGGTACTCGCCCTTCTCGGCCGGCGCGGACGCGAGCTCGACCTGGCGTCTCCCGGACCGGCCGCGCTCGCGCGCGCGAATGCGACTGCTCGCTCGGCCGCGGACCGTGCTCCTTCCTCCGTCAGCCGGCGGTCGCACGCGAATCCCCAGGCGCCGTTGACGAGGACACGGACGCCGACGCCTTCGGTCTCGCCGTCCGAGACCGACTCGACCTCGCCGTTCTTCGTCGCCACGTGCTGGGCCCGGCGCGTCACCGCGCGCGCGTCCGCGTAGCCGGCCCCGCCGACTGTCGCCGCGTCGATCGCCTCTCCACAAAGTTCGCGCACGAGCCGCGCGTACCTTAGCGACGGGGGAAGAACGAAGGCACCCTCTTCGGGGTGCCTTCGCGCTGCGTGCTATGCGCTGGAGAGGACTTGAACCTCCACGCCCCGCAAGGGGCACAAGGCCCTCAACCTTGCGCGTCTACCAATTCCGCCACCAGCGCGCGAAGCCGCATTGTAGCGATGGGGGAGTTTGACTCCGTCCGAAAGCCGCGCTACCGTGATGCGAACAGACGTTCGACCAGGGAGCCGAGCATGCTGAGCAAGCGCCAGCAGGAGATCTACGACTTCGTCGTCAGCTACGCCGCCAAGCACGGGTATCCACCGACCGTGCGCGAGATCGGCGAGGAGGTGGGCCTGGCCTCGCCCTCGACGGTGCACGCGCACCTCGCGAATCTCGAGCGTGCCGGGATGCTGCGCCGCGACCCGACCAAGCCTCGCGCCCTCGAGGTCGTCGGCCGCGAGCGCGCCTCGGGCCCGCGTCCCATGCGCGCCGCCGCGCCCGACCCACGGCGCCTGCCGCTCGTCGGCGAGATCGCCGCAGGCGGCCCGCTCCTCGCGGAGGAGAACATCGAGGACTACCTCGCTGTGCCGGAGCCGCTGACCGCCGGAGGGGACGAGTTCCTGCTCCGCGTCAAGGGCGAGAGCATGATCGACGCCGGCATCCTCGACGGCGACTACGTCGTCGTGCAGAAGCAGCAGACGGCGCGCGACGGCGACATCGTCGTGGCGCTCGCCGGCGAGGACGAGGCCGCCGACGAGGCGACCGTGAAGCGCTTCTTCCGCGAGAACGGGCGCATCCGGCTCCAGCCCGAGAACGAGACCCTCGAGCCGCTCTATCCGACCCACGTCCAGATCCTCGGCAAGGTGATCGGGGTCTTCAGGCGAGTCTGATGACGGAGATCGTGGCCCTCAACCGCACGCTCGACCAGGAGCTCCTGGCGCTCATGCGCGGCGCGAGCCTCGAGTGCCCAGTCTGCGGCGAGTTCGTCCTCCACACGGGCGGGGCGATCCTCTGCCCGCAGTGCGGTACCCGCTTCGAGGCAGGAGCGGAATCGGGGCTACAATTGACCGTGCAGGCCGGGTGATCGCGGGCCGGGCCGCTTCGGCGGGTCGGTCCGAGGAAAGTCCGGACACCGCAGGGCAGGACGCTGGGGAAATCCCAGGCGGCGAAAGCCGACGGAAAGTGGCACAGAAAGGAGACCGCCAGCGGCGAAACGTCTCTCTCCGGAGACGCCGAAGGCAAGGGTGAAAGGGTGGGGTAAGAGCCCACCAGCGTCGTGGTGACACGACGGCTAGCCAAACCCCGTCCGGTGCAAGGCGAACAGGCTCCGCTTCAGGCGGCCCGCCGAGGAGCCGGGTGCGTTGCTCGAGCCATCGGGGAACCGGTGGCCTAGATGGATGGTCACCCTCGACAGGATCCGGCTTACAGGCCTGCTACACGAAGCCCCGCTCCGGCGGGGCTTCGCAGTTAAGGGCAAGATGCGCCATGCAGATCGGCAGGCCGGGAGAGCCCGTCACGCACCTGAGCCAGGCCTACCCGGATCGCGTCGAGGTGCGCGGGCGGGATCTGGCCGGCGACCTCATGGGTCGCCTGACCTTCACCGAGTACTTCCATCTCCTCCTCACCGGCCGCGAGCCGACGGACGACGAGCGCTACTTCCTCGACCTGCTGCTCGTCGCCATCGCCGAGCACGGGATGATGCCGACCAACGTCGCCGCGCGAATGACGCTCGCTGCCGACCCCGCGGCCCTTCAGGGCGCGGTCGCGGCGGGGATTCTCGGAGCCGGCCCGGTCGTCCTCGGCACCTCGGAGGAATGCGCGCGGCTGCTCGAGGAGGCGCAGGCGAAGGTCGCGGCGGGGGCCGAGCCCGAGGCGGCTGCGGCCGAGCTCGCCGGGGCGATCAAGGAGACGGGCGGCAAGGTGCCGGGCTTCGGGCACCCGGTGCACCGGCCGCTCGACCCGCGGGCCGAGCGAATTCTCGAGCTCGCCGACGAGCGCGGCGCGAGCGGGCCGCACGTCGCCCTCGCGCGCGCCTTCCGCGACGCCGTCGCCGAGGCCTGGGGCAAGCCGCTGACAATGAACGTCGCGATGCCGATCGCCGCCGTGCTGCTCGACCTGGGCTTCGCCGCGGCCACCGTCAAGGCGATTCCCATCCTCGCCCGCACCGCCGGCCTCCTCGCCCATCTCGCCGAGGAACAGGAGAGCCCCATCGGCTTCCTCCTTGCCGCCGCCGCGGAGGACGCCGTGACGTACGAGCCTCCGGCGGAGTGATGCTCGAGCCGGAGGTCGAGAGCCTCCCCTGGGAGGAGCAGCTCGCCCTCGACGACGCGAGCTATCGCACCCAGGTCGCCTACCTCTTCGAGCGCTCGGCGTTCTACCGCGAAAGCTCGGCGCGGCAGGAATCTCGACGCCCTGAAGAAGCGGGCGGCCTCGAAGACATCGCGCGCCTGCCGCTCACCGAGAAGAGCGAGGTGAAGGCGACCGCGACGCGGGAAAACCCGATCGGGACCCACCTCTGCGTCGAGCGCGGCGAGATCGCCCGCATCTACTCCACGAGCGGCACGACCGGAACGCCGAGCTACATCCCGCTTACCGCGGGCGACCTCGACAACTGGATCAAGGGCTCGGCGCGGAGCTATGCGGCGTCAGGTGTCTCGGCGGGCGAGCGCATCGTGTCGACCTACAACGCGGGCCCTTTCGTCGCGGGCGCGGCACTCGACGCCTTCGAGCGCATCGGGCTCAGCCACATCCCGGTGGGCACGGGAAACACGGAGCGCCTCATGCTCGCCATCGAGCTGCTCGAGCCGGAAACCGCCGTGCTCACGCCCTCCTACGCCGCCCACCTGCTCGAGTGGGCCTCCGCGCGTGGCAAGGACCTGCGCGGCTCGAGCGTGCGTCGTGTGCTCGTGGCCGGCGAGCCCGGAGGCGGGGAGCCGGCCTTTCGCGCCAAGCTCGAGGACGGCTGGGGCGCGAAGGTCACTGAGGCGATGGGCATCGGAGACATCGGCGCGTCGCTCTGGGGCGAGTGCGAAGAGCAGGACGGAATGCACCTCGGCGCGCGCGGCTTCGTGCACGCCGAGTTGATCGACCCGGAGAGCGGCGAGGCGATCGCGATCATCGACGGCGCGAAGGGCGAGCTCGTCCTGAGCCACCTGCAGCACCGCGCGGCGCCGCTCCTCCGCTTCCGGACCCGCGATCACGTCGAGTTTCGGACAAGCCCGTGCGCCTGCGGCCGGACGAGCCCCCGTGTCCGCTGCCTCGGGCGCACGGACGACATGCTTATCGTCCGCGGAGTGAACGTCTTCCCGTCGGCCGTCCGCGAGGTCGTGAACGCGTTCGCGCCGAGGTCAGCGGCAACATCCTCGTCAGGCCTCGGGATCCGGGCGTGAAGCAGGAGCCGCCGCTCCCGGTCGCGGTCGAGCTCGCCGAGGACACGTCTCCGGATGACGAGCTGGCGCAGGCGATCGGCGAGCGGCTGCGGAGCGTGCTCGTCGTGCAGACCCGAGTCGAGCTCGTCCCGTGGGGAAGCCTGCAGCGGAGCGAGTACAAGTCGAAGCTCGTCGAGCGCTGAGCGATCGACCGGCGTCGGTAGAGTCACCACGTGGACGCCGAACAGGCACGCGAGCTCCTTCGCCGGGAGCGGCAGCGGATCGAACGGGCGCTTGCCGAGCAGGCTGGTCAGAGCGACGGCGAGCTCTCGACCGTCGACCAGCATCTCGGCGACCAGGGCAGCGAGCTGTACGAAGACGAGTTCGAGGCCGGTCTTCGCGAGCGCCTCCTGAATGAGCTCGCCGCGGTGGAGCGCGCGGAGGCCCGCGTCGACGCGGGCACCTACGGCCTCTCGGTCGAGAGCGGCGAGCCGATTCCGGACGAGAGGCTCGAGGCGATCCCGACAGCCGAGCGCACCGCCGAGGAGCAGGGGCGCTTCGAAGGCCGCCGCTGAGCCCGGCAGGGCAAGCCCCGTAGCCGCCGAACCACGTCTGGGTGTCCAAGCCGGAACCGGAAGGAAGCCGCTACGAGGCCCGTCTCGAGGCGACGTCCTTCGCGTTCGCAGCATTCGGGCTCCTGGTTCTGCTCGCGGTTGTCAGCATGATGGAGGGCTGGGAGCTCGTCGACGTCCCGGGCTGGATCTGGCTCGATCGTGGCCATTCCCGAGGTCCTCCTCGTCGGCGCGATCGCCCTCGACGCCCCCAGGACCGTGGACATCACGGTGATCTTCGTCGTCCTCTCCGCCAATCTGTGCGGACTCGGCGCTCCTCATCGCTGCGCTCGTCACGGCAGGCCGAGCAGCGACCTCTCAGGCGGGCAGCTCCTCATGAGCGGTGCCGTCCTCTGGCTCACGAATGTGATCGTCTTCGGGCTCCTCTACTGGAGCCTCGATGCCGGCGGCCCTCGGGCGCGCGCCAAACGCGGGCGCAGACGGCCCGACTTCTGGTTCCCGCAGGACGACAACGACCGCCTGGCGCACACCGGCTGGCACCCACGACTCGAGGACTACGCGTATGTGGCGCTCACGAACGGCATCGCCTTCAGCCCGACGGACGCCATGCCGCTGACCCGCCGCGCCAAGACGCTCATGGGTCTCGACGCCCTGATCTCGGTCGGCGCCGTGCTCCTGGTCGCGGCGCGTGCGGTCAACGTGCTCGGCGCCTGAGAGCTACTCGGGAGTGACGTAGGCGGCGGTGAGGCCGCCGTCTACGAGGAAGGTCGCGCCGTTCACGTACGACGACTCGTCGCTGGCGAGGAAGAGCGCGCCGTAGGCGATCTCCTTCGCCTGGGCCAGCCTGCCCATGGCAGGTGGACGAGCCGGCGTTCGAGCGCTCCGGAGTCTCGTCGAGGAGCCGCATGAGGAGCGGCGTCTCCACCGGGCCGGGGCACAGCGCGTTGACGCGCACGCCTCGCCGTGCGAACTCGACGGCGAGCTCCCGGCTCAGGGAGAGGACGGCGCCCTTCGACGCGGTGTAGGAGATCTGCGACGTCGCCGCGCCGGCGAGAGCCACGAACGAGGCGACGTTGATGACCGAGCCGCCGCTGCGCTCGAGCAGATGCGGGATCCCGTGCTTACAGCAGAGGAAGACGCCCTTCGTGTTGACGTCCTGCACGCGCTGCCACGCCTCGACCTCCGTCTCGAGGACCGAGGCGTCGTCCGCGGGCATGATCCCCGCGTTGTTGTAGAGGACGTCGACTCCGCCGTAGCGCTCGGCCGCCGCGGCGTACATGGCCTGCACGCTGTCGGGGTCGGCGACGTCGACCTCCTGGAAGAAGGCCTCGCGGCACTCGGCTGCGGTCGCCTCGCCCTTCTCGGGATCGACGTCGGCGACGCAGACGCTCGCGCCCTCCTCCGAGAAGAGGATCGCGGCTTCCCGGCCGATGCCGCCGGCCGCGCCGGTGATGACGGCGACCTTTCCGTCCGGCGCGTCCCCATACCGCGAAACGGCGGAAGGCTTAACCGCGGAAGACCGGTAGAGGAGTCCGCGAGGATCAGTCGAGCCGGTCGAAGCGCTCGTCTGCGGCCTGTTCCTTCGAGCCGCTGAACCAGACGAGGACGACGTTCCCGCCGTAGCGCTTGTAGGCGACCCAGGTCTTGCTCTGCGAGTCGAGCTCCCAGTAGATGCCGCCGGCGCTCCGGGCGAGCGGCTTGTCCGTGTCCTTGTCCTTGAAGAAGGAGGCGAGCGAGGCGCTCTTGCCAGGCTTGCCGACGTAGACGTTGAAGATCCCGTAGCGGTCGACGAGCGACTGCGGCATGTCGAGCCCGTAGCCGAGCTGGTCCCAGGCGGGATCGCTGACAGCCGCAGGCTCGAGCGGCCGCCCGGTCGCCTGCTTGAACGTCTGCCGGACCTGCGCAGGAGTGAGCGTCTGCTCCTGTGTCTGGTCGCTGGCGGCGCCGCACCCGGCCAGGGCGGCGAGGGCGAATACCGCAAGCGAGAGCAGGGCGATGCGTCTCACTGCGTCCAGAGAGTAGCGCCTCGCCTGAACGGAGGCTCCTGCCCGTTTGAGTCGTCCGGCTCCAGAGGGCAGGATGGAGGCCACTCGAACAAGGAGCCCCTCGATGTTCACAAAGCCAAGGTTGATCGCGGTGTTCGCGGCCGCCGTCCTCGTCGCTGGAGTGCTCGTGGTCGGCGCGATCGGCGCGGCTGACAACGGCGCCTCCGACCAGATCGCCGTTCAAGACCGGTGCAACCACGCGAGCACGCCGTCGGGCTGGTTTCATCAACGTTCCGGCAGCCACGATCAGTCGCCAACGCTGACCGCGGACGGCCCGCTGCTCATCCGCTTCTCTGCGACCGGCTAGCGTGCGCGATTTCAACAGCGGCGGCGGATTCGCAGGCCACAAGCTACGCCGCGATGTTCGTGCGCGTGCTCGTCAACGGAGTCACAGGTCGGCCCGGCGGTGCGCTTCTTCGACAACACCGGCAAGGTCGGCGTGCAGAAGCCGCGTCCGACGACGGCGTCCTATGAATGGGCGGTAAGCACGACGCTGGCGCGCAGACACGTCCAGGTGCAGTTCAAGAACCTGCACGCGTTCGACGACGCGAACCTCGACAGCTTCGACGTTGACCGGCATTCATAGCTGCCAGGGCTAGCGGCGCTCTTCGGCGTACCGGCGAGCCTCGTCGACGAGGCCCTGGAAGAGGGCGAAGTCCTCCCCTGCTTCGGGGTGCCAGAGCACGCCGACGGCGAAGCGCTGCGCGGGATCCTCGACGGCCTCGATCGTCCCGTCGTCGGCGCGGGCCGATTCCTGCAGCCCTGCGCCGAGCCTCCCGAAGCCCTGGTGGTGGTGGCTCTTGACCGGCGCGCGGTCGCCGAGCAGGCTCTGGATGCGGGTTCCCGGGACGAGGTCGACGTCGTGGTCGGCGAAGATCCCGGGCGGTTGTGCTTGTGCTTTTCGTCCCCGACGACCTCGGGCAGGTGCTGGACGAGGTCGCCGCCGCGGGCGACGTTCAGCACCTGGCTCCCGCGGCAGATCGCGAGGACCGGCATGTCGCGCTCGAGCGCGCCGCGCGAGCAGCGCGAGCTCGGCGTCGTCGCGCTGCGGACGATGCCGAAGGTCTCCTCGTGCGCTTCCTGGCCGTAGAGCGCCGGGTCGAGGTCGGAGCCGCCTGAGAAGACGAGCCCGTCGAGCCCGTCGAGGGTCTCGTCGACGCGCGTCGCTCGCCGGCGGGACGAGCAGCGCCCGCCCGCCGGCCCGCTCCACCGCCTGCACGTACGCGGCGGGGACGAGCGCGGCCTCGAGATCCCAGTAGCTCCACTTCGCCGGCACCACGTACGTCGTGATCCCGATCAGCGGGCTTAGCCACGCTCGAAGAGCCTCTCCCGCTCGTAGCCGGTCACGACCTGGTCGAAGAGCCGCTGCTCGGTGCGCGCGTAGTTCAGGTAGTGGTCGACGACGTCGTCCCCGAGCGCCGCGCGGGCCATCGTCCCGTTCTCGAGCGCGGCGATCGCGTCGCGCAGCGAGTGCGGGAAGCGCTCGGCGTCGGACTCGTAGGCGTTGCCCTCGAGCGGCGGCGGCAGCTCCAGCTGGTTCTCCATGCCGTGGAGGCCTGCCGCCAAGACCGCGGCGAAGGCGAGATACGGGTTGACGTCCCCGCCGGGGATCCGCGTCTCGCGCGCGCGAGGCCGTTCCCGTGGCCGACGATGCGGAAGCCGCACGTGCGGTTGTCGTGCCCCCAGGCGAGCGTGGTCGGCGCCCAGCTCCCGGCGGCGTAGCGCTTGTAGGAGTTCACGTTCGGCGCGAGGAAGAGGGCGAGCTCGCGGAAGCACGCGATCTGGCCGGCGAGGAACTGCTTGAAGACGTCGGACTCGCCCGCGAACGCGCTCTCGTCGTCGCGCCAGAGACTCGCGTGGATGTGGCAGGAGTTGCCGATCCACGTGTGGTCGGGCTTGGCCATGAACGTGATCGAGCAGCCGTTCAGGTGCGCGATCTCCTTGGCGCCGTTCTTGTAGACCGTGTGGTTGTCGGCCATCGCGAGGGCGCGCGCGTAGCGGAAGTTGACCTCCTGCTGGCCGGGCCACGCCTCGCCCTTCGAGCTCTCGACCGGGATCCCGCGCCGCCTGCATGTGGTTGCGGATCTGGCGGAGGAAGGGCTCGTCGTAGGTCGTGGCGAGGATGTGGTAGTCGAGGATGTAGGGCACCGACGGCGTCAGGTCCTCGTAGCGCTTCGCGTGAGCCTCGGCGTAGGTCTCCTTGAGGAGGTAGAACTCGAGCTCGGAGCCGAACATCGGCGTGTAGCCGAGCTCCGCGGCGCGCTCGACCTGCCGCTTCAGGACCTGCCGTGGCGACGGGTCGACCGGCGTGCCGTCGTGCCAGAGCGACGTCGCAGAGGACGAGCGCCGTCCCCTCGAGCCACGGAATCGGCCGCAGCGTGTCCAGGTCGGGCTGCAGGAGGAAGTCGCCGTAGCCGCGCTCCCAGTTCGCGATCGAATAGCCGGGGATCGGGTCCATCTCCATGTCGAGCGCGAGCAGGTAGTTGCAGCCCTCGACGCCGTGCTCCGCGACCTGCCCTCGAGGAAGAACTGCCCCTGGACGCGCTTGCCCATGAGGCGGCCCTGCATGTCGGTGAAGGCGACGACGATCGTGTCGATCGCGCCGCTCTCGATCTCGGCAGTCAGCTCCTTCAGCGTCATGCGGGCGATCCTAACGCCCGGATGGCTTGACAGCGTCCGCCCGAGGGCGTCCTAATACGCGGTCTCAGACTCAGGAGGAAGCGGCATGAGCACGCGAAGAGCAGGTCGGCACCGGCACGCAGCCATTCCGGACGACGAGAAGATGCTCCATCGCCTCGGCTACGCGCAGGAGCTCTTCCGGGCGATGGGCGGGTTCCAGCAACTTCGCGATCTCGTTCACGATCATCTCGATCCTCGCGGGGTGCCTGACCTCGTACTACATCGGCTTCGAGCACGGCGGCCCGATCGTCGATGACCTGGGGCTGGCTGCTCGTCGGCCTCATGTCGACCATCATCGCGCTCGCGATGGCCGAGATCGCCTCGGCGTATCCGACGGCCGGCGGCCTCTATTACTGGGCGTCAAAGCTCGGCAGCCCGGGCTGGGGCTGGGTCGACCGGCTGGTTCAACCTGATCGGCCAGATCGCCGTCACGGCGGCGATCGGCTACGGGCTCGCGATCTTCGGGACGGCGCTCCTCGACTTCTGGTTCTACTACCCGAGCACATGAACGATAGTTCGGCGCTCGTTCGACGTCGACCTACATCTGTACGCGCTGTTCCTGATCGGCGCCTGCCCTGATCAACTTCTTCGAACATCAGCATGACGTCGCGGGCCTGAACATGATCTCCGCTTGGTGGCACATGGTCGGGGTCGCGTTCATCGTGCTCGTCCTGATCATCGTTCCGGACAACCACCAGTCGTTCTCCTATGTGTTCACGATAGACGATCAACAACTCTGGCTTCGGAGACGGATACGACCTCATTCGAGCTCGCGTTCTGGTTCGTGTTCGGACTCGGCATGCTGCTCGCCCAGTACACGATCACGGGCTTCGACGCTTCGGCGCACACCGCCGAGGAAACCAACAACGCCTCCCGGATGGCCGCGATCGGGCATGTTGATGTCCGTCGTTGTCTCGGTGATCTTCGGCTGGATCCTCCTCGTGGCGGTCACATTCGCGATCCCGAGCACCGAGGGGGCGCTCGAACGCAACCCTCGGGCTTCGTCGTCCCCGTGGATCTGGCGGACGTCGATGAGCCAGAACTGGGCGGAGGCCTTGCTCTTCATCTGCGTCATCGCACAGTTCTTCTGCGTGACAGCGTCCGTCGACCTCGGCGTCGCGGATGATGTTCGCGTTCTCGCGCGACGGCGCCGTCCCGGGCCATCAGTCTGGCGGCGCGTCGCGCGCGACCGCGTGCCGCGTGGTCGCTGTTCGGGATCGGCGTCTCTCGCAGGCACTTGATGATCCCGACGGTTTGGAACTACCTCGTCGGGTACGCGGTCGGCACCGCGATTGCCGTGATCGGCCTCTACATCGCGTTCGTGCTCCCGGTCTATCCTTCGCTACGCGCCAGGGCGACAGCTGCGAGCGAGGCGCCTGGAGCCTCGGCAAGCACTACAAGTGGATCGACCTCGCTCGCGATCGCCTGGGTTGCCGTTGATCACCATCCTCTTCATGATCCCGCTCGTCCCGGGCTGGTCTTCCGTGGGCAGACGGGCTTCGACTGGACGATTCGTCCAACTACACGATCCTCTGGTTCGCGGGCATCGGGCTCTTCTTCGGAGGCTGGTGGGTTCATCTCGGCTCGCCATTGGTTTAAGGGCCCGATCCGAATGGGCACCGAGGAAGAGCTGCGAGCGGATCGAGGAGCAGTACGAGCGTCCCACAGCCGGAGCCGCACCGGCGGGCAAGTAGCTAGCCGGCGCCGAGCTCTTCGGCCAAGAGAGAACAGGCATATGCGCGCCACGCCACATCCGGCGTGGCGCGCAGTGCCGTGAGTGCCTCGGAGACGTGGGGAAGCCCCTTGGCCGCGGCCTTCAGCTCGTCCAGGCCGCTTTCCAACGCGAGCTGCCGGTCGACGGTTCGCACCTCCTCCGCGAGCGCGGTGACCGCGCGGCCGTTGAGGTCGAGGCCGCGGTCGGGGTCGCCGCCCGCGGTGAGGAGCAGTAACGCCCGCCGGCTCGCTCCGTGCGCCTCGTCCTCGCCGATCTGAATCCCCTGACCGGCCACCGAGGCCAGGACGACGAGCGCGGTCGCGAGCTCGTCACCGCCTTCGTCTTCGGCGAGCGAGCCCTCGAGGTCGCGGAGCCAGGCCGACCTGCTCGTCACTGCCGCTCGAGCCAGAGGGCGAACGCGGCGATGGACGCCGCGTCGTCGAGCGCTTCCAGGGCGCCAACGAGCGGGAGCCGTTCCACCTCGATGTCTTCGTCGTCGTCGAGCTCGGCGGGATCCGCCTCGCTGAGGCCGCTCGCCTCGAAGACGTGCACGAGTTCGGTCGAATAGCCAGGCGCGGCCCAGAACGTCCCGATGGCGCTCAGCACTTCGGCGGCCAGCGCGCACTCCTCCGCGAGCTCTCGGGCGGCGGCGTCCGCAGGAGCCTCGCCCTCCTCGAGCTTTCCGGACGGGAGCTCGAGCGTGCGGGTCCCGGAGCCCGGCCGCGACTGGCGCACGAGCACCACCTCGCCGCCCTCGACGGCGATGAGCACCACCGACGGGGGGTGTTGGATCAACTCCACGACCGCGTAGTATCGCCCGGTGGTCGAGGGGAGCATCGCGTGAGGTCTCGCGCGCGCGCCGTCGTCATCGGCGGCGGGGTCGGCGGCGCCTCGATCCTCTACTGGCTCGCGCGGCTCGGCTGGGACGACGTCGTCCTCGTGCGAGCGCGCGGACCTGACCAGCGGCTCGACCTTCCATTCCGCCGGCCTGGTCGGCCAGCTGCGCGGCTCCATCAGCCTGACCAAGATGATGATGAACTCGGTCGACCTCTACCGGACGCTCGAGGAGGAGGTCGGCCTCGAGACCGGCTGGCACGAGGTCGGCTCCCTCCGGCTCGCCTCGTCGGAGGAGCGGATGCAGGAGCTTCGCCGCCAGGCGGGCTGGGCGAAGACCTTCGGTTTGCCGCTCGAGCTCGTTTCCGCCGAGCGGGCGGCCGGCTCTTCCCGCCGATGTCCACCGACGGCGTGCTCGGTGCGGCCTACCTTCCGACCGACGGCTACATCGACCCGAGCCAGCTCACGTTCGCGCTCGCCGAGGGCGCGCGGCGGCGAGGCGCCGAGATCAACACGAACACGCGGGTGACCGGGATCGAGCTCGAGGGCGGCCGCGTGGTCGGCGTCGAGACGGACAAGGGCTCGATCGAGACCGGCATCGTCGTCAACGCGGGAGGCATGTTCGCGGGCGAGATCGGGCGTCTCGCGGGCGTGACCGTGCCGATCATCCCGATGGCGCACGAGTACCTCATCACGCGGCCGAGCGGGCTCCCGCTCGACATCCCGACGATGCGCGACCCGTCGCTGCTCGTCTACTTCCGCGGCGAGTCGGGCGGCCTTGTCATGGGCGGCTACGAGCGGAACCCCGCGCCGTGGGGGCTCGACGGCATCCCGGAGGACTTCAACGGCAAGCTGCTGCCCGAGGACTGGGAGCGCTTCCACGAGCTCATGACCAACGCGTGCGTCCGCGTCCCCGACCTCGAGGACGCCGAGGTCATCAGCCTCGTCAACGGGCCCGAGGCGTTCACCCCCGACGGCGAGTTCATCCTCGGCGAGTCCGACGTGCGCGGCTTCTGGGTCGCGGCCGGCTTCTGCGCGCACGGCCTCGCCGGCGCGGGCGGCATGGGTCGGCTCGTCGCGGAGTGGATCGTCGAGGGAGTCCCGAGCCTGGACGTCTGGGAGATGGACTCGCGCCGCTTCGGCCCGCACTACCGGAGCCGCGACTACACGCTCGCCCGCACGCACGAGATCTACTCGACCTACTACGACATCAAGTACCCGGGCCAGGAGCGGCTCGCCGGCCGGCCGCTCAGGCTCTCGCCGACGTACGCGCGGCTCCAGGAGCTCGGCGCGTCCTTCGGGGAGAAGTCGGGCTGGGAGCGGGCGAACTGGTTCGAGCCGAACGCGGCGAGCGGGGACGAGACGCCTCCGGCCGCGCGGCTGGGCCGGGGAGATCTGGTCTCCCGCGATCGGCGCCGAGCACCGCGCCTGCCGCGAGGCCGCCGCGCTCTTCGACGAGACCTCCTTCGCCAAGATCGACGTCGTCGGCCCCGGCGCGGCCGACTTCCTCGAGCGCATGTGCGACAACCGGGTCGCCCGCGACGTCGGCGCGATCACGTACACGCAGATGCTGAACCAGCGCGGCGGGATCGAGTGCGACTTCACGGTCACGCGCCTCGCCGAGGACCGCTTCCGGATCGTGACCGGGACGGCGTTCGGAAACCACGACGCCGCCTGGATCCGGCGCCACCTGCCCGAGGACGGGAGCGCGCAGGTCGAGGACGTGACGTCCCGCTTCGCCTGCCTCGGCCTCTGGGGCCCGGCCGCGCGGGAGATCCTGCAGCCGCTCACCGAAGCCGACCTCTCGAACGACGCGTTTCGGTACATGCGCGCGCGGGAGATCGCGGTCGGGCCGGTTCCCTGCCTCGCTCTCCGGGTCACGTACGTCGGCGAGCTCGGCTGGGAGCTCTACTGCCCGATGGAGTTCGGCCTCCGGCTCTTCGACGCGATCTGGGAGGCGGGCAAGGAGCATGGCCTCGTCGCGGGCGGCTACAAGGCGATCGACTCGCTCCGGCTCGAGAAGGGCTACCGCGTCTGGGGTGCAGACATCACGCCGGACGAGAACCCGTACGAGGCCGGGCTCGACTTCGCCGTCAAGCTCGACAAGGACGATTTCATCGGCCGCGAGGCGCTCGAGGACGCGTCGAAGTCCGAGCCGGAGCGCCGGCTGGCCTGCCTCGTCCTCTCCGATCCACGATCGGTCGCGCTCGGCTCCGAGCCGGTGCGCGTCGAAGGGGAGACGGTCGGCCGCGTGACGAGCGGCGGCTACGGCTACTCCGTCGAGCGCTCGATCGCGTACGCCTATCTGCCGAGCGCGGCCGTGCAGCCCGGCCAGGCCGTCGAGGTCGAGATCTTCGGCGACTGGGTCGCCGGCGAGGTCGCCGAAGAGCCGCTCTGGGATCCGAGCGGCGACCGGATTCGCGACTAGATCGGGAGCTCGGTGCCGATGCCGCGATCTCGCGCCGCGGCAAGGACGCGTGCCGCGAACGCGGCGTCGAGGGCGCCGATGCCGAGGTTGCAGCACACCACCCGGTTCGGGGAGCCGTCCCGCGAGCAGCGCCTCGCCGACGCTGCCCTCGGGCTCCGGCCAGCCCTGGAAGTGCCCTAGCGAGCGGTAGTACTCGAACTGGCTCACGTCGTCGACGAGGAAGAGCTCGGCGGAGGCCACCGCGTCGGCGCTGAAGTAGAAGTCGAAGTCGATCGGAAGGCCAAGTGAGCGGTCGGCGAGCCAGTCGGGCGTGAGCGGGGAATCGGGCTTCTCCACGATCGGCCCGGCGGTGACCACGACGTCGGCCTCCTCGACGGCCTCACGCGGGCCCGTCGCCTCCTCGACCCTGTCTCCCAGCGACCCGATGCGCTCGGGGTGGGGGTCCCAGGCCCTGATGGCGACCTCGGGGTTCAGCTCCCTCAGCACCTGGGCGTGGAACCGTCCCTGCTCTCCCGCTCCGAGCACGGCTGCCCGGCTCCAGTCCTCCGGCGCGAACCTGCGAATGCAGACGCCGCTCGCCGCAGCGGTGCGCGCCGCAGTGATCTCGGCTCCGTCCATGATCGCCGCCGGCACGCCCGTCTCCGGGTCGTTCAGGACGATGAGCCCCGTGATGTAGGGGAGGCCGCGCTCCTTGTTCGCCGGGTAGCCGGCCACCCACTTGAGCGCCGCGACGTCGTCGTCGCGCAGGTACGCGGGCATCGCGTGGATGAAGGAGTCGGGCCGCGGATGGATCCCCGGCTTGGGCGGGAGCTCGACGCGCCCCGCGCCGACCGCCCGGTACGTCTCCTCGACGAGGTCGAGCTGGTCGGAGATGCTCGGAAGGAGGCCGCCCACATCCTCTCGTGTGAGGTAGAGCAGGCTCACATCTCGTGGACCCGGACGGGCTCCACGATGACCTTGATGCGCTCCTCGCCCCGCCGCCAGGGGTACGGTCGTTGCCCGATGTACTTCTCGGACAGGTCGTCGATCTGGGCCTCGGCCGCGTCGCCCTCGATCATCTCGACGACGCGTCCCGCGAGGTCCACCTTCTCCATCGGATTGTCGCGCGCCGTGATCGAAAGCCCGATCCGCGGCTCACGGCGCATGTTGCGCTCCTTGACGCGGCCCTTCGCGGTGTTGAACGTGACGTAGCCGTCTTCGACGTGCGTCCAGACGGGGGTGACCTGGGGAGACCCGTCCTGGTTCACCGTAGCCACGAAGAGGATGTTGGGGTCTTCGAAGAGTTTGCGTGCCTTGTCGCTGAGCTGGGCCATCTCGTCCTCCTTGGGCGTGTTCCCTGCCCGATGCTAACGAGGGCCAAAAGCGTTAGTTGACTCTTACGTAAGCTATCTGCTTACAATAGGCCCGTGGAAAACGCCCTTCGCGCAATCGCGGAGCCGAACCGCCGCCGCATCCTCGAGCTCGTGGCCGACCGAGAGCGCGCGGCAGGCGAGATCGCCGCCGAGTTCTCGATCACGCGGCCGGCGGTGTCCCAGCACCTCACGGTCTTGAAGGATGCGGGGCTCGTGAGCGAGCGGCGCGAGGGCACCAAGCGTCTCTACAGCGTCAGAAGCGAAGGCTTCGAGGACCTGAGGGCGTTCCTGGAAACGTTCTGGGGCGACGGGCTCGAGCGCCTGAAGATCGCCGCAGAGCATGAGGAGGGAAGGAGGCGACGTGGCCGTCGACCAGCCTGAAGTCGCAACCGTCGTCGAGCGCGAGGTCAGGATCGCCGCCCGGCCGGAAACCGTGTTCGAGTTCTTCACCGATCCAGAGAAGATGGTGCTGTGGAAGGGGCGCGAGGCAGATCTCGACCCCCAGCCCGGAGGCATCTACCGCGTCGAGATGGGCGATCGGATAGTCGCCCGCGGCGAGTACGTCGAGATCGACCGGCCGAGCCGCGTGGTCTTCACGTGGGGCTGGGAGGGGCAGGAGTCGTCGGGGCCGCACGGCGTGCCGCCAGGGTCGAGCCGGGTCGAGGTGACGCTCGAGCCAGACGGCGAGGGCACGCTCGTCCGCCTTCGCCACCTCGATCTTCCCGAGGAGGCGCGGCAGATCCACGGCGAGGGCTGGGATCTCTATCTCGGCCGGCTCGTGATCGCGGCCACCGGCGGCGATCCCGGGATCGATCCAGCAGGGGTTCAGCAAGCGGACAAGGAGGAGTAGCAGTGCCGAAGTTCATCGACCACCACGAGATGAGCGACGTCGCCCCCGAGATGGCCGCCGCGATCGGCGAGCGCATCAAGGCCGGCGAGGCCGACGAGCATGGCGTGAAGGGCCTGAACGTCTTCCTGGGCAAGGACGGGACCGCGTTCTGCCTCTCGGAGGCCCCCGATGCGGAGTCGGTCGTCAAGGCGCACCAGGCGTACGGCTTCTCGCTCGACTCGGCCGACGTCGTCGAGGTGCAGAGCGTCGTCTAGGGCACTACGGTACGCGGGTGCCGCTCCTCACGGGCACCCGCGTGCTGGCCTGCGAGAACGGACTCGCGGGCCCGCTTTGCACGCGGCTTCTCGCCGACCTCGGCGCGGATGTGATCAAGATCGAGCGCCCGGGAGTCGGGGACGTCACCCGCGGCTGGGACTCGATCGCGAAGGGTGAGTCGAGCGGCTTCGTCTGGATGAACCGGGGGAAGCGGAGCGTCGTGCTCGACCTGAAGGACGACGCTTCGCGGCCCGCGCTCGAGGCGCTCATCCGCGCGAGCGACGTCTTCCTGCAGAACTTCACCCCGGGCTGGGCGGCCGAGCACGGCGTCGACGAGCCGGCCGTGCGGGGGCACCGCCCCGACGTCGTCTACACGGAGATCTCGGGCTATGGGCCTGACGGTCCCTACGCCGAGCGCAACGCCTACGACCTCGTCGTCCAGGGCGAGACGGGCCTGATCTCGATCACCGGCACCCCCGAGGAGCCGGCGCGCGTGGGGGTCTCGATCTGCGACGTCGGCGCGGGAAGCTACGCCGCCGTCGCCACGGCCGCCGCGCTCGCGCGCCGCGCCCAGACCGGCGAAGGGGAGCGCGTCTCGGTGTCCCTCTTCGACACGATGGTCGACTGGCTCGGCTATTTCCCGCACCAGTGGTGGCACCGCCACGAGGTTCCGCCGCGGACGGGAATGCGCCATCCGCACTTCTGCCCCTACGGCCCCTTCCCGGCCGGCGACGGGCGCCTCTTCGGCTTCGCGGTCCTCTCCGACGAGCACTGGCGTCGTATTCACGCACGACGTGGTCCGCCGGCCGGATCTGCACGCGGACGAGCGCTTTGCGAGCAACGAATCGCGCGTCGAGCACCGAGGGCATCTCGAGCCCGAGCTCGTGCAGGCCTTCTCGGCGCACGGTGCCGACGAATGGCTGGAGCTCCTGCAGGCCGCCCACATCCCGTGCGGTGCCGTGAACGCGATCCCCGAGGTGATGGAGCACCCGCAACTCGCCCACAACCGGCTCGTGGTCGAGGTCGACTCGCCGGCAGGGCCGATCCCGACTGTCGGCAACCCCTTCCTCGTCGGCGGCGCCCGGCCCGAGCTAGGAGCCGTGCCCGGGCTCGGCGAGCACACCGCCGAGGTGCTGCGCGAGCTCGGAGTCGAGCCAGGCTGACCGGCGTCCTCGGTCAACCAGAGAGCTCTTCAACCACCCTCCGCTGCTCGTCGTCCAGCCAGGGTGGCTCGCCCGCGGCGGCGTTCTCGGCCGCGTGGGCGGGATCCGCCGTCGCCGGGATCGCGCAGGTCACGCGCGGGTCGGACAGGACCCATTTCAGGAGCGCCTCCGCCCAGGTCGACACGCCGAGGCTCTCGAGGCGCTCGGGGCCCGGGCCGGGGAGGAGGCCGCGCTCTGCGAAGGGCCGCATCACGATGACGCCCAGGCCGAGCTCCTCCGCGAGCGGAAGGATCCTCCGCTCGACGTCGCGCTCCATTGGGTTGTAGGGGATCTGGATCGCGTCGATCCGCCCGCTTCGCATCACCCGCTCGAGCTCCTCGAACGCGGAGCTCTGATAGTGCGTCGCGCCGAGGAACCGCACGCGGTCCTGTTCCCGCTCGTGCTCGAGCCACGCGAGGTGCTGCTCCCAGGCGACGAGGTTGTGCACCTGCTCGAGGTCCACCCGGCCGCCGAAGTAGCCGAGCTGCGCCTCGAGCTGAAAGCGCCCCTGCTCCTGCGAGGGCGTCCAGATCTTCGACGCGATGAAGACGTCGTCGCGCCGGCCGTCGAGCGCGCTGGCCGAGCACCTCCTCGGCGCGGCCGTACATCGGCGAGGAGTCGAAGACGCGCGCGCCGCTTTCGTACGCGGTCTCGACGACCTCGTCGGCGACCTGCTGGCGGTCGGGCCCGAGGTCGAACGTCAGCCAGGTGCCGAGCCCGACAACGGGCACCTCGACCCCGGTCTTTCCAAGGCTTCGGCGCTCCATACTATGGGGGCCATGCCCGCGACGAGTCTTCTCGAAGCGCCAGAGCTGGCGGCGGAGCGCATCGACGCTCGGGCGAGCGGGGAGAACTTCCCGGTCGTCTCGGTACTCGCGCCGCGGCACGCGCGGCCGCACCTGCGGGCGATCTACGGCTTCGCCCGGCTCGTGGACAATCTCGGCGACGAGGCGCATGGAGACCGCATGGTCGCTCCTCGACGAGCTCGAGCGCGAGCTGGACGGTCCGCCGCGCACCGAGATCATGCAGCGCCTGCACGAGACGATCGACGCCTGCGGGCTTTCCCTCGACCCGTTTCGGCGCCTGATCGAGGCGAACCGGATCGACCAGCGCAAGACTCGCTATGCGAACTGGGAGGAGGTGCGGGAGTACTGCACCTACTCGGCCGACCCGGTGGGCGCGCCTCGTCCTCGGCGTCTACGGGCGCGCGGGCGAGGAAGAGCTCCTGCGGATGAGCGACTCGATCTGCACGGGCCTCCAGCTCGTCAACTTCCTCCAGGACCCGCCGCGCGATCTGGCGCTCGGCCGCGTCTACCTCCCCCAGAACGACCTCGCGACGATTCGGCGTCGCGGACGATGACCTCGCGGGCCCGCTCACCGACGAGATCGTCGCTCTGCTTCGCTACGAGGGGGATAGGGCCCGGAGCCTCCTCGAAGCCGGCTTGCCCTCGCCACGGCGCTCGGCGGCCGCGCAGGGATGTCCGTGGCGCTCTACGCGCGCGGCGGCCTCGCTGCCCTCGATGCGCTCGAGCGCGCGGGGTGGGACGTGTTCACCAGCCGGCCGGCTCCGACCAAGTGGACCTTCGCCGGCCTCGCCTTCCGGGAGCTCTTCCGGCGGTGAACACCGACCAGGCCTATGCCGAGACGGACCGGATCACGCGCGAGACCGCGCGGAACTTCGCCTGGGGAATCCGTGTGCTCCCGGGCCCGAAGCGGCGCGCGATCGCCGCGCTCTACGCATTTGCGCGCCACGTCGACGACCTCGCCGACCAGGAGGAGCCCGCGCGGGCCGAGCTCGAGTCGTGGCGGGCCGCCGTCGAGGCGCTGCCCACGTCGCAGGACGGCGACGCGATCCTCGTCGCGCTCGCGGACGCGATGAGCCGCTATCCCATTCCGCCCGCGGCGCTCGTCGACCTCGTCGACGGGGCGCTCATGGACTGCGACCGAAACCGCTACGCGTCCTGGGACGAGCTGCGCGAGTACTGCCGGAGAGTCGCCGGCGCGGTGGGAGTCGCCTGCGCCGCGGTGTACGAGCCTTCGAGCTGGGAGGCGGCGAGGCCCCGCGCGCAGACGCTCGGCCTCGCGCTGCAGCAGATCAACATCATGCGAGACGTCGCCGAGGACTGGTCGCTCGGGCGTGTGCTATCTCCCTCAGGACGAGCTGAGCCGGTTCGGGGTGACGGAGGACGGAGATCGCCGCCGGTAGTCCGGGGCCCGGCTGGCGCCCGCTGATGGAGCACCAGGCGGCCCGCGCGGACGCGCTCATGCGCAAGGGGCTCGAGCTCCTTCCGCTCCTCGACCGGCGCAGCGCACTCTGCGTGCGCAGCTTCGCGGGGATCTACCGCGGCCTCCTCGTGCAGATGCGGGCCCGCGGCTACGACGTCTTCAGCGAGCCGCCCCGCCTCTCGGCCGTCGAGAAGATGAAGGCGGTCGTGGCCGCTGTGAGGGTCGCGGTCGTCGGGGGTGGGCTTGCCGGGCTCGCGGCGGCGCTCGAGCTCACGAAGCAGGGCCACGATGTCCGCCTCTTCGAGGCGCGGCCGACGCTCGGCGGTGCGGTGCAGACGCTGCCCGAGCGGGAGGGCGACCCGAGCCCGCCGCCGGACAACGGCCAGCACGTCGCCCTCGGCTGCTGCACCGCGTACCTGGACTTCGTCGCGGAGATCGGCCAGGCCGCGTCGCTTCGGCGCGTGCGGCTCGGTCTTCCGGTCGTCGCCGAGGACGGAAGCGTCGCGACCATCCGCCCCGGGCTCGTCGGGCTTCTGCGCTACGGGCACATCGGCCTGGGCGAGCGGCTCGCGACGGGGCGCGTGGCGCGCAAGCTCGCGAAGCTCGACCCAGCGCCGTCACGACGACGAGACGTTCGGCTCGCTGCTTCGGACGTTCGGCCAGTCGCAGGCGGGCGTCGACCGGTTCTGGGACGTCTTCATCCGCCCTGCGCTCAACCTTGGGACGGACGAGGTGAGCGCCGCGCCGGGCATCTTCACCGTGCAGACCGCGCTCCTCGCCGGAGGGGGAGCGAGCGACCTGCTGCTCCCGACTGCGCCGCTCGGCGAGATGCACGGCGACGCGGCCGGCGCCGAGCTCGGCCGCCGCGGCGCGGAGATCTCCCTCGGGACGCGGGTCGCGTCCCTCGACGAGCTCGACGCGGATGGAGTCGTCGTCGCGGTACCGCCGTCCGAGAGCGCACGGCTTCTCGGCGAGCCGGAGCCCGGGCTCGAGGACTCGCCCATCGTCAGCGTCCACCTTCTCTTCGACCGGCAGATCATGCGCTCGCCGCTCGGTGCGCTCCTGGGGAGCGACGCGCACTGGCTCTTCGACCGCGGTGCACTCACGGGCCACCAGCCCGAGCGGGGCCAGTACATCACGGTGGTCTCGAGTGGAGCTCCCGGAGCTGCTCGAGCTGCGCGGCCGGGAGCTCGTCGAGCGCATTGCAGGGCAGGTCACCGAACGGCTTGGGGCAGCCGAGCTCCTGTGGTCGCGGGTGAGCCGTGAGCCGGCTGCCACGTTCGCTGCCCGCCCGGGGACCGCGCGGCTCCGCGCTGGGGCGACGACGGGCCGGCCCAACGTCGTCCGCGCAGGCGCCTGGACCGACACCGGCTGGCCCGCGACGATGGAGAGTGCGGTGCGAAGCGGCCGGGAGGCCGCCCGTGTGCTCACCGCCTCGGTTCGTGAGAAAGTGACCGCGTGAGCACGACCGTCGGCACCGACCTCGACCGGGCGCTGGACGCGGGCGTCGAGCGGCTGCTCTCGCTGCAGAAGCCGGACGGCTTCTGGGTCGCCGAGCTCGAGTCCAACGTGACGATGACGGCGCAGCACATCTTCTGGCACGTGTTCCTCCGCATCGACGACGAGGACACCGTCCGCCGCTGCGCGCAACGAGCTCCTCGCCCGTCGGCGCGACGACGGCACGTGGGCGATCTACTGGGGCGGCGAGCCCGATCTCGCCGCGACCGTCGAGGCCTACACGGCCCTTCGCATGGCAGGCCTCGCCGCCGACGACCCCCGCCTGGCCGGTGCCCGCAGCTACATCGAGGAGCAGGGAGGTATCGGGGCCTCGCGGGTCTTCACGCGCATGTGGCTCGCGCTCTTCGGCCTCTGGCCCTGGGAGGAGATCCAGGCGATCCCGCCCGAGCTCGTGCTCCTCAAGCCCGAGCTTCCGCTCTCGGTCTACAGCTTCGGCTGCTGGGCGCGGCAGACGCTCGTCGCGCTTTCCATCGTCATGCACTACCGGCCGGTGCGCCACCTTCCCGAGGAGCGCCTCGCCCGCGAGATCGACCTCGGGCCGATGGAGCGGCCGCAGACGGCCTGGAACCTGCTCGACTCCGCGATTCGCTGGTACAACGGCCAACCCGTTCAGCCGGGCCGCGAGCGCGCGCTCACCTACGCGGAGCGCTGGCTGATCGACCGGCAGGAGCTCGACGGCTCCTGGGGCGGGATCCAGCCGCCGTGGGTCTGGTCGCTGATCGCCTTCGCCTGCCGCGGCCACGGGCCCGAGTCGCCGTACCTTCGCCGCGGGATCGAAGGCTGGAAGCGGTTCATGGTCGACGACGGCGACCGCCTCCGGCCGGAGGCCTGCCAGTCGCCTGTCTGGGACACCTGCCTCGCGCTCGTCGCGCTTCGGGCCGCGGAGGTCGCGGCGGAGGAGCCGGCTCTCCAGAAGGCCGGCGAATGGCTTCTTCAGGAGGAGGTCAGGGCGCGCGGAGACTGGGCTGTCCGGCTCCCCGGAGTCGAGCCCGGCGGCTGGGCGTTCGAGTACGACAACGACCTCTATCCCGACATCGACGACGCGGCGGTCGTCGGCATCGCGCTGAACGAGCTCGGCATCGGCCGCCCGTCGGTCTCGCGCGCCTGCGGCTGGATCGAGGCGATGCAGTCGCGAAGCGGCGGCTGGGGCGCCTTCGACAAGGACAACGAGGCCTACTGGCTCTACGAGATCCCGTTCGTCGACTTCGGCGCGATCATCGATCCGCCTAGCGTCGACGTCTCGGGCCACGCGGTCGAGCTCCTCGCGAAGGAGCCGGGCTACGAGGACTCGGCCCGCCGCGGGGTGGATTACCTCCTCGCCAAGCAGGAGGAGAACGGCTCCTGGTTCGGGCGCTGGGGCGTGAACTACATCTACGGTACGGGCGCCGCCCTGCCCGCCCTCGAAGCAGCCGGCATCCCGCACGACCACCCGGCGATGCGCCGTGCCGTCGCCTGGCTCGAGTCGGTGCAGCAGGAGGACGGCGGGTTCGGCGAGGACTGCCGCTCGTACGACGTCGACGAGGACGGCTCGGGCTGGCACGGGCGCGGCGAGCCGACGCCTTCCCAGACCGCCTGGGCGCTCCTCGGGCTCGTGGCCGCCGGAGAGGCTCATTCGGAAGCCGCGACGCGCGCGGCCGCCTGGCTCGCCGAGAACCAGCGCGAGGACGGCGACTGGGACGAGCCCCATTTCACGGGCACGGGTTTCCCGCGCCACTTCCTCATCAACTACCACCTGTATCGCACGTACTGGCCGGTCATGGCGCTCGGCCGCCTCAAAGCCGCCCGCTCTTGAAGGTCTATGTGTCAGGCGCGACGGGCTTCGTCGGGAGCCACGTCGCGCGCGAGCTGCGCGAGCAGGGCGCCGAGGTGCGCGACGAGCGCGTCGACCTCCTCGACAGCCCGGGCCTCGAACGGGTGGTCGACGGCTGCGACGCGGTCGTCCACGTCGCCGCGCTCTACAGCTACGAGGCCCCCGAATCGGAGTTCCAGCGTGTGAACGTGGAAGGGACGAGGACGATCCTCGCCGCCGCCCACGCCAGAGGGGTCGGCCGCTTCCTCTTCACGAGCACGGCCGGCACATGCGGTCCCGTCCCCGGCGCGGTCGCGACCGAGGCGGACGAGCCTCCCGAGTGGGAGCTCTCGGTCCCGTACAAGCGCACGAAGCTCGAGTCGGAGCGCCTTGCGCTCGCAGCGGGAGCCGTCGTCGTGAACCCCACCACGCCCGTCGGCGACGGCGATGCCAAGCCCACGCCCACGGGGCGGATGATCGAGGACGTCGCCACCGGCAGGATCCGCGGCTTCGTCGAGACCACCGGGCTCAACGTGGTCGACGTCCGCGACGTGGCTCGCGGCCACGTTCTCGCGCTCGAACACGGGGAGCCGCGAGAGCGGTACCTCCTCGGAGGCGTGAACCTCTCCCTCGAGGAGCTTTTCGCCGTCATCGCCGACCTCGCAGGAGCGCCGCGACCGAGGCTCCGAGTCCCGTATCCTGTGGCAGTAGCAGCCGCGAAAGCAGGTTTCGCGAACGCACAAGAGGTCAAGCTCGCGCGCATACCGATGTATTTTTCCTCGGAAAAGGCTCGGGATAGACTCGGGTACGAACCAGGCCCAGTCGAGCCGGCTTTGGCCCGCGCCACGGCCGAAGCGCTGACACGGAAGGGAGGCGCATGAAGTTTCCGCTTCGCAGCACCGTCCAGATCGGGCGCTACGTCGCCTCGCAGAAGAAGAACGACCGCTACCCCCTCGTGATCATGTTGGAGCCGACTCTGGGCTGCAACATCGCCTGCATCGGCTGCGGGAAGATCCGCGAGTACGAGTCGAACAAGGCCCGGCTGACCGTGGAGGAATGCCTCCAGACGGCGGTCGAGTGCCCGGCTCCGGTCATCTCCGTCTGCGGCGGCGAGCCGCTCATCTTCAAGGGCATCGAGGACGTCGTCGGCGGCTTCCTCGAGATGAAGCGGAACATCCAGCTCTGCACGAACGCGCTGCGCCTCTCCGACATGCTCGACAAGTTCGAGCCGAACCCGCGTCTCACGTTCGTCGTCCACCTCGACGGGATGCAGGAGATCCACGACTACATCTGCGACTACCCGGGTCTCTGGGAGATCGCGGTCGCGGCGATCCGCGAGGCCCGCGAGGCCGGCTTCCGTGTGACGACGAACACGACCACCTTCAAGGAGACGGACGTCAACGACGTGCTCGAGATGATGCGCTTCCTCACCGAGGAGGTCGGCATCGACGGGATGCTCGTCGCGCCGGGCTACCAGTACTCCCAGATCGATCCCGCGCTCACGATGACGCGCGCGGAGCACGAGGAGAAGTTCCGCACGATCCGCGACGGCGTGCGCAAGAACGGCTACAAGTGGCTGGCGAGCCCTGTCTACCAGGACTTCCTCACCGGCGACCGCAAGCTCCCGTGCGCCCCCTGGGGCTCGGTGACGCGGAACCCGTACGGCTGGAAGGGCCCCTGCTACCTCCTCACCGACGGCATCTTCCCGACCTACGAGTCGC
This sequence comes from uncultured Actinomycetes bacterium, assembly GCA_963766155.1. Taxonomy (GTDB): domain Bacteria; phylum Actinomycetota; class Thermoleophilia; order Gaiellales; family Gaiellaceae; genus DATEOR01. The sequence continues at coordinate 24,756 of CAVYAJ010000030.1, read as the reverse complement.
TCATCGACGGAATCGAGTGGGAGCGCTACGGGCCGGGGAACGACCACCGCTGCGAGCACTGCGGCATCCACTCGGGCTTCGAGCCGTCGGCGACGATCGCGACGACCTCGAGCGTCAAGGAAACGGTGCGGAGTCTCGCGTGGACTCTCCGGTAGTGGTTCGGCCGGTGATGGGGCACGGCCTCTGGCGCGCGAGAACCGAGCCAGGCGAGGACGCAAGGAGCCCGCGTACCGGTACGTACGCGGGCGACTGAGGACGAAGGATGGCGACGGTTCGCAGCCGCCCAGAGGCTCTGTCCTCGTTGCCGGTCGAGCCACTGACTCTCGCCTGCGCCTTGAAGGTGGAGGAGAAGGCGGCCCGGAAGGCGGGCGCGCACACTGCGCTCATCGGTCTCGGCGCCGGCCTTCCGCTTCCCGAAGGGCAGCTCGTCTCGTTCGGCTTCGCGGGCGGTCTCGGCGAGGCGCTTCGCCCCGGAACGCTCGTGACGGCGACGAAGGTGGTGGACCCTTCCGGGCGCACGCTTTGGGACGGGCCCGCCCTCGAGGTCACCGGCGCGGAGCCCGCGGTCGTGGTCGCCTCCGACGGCGTCGCCAACGAGCCCGAGGCCCGGCGAGCGCTTGCCGAGCAGAGCGGGGCGGCGGTGGTGGACATGGAGAGCGGCGTGCTCGCGTCCACCGGGCGGCTGGCCGGAGTCGTGCGCGCGATCTCCGATTCCGGCGACCAGCCGGTCGGACGGCTCGTCTGCGCCGGCAAGGCTGACGGCGGCACGGACTGGAAGGTGGTCGCGACCGCGTTCGTGACGGAGCCGGTCAGGTCGATCCGCACCGCGCGCCACGCTCGCAAGGCGACCGCCGCGTTGACGCGTGCGGCCGAGGAGCTGTCGTGAGCAAGCGCGTTCTCGTCGCCGCACCGCGGAGCTTCTGTGCAGGAGTGGTGCGCGCGATCGACATCGTCGAGAAGCTGCTCGAGCAGCATCGGGCCGCCGGTCTACGTGCGCCACGAGATCGTCCACAACGTCCATGTCGTCCGCGACCTCGAGGCGCGCGGCGCGGTGTTCGTCGAGTCCGAGGACGAGGTTCCCGAAGGCGAGCTGATCGTCCTCTCGGCGCACGGTGTCGCGCCCAAGGTCTACGAGAAGTGCGCGGAGCGCGGCCTCCAGGTCGTGGATGCGGTTTGCCCGCTCGTCTCCAAGGTGCACGCCGAGGCGCGGCGCTATGCCGGCCGCGGACTCAAGATCGCGCTGGTCGGCCATGCCGGCCACGTCGAGGTCGAGGGCACGATGGGCGAGGCGCCCGATTCCATCGTCCTCGTCGAGACGCCCCGACGACGCGCGCGCCCTCGAGGTCGAGGACGGCGAGCAGGTCGCCTACATCACGCAGACCACCCTTTCCCTGGACGACACGGCCGACGTCGTCGACACGCTGCGGGAGCGGTTCCCGGATCTCGTCGGGCCGCCGTCCGCCGACATCTGTTACGCGACGCAGAACCGCCAGGACGCGGTCAAGCGCATCTGCGAGGAGGCGACGCTCGTGCTCGTCGTCGGCTCGCGCACGAGCTCGAACGCCAACCGCCTGGTGGAGGTCGCCCGCGACCGGGGCGCCGACGCCTACCTCATCGACGACGAGACCGACCTCGAGCCGGCCTGGCTCGAAGGCCACGAGACCGTCGGGCTGACCGCGGGCGCGTCGTCGCCGGAGCTCATCGTCGACCGCGTCTTCGACCGGCTCGCGGGTCTCGGCTTCACGGAGCGCGCCGAGGTCGAGATCGTCCGCGAGGACGTCGTTTTCCGCCTGCCGGCCGATCTTCGCTCCTAATTCCGCTTAGATTCATCCATGGGAGTGAACGTCGCCTATCCCGGCCGCGACGGCGCGCACAGCGCCGCGGCCTGCGACAGCCTCTTTCCGAGCGGCACCGAGCTGGTTCCGCTGCCCAGCTTCACGGCGGTGGTGGCGGCGACGGCCGAGGGCGAGGTCGCCTTCGGCGTCCTGCCGATCGAGAGCTCGCTGACCGGCCCGGTCAACGAGACGCACGACCTCCTCTACGAGTCCCCACTCTCGATCACCGGCGAGACCGTTCTGCCGATCCGCCACTGCCTCGTCGGCCCGAAGGATGTCCCCCTCGAGGAGATCAAGATCGTCCGCTCGCATCCCGCCGCCCTCGACCAGTGTCGCCGCCTGCTGGCGGCGATGCCGTGGGCGATGGCGATCGCGTCTGCCACGACCGCAGACGCGGCCTCCGAGGTCTCCGAGCGCGGCGACCCGACTGAGGCCGCCATCGCCAGCGAACGGGCCGCGCGCATGTACGGGCTCACGGTCATCGCCGGAGACGTGGGCGACCATCCCGAGGCCTACACGCGCTTCGTGTCGGTCGCGCCGTACACGCGCATCGATCGCAAAGGCGAGAGCTGGCGCACCGCTTTTTCCTTCGCGACCGATCACCGGCCGGGCGCTCTGCACAAGGCGATCGAGCCCTTCGGCCGCCATTCGCTCGACCTCGTGCAGCTCGTCTCCCGGCCGATCCCTTCGACGCCGTGGCGCTACCGCTTCGATGCGGTGCTGGCGGGGCATCCCCTCGACCCGATCGTCACCGAGACCCTCGCCGAAGTGCAGGGCCTCACGCGCGAGCTGCGCGTCTTCGGCTCGTATCCGGCCTACACTTAGAGCGTGGACAGTCGGCTGGCCCCACCGGGCTGGTGGCAGGCGCTCAGCGCGGCCGGAATCGCGCTCACCGTCGATGCGCTCTACCTCGCGATCATCCAGGGCGAGGGGGAGGGAGAGCTGACGAGCGGCAGGGTGCTCTTCGTCGCCGCATGCGTCGCCGGTGCGGCTCTCGCACTGATCTCGGCGCAGTTCCTCGCGCCGAAGGCGCGGGCGATTCTCCTTACCGGAGCGGCCGCGATGCTCGGCGTGTGGGCGGTGCTCGGCTCGTTCTCCATCGGCCTCCTGCTGGTCCCCGCCGCGATCTTCGCGGGCTTCGCCGCAGGGCACGTGGTCGCCGATGCGAAGCGGGAGGCCTGGCTCGCGGGCATCGGAGCCGTCGTCCTCGCGGCGGCCGGGCTCCTTCTGACCTAGGCGGAGAGGACTGCGCCGACGAGGGCCGGCAGGTTCTCGATCGTGTAGCCGCCTTCGAGCACGAATCCGACCTGAGGCGCGAGTGCCTGGGCGCGCCTCGTCATCTCCGCAAAGCCGTCGGCCGTGACGCGCATCCCGCCGAGGAGGTCGCCGGCGGCCGCATCGAACCCTGCCGAGACGAGCAGAAGCTCCGGGTCGAACCCTGCGATCGCCGGCTCGACCAGCTGCTCCATCGCGTCGAGGTAGGTGTCGTCCCCGGAGCCCGCCGGGAGCGGCACGTTCAGCGTCGTCTCGTTCCCCTCGCCCGGCCCGCCGCTTCCTGGCCAGAACGGCCATTGCTGGATGGAAACGAGGAACACCGACGGGTCGTTCCAGAAGATGTCCTGCGTGCCGTTCCCGTGGTGGACGTCCCAGTCGAGGATCGCCACGCGGTCGATGCCGAGGTTCACCTGGGCGAAGCGGGCGGCGATCGCGACGTTCGCGAAGACGCAGAACCCCATTGCCCGGCCCGGAAGCGCGTGATGGCCGGGCGGCCGGACGGCAGCGAACCCGCCGCGCTCGGCGACGGCGATCGCTCCGCCGGCTGCAAGCCGCGCCGTCTCGTACGTCGAGGGCGTGCAGACCGTGTCCGCGTCGAGCATGACCGTCTGCCCGCTCTCCGAGATCTCGCGGATCCGGCGGATGTAGTCCGGGTCGTGGCAGAGCGCGATCTCCATTTCCGTCGCGCGCCGCGGTTCCTCGTAGTCGGGGAACGCCTCGAGGAGGACGCCGACACGCTCGGGCCGCTCGACGTGATCGCCGGTCGGGTGCAGGCTCGCGAAGTCCGGGTGGCTGACGACAGGGATCATCGTGCCTCTCCCCGCTCGCGGAGCCGCTTCGTGAGGCCGCCGAGTCCCCACTTCTCGGTCAGGCCGGCGGCGCGTGTCCAGTTCGGCGCCACGTCCGGGAGCTTGCCCATGGGCGCGTCGTACTGGAGGGTCGCGATGCGGAGGTACTCGCGCAGCTGGTCGGCGATCGTCGGGAAGCCTCCCGCCTCGAGCGCGGCCTCGAGCGATCCGTGCTTCTTGACGATCGCCGCGGCACGCCCCGGGCCGACTCCCGGAGCGCCGGGGATCCGGTCCGACGGGTCGCCGCGCAGCGCGATGAAGTCCGGAACCTGCTCGGGCTCGACGCCGTAGCGCTCCCGCACCTCCGCCGGCCCGACGCGCTGGAGCTCCGACACACCGCGCTTCGGGTGCAGGATGGTCGTCCGCGGCGAGGCCAGCTGAAAGAGATCGCGGTCGTTCGTCAGAACGAGCGACGAGCCCTTGCGCTTCTCCTCCGAAGCGACGGCCGCCGCGAGGAAGTCGTCCGCCTCGTAGCCGGCTTCCTTCGCCCAGGGAAAGCCGAGCGCCTCGACGAAATCGGGAAGCCGGTCGAGCTGGTCGGTGAGGTCCCGCGGGAACTCGCGCCCCGACTGGTACGCGGGGAGGAGCTCGTGGCGGTACGTCGGCACGGTGAGCGTGTCGAAGGCGACGAAAACCGTGCGCGGCTCCTCGGCCTCCCACGCGCGGATGAGCATGTTCGCGAAGCCGACGATCATGTTCGCCGGCTTGCCGTCCCCGCCCTTGATGGAGCTCGGAAGCGCGTGGTAGGCGCGGTGCGCCAGGTTGTCGCCGTCGACTGCCAGTAAAGGTCGCACGGCCATGGGGCCGAATAATGGCGTGTTTTGCGCCTTCGCTAACGTGTTTCACAGTGCCGACGGATACAAAGCCAGCCACGAAGGACGGCGAGCGCCGTCTCGTCATCGTCGAGTCTCCCGCGAAAGCGAGGACGATCGCCGGCTACCTCGGGCCGGGTTTCGTCGTCGAGTCGAGCATCGGACACGTCCGCGACCTGCCTGAGCGCGCCGCCGACATCCCGGCGAACATGAAGAAGGTGCCGTGGGCGCGGCTCGGCGTGAACACGGAGGAAGACTTCGAGCCCTTCTACGTCGTCGATCCCGACAAGAAGCACGTGGTCGCGGGCCTGAAGAAGCGGCTGGCCGAAGCGGACGAGCTCCTGCTCGCGACGGACGAAGACCGCGAAGGCGAGGCGATCGCCTGGCACCTGATCGAGGTGCTGAAGCCGAAGATTCCGGTGCGCCGCATGGTCTTCCACGAGATCACCCCGGATGCGATCCAGCGCGCCCTCGAGGAGACCCGGGACGTAGACCGCAGGCTCGTCGACGCCCAGGAGACGCGCAGGATCCTCGACCGTCTCTATGGGTACGAGGTCTCGCCCGTTCTCTGGAAGAAGATCACGAAGGGCCTTTCCGCCGGCCGCGTTCAATCCGTGGCCACGCGCCTGGTCGTCGAGCGCGAGCGAGCCCGGATCGCGTTCGTCGCCGCCTCCTACTGGGACATCGACGGCGTCTTCGACCCTGGCGAGTTCACCGCGCGCCTCGTCGCCCTGGACGGGCGCACAGTTGCCCAGGGACGCGATTTCGGGGCCGATGCGCAGCTCCGAAGCGCCGATCTGGTCCATCTCGACGAAGCGGCCGCCCGTGCTCTGGCCGAGTCGCTGGCCGAGGCCGACTTCACGGTCCGCGCCGTCCAGCGGAAGCCGTACAGGCGCAAGCCCGCTGCGCCCTTCATGACCTCGACCCTTCAGCAGGAGGCGAGCCGCAAGCTCCGCTTCAGTTCCCAGACGACGATGCGGGTCGCCCAGCGGCTGTACGACAACGGCTACATCACCTACATGCGAACGGACTCGACCACGCTCTCCGAGTCCGCCCTCAAGGCCGCGCGAGACCAGGCGCGTTCGCTGTTTGGCCCGGACTCGGTTCCCGCCGAAGCCCGTCGCTACGACCGGAAGGTGAAGAATGCGCAGGAAGCCCACGAGGCGATCCGTCCCGCGGGCGACAGCTTCCGCACCCCGGAGCAGGTCGAGCGCGAGCTCGACCGGGACGGGCTGGCCCTCTACGAGCTCGTCTGGAGACGGACGGTTGCCTCGCAGATGGCGGACGCGACCGGAGAGACCGTCTCGGTGCGTCTGGGAGCCGCTGCGTCGGACGGCGCCGATGCCGAGTTCGCCACCTCCGGGACCGTGATCACGTTCAGAGGCTTCCTCGCCGCCTACGAGGAGGGCAAGGACGACGAGCCGGCCGACGAAGAGGCCGACCGCCGCCTGCCGCCGCTCGAGGAAGGGCAGGAGCTCGAGAACCGAAGTCTCGAGGCGGTCGGGCACGAGACGACCCCGCCTCCGCGGTACACCGAGGCGACGCTCGTGCGCGCGCTCGAGGAGCGCGGCATCGGCCGGCCCTCGACCTACGCGTCGATCATCGGCACGATCATCGACCGCGGCTACGTCTTCAAGAAGGGCTCGGCGCTCGTCCCTTCGTACGTCGCGTTCGCCGTCGTGAAGCTGCTCGAGGGCCACTTCGACCGGCTGGTCGACTACGAGTTCACCGCCCGGATGGAAGACGTCCTCGATCGGATCGCCACGGGGGACGAGGAGCGGGTCGGCTGGCTGCGCTCGTTCTATTTCGGCAACGACGGCGACGAAGGCCTGAAGAGCCTCGTCTCCGATCTGGACGAGATCGACGCGCGTGAGGTCAATTCGGTCGACCTCGGCAACGGGCTCGTCGTCCGCGTCGGCCGCTACGGCCCCTACATCGAGCAGGACGGGCGCCGTGTGTCGATTCCGGACGACCTCCCGCCCGACGAGCTGACTCCCGCGGTGGCGGAAGAGCTTTTCTCCCGAGTCTCGGAGGGCCGCACGCTCGGCCAGGATCCCGAGTCCGGCCACGAGATCGGCGCCCGTGACGGACGCTACGGCCCGTACGTCACGGAGCTGCTTCCGGAGGAAGACACGTCGAAGCCGCGCACGGCATCGCTCTTCAAGTCCATGTCCGTTGAAACGGTCACGCTCGACGAGGCGCTCCAGCTTCTCTCGCTCCCGCGCGTCGTCGGCGCCGACCCTGCCGACGGCGGCGAGATCGTCGCCCGCAACGGCCGCTACGGCCCTTACCTGCAGAAGGGCGACGACACTCGTTCGCTCGACTCGGAGGAGGAGATCTTCAGCATCGGCATCGAGGCCGCCGCCGAGGCGTTCACGCGCCCCAAGGCCAGGCGGCGCCAGGGGCCTTCGGCCGCACCTCTCCGCACGCTCGGCCCGGACCCGGTGAGCCAGCAGCGAGATCTCGCTGAAGAGCGGCCGCTTCGGCCCCTACGTGACCGACGGGGAGACCAACGCCAGCCTTCGCAAGGGCGACGACGTCGACGAGCTGACGCTCGAGCGAGCCGTCGAGCTCCTCGCCGAGCGCCGCGCGGCACCCAAGCGCGCGCCTCGGAAGCGCAAGAAGAAGTAGCCAACCAAACCGCGCCCGAGGCGTCTGAAGAGACAGCGGGCGACGAAAACCTCCGAGGCGGTAACCAGCGGGTAACCGCGAGGTTAAACCGTCAGTTAAGGGGCGCCGGAAGCCTGGGAAACCCAGGGAATTCGTCCTACAGTGCGAACGTTTAGTTGGACAGGTGACATCCGTCCACAACGTTTCAGCGAAAGGACCATAGGAACTACGTGAGTCAAAGTCAGAACTCAATGCATGAACTTCTCGACACCCTGCAAGGCCGCTCCATCGTCGAAAACGCCGAGGAGCGCGGCTACGTTGAGCCGGCCGAGCTGGAGGCCCTCGCCCTCGAGCTCGACCTCGGCGACCAGGAGATGGCCGACTTCACCCAGGAGCTCGAGTCTCTCGGGCTCGAGATCGGCGCGCCGGCCGAGCCGGAGGACGAGACCCCGGCGGCCGCCCCGGTCACGGAGCACGTCCATCACGGTGCCGGCGACAGCCTGCAGCTCTTCCTCGCGGACGTCGGCAAGCACAAGCTTCTGACCGCCTCCGAAGAGGTCACGCTGGCCAAGCAGATCGAGAAGGGCGATCTCATCGCCAAGCGGAAGATGATCGAGTCGAACCTCCGTCTCGTCGTCTCCATCGCCAAGGGCTACCGGGGCCTCGGCGTCCCGTTCCTGGACCTGATCCAGGAGGGGACTCTCGGCCTCAACCGCGCGGTGGAGAAGTTCGACTGGCGGCGGGGCTTCAAGTTCTCGACCTATGCCACCTGGTGGATCCGCCAGTCGGTGCAGCGCGCCGTCGCCAACAACGCGCGCACCATCCGCGTTCCCGTCCACGTCGTCGAGCGCCAGCAGAAGCTTGGCCGGGCCGCCCGCCGGCTCGAGGTCGAGCTCGGGCGCGAGGCGACGAAGGAGGAGCTCGCGGAGGCGACCGGCCTTCCGGTTCAGCATGTGGACGAGGCGCTGGGCGCCGCCCAGGCCTCCGTCTCCCTGAACCAGAGCGTCGGAGCGGACGACGAAGGCGAGCTCGGCGATCTCTTCGCCGACCGCGAAGCTGCGGACCCGTTCGACGAGGCCGAGGAGTCCCTGCGCAAGCAGGGAGTCCGCAAGGCGCTCAATGCCCTCCCCGAGCGGGAGCGGCGCATTCTCGAGCTCCGCTTCGGCTTCGAGGGCGACCCGTGGACGCTCGAGGCGATCGGCCACGAGCTCGGGCTCACGCGGGAGCGCGTGCGCCAGCTCGAGGGCCAGGCGCTGCAGCGTCTCGCTGCGCTTCGCGACCTCTCCTCGGTCGCGGCATAAGTCACAAGAGGTAGTGAGGTAGGTATTGGGGCCGCACACGCGGCCCCAATCCCCCTTTCCGGGCTGCGCTAGCGGTTTTGACCGGCCGATCTTCGCTTCGGGCCGCAGTCAACTTCCGAAAGGGTTCAGCATGTTTACGTACGTTCGCGTCGCCGCGATCCGCCTCAGCATCGTCGCTGTTCTGCTCGTCACAGCCGCCGTCGCCGCCGGCTGGAAGTGGAACCGGCTGCCGCTGTCCTAGCGCTTCCGGTTTCCCCGAGCTCCTCCAGGAGCGCCGCCACCACCTCCGGGTCGAACTGCGTCCCCGCGCAGCGCTCGAGCTCGGAGATGGCGCGATCGTGCGAGAGCTTGGAGCGGTAGACACGGTCGGTCGTCATCGCGTCGTAGGCATCGGCGACGAAGAGGATGCGCGAGCCGAGCGGGATCGCGTCCCCGCCCAGTCGGTCGGGATAGCCGTCCCCGTCCCAGCGCTCGTGGTGGTGCAGGACCCAGGAGGCGACCGGCTCGACCCCGAGCGAGTCGAGCATCCTGAAGCCGATCTGGGGATGGCGCTCGAGGACGAGGCGCTCGGCCTCGTTCAGGGGGCCGGGCTTTCGGAGGATCTCCTCGGGGATGGCGAGCTTTCCGAGGTCGTGCAGGCTCCCGGCCAGGCGTGCGAGCTCGACCTGCTCGGTCTCGAGGCCCATTCTCTTTGCCACGCGCGCCGAGAGCTCTCCGACCATGTAGGAGTGGGAGCCCGTGTAGGCATCGCGGGCATCGACCGCATGGGCAAGGGATGCCGCCGCCCGTAGCCTCGCCGCCCGGTCGGGCCCTTCGGCGAGGCGGCGAAGCTCGGCCAGCTCGAGCAGGTCGGGGCGATAGACGCGCACGCGGTTCTTGCCGTGCTCCTTGGCCAGATAGAGGGCCGAGTCGGCCACGCGCACGAGCTCGGAGCGCTCGACGCCGTGGTCGGGGTACGTGACGACTCCGGCGGAGAGCTGCGCCGTCGCGCTCACACGCCCGATCACGCCCTCGGCGATCTCCATGGCCTCGCGCGCGGTCTTTCCGGGCAGGAGCAGCGCGAACTCGTCGCCGCCGATGCCGGAACGCTTCGCCGTCCTGCCGGAGCCGGTCGGCGACCCTGACGAGCGCCTGGTCTCCGACGGGATGGCCGTAGAGGTCGTTGATCTGCTTGAAGTCGTCCACGTCGAGGAGGCAGATGGAGAGCGGGTTCGCGTTGTCGGCCGCGAGCGCCTCCCGTTCGAGCTGCTCGTAGAAGTGCCGGTGGTTCCCGAGCCCGGTCAGCGGATCCGTCAGCGCGAGCCGCATGGCCTTCAGCTCCCGGTGTACCGAGCGCTGGTACAGCGCGATCGCGACGACGGGGCCGACGAGCGCGGCGGACAGGAACGGCGAGCGGTCCCAGAGCACGGCGAGCATGAGGCTCAGGGAGGTCATGACCGAGAAGGGGATGAGGGTCGAGGAGGTGGCCTGCGGGAGGAGTTGCTTCAGCGGCTCGCGCGTCGAGCGGGAAACGACGAGGGCGACGAGCACGAGGTCGACGACGTAGAAGGCCGCTGCCGCGACGAGGGTCTCCACGGCGAGCCAGCCGAAGCCCTCCTGGTTGCCGAGAAGGCTCGCTGGCGGCCGTGGCAGCCGCTCCCAGGGCGTAGACACCGCCGTTGTAGGCGACGCGGGGAAGGTCGCGCCGGCGCCCGATCTCCACGGCGACCTGCGCGACGAAGGCGACGATGACGGCCGCTTCCCAGCCGTAGATGACCGATGTCCCGACGATGAAGATCGTCGCGAGCGACGTGCCTCCCACGGGCACGTTCTCGAGCGGGACGGGGAAGGCCTCGGCGACCGCCGTCACGATGAGCAGGGCCCAGACGCCCGCAAGCGTCTCCGGGCTCGGCTGCGAGGCCGCGAACGCGGATGCTGCGACCGTGACCGTGAGGATCTCCGCTGCCACGACGGGCAGAAGCAGCGGCAGAAGCCGAGCGGTCTCGCGACCCATCTCGGCTCGGCGTTGACCTTTCGTTTTCGGGCCCCCCTTTCGCGCCCGGGGGCCGCAAACCCAGGTCATTCCCTACCTACGCCAGGTAGCTTCAGTGTGCCAGACGCGGAGTACGCACCGGCATCCCTCGAAGGAGGGAGTCCTACGAAAAGACGTAAAGCTGCGCTTCGGAATCGCAGGGATTCCCGCGTCCGTACATGACCGTTCGGGCGGTCACGTCGGCGATGCACCAGAAAGCGGTCTGCGAATCCCCCGGCGCGCTCCCGTGGCGGCAGAGCGGCTCGGAGCCCTCGTGGTCGGAGAGGATTTCCCGCAGGCGCGTCCTCGTGACCGCCTCCTCGAGGGACTCCGTCATCAGCTCCTTCGCGCGCTGCAGGCGCGCGGTCGAGCCCTCGCTCGAGGCGCTCGCCTCGAAGTCGAGCATCTCGGGGTGGACGTAGTGGTTCGTGTGGGCGAGCGTGCCGTCCTCGGCAGGCGCGATCGGCTCGGCCGCGGTGGCCGAGCCTTCGATGGACATCACCACGTCGTCCTGTGCGACGACCCAGTTGTAGGACGAGGCGCTGGCGGGGTGGAGGATGGCGCGCGTCGCCTCGGTGAGGGTCGTGCGGGTCAGCACGTCGCGCACCTGCAGGAGGCGCGGAATGCCGACCCCCTCGTCCTTCGGCGCGACCTCGTTCCCCGTGATCGAGAGGCCGGCCTCGTTCCAGCCGACGCTGATCCAGGGGCCGAGCCCGAGCGTGAAGATCGTCGGCTCTCCGTCGACCTTCCACTCGATCGCGACGACGTCGTTCTCGTCGCCTGCGCTCAGGTCGTTGTTGTGCGCGACGAGCAGGTGCCCGTCCGCGGTCAGCGATGGGACGGCCGCGACGTCCGTGCAGTGGGCCGGCACCTTCGTCTGCGAGAACGTGCTCAGCTCGAGAACGGCTCCGGCGAAGAGGGCGAGCGGGTCGACCTCCGCCGCGCGCGCGGCCGCGTCCAGCTCCTCCACGACCCAGGGCAGGTGCTTGACGCTCGCGCCCCGGTAGCGAAGGACGATGTCGTGGTCGAATTCGGCGCCCTCGACGCTTCGCCGGATGTCGTCCCGGGTGGCGGCGCCGATTGCGGCGCCCGCCTCGCGGTGGGTGCCGGCGACGCGGATGAGCGGGATGCTCACGGGAGCGTCTCCTGCGGCTCGAGCCGCTCCGGGAGAGGCCGCGCGAGCAGTTCGCGCACGAATTCGACACATTCGGCGACAGCCGCGTCGAGCAGCTTCCTTCCCTTCTCCTCCGTCGCCTTGCTGGCGTCCCCCTGGATCCCGGTACGCGAGAAGGACGACCACCAGGGCATCACCTTCAATGGGCCGTCCGACCAGTCCATGGTCGCGTGCTTCCCCTGCGGATAGCTGCGCTCGTCGACGGCCTTGTCCATCTCCACCGCTTCCGGCTCGATGGCGAGGTACATGGACGTCTCGAGCTCGCACGCGTGCGCCATGCCGCCCTGGCCCGACTCGCGGAGCTCGGCGATGACGCGGGCGGAATCCTCGCCGGATGAGTGAAAGGCGGCCGCGGCGAGCACGGTGTCGTGCTCGAGGCCGACGAGCCGCGCGGCCATCTCGACGAGGTTCTGGTTCGAGCCGTGCCCGTTCAGGTACAGGATGCGCCGGAATCCGTGCCGGGCGAGGGAGCTGCCGACGTCGACGAGGTAGCGCGTGAACGTGTCCCAGCCGATCGTGATCGGGCCGGGGAAATCCATGTGGTGCGGCGAGTAGCCGTGCGGGATGGCCGGGAGGAGGACGATCTCGTCCGGAGCGGCCTCAGCGGCGCGGCGGCAGATCTCCGCGGTGATCCGGAGATCGGTGTCGATCGGCATGTGCGGCCCGTGGTCCTCGAGCGTCGCGACGGGGACGAGGCACACCCGTTCCTCGGCTGCGGCCCTCCGGACCTCGGGCCAGCTCAGACGTTCGTAGAGCAGCGGAGTCGTCCACACGGCGCATCGATCCTACTCTCGCCCGAAGGGCCGGGCTAACCCCAGGGTTGCCGATACGTCCAACTTCCCGGATACTCACGTGCCGTCCGCCTTGGGGGCGGTCGTACCGAAAGGAGAGAAGGGTGAGGGGAAAGTTACTCAAGTTTGCCCTCCCGCTGGTCGCGTTTCTCGCCCTCATCGCGGCGGGGTGCGGCGGAGGGGACAACGAATCCACCGGCGGTACATCGCCGAGCGAGACCACGGGCGGCGGAGGAGGCGGCACGCTGGTCTTCGGCTCGGCGGCCGATCCGGTCGCTCTCGACGGAATTCTCGTCTCCGACGGCGAGTCTTCGCGGGTCATCGAGCAGATCTTCGAGACGCCTGGTCGACCTGAAGCCGGGGACGACCGATGTCGAGCCCGGCCTGGCCGAGAGCTGGGAGGCGAGTGACGACGGCACGGCGTGGACGTTCCATCTGCGCCAGGGCGTCAAGTTCCAGGACGGCACCGACTTCAACGCGGACGCCGTCTGCTTCAACTTCGACCGTTGGTACAACTTCAAGGGCTCCTTCCAGAACCCGAGCGCGACGTACTACTGGCAGACCGATCTTCGGCGGCTTTGCGACGTACGACCCGAAGAGCGGCGCTCCGAAGGACAGCCTGTACAAGAGCTGCGAGGCCACGGATGAGAACACGGCCGTCATCACGCTGACGGCGCCGTCTTCGGCCTTCCTCGCGGGTCTGACGTTGACTCCGTTCTCGATCGCCAGCCCGAAGGCGTTGCAGGACTTCGGCGCCGACGAGGGCTCGGTCGACGCCGACGGCGTCTTCCATCCGACGGGCACCTACTCGACGGAGCATCCGACGGGGACGGGGCCGTTCATGTTCAAGTCGTGGACGCGGGGCGACAAGCTCGTCCTCGATCGCTACCCGGACTACTGGGGCGCGACGTCCGACAACCCGACGGAGTTCAACGGGACCGGCGCAAAGATCGATCAGCTGATCTTCCGGCCCATCGCCGACAACGCGGCGCGCCTGCAGGCGCTCCAGACCGGCGAGATCAACGGCTACGACCTCGTCGAGCCGCAGGACATCCCGACGATCCAGCAGAACTCCGACCTGCAGATCCTCGACCGGCCGGCTTTCAACGTCGGCTACGTCGGGTTCAACATCTCCATGCCGCCGCTCGACGACCCGAAGGTCCGCCAGGCGATCGCCTACGGGCTCGACCGGCAGGGCGTCGTCGACTCGTTCTACGGCGGCCGCGGCGAGGTGGCCAAGGAGTTCATGCCCCCGTCGCTCTTCGGCTATGCCGACGACGTGCCGGAGTACACCTCGATCCCGAGAAGTCGAAGCAGCTCCTCCAGGAGGCGGGCCTGACGCTTCCGGTGAAGATCGACTTCTGGTACCCGACCGACGTCTCCCGGCCGTACATGCCCGACCCGAAGCGGAACTTCGAGGCCTTCTCCGCGAGCCTCGAGCAGGCCGGCTTCAAGGTCGTCCCGCACACCGCGCCGTGGAGCCCGGACTACCTCGGCAAGTCCGACGAGGGCCAGCTGCAGGTCTACCTGCTCGGCTGGACGGGTGACTTCGGCGATCCGGACGACTTCATCGGCGTCTTCTTCCGCTCCCCGCAGAAGCAGTGGGGCACGACGGACAGCCACGAGATGGACGACGTCCAGAAGCTCCTGGATGAAGGCGCGGACCGAGACCGACGAGGCCAAGCGCACCGAGATGTACCAGGAGGCGAACCGGCAGATCATGACGATCCTGCCCGGCGTCCCCTATGCGCACAACAAGCCGGCGGTCGCCTTCCAGGCGAACGTGTCGGGCTATGTGCCGAGCCCGGTCGACCTGCAGTCGTTCGCGACCGTGTCGGTGGGATAGCGAGGTAACAGAGAGCCGGCGGACGGCGAGCACACATGCTGCGATTCGTCGTCCGTCGGCTCCTGCTTCTCGTCCCGATCCTCCTCGGGGTCTCGCTCCTCGTCTTCGTCTGGATCAGGGCACTACCGGGAGGACCTGCCACGGCCCTCCTCGGCGAGCGGGCGACGCCGGAAGCCGTCGCCGCGCTGGAACATCAGTACGGCCTCGACAAGCCGATCTACGTCCAGTACAGCAAGTACGTGAAGCAGCTGGCGACGCTCCAGCTCGGGACGAGCTCGACGTCGCGTCAGGAGGTGACGACGGAGATCCGGCAGCGCTTTCCGGCGACCGTCGAGCTGACGATCGCCGCCGGCCTCTTCGCCGTCATCTTCGGGATTCCGCTCGGCTTCATTGCTGCGAAGCACTACCAGGGACCCGTCGACCACGCGAGCCTCGTGGTCTCGCTCATCGGGATCTCGACGCCGATTTTCTTCCTCGCCCTGATTCTCAAGTACGTCTTCTCGGTGCGGCTCGGCTGGTTACCCAGCGTAGGGCGGATGTCGGTGCTCATCGACATCCCGCACCCGACGAACTTCTATCTCCTCGACGCGATCCTTGCTCGCAACTGGGACGCCTTCGTCGACGTGAGCAAGCACCTCATCCTGCCGGCGATCGCGCTCGGCTCGATCCCGCTTGCAATCATCGCCCGCATCACGCGCGCGTCGGTGCTCGACGTCCAGAACGAGGACTACGTGCGCACGGCCCAGGCGAAGGGCATCGCGCCGCGGTCGGTCGACTTCCACCACGTCCTGCGAAACGCGATGCTCCCGATCTCGACGATCATCGGCCTCCAGGTCGGGCTTCTCCTCTCCGGGGCAGTGCTCACCGAGACGGTCTTCGCTTTCCCGGGCATCGGCTCGTGGCTCGTCGACGCGATCAAGGCCCGTAACTACCCGGTGATCCAGGGCGGCGTCCTCTTCGTCGCCGTCATCGTCGTCTTCGTCAACCTCCTCGTCGACCTCTCGTACGGCGTGCTCAACCCGCGGATCAGGCTCTCGAAATGAGCGTCGCGCAGCTCGAAGCCAGGGAGGTCTCGTTCGAGCAGTCGGGCAGCGGCGGACTCTGGGCCGACGCGTGGCTTCGGCTGCGGCGCAACCCGGGCGCGATCGCCGGGTTCGTGATTCTCGGCTGCATCGTCATCATCGCGATCTTCGCGCCGCTCATCGCGCCCTACCCGCCGAAGGAGCAGAACCTCTCCCTCATCAAGGAGGGCTGTTGCCCCGGGCCGTCTCGGGAGCATTTGTTCGGCGTCGACGAGCTCGGACGCGACGAGTTCTCCCGCATCGTCTACGGCGCCCGCTACTCGCTCCTGATCGGCGTCGTCTCGGTCACGGTCGGGTTCTTCTTCGGAAGCATCCTCGGTGCCATCGCCGGCTTCGTCGGCGGGGCGACGGACTCGGTGATCATGCGCATCACGGACATCTGGCTGACGATCCCCGGCTTCCTCATGGCGATCGGGATCGTGGCGCTCCTCGGGCCGGGACTGACGCAGATCATGATCGCGATCGGGATCATCAACGTGCCGATCTTCGCCCGGCTCTTACGTGGGACCGTGCTCGCCCAGCGGGAGAACGACTTCGTCCTCGCCGCGCGGGCGGTGGGGGTGCCGCGGCGCTCGATTCTCGGCTCGCACATCCTTCCGAACGCGATGTCGCCCGTGATCGTCGCCGGGACCCTGGCACTCGCGACGGCGATCATCGACGCCGCGGGGCTCGGCTTCCTCGGCCTCGGCCCGCAGGATCCGTCCACGCCCGAGTGGGGGACGATGCTGACGAACACCGTGCGGTTCCTTCAGACGGCTCCGCACCTCGCCATCATCCCGGGCCTCGCGATCGTGGTCACCGCCATCTCCATCAACCTGATCGGGGACGGACTCCGCGAAGCGATCGACCCGAAGATGCGGTCGCGCTAGCCGATGCCCCGGCAGCCACTCCTCTCGGTCGAAGACCTTCGCGTCGAGTTCTGGACGCAGCGCGGCACCGTGCATGCGGTCAACGGGATCTCCTTCGACATCGCGCCCGGCGAGACGCTCGGGATCGTCGGCGAGTCGGGCTGCGGCAAGAGCGTGACCTCGCTCGCGCTGATGGGGATTCTCCCGCGTGCCGGAAAGATCACGAGCGGGACGGCGATGTTCGGCGACCGCGACCTCTTCCACCTCTCCGACCGGGAGCTGCGTCGGGTCCGCGGGCGCGACATCGCGATGATCTTCCAGGACCCGATGACGAGCCTGAACCCGGTGCTGACGATCGGACGGCAGATCCGGGAGGCGCTCGAAGCCCACTTCGACCTGAGCAAGGCCGAGGCGAACAAGCGCGTCGCCGACCTCCTCGACCAGGTCGGGATCCCGAGCTCCGAGATCCGCCTCAAGGACTACCCGCACCAGTTCTCCGGCGGCATGCGCCAGCGGGCGATGATCGCGATGGCGCTGGCGTGCGAGCCCAAGCTCCTGATCGCCGACGAGCCGACGACCGCGCTCGACGTCACGATCCAGGCGCAGATCCTCGACCTGCTGAAGAGGCTCGTCGAGGACCGCGAGACGGCGCTGATCCTGATCACGCACGACCTCGGCGTCGTCGCCGGCATGTGCGAGCGCGTCAACGTGATGTACGCCGGGATGTTCATGGAGACCGGGAGCGCCGAGCAGCTGTTCGGCCACCCGCGCCACCCGTACACGCTCGGGCTCCTCCAGAGTGTCCCGCGCCTCGACGCCGAGCGGAAGACGAAGCTTCAGCCGATCGAAGGCGCCCCGAGGGACATGTTGCGCTCGCCGCAGGCCTGTCCGTTCCAGCCGCGCTGCCGGTTCGAGGTCGAGCAGTCGCGCCTGGAGGTTCCGCCTCTCCGCGAGCTCGAGCCGGGCCACATGGTCGCCTGCTTCAACCCGCGTGCCGGCCGAGGAATGGCAGAAGTCCAGGGCGGCCGTGGTTGGCTGAGGTCGCGAGGAACGGCGACGGCGCGCTCGTCGAGATCGAGAACCTGAGGGTCTGGTTCCCGATCAAGAGCGGCATCCTGCTCGACCGGCACATCGGCGACATCAAGGCGGTGGACGACGTCAGCTTCTCGATCCAGAGGGGCGAGACGCTCGGGCTCGTCGGCGAGTCCGGCTGCGGCAAGTCCACGGTCGGGCGCACCATCCTCCGGCTGTACGAGCCGACCGGCGGCAAGATCGTCTTCGACGGCCAGGACATCACCACCCTCTCGCAGAACGACCTCCGCCCGCTCCGCCGCCGGATGCAGATGGTCTTCCAGGACCCGTACGCGTCGCTGAACCCGCGGCACAGCGTCGGCCGCATCGTCGGCGAGCCGCTTCGGGTCCACGGCATCTCGGGGAAGAAGGACGAGCGCCGAGGCGCGTGCGTGAGCTGCTCGAGGTCGTCGGGCTTCCCGCGGATGCGGCGTCGCGCTACCCGCACGAGTTCTCGGGCGGCCAGCGCCAGCGCATCGGGCTCGCGCGCTCGCTCGCGCTCAACCCGGACTTCATCGTCTGCGACGAGCCGGTCTCGGCGCTCGACGTCTCGATCCAGGCCCAGATCATCAACCTGCTCGAGACCCTCCAGGCCGACTTCGAGCTGACGTACCTCTTCATCGCGCACGACCTCGCGGTCGTCCGCCACATCTCGGACCGGATCGCGGTCATGTACCTCGGCAAGATCGTCGAGATCTCGGCCGCGGCAAGCTCTACGACGACCCTTCCACCCGTACACGATCTCGCTCCTCTCGGCGGTGCCGATCCCGGACCCGGTCGTCGAGCGCGAGCGGGACACGATCCTCCTCTCGGGCGACTTGCCGAGCCCGGCGAACCCGCCGCGGGCTTGCCGATTCCACACGCGCTGCCCGTACGTGCAGGAGACGCGCTGCAGGGACGACGAGCCGCCGCTTCGTCGACTCGCGCCCGACCACGTCGTCGCCTGCCACTGGGCGGAGGACATCAGGGCGGGGAAGATCGAGCCGAAGGAGATCGACGCCGGAGTTCGTGCAGCCGGAAGCGGCTCCGGCCTGGGAGCCTCCGCCGGTCTAACCCGTTGCGCTGAGGAGCCCCTCGGGGCTCGTCACGGGCGCCTGGCAGGCAAAGCGCTCGCAGACGTACGCGGCCGGGTTGCCGTCCACGAGGCCCCTGCCCGCGAGGAGCGGCACCGCGTCGGTCGGCTCCGGCGCAAAGGCGAAGACCGTGTTCGGCTGGAAGCCCTGAAGCGCCGCGCTGCGGAGCTCCTCGGACTCGCCGACGACCGCCACCTCCCTCGGAGTGGAGAAGTGGAGGTCGAGGGCGCAGAGCATGTGCCCGAGCGCCGTGGGCGCGCGCTCGAGCAGCGGCCGGGCGAGGCGGAACGCACCGACGGCGGCCCGCTCGAGCTCTTCGTCTCCCCAGATCCGCGCGAGGCGAAGGGCGACGAAGGCCATCATCGAGTTCCCGGACGGCGTCGGGTGGTCGTCGAACTCCTTGCGCCGCGCGACGAGGTCGTGGTCGCCGACGTACCACCCGCCGCGCTCGGGGTCGGCGAAGGCCTGTGCCCGTTGCGCGAGCCGGTAGGCCTCCTCCAGCCAGCGCGGGTCTCCCGTGGCCCAGTGAAGCTCGACGTAGCCGTTGGCGACGTGCGCGTAGTCCTCCAGGTACCCGTCGATCTTGGCGACGCCGTCGCGGTAGGTGCGAAGGAGGCCGCCCTCGCCGTCCGCCATCGTCCCGCCGAGGAAGCGCGCGAGATCGAGCGCGACTTCCAGATAGTCCGGCCGCTCGAGCCGGTGCGCGGCCTCCGCAAAGGCGGCCAGCGCCATGCCGTTCCAGGCCGTGATCGCCTTGTCGTCGCGGAAGGGCTGCGGCCGCTGCGACCGCACCTCGAGCAGCCGGCGGCGGGCCTCCTCGGGCACTTCGCCGCGGATGACGGAGCGGCCGTCCTCGAAGGGCAGGAGCCACTCGGGATGCGGCTCGCCGAGCGCCTCTTCGATCTCCTCCGCGGTCCACGAGTAGGTGAGGCCCTCGACGCCGTCCGTGTCCGCATCCTGCGCCGAGGCGAAGCCTCCTTCCGGAAGCCTGAGCTCGCGGGCCAGGTAGTCGAGGGTCTCCTCCGCCACCTTGCCGGTACCGCTCTTCCCCGGTGACCAGCCAGGCGTGGAGGTAGGTCGGCGCCAGGAGCGCGTTGTCGTAGAGCATCTTCTCGAAGTGGGGGACGAGCCACGCTTCGTCCACGGAGTAGCGGTGGAACCCGCCGCCGAGGACTGGTCGTACATCCCGCCCGCGGCCATCCCGTCGAGCGTCGCCGCACCATCGCGAGCGCGTCGTCGCGCCGCGCCGTTCGCAGCAGGAACTCGAGCTTCGACGCCGGCGGGAACTTGGGCGCGCGCCCGAAGCCGCCGTGCTCGTCGAACTGCGCGCGGATGCGCGAATACCGCGTCCCCGACCAGCGTCCGCCGTGAGCGGCTCGTCGGACGGCGGCGCCGCGCCGCGTCCGGATCGCGCCCACGAGCGCGCCGGCCTGCTCCTCGACTCGCCGCGCCGCTCCTCCAGGCCTGCGACCGCGGCCAGGACGCGCGCGGAAGCACGGCAGCCGGTGCGCGGTCTCCTTCGGGAAGTACGTGCCTGCGTAGAACGGCGCGCCCGTCAGGCGTGAGGAAGACGGTCATCGGCCAGCCGCCGTGGCCGGTCATGGCCTGCACGCGCCTCCATGTAGATCCCGTCGAGGTCCGGCCGCTCCTCGCGGTCGACCTTGACGGGGACGAAGTGCTCGTTCATCAGCCGCGGCGTCTCCTCGTCCTCGAACGACTCGTGCTCCATCACGTGGCACCAGTGGCACGCCGCGTAGCCGACGGAGAGCAGGATCGGCTTGTCCTCGGCGCGCGCGCGCTGCGAGCGCCTCCTCGCCCCACGGTACCAGTCGACCGGGTTGTCGGCGTGCTGGGGAGGTAGGGGCTGGTCTCGCGGGTGAGCCGGTTCGCCACCTAAGTCGAGCTTAGACGCCTACGCGTTTCCCCTACCGAACAGTGTCGCCACCGCGCCGGCCACCATGACGAGCCAGCGACCGAAGACCAGCGACCAGACCGTAGTCTCCCGCTCCGGTCGATCAGCGCGCCGAAGAGGTACGGGCCGCCGATCGCGGCGCCCTTGCCGAAGCCTTCCACCATTCCGAATGCGGACGAGCGGAGGCGAGTGGGGAAGAGCTCCGCCGTGTACGGGGTACACCGCGCCCCACGCGCCGAGGTTGAAGAAGCCGACGAAGAAGAGCGAGGCGATGAAGACGGCCTGAGTGTCGGCGAGAGCGAAGGTGAGAGCGCTGGCCCCCACAAGCGCGAGGAAGAGCGTCAGCGTCCGTTTGCGCCCGATCCGCTCCACGAGCCAGATCGAGGCGCCGTAGCCCGGGAACTGCGAGAGCGCCGAGAGGGCGAGCAGGAGGTAGACGTTGACCGTGAAGTCCTTCTCCTCCTGGAGGACGAACGGAAGCTGCCAGAGGAAGAGCCCGTAGTACGAGATGTTGAGGGCGATCCAGACGAGGACGATCATCGCCGAGCAGGAGGCCCCGCTTCTCCGAGGCCAGCTCGCGGAGCGAGCCGCGCGGCTCCTCCGCGACCGTCAGCTCGTCCGCGGAGACGGGACGGCCCGTGATCCTCTCGAGAACCTCGGCCGCTTCGCGCCGGCGTCCGTTGCGGGCGAGCCAGTAGGGGCTCTCCGGCAGGTTGAGCCGCGCGAGGAAGGCGAGGAAGGCCGGGAAGGAGGCGGCGAGGAAGAGGTAGCGCCAGCCGGAGTCGCCGCCGATCTGGTCGAGGAAGATCCACGACAGGTCGGCCCTCACGACGCAGGTGCGGGTGCTGCTCGGCAGCCGTCTCTACACGCTCGTGAACGGCACCTACTTCGGCGGCAGCACGGTCGGGGCGGCCTCGGCGAACCCCTCGCGTGTCGAGACCCGCGCGATCGCGCTCCTCGACCACGGCCTGGGCACCGGCTTCGAGGGACGGTACGGCGCCGACAACATCAACGGCGGCGACGGCGACGACGTGCTCTTCGGGCAGCTCGGCAACGACTTCCTGCAGGGTGCGCGCCGGCACCGACTACATCGAGGGCAACGGCGGCGACGACATCGATCTACGGCGGCCTCGGTCAGGACGACCTGATCGGCGGCAGCTCCGACCTGTTCGGCCTCGACACCGCGGACAAGCGCGCCGGACGGACGCGACACGATCTACGGCGGCGACGGCAGACCAACATGACGCTCGCCCGCAACGACCTGGGCGACCTCACGACCTCCGGTCACGCCAACGACGCGGACGTGATCCTCGGCGACAACGGCAGCATCTTCAAGATGGTGGGAGCCCTCAACGCCCCCTTCCTGTCCTTCACCTACGACACCGCCACCACCAAGGTGGTCCCGCGGACCGTCGTACTCCTGGACTACACGCCGACCGGTGACTGCGGGAAGTACTCCCTGGTCGGCACCGACCGGGCCAAGCCCACCCTGGTGCAGGGCACCTGCACCAACATCGGCGGCGGCGACTTCCTGCACGGCGAGGGCGGCGACGACGTCATCCACGGCATGAGCGGCGACGACGTGCTGTTCGGCGACGGGCAGGACGACGACCTCTACGGCGAGGCCGGCAACGACTGGATCTCCGGCGGCGCCGGCCAGGACGGCATCGTCGGCGACGACGGTCTGGTGCTGACCAGCCGCAACGGGAGGACGGAGCCGCTGAACTACCTCGACACGGCCACCACCCAGCAGGACATCAGTGGCAACGGGCCGCACCACAACGCCACCATCAACGTGACCGGGACGCTGCTCAAGGCGGTCGACCTCGAGCCCTTCTACGTCGGCTGGAACGACGTGCTGTACGGCGGCCTGGGCAACGACTTCGTGCACGGCGGAGAGGGTGACGACGCCATCTCCGGTGGAGAGGCGCTGGCGGCCTACTACACGACCGACCCGCTGACCACGCTCGCCGGCTACTACCTCGACGACAACCCTCTGCAGTTCGGCTTCAAGGACCCCGAGGAGTTCCGCTACTACAACGAGAACGACCCGATGCGCCTGGTCAAGGTCTGCGCGACGGGCAGCACCACGAGCTGCCTGCCGTTCCTGACCACCGCCGACGAGACCGGCAACGACGGTGACGACGCCCTGTTCGGCGACGGCGGCAACGACTGGATGTCCGGCGGCACCGGCGTCGACCACCTGTACGGCGGCTGGGGCCACGACCTCCTCGACGTGGACGACGACAAGACCACGATGAACGGCGCCAACAGCAAGGTCGACAACGACAGCAACGCCGACTACGCCTTCGGTGGCGCAGGCCGCGACGTGCTGATCGCGAACACCAAGAGCGACCGGCTCATCGACTGGATCGGCGAGTTCAACTCCTACCTCGTGCCGTTCAACCAGTTCGGCGCCTCCACGGTCTGGCGCGCGTCGGCCCCCGCCGTACGCCAGTTCCTCTACGACCTCTCGAAGGCCGACGGTGCCGACCAGACCCGCGCCCCGGCCGACGCCCGCAACGGCGAGCCCTACGGCGAGCTCGGGCTGACCAGCTCCGCCGACGCCGAGTGGGGCGACCAGCACGGGGCTCCCGACGACCCGCAGCCCGGCAACGGCGGCACCTTCAGCTCGGCGACGGCCGCGACGGCCCCGGCCGGCACCACGGCGTATGCGGGGAGCACGGGGTCGACGACCACGACCACCACGTTCGCCAAGTCGTCGACCACCACCACGACGACAGCGAGCAGCGCGAAGATCGCCTCGGCCTCGGTGGCGGAGAACAAGAAGGGTGGCACGCTGACGGTCACCCTGGCGGCCAAGACCACCGTCAACGTCCGGATCGCCGTCGTGGTGGTGGGCCTGGACGAGGTGGCCCGGCTGGTGACCACGACGACGGTGTGGGCAGGCTCGACCTCGATCACCGGGACCTACGCCCTCGGCATGGTCGGCGGCGGCCAGTACGAGTTCGCCTGGATGCCCTCGACCGAACCGGCCAAATCGGACCTTGTGCTGGTGATCCGACAGATAGCCTGACCCGATGCTGTCCCGCCGCTGGGCGAAGTACGTCGCCCTGGTCCTGCTGATCGGCATGCTCGTCCCCACCGGCCTGGCGCTGTCGAACCGGGGCTCCGACGGCGCGACACCCGAGGAGGTGGCGCGGCAGCAGTCCGAGGCGGCCCGCCAGCGCTGCGTCGGCTACGCGCGTTCGGTCGCCCGGCAGCTCCAGACCTACGTCGCGCGGTTCGACGCGTCTGTCGCGTCCGCCGCCAGTGCGGCGGGCGGCGCACCGCCGGCGTTCCCGTCGGTCGCCCGGTTGCGGGACCAGGTCGCCCAGGTCACGGGCAGCGTCGGCGGCAACGGGTGCGACCCCGCCGTGTTCCGTGCGGCCCTCGCTCACGGGCTCGGGGGCGTCCGGGGCACCACCGACCTGGGGTCTGCCCTGGCGTCGACCCTGGTGGCGAACGTGCGGGACGTGCTGGACCCGGCAGTCCCCGCCGGGTGCAGATCTCTCCCGGGGACGACCTGCTCGCCCGGTTCGACGGCCTGCCCAGTGGCTCGACCCTGGTGCTCGCCGCCGGCACCTACCGGATCGACCGACCGCTGGTGGTGCTCCAGGACGTGACCCTGCGTGGAGCCGGCCGAGGGAAGACCCGGATCGTGTCCACCTCCGCCGATGCCGCGGTCCTGCAGGCCGCGCCCGTGCGGCTGGGTCTGCGCGACCTCGAGGTGCGCCACACGGGCGCGAAGGTCGCCTCGGTGCTGCTGCTCCGAGCCGGTACGACGGTCCTCGACCGGGTCTCTGTCGGGGGAGGTTCTCTCGCCCCGGCCGCCCGCGCCTCCGCCGCGACCGTTCCCGACCTGACCTCCGGCGGCAACGGTGTGGTCGCCCTCAGCTCCGCAGGCACGGTGCTGCGCGACGTACATCTCGAGGACAACGAGGCCGGGGGGCTCGTGGCCGCCGGCCGCGCCCGTCCCCGGATCTCCGGCTCCACGATGACGGGCAACGCGCTGTGCGGAGCGTGCTTCCTGGGGCGCTCGGCGGGCGTGGTGACCGGAGGCGTGGTGGAAGGACGGGAAAGAGGGGACATCGTCCATGGTCCCTCGCGCATACAGGGGGCAAATGTGGATCGAGCATGGACTTCGATCTCGGATATGGATCGAGTGTCGACGAATAGCCGGTCTTAAGCATCGCCATGGACGGGGGATTGGTTACCCACAGCCCGGGCATAACTCCGCCGGGCGTGGATACCGTGTGGATACCGA
>CAVYAJ010000029.1:0-41049 GCA_963766155.1 uncultured Actinomycetes bacterium | reverse complement strand
AGCCGCCGACGACCGCCACCTCCCTCGGAGTGGAGAAGTGGAGGTTGAGGGCGCAGAGCATGTGCCCGAGCGCCGTGGGCGCGCGCTTGAGCAGCGGCCGGGCGAGGCGGAACGCACCGACGGCGGCCCGCTCGAGCTCTTCGTCTCCCCAGATCCGCGCGAGGCGAAGGGCGACGAAGGCCATCATCGAGTTCCCGGACGGCGTCGGGTGGTCGCAACTCCTTGCGACGCGCGACGAGGTCGTGGTCGCCGACGTACCACCCGCCGCGCTCGGGGTCGGCAAAGGCCTGTGCCCGTTCCTGCGCGAGCCGGTACGCCTCCTCCAGCCAGCGGAGGTCTCCCGTGGCCCAGTGAAGCTCGACGTAGCCGTTGGCGACGTGCGCGTAGTCCTCCAGGTACCCGTCGATCTTGGCGACGCCGTCGCGGTAGGTGCGGAGGAGGCCGCCTTCGCCGTCCGCCATCGTCCCGCCGAGGAAGCGCGCGAGATCGAGCGCGACTTCCAGATAGTCCGGCCGCTCGAGCCGGTGCGCGGCCTCCGCAAAGGCGGCCAGCGCCATGCCGTTCCAGGCCGTGATCGCTTTGTCGTCGCGGAAGGGCTGCGGCCGCCGCGACCACCCTCGACAAGCCGGCGACGGGCGTCCTCGGGGACTTCGCCTCGGATGACGGAGCGGTCGTCCTCGAAGGGCAGGAGCCACTCGGGATGCGGCTTGCCGAGCGCCTCGGCGATCTGCTCCTGGGTCCACGAGTAGGCTGGCCCTCGACGCCGTCGCGTGTCCGCGTCCTGCGCCGAGGCGAACCCGCCCTCGGGGCCCGCATCTCGCGGAGCAGGTAGTCGAGGGTCTCCTCCGCCACCCTCCGGTACCGCAGCCTCGCCGGTGACCAGCCAGACGTGGAGGTAGGCGCGGCGCCAGCAGCGCGTTGTCGTAGAGCATCTTCTCGAAGTGCGGCACGAGCCACCGCTCGTCCACGGAGTAGCGGTGGAACCCGCCGCCGACCTGGTCGTACATGCCGCCCGCGGCCATCCGTCCAGGGTCGCGTCACCATCGCGAGCGCGTCGGTCGCCGGTGCGCGGCTCTCCGCAGCAGGAGCTCGAGGCTTCGGCCGGCGGGAACTTGGGCGCGCCGCCGAAGCCGCCGTGCTCCGGGTCGAACTGCCGGGAGCGCGGCGACCGCGTCGTCGAGCAGCTCCGACGTGAGCGCGCTCGTCGGACGGCGGCGTCGCGCGCCCCGCGATCGCGCCGGCGAGCTCGCCGGCCGCTGCTCGACCTCGCGCGCCGCTCGCGCAGGCCTTCGACCGCGGCGAAGCAGCTCGCGTGAAGCCGGCAGGCCCTGGCGCGGTCCGGCGGGAAGTAGGTGCCCCCGTAGAACGGCCGCCCGTCAGGCGTGAGGAAGACGGTCATCGGCCAGCCGCCGTGGCCGGTCATGGCTGCACCGCCTCCATGTAGAGCCCGTCCACGTCCGGCCGCTCCTCCCGGTCGACCTTCACGGGGACGAAGCGCTCGTTCATCAGCTCCGCCGTCTCCTCGTCCTCGAACGACTCGTGCGCCATGACGTGGCACCAGTGGCAGGCCGCGTAGCCGATCGAGAGCAGGATCGGCTTGTCCTCGGCGCGCGCGCGCTCGAACGCCTCGTCCCCCCACGGGTACCAGTCGACGGGGTTGTCGGCGTGCTGGAGGAGGTAGGGGCTGGTTTCCTGAGCGAGCCGGTTGGCCACTCAGGTCAGCTTAGTCCCGCGCGTCTCCCGTCCGAAGAGGGTTGCCACCGCGCCCGCGACCATGACGAGGGCGACGAA
This sequence comes from uncultured Actinomycetes bacterium, assembly GCA_963766155.1. GTDB lineage: Bacteria > Actinomycetota > Thermoleophilia > Gaiellales > Gaiellaceae > DATEOR01. The sequence continues at coordinate 39,258 of CAVYAJ010000029.1, read as the reverse complement.
GACCAGCGACCAGACCGTGTCTCCCGTCCGGTCGATCAGCGCGCCGAAGAGGTACGGGCCGCCGATCGCGGCGCCCTTGCCGAAGCCCTCCACCATTCCAAAGGCGGACGAGCGGAGGCGAGTGGGGAAGAGCTCCGCCGTGTACGGATACACCGCGCCCCACGCGCCGAGGTTGAAGAAGCCGACGAAGAAGAGCGAGGCGATGAAGACGGCCTCGGTCTCCGCGAGCGCGAACGTGAGCGCACTCACCCCGCCGAGCGCGAGGAAGAGCGTCAGCGTCCGTTTGCGCCCGATCCGCTCCACGAGCCAGATCGAGGCGCCGTAGCCCGGGAACTGCGAGAGCGCGGAGAGGGCAAGTAGGAGGTAGACGTTGACCGTGAAGTCCTTCTCGTCCTGGAGGACGAACGGAAGCCAGAGGAAGAGCCCGTAGTACGAGATGTTGAGGGCGATCCAGACGAGGACGATCATCGCCGAGCGGCCGCCCAGCTTCTCCGAGACGAGCTCGCGGACCGAGCCGCGCGGCTCCTCCTCGACCGTCAGCTCGTCCGCGGAGACGGGACGGCCCGTGATCCTCTCGAGAACCTCGGCCGCTTCGCGCCGGCGTCCGTTGCGGGCGAGCCAGTAAGGGCTCTCCGGCAGGTTGAGCCGCGCGAGGAAGGCGAGGAAAGCGGGGAAGGAGGCGGCGAGGAAGAGGTAGCGCCAGCCGGAGTCGCCGCCGATCTGGTCGAGGAAGACCCAGGACAGCCCCGTCGCGAGGAGCAGGCCTACGGGCCAGAAGAAGTCCAGGAAGACGAGGAACCGGCCGCGGTTCTGCGGCGGGAGGTACTCGGAGAGCATCGAAGGGTCGACAACGAGGAGCGCGCCGAGCCCGATCCCCGCGAGGAAGCGGAAGGCCGAGACCGACCAGGGCCCCCACGCGAGGGCTGTCAGCGCCGTGAAGCTCGCGTACCAGAAGATCGCCGTCACGAAGATGCGGCGGCGCCCGGTCCGGTCGGCGAGCCGGCCGAAGACGACGCTGCCGACGAGCGAGCCGGCGAGCGCCGAGGCGGCGATCCAGCCGGCCAGGCTGCCCGAGATCCCCCAGATAGCTGTGAAGACCGGAACGGTGAAGCCCACGAGCAGGATCTCCATCGCCACGAACGTCCACGCGAAGCCCGTGACCGCGACCGCGCGGCGGTGGAACCTGGTGAAGCCGCCGCTGCGAAGGACGTCCTCGACGTCCTTGCTTTGGGTCGCGGGGGGTGCCGGTGCCTCGACGACTGCCATCTGCGCTAACCTCTCGGTAGGTTTACGACTGTGAGTCGATAACTGATGGCTAAGTCTACCACGCACGCAATCGAGCACGAGGCCCTCGCGGTCGTCCTCCAGGTGAGGAGGGAGCAGTTGCAGGTTCTGCTCTGGGAGCGCGCCAGGGCGCCGTTCCAGGGCTCCTGGGCCCTTCCAGGCGGCCTACTCGGCGCCCGCGAGCCCCTCGAAGCGTCCATCCAGCGGCATCTGGCCGCCAAGGTGGACGTTCGCGACCTCTCCCACCTCGAGCAGCTCGAGACGCTCAGCGACCCGAAGCGCCACCCCGAGCGCCGGCTCATTGCGACCGCCTACCTGGGGCTCGTGCCGGCCGGCATCGATCCGAAGGTGCCCGGCGACACGACGTGGCATCCGGTCGACGACCTGCCGGAGGTCGCTTTCGACCACCTCGCCGCCGTGCTCGCGGGGCGGGAGCGCCTCCGCGCGAAGCTCTCCTACACGAACATCGGTTTTGCGCTGGCCCCGCCGGCGTTCACGATCGCCGAGCTGCGCGGCCTCTACCGCGCGGCGCTCGGACACGACCTCTCCGCGACCAACCTGCAGCGCGTCCTGCTCCGTCGCGCGCTGCTCGAGCCCACCGGGGATCAGCGCACGCCCGGTCGTGCGGGCGGGCGCCCTGCAGCGGTCTATCGCTTCCGCAACCGCTCGCTCGCGGTCACGGACCAGTTCGCAGTGCTACGCCCTCCGGGCTAGATCAGCCCGCACCTGCGCGCGGTCAACGGCCAGGGATGGAAGCCGCGGCCGGCCCTGAGCGCCCGCTCGGCCACCCACATCTGCTCGTAGGGAGCCCAGTGGTTCGCCGTGCCCTTGTGCCGGAGCAGCCCGCGCCCGTAGGCCCGCTGGAAGGCGAGGTCCATCTGCAGCCCGCCGTAGTACGGCGAGTTCGGGTCGGTCCACGAGCCCTCCCAGCGGTGGATGCAGCGCCATTCGGCACGGTGAGGCGGGTGATGTGCTCGGAAGCGTGCGCGCTCGGCGCGGATCCGCCATGCATCGCGAAGCCACAGCCGGTAGCGGAGGAGCGAGTCGAAGTCGCCCCGCGTGCGGGTGAGGGTGGGACGGGGATGCTGCGTCAGCTTGGAGAGCTTGCGGGCGACGAGCTTGAGCCAGAGTGCGCTCTGCTTCAGATCTCGCGTCCTGGGCGTCTCGGCCCAGGGATCTGCCGGCTCGGCCGTGCTCTCCGTGGTGGTCGTGTCGGTGGTGGTCGCCTCGGTGGTCCCTTCCTGTGCGAGGGCCCCCGAGGCCCAGATGAGTCCGATCACTGTGGCGAGCACGAGTCCGCCCGCGCGCAATGACTTCACGTAGTTACCCCCTTGTAGGGAACGAGGTCGGGCCGCCGCCTTTGGGCGATTGGGCGGCCGTTTCGCGCCTCGCCGAAGTTGGCCGCAGCGGCGAGCGCGCGTGTTAGCTGTTACCGGAAGCGGGCTACGTTACACTCAGGTGGCGATGCTCTGGTTCACCATCTTCTTCTTGGTGATCCTGAAGATCCCGGCCGCGTACCTCGGTTACGTGATCTGGTGGGCCGTCAAGGACCCGCCGGAACCGGGCACGGATCCGGCCTACGACCGCGCGTTTCCGGGCGGGGAGGACGGCGGCGGCCCTGTCTGGCACCCGTCGTCGGGAAGGAGCTGGGCGCCGGGACGGCATCCTGGCCCGCACGGCTCGCCCGAGAGGCGTCCGCGGCCCGTCCTCGCTCCGACCAGAGCTGAGAAGCACTGATGAGCGCGCACGAGGGCGATTCGCGGCCCGGTGAGGGCGCGGCCTCGACGGTTGCGGGTTTCCTGGCCGCCTTCGCGATCTTCGCGGCAGCCGCAGGCCTCGTCTACTACCCCGGGCGTGTGGGCGCCAGCGCGGTCGTCGTTGCCCTCGTCGCCGCGGGAATCGGAGGCTTTCAGCGACGTCTGGCCGCGTTCGCGGTCGCGTTCGCAGGCGTCTGCTGGTTCGCGGGAATGGTCATCGCGATCAGTCTCGAAAGACCTATTTTCTAACCCTTTCGGCTCAGATCACCCTAAGGAGGGATTGCGACAGAGCCGATAGACAGGTCGGGTAGGTGGTTAACCCTCGAGAGTTAGGCGCGGCACTTGGGTAGTTTCAAGCTTCGGCTCGTTACGTATTTTCTTCTCCTGGCGCTACTGCCGTTGCTCGCTGCTTCATGGGCGTTCAGCGAAGTGGCCACCAGGGGCGAGGTCGGCAACACCGACTCGCGTTTGAACGCGGCGCTTCGCGTTGCGATCAACGACTACTCGCGCCGTGTTCGCACCGACCTGACCGGAACCGCGAGCTCCCTCGCCCACGCCACGAGCGTCCAGCAGGCCTTCCAGACGCGTAACCGCGCCGCGCTCGTTCGCCTGGCCCGCTCGGTTTCCGGTGCAGCTTTCTACGTCAACGGCCAGCTGATCGCGGGCGAGGCTCCCACGGGCCTGCACGTCGAGCGGACGTCGTCCGTCTTCGCCGAGGACGGCTCGCTGCTCGGCCGCATCGTCGTCTGGCTCCCGCTCGACGGCACGCTTCTCGCCGATCTTCGCGCCGCGACCGGGCTCGGAGCTCCTGACCGAATCCTCCTCGCGCAGGGCGGGAAGGTCCTGGCCGGTCCGGGCGACATCGTCGGGACGCAGGTCACGCCGCTCCCGAAGCCGAGCTACACGAACCTCGGCGACAGCCGCTACCGCGCCGTGTCCGCCCCGATCCTCGAATCGAGCCCGCCGCTCACCCTCGTCGTCGTCACTCCGAAATCCGCGATCGACAACTCGGTCTCCGCCCTGCGTGAGCGATTCCTGATCTTCGCCTTCCTCGCACTCGCGATCGTCGCGATCCTCGCCTGGCTCCTCGGCCGGACGATCGTGCGCTCGCTCCGGGAGCTCGCCGATGCCGCCGGCGCCGTCTCCCGCGGCCAGTTCGGCCAGCGCGTTCCGGTGCGGGGCCGCGACGAGCTCGCGACCCTCGGACGCGCGTTCAACGAGATGTCCGGCCAGCTCGCCGCCGAGCGCGGCCGCGTCCAGGACGCGGTCGACCGCTTCGGCAAGGCCCTCGCCGCGACGCACGACCCCTTCATGCTCCTCAACGTCATCGTCGAGAGCGCCGTCGAGGCGACCGGCGCCGCCGGTGGGCGCCTCGTCGTGGACGGCGAGGAGCAGGCGCGAGCCGGTGAGCCCGACGAGGGCGGCCTCCCGCTCGTCATCCCGCTCGGCCCCGAGGGCGGGGAGGACGCGATGCTCCTCCTCACTCCGGCGGGCGCCGATTTCGGCGACCAGTCGCGCGAGCTGGCCCTCTGGCTCGGCTCGCAGGCGTCCATCGCCCTCGAGAACGTGCGGCTGCACCGCCTCGTCGCGCGCCAGGCGAGCACCGACGGACTCACCGAGCTCGCCAACCGCCGCGAGTTCGAGGAATCGCTCGCGAACGAGATCAGCAGGGCCGAGCGCTTCGGCGGCACCCTCGCGCTCATCCTGGCCGACCTGGACAACTTCAAGCAGGTGAACGACCGCTTCGGCCACCAGGCCGGGGACGAGGTGCTCCGCTCGTTCGCGGACATCCTCCGCGAGACGGTCCGCGACATCGACGTCGCGGCGCGATACGGAGGCGAGGAATTCGCCATCCTGCTCCCGCAGACCGACATCGGCGGCGCCGAGGCGCTTGCCGAACGGCTTCGCGAGGCCGTCGAGTCGCGGGCGATGGCCGAGGCGCATGACAGCCCGGTGACCGTGACCTCGAGCTTCGGTGTCGCATCCTTCCCGGAAGCCGGCACCGGCCCGGGCCTGTTCGCCGCAGCCGACGAGGCGCTCTACCGCGCGAAGCGGGCTGGAAAGAACTGTGTGGTGTGCGCCGAGACCAACGGGCCTGTCCGTGCCCCTCACTAAGGTCTGTTCAAGTTCCGACAACTGACGTCGTCGTCTATGATCTGCCGCTGACCTTCGGCCCCCAGACGACCGACACGGAGGTGTGATGTCGTTCGACAAGGACTCGACTTTCGCGCGCGTGATCGAAGACCATCTCGAGCTCAAGCGCAAAAACACTGATCTCGAACGCGAGATGCCGATCTCCGGCTATCACGTCGACGATCCATTCCAGAACCACCCGCTCTTCAAGACCGAAGAGCAAGCACGCATCGAAGACACGCTGAGCGGCGTCGAGCCCGGGCTCGATCCAGAGAAGGTGCTCGCGTGGCCGACCGGGGACAACGGCGACTCAGAGCCGAAGGATCCGGAGGACACGCTGTGGGGCCGCTCGCGCGACTTCGACTGGGGCGACTAGCCCTTCTTCTCTCTAGCCGCCGCCCAGCGGTCTAGAGGTACGGCGCGAGGAAATCCAGGGACGCAGCCGTGTCGAGCCGGTACGCGAACGCATTGCCGGCACAGCGGCCGTTGTTCACGAACGACGCGACTCCGACGACGAGGTTGCTGTCGCCGAGGAGAACCGGCCCGCCCGAGTCGCCGAAGCAGATGCCTGCCTGCATGCGCAGGTTGAAGCCGGTCTTGTCGACCTTCGAGATGCGGGAGTCGCCGACGCTTCGGACGAGCCGGAAGTCCGGCACGGGCTTGCCGCCGCCCTTCACGAAGCCGTTCGCGCCGTAGCCGACGATCGTGAGCGGGTCCTTCTTGTCGGCGCTCGCCAGTCGGCCGGCGGTGGGGAGCTGCGCGTAGCCGCGGTCGGTCACCGCGGTGTCGAGGACGATCAGCGCGAGGTCGTGCGTGTCCGGGCCGGGGGAGCCGAAGCCCGGGTTCGGGACTGCTGTGCCGGTGACGACCGGCGAGCCCGGAGTGAAGCGCTGGTCGAAGGAGACGAGAGCGGGCAGGTCGCCGAGGTCGTCGACGCAGTGCGCCGCGGTCACGAAGGTCGTGGAGTTGACCAGGAAGCCGCTGCAGACCGGGACGCGCTGGCCGCCGATGTCGGTCACGAGGATCCCGACATACGGATGCGTCGTGTCCGGCTTGCCGTCCAGGATCGCAGCCGCCGGTGCCGCCGTCGCGAGCACGATCACGACAATTCCGAGAAACCGCAAAGACCGCCGCATGGCAACTTCTTCGGCGGGGCGCTCGTTTTCCTTCTTCCCCAATTCGGGTAGTCGCACGGCATGGACAGGAAGAAACTGCTTGTCGTCGCCACCGCGCCGGTCGAGTCCGGGCCCCTGCGGGACGCGGTTCGCGAGCACGCGGGCGGCGACGCCGAGATCCGCGTCGTCGCGCCGGCCTCCGACGTCTCCCCGCTGCAGTGGCTGGCGAGCGACGAGGACGCGGCGCGCGAGAAGGCCGCCGGCGTTGCCTCCGAGGCCGCCGAGAGTGTTGAGCCGGAAGCCGCCCGGACGGAGGCCGAGGTCGGGGACACGGATCCCGTCCAGGCGATCGAGGATGCGCTGCGAACCTTCGCTGCGGACGAGGTCCTCGTCGTCACCCGGCCCGAAGACGACGCGAGCTGGCTCGAGCAGGACTCGGCCCAGGAGGCGCGCGAGCGCTTCGGCGTGCCCGTCACCCGCCTGACCGTCTAGCGGGCTACAGTTGGAGCGAACGGGGCGTTAGCTCAGCTGGGAGAGCGCCGGCTTTGCAAGCCGGAGGTCACCGGTTCGATCCCGGTACGCTCCACTCGGGTGGCTGCCGCCGAGTCGTCGAGGCGGCATATGCGTCGGCCAGGAGGCTGGGCGGAGCTAGCGAAATGCCCGGATGAAGGGGGCCAGGAAGATCGCGGCGAGAGCCAGGACGCACGCCGACAGGACGACGTCCAGCAAGATAATGAGCCACGAGGGCAACCCCGCGACCTCGCTCGGAAGCAGCGGCAGGGCTCCGAGGGTGCCCTGGCCGAGATCCGTCCGCCTCGTGCTGAGCGTGCGCCCCGGCGACGTCAGATTGGGGCGTTGCATTCTGTGACGAGGCCTCTCCGGATTCGATCCCGGGGGGTCGGTTGGAGCTGAGATTCGCAGAACTCTCCGGCGCGTAGGCTGAACCCAGCGTGGAGGATGAACCGCTTAAGGAAGGTGCCAACGCTCGCTGAACACGAACGAGCCGGCGCACCTGGCGCCGCTCCGCGCGCGTAAGGCCGCCCTTTCGCAGACGGGCGAGCTCGGAACCGTCAGTGCGCGAGCGAGCTCGGCACGCAGCGCCGGGAAACGACGGAGCAGGGCCTCGAGGCGGCCAAGATTCGCTCGCATGTTGCGTCCGAGCTCGATGCGCTCTATCAGGATCTCCGCGCGCCGTGGCAAGCGGTCGAAGCGCGTGCGGTAAGAGCGTCCTGGCGCCTTTCGATTTCCGTGCGAACCGGCTGAGTTGCGGCCGTTTGAAGGTGACGTTCCACCGGAGCCTCCCGAACTCGACCCAACGGTGGGCGACGCTGTCCCTTGCGGCGTTTGCGAAGCTGTGTTCGCCCCGCCGACGATGGAGCCCGCAGTACCCGAGACGGTCGATGTCACGGTTCCGACCGCGTTGCCAATGTTTGTCATGACCGTCCCGACCTCGTCGTTTACCGGGGACGTGGCCGTTCCCATGGGATCGTCAACGACCGACGTCGCGGTGGCGACGACGTTGGTGCCGTCCAAAAGCACTTCCGCCTGCGCGGGAACCGGTGCTGCCAACAGGGCCCCCAAAACCACGAGGACGATTAGACGCCGACGCCGCATACGCCGCACCCCTTTTCTCCCGCTGTGTGGGTCATTACCCACACGGGCGACGTATCGAAACGTGCAAAGATGCGCGGGGTCACGACGATGGCCGGCATTGTCGTAGGAGATGGGCTCCTCACGCACCATGCGAGTCAGATAATCGACCGCCTCCTCCCGGGCTGAACGGGACCGTTTCCGATTTGTTGCGATTCGCTGACTCGCGCGCGTTAGCGTCCTAGGCATGCCCCTTCGCTTCGCGGCTGCATCCCTCGCCACCGTCGGCCTTCTCTGCATCGCGCCGCCTTCGGCCGTCGCGGCTCCTTCTGTCCAGCACCTGATCGGGCAGAAGCTCGTCGTCTCGATGGACGGGCACACGCCGTCCGCGTCGCTCCTCGACCGCGCGCGCCGCGGGCGTATCGGCGGCGTGCTCATCCACGGCTGGAACTTCTCCTCCGCCTACGCAGCTCCGCACCATTGCAAACGAGCTTCAGCAGGCGGCGGCGAAAGGAGGGCAGCCGCCGCTCCTCATCGCGGTCGACCAGGAGGGCGGCCAGGTGAAGACCGTCTCCTGGATCCCGCCGACGCTTTCGCCGCCGCAGATGGGCGAACTCGGCTCGAGCGACACGGCCCGCCGTCAGGGGCGGAAGACCGGCGGGGCGCTCCTCGACCTCGGCATCAACACCGACTTCGCGCCGGTCGCGGATGTCCCCGCCTCGACCTCCTCGTTCATGTACCAGCAGGGCCGCACGTGGTCGTTCAGCTCGCGCGAGACCGCCCGCCTGGCCAACGCGTTCGCGCTCGGACTGGGTGACCGCGGCGCGCTCGCAACGATGAAGCACTTCCCGGGGATCGGATTCGCCGCGAAGAACACGGACGACTTCGTCGTCCACATCGACGCGACGAAGAGCGAGCTCGCACCGGGCTTCAGGCCCTACCGGCACGCGGTGGCGAACGGCATTCCGCTCGTCATGCTCTCGAACGCCGTCTACCGCGCCTACGACCGAAGCCACGCAGCCGGCTGGTCGCGAGCGATCGGGACGAACCTGCTGCGCGGCGAGCTCGGCTTCCAGGGCGTCACGATCACGGACTCCCTCGACGGCGCCGCGAACACGCGCGGGATCGCGACGAACCCACTCGCGCTCAAGGCCGCGAAGGCGGGAACCGACATGCTGCTCCTCACGGGCTCCGAGGCATCCTCCCGCAGCGTCTACCAGTCGCTTCTCGAGGCCGCGCAAGCGGGACAGATCCCGCACGACCGCCTCGACGGCCTCCTATGGCCGCATCGTGGCGCTCAAGGCCCTCTGTGACTAGGAGATGACCTTGACGTCTTCGCAGTTGACCTCGTTGTCCTCCGAGTGGATGACAGCGTGGTCAACGCCGGAGCCGCAGTCGACCAAGTCGACCTTCCCGTCGTCGCGTTTCACGATGACCGTGTCGTTGCCGGTGCCGGTGTTCAGGCGATCGGCGCCTCGTCCGCCGCGCACGTAGTCGTCTCCGCCGCCGCCCCAGAAGCGGTCGTCTCCGCGGCCGGCGAGAACGCGGTCGTCGCCGTGACCACCATGGACGTGGTCGGCCCCGCGACCCGCGACGACGAGATCGTCGCCTTGCCCGGCAAAGAGGCGATCCCCGCCGCCCTGGCCGCGCAGCACGTCGTCGCCCCCGTACCCCCAGTACGCATCGTCCGCCGGCGTTCCCGCGAAGACGGCCTGCGTGGTGTGTTCCGCGGGCGGTCTCGGCCTGTGCGACACGGGCACCGCGAGGAGCAAAGCCGCAATTGCCAATAGGACTGGTGTGCGGCTCACCATGATCGGACTGTGGATCCGATCCAGGTATTGGCAATCGCCCGGAAGCGGGACGAACACGCCGTTTGAGGGCGGCGCCCCTGGTGTAGCTCGCGACGGCCTCGCCGGTGGCCTGCGCGATGTAGCCGCGGACGTCTCCGGCCGGCTCGCTGTAGGCGTCTCCGAGCGTGGACTCGACCCGCTCCATGTAGTCCTTCATCCAGCCGGGGAGCTCCACGTCGCTGACTGCGAGGAACTCGAGGGTGCACGCGAGCCGGATATCGGCGATCGACGGCTCGCCGCCGCCGATGAACGGGCTGTCCGCGAGGAAGAACGTGTTGTAGACCTCGAGGATCGCCGGGATGGCGTCCTCCGCGGCCTTCCGCGCCGTCTCCTTTCCCTCGTCGGTGGCGTCCGACATCGAGACCTCGCCCGGATAGCCCGAGAAGCTGAGGCGCGGATACGTCGCGCGCGCGACGAGCGGGTAGAGGATGCTCATCGTGTAGAAGTTCGCGCTGTCCACCATCGCGCGGCGCTCGAGGTCGGTGGGATAGAGGCTCGTGAGCCCTTCGCGGCTCGCGAGGTACATCATCACGGCGCAGCTCTCCCAGAGCGCGCCCTTCGGCAGGCCTTCGGTCTCGACCGAAGGGGTCAGGCCGGACGGCACCTTGGCCCTGTACTCGTCCGACTGTGTCTGGCCCCAGACGTTCTCCTCCTCGAAGGGGAGCCCCGCGGCCCGCACGAAGACGCGAACAGACATGTTGTTCACGCTCGGCGGGAGCATGTTCAGCTTCAGCGTCATGACCGACCTCCCGTAGCTTGTCGCCCAGCATAGACCTGTGTCAGAGTGGTTTGGGATTGACCGACTAGTCGTTGCTCTGCGGCCGACGACTTCGCGCATTGGGAGGTGCGTCGTGGCTGCACAGGAGCACAGGAACTACTGCGATCTCGTCTGCGAGGGCGGCGGGGTCAAGGGCATCGGCCTCGCGGGAGCCTTCTCCGTCCTCGAGGAGCACGACTTCCGCCCGCAGAACGTCGCGGGCACGTCTGCGGGGGCGATCACGGCCGCGCTGATCGCGGCGGGCTACACCGCGGCGGAGCTCAAGGACGTCATCTTCGGCATGGACTTCCTCAAGTTCCGGGACACGTCCTGGGAGGACAAGCTGCCGCTGGCCGGGAAGGGCGTCAGCATCGTCAAGGACCTCGGCATCTACGAGGGCCGCTACTTCGAGGACTGGATCGGCGAGCTCCTCGAGGCGAAGGGGAAGAAGACTTTCGCGGCCCTGACGACCGACGAGTACGGGGACGACCCCCGCTATCGCTACCGGCTGCAGGTGATCGCGTCCGACACGACGTCGCACCGGCTGCTCGTCCTGCCGCGCGACGCCGACCAGCTCGGGATCGACCCGGACGAGCTCTCGGTCGCCCGGGCGGTGCGGATGAGCATGAGCATCCCGATCTTCTTCGAGCCGGTTTCGGTTACGAACGAGAAAACGAACCGCGAGCACGTGATCGTCGACGGCGGAATGCTCTCGAACTTCCCGGTCTGGCTCTTCGACTGCCCGGACGCCGAAGTACCGTCGTGGCCGACCTTCGGGTTGCTTCTCGTCGAGCCCCATCCGCAGACTCCGATCGGTGCGCGTCTGCCGGCCCCCGAGCGCGTGCCACATGGCCTCGGTGGGCTCTTCAAGTACGTGAAGGCGATGGCGGACACGATGATGGAGGCGCACGACCGCCTCTACGTCGAGAAGGCGAACTTCGCGCGCACCATCCCGATCCCCACGCTCGGGATCGGGACGACCGAGTTCGACGTCACCCCGTCACGGAAGGAAGCGCTCTATCAGTCCGGGCGGGACGCCGCCACGGCGTTTCTCGAGACGTGGGACTTCGACGGCTACATCGAGGCGTTTCGCAAGGGCAAGGAGCATCACCGCCGCGAAGAGGTCGGCGAGCAGATGCAGGAGGCGGCCCAGGAGGTGCAGGCTTAGGCGCCCTCGTCTGGGTTGTCCACGGGCTGCTCGACTTCCTCGGGCTTCTTCGAGTCGCGCCCTGACGGAGCGGCTCCAAGCGCCTCGGCCACGGTGAGCTCGGCCTCGCCGAAGATCACGTGCGTGAATCTCTCGCTGAAGCCGGCCAGGAAGCCGACGAAGGCGTAGAACGTGAACGTGTTCTGCTGAGTGATCGACCCGAGCTGGATGAAGTCGCTCTCGAGCGCGAAGTAGACGGCCGAGGCAAAGATCGCGCCGATCACGGGCCGGAAGGCCCCGAGCCAGAAAATCGGGCCGCGGCCGACCTCGTAGTCGACCGAGAAGCCGCTGCGCGTGTCCGGCCGCATGCGCAGCATCACGCTCACGAGCGCGCCGACCGCGCCTGCTCCGTACGAGGCGAAGAAGTTCTGGGTCGGTGTCGAGCGCAGATTCAGCTCGGTGGAGATTCCGAGGATTGCCGAGATCCCCAGCCCGAGCGCGGCGAGCATGAGGATGCCGACGAGCATGCCCAGGAAATAGACGAGTCGCACGCTCTTGCTCGCCGCGCGGTCGTAGTAGCGCTCGATCCGCTTGAGCTCCTCAGCGTGCTCGGCGACGACCGAGTCGAGATCCTTCTCGCTCGGTTTCCCATCCGTCCGCTCGATCACGCCGAGCAGGAAGCTCTGCTCGGAGAAGATCCAGTTGAGCGCGATCCGCTTGGGCACGGTCGGCAGGATCTGGTTCGCCTTCATCGCGAGCGAGTCGGAGTGGTGGAGGAGCGCGGCGATCCGCGGGGCCGCACTCGTCACCCAGTCGGTGGCGCGGTAGAGACGCAGGTCGTGCCGCCGCGGCCAGCGGGAGGTTTGCTTGCTCGTGAGCACGACTGCGGAGGCGTCGGTGAGGCACCAGTACGCGTCCACGATCGCGCCCGCGTCGTCCTCGAACCTGTCGAGGCTGCGCCGGTACGAGCGGTAGAGCTGGCGCACGTCCCCGTTCTGTGCGCCGTGGCCGTTGCGCGACTTGCCGTAGCGCTCGGGATGGAGCGCGTGCTGCCAGCAGTAGTGCTTCCAGATCAGCTCGGGGAAGACGAGCGCGCCATGCGACGGCGCGCCTCCGTCGTCTGTCTCGTCGAGCGTTCTCAGTTCCGTCTGGGCCATGGTGTCCCCTCCCTCCGGCCGCAGACGGTTTCCTTCCGCCCGAGGCTACGCCTCGAGGCCCAGCTTGACAAGAGCGGCCTACAGTTTCAGGCTGGTGGTCTCGCCTCTCTGCGGTCGGCGAGACGTACGACCGCACCCCGGGATTGGAGGCGAGCATGGCGACAACGACGACAAGGCGGCGGACCGCAGCGCGTTCGACGGCGGCTCCGCGACGGCGCAAACGCAAGCTGAGCAAGGCGGGCGTTCGGCTGATCGCGGGCTTCGAGGGCTTCCGGTCGGATCTCTACGACGACGCGGCCGGTCATTGCACGATCGGCTACGGGCACCTCGTACACACTGGGAACTGCGACGGCTCCGAAAGCGCCGAGTTCCGGAAGGGCGTGACGCGCGAGCATGCGCTCGAGATCCTCGGTGAGGACGCAGCGTCCGCCGCCTCGGCCGTGAACGACGCGGTCAAGGTTCCGCTCGAACAGGACCAGTTCGACGCGCTGACGAGCTTCGTCTTCAACGTGGGCTCGGGCGCGTTTGGCGAGTCGACGTTGCTCAAGCTCCTGAACGAGGGCAAATACGACGAGGTGCCGGCGCAGCTCGACCGCTGGGTGAAGGCGGGCTCGCGCACGCTTGCGGGCCTCGTCACCCGCCGGAAGGCGGAGGGAGAGCTCTTCGCCCGCGGAACCGTCCAGCCCGCAGACGACGGCGTCATGACTACTCGTGACGTGCAGCGGGCGCTCAAGGAGCTTGGCTGGCCCCTGAAGGTCGACGGCGCCTGGGGACAGGACACGTTCGCCGCCGTCGAAGACTTCCAGCGAGGCTTCGCGTTCTGGAAGCTCCTCGTCGACGGCCACGCCGCCGCGAAGACCCAGGAGGCGTTGAAGGCCTCCGTCGATCAGGGCGGCAAATGCTCGCCGAACTTCGCCTTCAAGGAGTTCAAGTCGAGCGGCAACGGCTGGATCAAGGTGAGCCGCGAGCTCATCCTCGGTCTCGAGGACTACCGCGAGCTCGTGGGCAAGCCGGTCTCCGTCGTCTCGGGCTATCGCGACCCGCAGAAGAACGCGGGCATTCCCGGGGCCGCGAAGAACTCGCAGCACATGTACGGCAACGCCTGCGACCTCGAACCCGTCAAGCCTACGGCGGCGGTGAAGGCGCTGAAGCGCTTCTCCGGGATCGGCTACCAGGGCGCGTCGGGCCTCGTCCGCCATGTAGACGTTCGCCACGTCGGCCCGAACACGACGAAATCCAGCGTCCGCGATCCGGCGATCTGGATCTACTAAGGAGGCTCACATGGCCCGACCGAGGAAGCCGACGCGTCGCCGAACGACCAGGCCGCGCCGGCAAAAGCGGATCCTGAACTGCAAGCCGTCGCCGAAGACCGAAGAGGACTGGACTTTCGACGACGCGGCCAAGTCCGAAATCGCTGCGGCGACGGCCACGATCCCGACGTCCAAAGACCTACGGACGGCCTGGTGGACCATCAACGACCAGGGCTCGACCGGTTCCTGCGTCGGGTGGGCGAGCGCCGACTCGCTCCTTCGCTGGCACTTCGTCAAGTCGGGCAAGCTGACGACGAGCCAGCTCCTCTCGCCGCGGTTCATGTGGATGGCCTCGAAGGAGACCGACCCGTTCGTGACACGGCCGACCACCTTCATCGAGACCGAGGGAACGAGCCTGAAGACGGCGCTCGACGTTGCGCGCAAGTTCGGAGCCGTGCGCGACACGTACCTCCCGTTCGCGACCGGCAAGCTCTACGGGGGCAAGGCGAGCACCTTCTACGCGACCGCGGCGCTGCGGAAGATCCTCGCTTATTTCAACCTCGGCTCGAACCTCACAGACTGGCGCAACTGGCTGGCGAACAACGGGCCGATCATGGTGCGGCTCGACGTGGACTCGACGTGGGACGACGCGAGCATGAACGGCGGGAACCTCGACGCCTACAACCCGAACTCGACGCGTGGAGGCCACGCGGTCGCGCTCGTCGGCTACACCGCCGACCGCTTCATCGTTCGCAACAGCTGGGGGACCGGCTGGGGCGACAAGGGGTTCGGCTACGCATCATTGGCCTACGCGCAGGAGGCTTTCACGGAGGCATACGGCGTAGAGGTCTAGAGCAACGTGGCGCTGCGCGGTACGATCGCGCCTTGAGCGCCTTCGAAGAAACCAGCAAAGTCCAGCCCCAGAAGATCTGGGACGGAGTCGCGGGCCGCGTCGTGCACGGCCAGCGGCTCACCCTCGGGCTCGTCGAGCTCGACCCGGGCAGCGTCGTCCCGGAGCACAGCCACGAGAACGAGCAGCTCGGGATGCTGATCTCCGGGTCCTGCGAGTTCCGGGTCGGCGACGAGACGCGCGAGCTAGGGCCGGGGGACACCTGGTCGATCCCGGCGAACACGCCGCACGAGGTGCACACCGGCCCCGACGGCGCCGTCATGATCGATGTCTTCGCACCGGTTCGGGAGGACTGGAAGCCGCTCGAGCGGTTCGACCGAGAGCCGCTCTGGCCGTAGCGTGTCGACACCGACACGCCGGTACCACATCCCGTCCGCGGTCAGGCGCTCGTCGCTGCGGATCTCGCCTGCCGAGGCGCACCGGCTCCTGGAGGAAGGCGCCGTGCTGGTCGACGTTCGCCGGCACGAGGACGATTCGGCTCAGCTTGCGAAGGCAGTCCGCGTCCCGCCCGACGAGATTCCGAGCCGCCTAGACGAGCTGCCGCGGGCCCGCGCGCTCGTCCTCGCCTGCACCTGACTGCGCGAGGCGACGAGCGTCCGTGTGGCGCACTGGCTGAGGGACAGGGGCTTCGACGCATACGCGGTCACCGGTGGGGTGCACGCCCTGCTCGGGGCTCCGGTCACGGAGCCTCCCGTCCGGGCGGGAGGCCGTGGGCGCGAGTGGAAGGCGGGGGCGGCCGCTCTTCGCCATAGGCGATTCCAGATCTACTTCGGCGGGGTGCTGCTCTCCCTCGCGGGGAGCTGGGTGGAGGCGGGCGCCTTCGGCTACGTCGTCCTTCTGCTCGGCGGCTCGGCGGCGACGCTCGGGATCATCGGTTTCCTCAACACGATCCCGAACCTCCTCTTCGCCCTCCCGGCCGGAGTGCTCGCCGACCACTTCGACCGCCGGAAGATCCTCCTCCTCTTCCAGGGCGGGAACATGGGCGTTGCCATCGCGCTCACCGTCCTCTGGGCCACGGACGACCTGACGGTCTTCCTCATGGGCTTGCTCGCCTTCATCGGCGGGACGTTCGGAGCGCTCAGCTTCCCGGCCTTCCAGTCCATGCTGGCCGGAACGGTCCCGCCGAAGGACCTCGAGAGCGCGGTCGCGCTGAACAGCCTCGCGCTTCAGGTTGCCCGCTTCGTCGGGCCGGCGATCGCCGGTGTGCTCCTCGCGTCGGCCGGGCCGACCTGGGTCTTCGGCGTGAATGCGGTCAGCTTCCTCGGCGTCCTCGGTGCTCTCGTCCTCCTGCCGAGCTCGCGCGCCAAGATCGCCTTGGTGAGCGTAGGGGTGCGCGGGGCGATGGCGGACGGCATCCGCTACGTCTTCGGGCAGCGGAGTCTCGCCTCGCTGATGATGCTGATGGTCTTCGCCGGAATGTTCGCCACGCCGCCGGTGGCCTTCATGGTTCCCGGCCTCGTCCGCTTCCAGCTCCACGAGGGCCCGGAGACGCTCGGGATCTTCATCTCGCTGATCGGCCTCGGGTCCGTGCTCGGCTCGGTCGCGCTCCTCGCGCTCTCGCGGCGCCCGAACAAGGGTGAGCCGAGCCTCGTCTGCTACCTCCTCTGCGCGGCCGCGATCGCGATCATCGGTATCTCGACTTCGGTGCCGCTCTCCTTCGCGCTCGCGCTGATCGGGGGCTTCACGGGTGTCGTGTTCATCGGGCTCTCGACAGTCGTCGTGCAGGCCGCGAGCTCGGAGGAGATGCGCTCGCGCGCAATGGCCATCTGGGCGGCGGCGTTCGTCGGCGTCCTCCCGATCGGTGCCCTCATCACGGCGGGGCTCGCGGCCTGGCTCGGCGCCGGCGGAGCCGTTGCCGTGGACGGGACGATCACCCTCCTCGGCGGCCTCGGTGTCTTGCTCTGGCGCCCGGAGGTGCGCTGGCTCGGGTGCGCCGCGCCTTCCGGAGGCGTGTGTGGCCGCGACCGACCCGGCTTCGTTCGCGTACCTCGAGGAAGAGGTCGAGGCGGCGAAGGCCGCCTAGCCCGGGTCCTCGTCGGCGGCGGAGTCCGGCGCATCGAGTCGGCAGAGGCCGCCGGCGACGGGGGCGCCGTCGTCCTTCGAGTCGTCCTGCTCTTCGTCCAGGTCGAGCTCGGGCCTTCCCGCGGAGGAGCTGTGCTCTTCGGCTGTCATGGCTCTCTCGAAGCGATACCTTTCGGCTCTGGCGATAAACCTCGACAAGGAGATCGACCGCCTCTACGGGCTGCCGCTCGATCGATTCACGGAGGCCCGCGACACGAGGATCAAGGAGCTTCGAAGCGGAGGCGAGCGCGAGGCGGCCGACCATCTGAAGAAGGCGCGCAAGCCGACCGCCGCTGCCTGGGTCGCCAACCAGCTCGCCCGGAACGAGCGGATGAACGTGAGGGCGCTCCTGACCGCAGGCGAGCAGCTCCGCGAAGGCCAGGCGGAGCTCATGCGCGGCGGGAAGGCGGACGAGCTGCGCCGGGCCGAGGAGAGCGAGCGCCGCGCATTGACCGCGCTCCTCGATGCGGGGCGGGGCCTCGCGGACGGCGACGCGACGCTCAGGAAGCTCGAGTCCACCCTTCGCGCGGCGGCGGTCGACCCGGATGCGCGCGAGCTCCTCGAGCGCGGACGGCTGACGAAGGAGCTCTCGGCGTCTGGCTTCGGCCTCGCCGGGATGCCCTCGCCGCCGAAGCGCAAGGCACCTTCGAAGGCGGGCAAGCCCGATCCCGCCGCCGAACGGCGAAAGCGCGAGCTGGAGAAAGCCCGCTCCACTCTCCAGGAAGCCGAGAAACGTGCCCAAACGGCCGACCGGGAGGCGGAGAAAGCGCGAAAAGACCTGCTCAAGGCCGAGGAACAGCTGCGGAGCCTCGAGCGTTCGAACTAGTGAACATGTCGAACGAGAAGGAGATGAGCTTGGAGAAGGCAACGTTTGGAGCAGGCTGCTTCTGGGGCGTCGAGGCGGCGTTCCGCCAGATCCCCGGCGTCGTCGCGACGCGCGTGGGCTACACCGGCGGAGACGTCGAGAACCCGACTTACGAGCTCGTGTGCTCGCACACGACGGGCCATGCGGAGGCGGTCGAGGTCACGTACGACCCGGAGCGGGTCTCGTACGACGACCTGCTCGATGTCTTCTGGATGAAGCACAACCCGACCACGAAGAACCGCCAGGGCCTGGACATCGGGTCGCAGTACCGCTCGGCGGTCTTCTTCCACTCTCCGGAGCAGGAGGCCGCGGCCACTCGGACGCGCGACGAGCTCCAGGAGAAGCTGCACTGGCCGAAGAAGATCGTCACGGAGATCGTCCCGGCGACGGAGTTCTACGAGGCGGAGGACTACCACCAGCAGTACCTCGAGAAGCGCGGCCGCTCGTCCTGCACGGTCGAGCTGGCAGAAGCGCAGGTCTGACCCTAGGGCGACGCCCCGCCGTGTCTAGCGACCGGCGGGGCCGTGCCCGTCGACCTCGCGGAGGATGCGGGTGAGCGCCTCGCGCTCGGGGCGCAGCTGGTCGTGCACCGACCGCAGGCGCCGCTCCCCCTCCGGGGTCAGGGTCAGGTAGGCGATGCGGCCGTCGTCGCGGGCCTGCGCGCGGCGCACGAGACCGGCCTCCTCGGCGCGTTGCACGAGCTCCGTGACCGTGCTCTGCGCGAGCTGCATCCGCTCGCAGAGCTCGCTCACGGTCGAGCGTTCGGCGCCGCCGGGGGCGCCTTTGATCATGAGCAGGAGCAGATGGCGCCGCGGCGTCAGCCCGGCTTGACGGGCCGCGTCCTCGCTGATCCGGTGAAATCGGCGGAGCGAGGCCCGAAACGCGGCCGCCTGCTCGAACTCGGTCGGGGCGTCGCTCCCCATTGCTAGATCCTAGGCACGCGTGGTCTCGCGCGCGGGCTCGGGCGCGCGGCCGGCCGAGACGGCCGGGCCAGCCGCTGAAGGAGCCGAAGAGCGAGATCAAGGCGGGGATGAGGGCCGAGCGGACGAGGAACGTCTCCAGCAGCACGCCGACCGAGAGCATGAACGCGAGCTCCCGGAAGCCGTCGATCGGGACGACGGCGAGCATCCCGAAGGAGGCGGCCAGAGCGATGCCTGCGACGCCGATCGCCTTCGAGGCGCGCGGGGCGGCGAAGGCGATCGCCTCCCGGAGCGGCATGCGCTCGGCCTCCTGCCAGATGCGCCCGACCACGTAGACGTTGTAGTCCGAGCCGAGGCAGACGAGCAGGACTCCGGCCGCGAACGGGACGTAGTACGTGAGGTCTGAGTGGCCGAGGAGGTCCTGGAAGACGTACTTCGTCAGCCCGAGCGTGGCCGCCACGGAGGCGACGCTCGCAGCGAGGAGGTAGAGCGGCGCGACGAACGCGCGCAGGAAGAGCGCGAGCAGGAGGAAGTTGACGAGGAGCACGACGGCGCCGACGCGCACCGAGGTGTCCACCACCGCCTGCACGGTGTCGGATGCGAGTGCGGTCTGGCCGGTGACTCCTGCCTTCGCGCCCTCGAGGCCGCTGTCGCGGAGCAGGCCGGGGAGTGCGTCCTCGAGCGCGCGCACCTCGTCGATCGCAGGAGCTCCGAGGGGATCCTGGTCCAGGATGACGCACGTAGCGCGCGGCGTTTCCGTCCTCCGTGACGAAGAGGCCGTCGGGGGCCTGCGGGATCTGCTGCTCGCGCGGGCCGAGGATCCCCGCCACCCCGGGCTGGTCTCCGAGCGCCCGCTCGAGGCCGACGAGCGCCGCCGTGTCCTGCCCGATCTCGCTGCCCTCCACGACCACGACGGTCGGCGCTGTGATCCCCGGTGCGAAGCCCGTGCCGGCTGCGTCGGCTGCGCGAGCCTCCTGCGTGTCGGCCGGCAGGCCGCTGATCAGGCGGATGGCGAGCTTGGTGCCCGGGAGACCCGTCGCGCAGAGGAAGAGCAGCCCTCCGCAGAGGAGGACGATCACGAGTGCGACCGGCCGGGACGAAGCGAAGCGGGCGAACGATTCCGCGCGTGGGCGATGCGAAATGATCCTCCCGGTCGGCCTCGTCGTAGCCGGGCCAGAAGACGAGGCGGCCGAGAATGGCGAGCATCGCCGGGATGAGCGTGATCGAGACCACGAGGGCGACTGCGGCGGTCATTGCCAGGCCGGGGCCGAAGGCGCGGAAGAAGTCGAGCTCGCCGACGAGGAGCGACGCAGTTCCCGCGACCACGATCAGGCCTGCGGTCGCGACGATCGGCGTCACGCGTATCGTCGCCGTCATGGCGGACTCGACGGCCGAGCGCCCCTCGAGGAGCGAGCGCCGCATCCCGGAGAGGTAGAAGACGGCGTAGTCGGTGACGATTCCGAGGGTGAGGGCGACGACGAGCGGCTCCACCTCCTGCGGGATCTCGACGCCCAGCCGCGTCCCGACCCATGGGATCAAGCCGCGCGCGACGAGGAACGAGATCGCAGCGGCGAAGAGTGTGAGGAGCGGGGCGCCGAACGCCTGGAAGGTCAGGCCGACGACGAGCAGGATGACGAGCACGGTGCCGGCTTCCACGATCGGCAGCGCGTCCTCCATCTCGCGGAACTGCTGGTCGCGGGCCGGAGCCGGCCCCGTGACCCCGACCGGCGCGTCATCGGCCGGAATCTGGCTCGCGTAGGCCTCGGCCTCGGCGACCCGGTCCGAGAGGGAGGCCTCCGGGCCGAAGTAGAGGTAGGTGATCGCCGTCGTCCCGTGCTCGCGCGAGCTGGGGAAGAGGCCGAGCGTGTTGGCGATCGGGAGCGCGAGCTGAATGCCCTCCGCCTGCTTCGGCGCCCGGCTCACCGCGAGCGCTCGCGCCACCGCTTTCGCCTGCGCAGCCGGCGAAAGCCCGTCGGCGTTGCGCTGGACGACGAGGGTGTCGGTCGTCAGCGGCACGCCGAAGATCTCGGCGTCGCGCTGAGCGACCTGCGCCGACTCGGCGTTCTCCGGGATGAGGCCGCCGAGCGGGAGCGGTTCCCCCGAGCCGAGCCCGGGCAGCCACAAGGTCACGGCGAGCGCCGCGGCGATCCAGGCGGGAACGACGAGGAAGCGGAGGCCGACGACGGCCCCAGCGAACATCCGAACCGCCCGCTCCCGGATCATTTCTCACCGCTACCCGTCGTGTGGCTTCCCGCAAACGGGGTAGACAGCGGCCATGAGACTCTCGTATCTCGTCCGGGGATTCCCCGGACACCCGCTGCATCCCCCGCTGACCGACGCGACGATCGGCGCGTACACGACCGCCACCGTGCTCGGGATCCTGGCATTCGCCGGGGTGTCCGAGGGCAACCTGACCAGGGCCTGGTGGCTTGCGCTGCTCGTCGGCCTCGGCTTCACGGCCTTCGCTGCGCTGACCGGGCTCGCCGACTGGCTCTCGATCACCTGGCGCTCGCCCCTCTGGTGGACGGCGACGTGGCACATGCTCTCGATGCTGACCGCAACGGCCTTCTTCGCGGTCGCGGCGGTCTTCGGGCACGACCGCTACGTCGCGGGCGAGATGGGCGGCAAGACGTTCGTCGCCACTCTCGTCGGCTTCGTCGCGCTGACCGTCGGCGGATGGCTGGGAGGCGCCGTCGTCTTCACGCACGGCATGCGCGTCCTCGACCTCGTCGACGAGCCGCCCCAGCGCGCGGCCATTCCTGGCGGCGCCGAGAAGGAGGAGGCGGAGGCCTGATGCCACGCGCGATCTGGACGGGCTCGATCGCATTCGGGCTCGTCAACGTTCCGGTGCGCATGTACAGCGCCGTCGAGGACCACTCGCTCCACTTCAACTACGTCCATGAACCGGACGGGAGCCGGATCGGCTACGAGAAGGTCTGCAAGGAGGAAGGGAAGCCCGTCCCCGACTCGGAGATCGTCAAGGGGTTCGAGTACGAGAAGGGCGAGTGGGTCTACATGACCGACGAGGATTTCGAGGCCGCCGCGGCGGAGAACCACCGCACCATCGACATCCGCCAGTTCGTGCCCTTCGAGGAGATCGACCCGATCTACTTCGAGCGCACCTACTACCTCGGCCCCGAGGAGAACGGCGAGCGCGTGTACGCCCTGCTCCTCCGCGCGATGGAGGAGTCGGGCCTCGCCGGGATCGCCAAGTGGGTCATGCGCGACCGCCAGAACCTCGGCTGCCTGCGGGTGCGGGAGGGCGCGATCACGCTCGAGCGCATGCATTTCGCCGACGAGGTGCGCTCCCTCGAGGGGATCGCGCCGAAGAAGGTGAAGGTGGACGAGAAGGAGCTCGCGATGGCATCGCAGCTCGTCGAGCAGTTCCGCGACTCCTTCGACCCGGGCTCCTACCGGGACACCTACCGCGACGCGCTCTGCGAGATCATCAAGGCGAAGCGCAAGGGGGAGCCGGTGCATGCCGAGCCGACGGCCGAGCCCGAGGCGCCGACCGACCTCATGGCTGCCCTGCGGGCGAGCCTCGAGGCGTCGAACCGCGGCCGCGGACGAGGACGCTCCGCCTCGGCGCCGAGCGGAAACGGCGAGCTCGACTCCCTCTCCAGGGAAGAGCTCTACGAGCTCGCGCGCGAGGCCGACATCCCCGGCCGCTCCGACATGTCCAAGAAGGATCTGGTCAAGGCGCTGAGCCGGGCCGCCTAGCCGGTGGAAGACGAACAGCCTTTCCCCGAGTACGCGGCGCTCGCTGCGGCCTTCGGCACCGCTCTGGCCGGGTTTCTCGTCGTGGCCGGACGAAGGCTGCCCGAGCGGGTCTCGCTCGCGGACACGGTCCGGATCGGGCTCGCGAGCTACAAGGTCGGCCGCCTGATCGCCAAGGACCGGGTGACGTCGTTCGTCCGTGCTCCGGTGACCGAGGACCCGGAAGCGACAGAGCCGAAGCGCCACGGTCCCGCGCGGGCCCTCGGCGAGCTCGCCACCTGCCCGCACTGCATCGGCCTCTGGGCGGCTTCGGGGTTCGCCTACTCGCTGGTCCTGTTCCCGCGCCAGACCCGGCTCGTGACCACGATCTTCGGCGGCCAGGCGATCGCGGACTTCCTCAACGCCGCCTTCGTGCGGCTCCAGGACGACTAGCTCACCTAGGTGTTCCGGGGCGTCGTCAGGCGGTGGGCGAAGCCGGGCTTTGCCCGGCGAAAGCCGCCGCCGGCCAGAGCGCCTAGGACCAGCCGAGCTCGTCGAGGCGGTCCTCGTCGATCCCGAAGTGGTGGGCCACCTCGTGGAGGACCGTGATGCGGATCTCCTCCTCGAGCACGGCGGGGTCGTCGCCGAACTCCTCCTGGAGCGGCAAGCGGTAGATGGCGATCTTGTCCGGGAGGACGCCCGAGTAGTCGTGGCGCTCGGTGAGCGGGATCCCGAAGTAGAGGCCGAAGAGATCCGGGTCCTCCGGGTTCTCGTCCTCGACGACGATCTCGACGTTGGACATGGCCGCGCGCAGGTCGGCCGGCAGCGAGGCAAGCGCCCGCTCCACGTGCTCGTCGAAGGTCAATATGCGGGCCGCACGGGTCTGGCGCGGCCGGCCGAGAAGAGCCTGATCGCCAGGAGGCCGAAGACGAAGCCGCCGACGTGGGCGAAGAACGCGACGCCGCCGCCCTGCTCGGGCGCGACGAGCGACTGCGAGCCGAGGAAGAGCTGGAGCAGGAACCAGATTCCGAGGAACATGAGCGCGGGCAGCTCGAAGAAGAAGAACGGGATCACCCAGGTGAAGACGCGCCCGCCCGGGAAGAGCACGATGTAGGCGCCGAGCACGGCCGCGATCGCGCCGCTTGCGCCGACGTTGGGGATCTCGGCGGAGCGGCCGACCCCATCTGAAGGGTGACGATGGTCTGGCTCAGCGTCGCGAAGAGCCCGCCCGCGAGGTAGAAGGCGACGAAGCGCGGCCGGCCGAGCGTGTCCTCGACGTTGTTTCCGAAGATCCAGAGGAAGAGCATGTTGCCGAGGATGTGCTCCCAGCCGCCGTGCATGAACATCGAGGTGAAGATGTCGATCCACCACGGGTTCCCCGGCGCGACGCAGTCGTGCACGGGCTCGCACGGGAAGTAGCCGGAGTCGAGAATCGCCCGGTTCAGGTGCGGCAGCTCGTAGAGGATCCAGACGGCGAAGTTGACCGCGATGAGCGCGACGGTCACCACCGGGAACCGCCTGGTCGGGACGTTGTCCCTGAGCGGGAGCATGTCCTAGCGGATCACGAGCGCCATGAGCGCCTTCTGCGCGTGCAGCCGGTTCTCTGCCTGGTCCCAGACCGCCGAGCGCGGCCCGTAGAGAACCTCCTTCGTGATCTCCTCGTCGTAATGGGCCGGCAGGCAGTGGAGCACGATCGCCCGCTCGCTGCCGAGCTGGAGGAGCGCGTCGTCGATCCCGAAGCCGGCGAGGTCGGCGCAGCCTGCGCTCGCGCTCCTCGTCCTGGCCCATGCTCGTCCAGACGTCGGTGTAGAGGACGTCTGCGCCCTCGGCGCCCGCGCGCGGGTCGTGCGTCAGCTCGACCGATTTTCCCGAGACATTGGCGGCTGCGCGCGCCCAGCCGACGACCTCGTCATTCGGCTCGTAACCCTCCGGTGTGGCCGCGACGAAGTCCATCCCCAGCTTCGCGCACGCGACCATCAGCGAATTGCAGACGTTGTTCCCGTCGCCGAGATATGCGACGCGGACGCCGTCGAAGCCGCCGAGCCGCTCCCTGATCGTCATCACGTCGGCAAGCGCCTGGCACGGATGGAAGTCGTCGGTGAGCCCGTTGATGACCGGGATGTCCGCGGCGGCGGCGAGCTTGTCCACGTCGGCCTGCGCGAAGGTCCGGATCATGATCCCGTCGAGGTAGCGGGAGAGAACGGCCCCCGTGTCCTCGATCGTCTCGCCGCGACCGAGCTGCAGGTCGCCGGCCGCGAGGTAGAGCGCTGTGCCTCCCAGCTGGAACATCCCCACCTCGAAGCTGACGCGCGTCCTCGTCGAGGGCTTCTGGAAGATCATCCCGAGCGACCTGCCCTCGAGGTGGCGGTGCTCGACGCGCTCGCGCTGGCGCGCTTTCAGCCGGTCAGCGAGGTCGAGGACGCTGTAAGCTCGTCCGCGTCCCAGTCGTTCACGCGCAGGAAGTCCCGCCCCTTGAGCTGCGCCGAGATCACGCGGGCATCCTAGGCGGGCGCGACGACGCGGGTGCCCGGCTCTCCGGCTGCGAGCCCGTCCGAGCTGGTGATGAGCGCTTCTCCGCCGGTCTCGCGGACGAAGCGGAACGCGGCCTCCACCTTAGGGCGCATGCTGCCCGACGGGAGCGACTCGATGAGCCCGTCGTCGCGGCCGGGGACGAGCTCCTCGACGGCTTGCTGCTCGTCGGTGCCGAAGCCCGTGTAGACCGTGGGCACCTGCGTGAGGATGACGAACCGCTCCGCGCCGAGCTCGATCGCGAGGAGTGCGGAGGCGTGGTCCTTGTCGATCACGGCGTCGACGCCGTCGTGGCGCCCGTCTCGCGCGACGACGGGAATTCCTCCGCCGCCGACGGCGACGACCAACGCGCCGCTCTCGAGGAGCGTCCTGATCGCCCCGAGCTCGAGAACCTCGAGAGGTCTCGGGGAGGGAACGACGCGCCGCCAGCCGCGGTTGGCATCCTCGCGAACCGCCCAGCCGCGCTCCTGCTCGAGCGCATGGGCGCGCTCGGAGTCGTAGAAGGGGCCGACCGGCTTCGTCGGGCTCGGCGAAGGCGGGGTCGTCCTCGGCGACGACGACGCGGGTCAGGACGACGACCACGCGCCTGCCCGAGACGGGCTCGAGCTCGGCGGCGACGAGCGCCCCGATCTCCGCCTGCGTCTGGGCGACGGCGACATACAGGGGAAGCGGAGGCGCCTCCGCGCTCGCGAGCTCCTGGCGCAGCAGCTCGTTCCCCACCTGCGGCCCGTTTCCGTGCGTGACCACGACGGGCCCGTCCGAGAGGATCGAGGCGGCCGCGGCAAAGGTGGAAGCGAGGTTCGCCCGCTGCTCGGCCGCAGTGCCGCGCTCGCCGGGACCGAGCAGCGCGTTGCCCCCGAGCGCGACGACGGTCAGCACGTGGCTAGGCGGAGTCGATGATCCCGCGCTCGGCGAGGAGCTGGGCGATCGTCGGCTCGCCGATCTCTTGCAGGCTGTAGGTGACCCGGAGCGCGGGCTTGTCGAGCTCGATCACGCGGCGGAGGTCGATGGGCGTCCCGATGAGGACGAGGTCGGCGTCCGAGCGCGCGATCGTCTCGCGCGAGCTCCTCCATCTGCTTGCGGCCGTAGCCCATCGCCGGGAGGAGCTGGGTCATGTGCGGGTACTTCGCGAAGGTCTCCTTGATCGAGCCGACCGCGAAGGGACGGGGGTCGACGAGCTCGGAGGCGCCGCCCGCCTTTGCCGCCAGCACGGCGGCGCCATAGGTCATCTCGCCGTGAGTCAGCGTCGGCCCGTCCTCGATCGCGAGGACGCGCTTGCCGGCGATCTCGTGCGTGTCCTGCTCGACCTCGAACGGAGAGGCTGCGCGGACGATCGCGGCGCCGGGGTTCGCGAAGCGGATCGACTGGAGGACGGCCTCGACGCCTTCCTCGGGCGCGGTGTCGATCTTGTTCACGACGCAGGCGTCGGCCATGCGCAGGTTGGTCTCGCCCGGGTGGTAGCGGAGCTCGTGCCCGGCCGGTGCGGGTCGACGACGACGAGATGCAGGTCCGGGTGGATGAAGGGGATGTCGTTGTTTCCCCCGTCCCAGACGACCACGTCGGCCTCCTGCTCGGCGCGCTCGAGGATGGCGCCGTAGTCGACCCCTGCGAAGACGAGGTTGCCCTCGGCGATGTGGGGCTCGTACTCCTCGCGCTCCTCGATGGTCGCGTCGGCCGCGTCGAGGTCCTCGTAGCGCTCGAAGCGCTGGACGGCCTGCTTCGTCAGGTCGCCGTAAGGCATCGGGTGCCGGAGGACGGCCACGCTCTTGCCCGCGCCGCGAAGGACCGAGGCGACGTGGCGCGTCGTCTGGCTCTTGCCGGAGCCGGTGCGCACCGCACAGATGGCGACGACCGGCTTCGCGGAGCGCAGCTCGGTGGAACGCGGGCCCATCAGCCGGAAATCGGCGCCGGCCGCCATGGCGATGGAGCCGATGTGCATCACGTGCTCGTGGGTCACATCGGAGTAGGCGAAGACGACGTCGTCCACCTCCTCGCTCCGGATGAGATCGGTCAGCTCTTCCTCGGCGCGGATCGGGATGCCGTCCGGATAGCCCTCGCCCGGCGAGCTCTGCCGGGTAGACGCGCCCGTCGATGTCTGGGATCTGGGTGGCGGTGAAGGCGACGACGCGAACGTCGTCCCGCCCGCGGAAGGCGACGTTGAAGTTGTGGAAGTCGCGGCCGGCGGCGCCGCACGATCAGGACCTTGCGCATCAGGCGACAGTCTCGCCGATTCGTTCCGCCACCGCGCTGAGCTCGAGCTCGGCGCCGGCGACCTCGCCGAGGAGCTCATCCGCGGTCGGCCTCTGGCCTTCCGCCCAGAGCTCCCGGAGGAGCGAGCCCGCTTCGCGGCGCGTGAACCAGGCGCGCCCGAACTCCTCGCGCAGGAACGAGCGCAGGAGAGACTCGAAGGCCCACGCCCGCAGATAGCTCGACGAGTAGAAGCCGGCGTCCACGTCCGCGAGGAAGTCGACGTCGGAGACCTCGATCTTCAGGGCGTCCTGCATCCGCTCGACGTAGCGGCCGCGCATCGACTCGAGCTCGGCCTCGCCGTGGAGCTCGAGCTCGTAGAGGAACTTGGCGGCGTACCGGCGGACGAAGTAGAGCTGCCCGGCCGACGCCTCGGCGGCGAAGTCCTCCGGCCTTGCGAAGTCGAGCCGCCGCTCGAGCCATGTAGGCTCGTTCACCAGGAGCTCGAGCAGCATCGCCCAGCCCTCGGTGACGGCGTTGTCGCCGAGCCGGCGTGCCTCGACGGGAAGATCCGCGGAGGTGTGCGCGTAGTGCTCCGTGTGCCCGGCCTCGTGGAAGAGCGCATGCCAGTCGTCGGGGCCGCCGATCGGCTGGATGACGAGCATGACGCGGCCGGGGACCTCGATCGGCGCGCAGAACGCACGCGGGGACTTCGTCGGCCGCGATTCGATGTCGAGATGGACGTTCTCCTGCGCCTCGAGGTCGATCCCGAGGCCCGCGAGCGTTGCCTCGAGAGCGGGAAGCATTTGCCGGCCGGGGAAGCCGGTGTCCCATTCGCTGGCGCGGAAGAGGCGCGGGACGTCCCAGCGCTTCGCTCCCTCGAGCGGGATCCCGACTCGCCGCCGGAAGAGTGCGTCCATGGTGCGCACGTACATGTCCTCGGTGTCCGTGAGGAAGTGCTCGCACTGGGCGGCGAGCTCTTCGAGCGGGAAGCCGAAGCCCGTGTAGAGCTCGCGGTAGGTGGGCGCGCCGAGCTCCCTCGTCGCGGACCTTTCGTACCTCGGCGATCCGCGACGTGGCGCTCGTTCAGGTGCTCCGCGGTCAGCGAGACCCGGGCGCGGTCGAGCCGCTCGCGCCGGTCGCGATCGGGCTCGTTGGCGATCGAGGGGCGCAGGAGCCGGTAGCCGATCTCCTCTCCGTCCACGGTGGCCGAGAGCGACGCTTCGAGCCCTGCGATCTCCTCGGCGTCCGCCCGCGTCAGGTCTCCCAGATAGCCCTCGCAGCCGAAGCGCCAGAGCTCGCGGGCGCCGCGGCCCTCGATCTCGGCCGACGCGGCGAGGCGCCGGCACGCATCGAGCGTCGTCAGGTCAGAGAAGCGCTCGTAGATCGGGGAGAGCTCGAACTCGTCCTTCAGGCCCGCGAAATGGAGGTAGTACTCCTCGTCGAGCGCGGCGATGAACCGGTCGGCTTCGTCCCGGTACGCCTCGAGCTCTGCCACCGGGGCCGTCGCCATGCGTGCCGTAGGATAGCTGCCGTGCGGCAGTTCGACGTGCAAACGGAGAAGAAAACCGAGCTCGTCAACATCACCGAGCAGGTGCGCGAGGCGGTCAGGGGC
This sequence comes from uncultured Actinomycetes bacterium, assembly GCA_963766155.1. GTDB lineage: Bacteria > Actinomycetota > Thermoleophilia > Gaiellales > Gaiellaceae > DATEOR01. The sequence continues at coordinate 10,435 of CAVYAJ010000029.1, read as the reverse complement.
AACGGGGAGGAGGCTCGGCGGCGCTCGTCTACGTCCCGCACACGACCGCGGCGGTGACGATCAACGAGAACATCGACCCGGATCTCGTCGACGACCTCGAGCGCGCGTTCGGCCGCGTCGTCGGAGAGGACTGGGAGTGGCGCCACGACGACGCCGACGGCCCGAACGCGCCTTCTCATGCGCGCTCGACGATCGTCGGCCCGCAGATCATGGTGCCGCTCGACGAGGGCGAGCTCGCCCTCGGCACCTACCAGGGCATCTTCTTCTGCGAGTTCGACGGCCCGCGGACGCGGAAGGTCTACGTCACGACGCTGGACTGACGCGCCGCGTCGACGAATCCGGCGACGAGTGGGTGCGGCTCGTCCGGCCGTGACCGCGTCTGGAAGCAGAAGAGCGTCGCGACAAGGAACGGGTGGCCGTCGAGCTCGACGATGCGCGGCTCGCCCTCGTCGTCGGCGCCGCTGACCCGCAGGCCCGACTCCTCCATCCGCGGCCGGTATTCCGGGCTCAGGCCGTAGCTGGCAGAAGTAGTCCTCCACTGCGGACTCGACGCCGTAGAGGCCGGCCGCACGGGTTCCGGGCACCAGGACGACCGGGTGTTCCTGCCCCCAGAGCGAGCAGGAGAGCGGTGTGACCACGAGGTCGGCGGCGTCCGGACTCGTCTCCGCGTGCTCCGCGCCTTCCGCTCCCAGGACGTTCCGTGCGTACTCGACGAGCACGTGCTGGAAGCCGCCTCAGGTGGCGACGAGCGGGATGCCGCGCTCGCGTGCTGCCGTGACCGTGGCGAGGGCGCCTGCCATGCTTCGGTAGGGGCTCGCGGGCGCGAGCCAGATCCCGGCGAAGCGCTCCTCCAGCTCCTCGGCCGGGGGCACGGCGTCCGTCGAGATCCACGCCCCTTCGGCGCCTGCGTGGGCGAGGCTGGCGTCGAGCATCGTGTGGGTCTCGTTCGCGGGATTCCTGTCGCCGACCACGCCGATGAGCACGTGCCGACTCTACCGCTCGAGACCGCCGATACCATCGGGCCGTGGCCGCCCCTCTCAAGAAGGACCAGGAGCTCGACCTCAAGATCGACTCGCTCGCCTACGGCGGGAACGGCGTCGCGCGCCTGAACGGCTTCGTCGTCTTCGTCCGCCGCGGCCTTCCCGGGACACCGTGCGCGCCAAAGTGACGAAGGTGAAGCGGAATCACGCGGAGGCGACCGCGCTCGAGGTCGTCGAGGCGGGAGCCCCGCGCGTCGAGGCGCCGTGCGCCCACTACCCGGCCTGCGGAGGCTGCCGCTTCCAGGACCTTGCCTACGAGGCGCAGACCGCCGCGAAGGAAGCCCAGATCGCCGATGCGCTCGCCCGCATCGGCCGGCTCGAAGGCTTCCAGCTCGACCCGATCCTGCCGGCCGAGTCCGTCTTCCACTACCGCAACAAGCTCGAGTACTCGTTCACGGACGAGGACGGAAAGGTCGCGCTCGGATTCCACCGGGCGGGCCGCTGGGACGAGGTGCTCGACGTCGAGCGCTGCTGGCTCACGACCGATCTCGGCAATGCCATCCGCAACCGGGTGAAGCGAGTGGGCGAAGCGAGTCGGGCTGCACGCCTACGACCAGGAGTCGCAGGAGGGCTACCTCCGCCATCTCGTCGTCCGCGAAGGGCGCAACACGGGTCAGGCGCTCGTCGTCCTCGTCACCGCGCCCGGCGAGTTCGACGATGAAAGCTTCGTCGCCGCGGTACAGGAGTTCCCCGAGGTGCGCTCCCCACTGGGCAGTGAACGACACGCCCGCGGAGATCACCAACGTCCCGTCGCGACTCCTGTGGGGCGAGGAGGCGATCGAGGAGGAGATCCTCGGCCTCCGCTTTCGCGTGCGGCCGAACGCCTTCCTGCAGACGAACACGGAGATGGCCGAGCGCCTCTACTCGCTCGCGATCTCCTACGCAGGGCTGACCGGCGAGGAAACGGTCTACGACCTCTACTGCGGCACGGGAACGATCGGCCTCGCCATGGCCCGCGAAGCCCTGACCGTCTGGGGAATCGACTCCTCCGAGGAATCCATCGCCTGCGCCGTGGAGAACGGTCAGCTCAACGGCCTTCCGAATGCTGCGTTCTTCGCAGGCGACGTCGGGGCCGACGTCGAGGAGCTCCGCGAACGCGCCGGCGATCCCGACGTCGTCATGGTCGACCCGCCGCGCGCCGGGCTCTCCGGCAAGGCGCTCGCGCATGTCGGCGCCCTCGGGGCGCCTCGCATCGTCTACGTGTCCTGCAACCCGACGACGCTCGCCGGAAACGCCAAGACGCTCGTCTCCGACCACGGCTACACGCTCGAGCGTGTACGGCCGGTGGACATGTTCCCGCACACCCCGCACGTGGAGTCCGTCTCCCTGTTCACCAAATGAGGGTCGCTGCTCTGTACGACGTGCACGCGAACCTGCCCGCGCTCGAAGCCGTGCTCGCCGAGGTCGACGCGGACGCAATCCTCGTCGGCGGCGACGCCGTCCTCGGGCCCATGCCCAGGGAGACGCTGAGCCTCCTGCGCGACCGCGGCGCGATCTTCATCCGCGGCAACTGCGACCGGGAGGTCGCGACTCCCGGCGAGGGGGAGGAGCTCTGGACGCGGCGGGCCCGCTGGGCGCACGAGCAGCTGGACGACGAAGAGCTCGCGTTCCTCCGCGATCTCCCGCACCCGCTCCCGCTGGAGGTCGACGGCCTCGGCGAGGTCCTCTTCTGCCACGGCTCGCCGCGGAGCGACGAGGAGATCCTCACTGCGATCACGCCGCCGAAGCGCCTCGACCCGATCCTCGACGGCGTCACCCAGAGTCTCGTCGTCTGCGGCCATACACACGCACAGTTCGATCGCCTCGTCGGCGACCGGCGGCTCGTGAACGCGGGCAGCGTCGGGATGGCCTACGAGGGCGAGCCGGGAATCGCCGCCTGGGCGCTCCTCGGGCCGACGGTCGAGCTACGCCGGACGCCTTACGACGTCGAGGCCGCTGCCGAGCTCGTCCGCGAGACCGGCTTCCCGGAAGCCGACGAGCTCGTGAACGAAGCGCTCCTCCATCCGCCGAGCGCGGAGGAGGTCACGGCTCACTTCGAGGCTCTCGCCGAGCGCCAATCCTTGTAGTAGCGCCACATGTGGTCGGCGTTCGCGAGCACGAACCCGACCGAGAGGAGCGGTAGCGCCGGGAGACCGGAGATGTCGAACCCGACCGCGAGCGCCAGCGTCGCTCCGAACGAGAGCGTCATCAGGATCCACGTCAGCCCAATGCGCAGGCCGAAGCGGTCGGCCGCTCCGAGGAAGAGCGAGAAGAAGAGGACATCGGGCAGGCCGAGCTGCGCCGAGTTGTGCTCCCCGGGCAGCGGGAACGAGATCGAGAGCGCGTTGAAGACCTGGGGCTGGTTCTCGACGATCTCCTTCGTCGGCCCGCGGGCGACCGAGAAGATGTCCACCGGGACGATCAGGACGGCGATGAGGAGCACCCAGCTGAGCGCCTCGAAGAAGGAGAGGAACCACCACGCGACGCAGACGACCGCTGCGATCTTCACGAAGTTCGCGGCGATGTCGAGGTTCGCCAGCTCGAGCAGGACGCTGACCACGACGAGCGCGATTGCGGCCCAGCCCAGCCGCTCGATCCTCGAGCGCCGCAGGGGCAGCGCGATGAGGGGGAGCAGGAACGTGAGCGGGATCAGGCCGAACGAGAGGAAGACGACGTCGCCCCAGAGCCCGAGCGTCGGCAAGTCCTCCGAGAAGCCGTAGTACCAGGCGAGGACCGCGAGAACCGCTAGTACGGCGGCTGTTCGGACCACCAGGGCCCGATCGCCTTGAACGCCTCCCAGAAGTCCTTCTTCGCCGGAGCCTCGTCCAGCGAGGCGTCCAGGTCCGGGGTCACCAGCGCGTCGATCGTCGGAGTGAACTTCTGGATCGACCCCTGTTTGCTCGCGATCTCCACCGCGAGCGGGAAGCGGACGGCGTTCAGGCACGTGAGCGCATCTTGCCCCATGACGACGATGAGCTTGGGCTGGACGACGTGGATCTCCCGCGCCAGCCACTCCCGCGCCTGCTCCTCGTCGGCTCCGACGAACTTCAGGCAGTTCGTCCCGTAGATCGCCGTCGGGTCGACCTGGAGGCGCTGGAGCGACTTCAGTACCGCTTGCCCGGCGCGGCCGAAGAACGCGACGCCCTCGTGCTGCTCCGCAGTTTGCGGCCCGTACTTGAGCAGGAAGAGATCAGCCTGCGGATGGCCGGAGCCGAGTACCGGCGCGCGGTCCTCGCCTGCCTCATGGGCGATCTCGCGGCCGAGATCGTTGATCTCGGCGATCGCCTTCTCGAGGTAGCGCTGTGAAATGTCGTCCGTGGGCACGGGCAAGGGGGCTGCAAGCGTATTCGGGGCGGGGAGCCCCTCTTCCTACACGGCGGCCTTCGAGCGGCGGGCCCGCGACTGCGCCACCCACTTGAGGCCCTGCAGGTAGACGAGCGACTTCGGCCGCCGCACGATCTCGGCCGAGCGCAGGCTGATCAGGAACTCGGCGGCGTTCTCGAACGCGCGCATGCGGACGAGCCCCGTGCCCACGCCCTGGAGGACGTGCGCGTCGGAGCCGGCGCCCATGGTGAGGTTGTACTTCCGCGCGTAGCGAAGCGCCTCGTCGTTGAACCCTTCGAAGAGGAGCCGTGCGTTGTAGACCTCGAAGACGTCGATCTCCGGCAGGTGACGGTGCAGTGTCGGCGCGTCGGGAATCGTGTGCAGGCGGTCGAACGGGTGGGGGACGTAGACGACGCCGCCCTGCTCCCTGATCGCGGCGATCGTGTCGGCCATCGGCAGGCCGCGCTCGATCTTCTCCCCGAGGAAGAGCCCGATCACCTCGCCCTTCTCGGTCTTGATCTCCTCGCCGGGGATGACGATCAGGTCGCGGCCGCGCGCCAGCTGGACGGCCTCCTGCGCGCCGCTGAAGACGTTGTGGTCGGTGATGGCGATCGCCCCGAGGCCCTGGGCTTCGGCGTAGTCGAGCAGGTCGGCCACCGGCACGGCGCAGTCGTGGGAGTGGTCGGTGTGCATATGCAGGTCGGCGAGGATGAACGGGCGGTCCGCAAGCGGCTCGGCAGGCGGCCGAACCAGCTTCCGCCTCCGGCCCAGCACGGACTCGTAGAGATTCTCGAGCTCGTTCCCGAGGGCCTCGGCGCTCTCCGCCTCCGAGGACTCCCTGGCCTCCGCCGCCTGCTGGCGGCGCCACTCCGGGTCCGCCGCCAGGCGGCCGAGCGCGGCACCGACGAGCTCCGGCTGCTCGCTCGCCCCGGCGGGGTCCACGAGCGGCACGCCCGCTGCGGCCGCCTCGGCCCGGAAGCGGCGCAGACCACGCTGTGCCGGGACGAGCCCGGCGGCGCCGACCAGGAGGCGCGCCCTGCTCTGGCCGTCGAGCGCGGTGCGGACGCTGACGCGGTCGCGAAGAGCCCGGGGAACGTAGGGCCGGCCGGAAAGCGGGCTCGTCCGCACGAAGACGAGCTCCCAGCCTGGAAGCCCGCGCAGCTCACGCAGGGCCGCCCGCCCGCGCGCGAGCTCGTCGGCTCGCCACTCGAAGAGGAACCGTTCGGCGGGTCGGGAGGCGCGGATGCGGTCGAGCTCGATCCCGTACGGCAGCGCCCGATAGTCGCCCGGGAAGCGCGCCCGAGCCGCCGACAGCGTTTCTTCGCCGACGGCAGTCAGGCCGTCGATCCGGGAAACGAGCCGCTCGCGCTGCTTCTTGCCGGGCGGGTAGGCGAGCCGCTCCGGAGAATGGAAGGTCGCGACCGAAATAGCCTGCGAGTCGCGAAGCGCGAGGTAGGAGAGGCTCGGGAGCCCGGGCTCGTGCGCGTGCAGAACGTCGAAGGTGTCAGCGCCGAGGGCGAGCTCGAGGTTCGCCCGGACGCCGATCGGGACGCCCAGGCGGCTCTTCCTCGAGACGGGCACGGCCGGGCCGAGGGCCACGACTCCGGAGAGCGGCTCGCCCTGGGCACCGAGGCGCCGCAGCGCCCGCCGGCCCTGGGCCAGATCGGTCGCGCGGTTGGACGGTGCGAGTACGACGACTTCGTGGCCACGGCGGCGAAGCTCGTCCGACGCGGCCTTCACGTGCTCGTTGACCGGGTGCGGCTGCGACCACGCGAACGGCGTGACCATGCAGATCCGTAGGCCCACTCCCTGAGTCTAGTCCGTCGCCGAGCGGGGAATCCGGCCCGGTCACGCTGCCCGGCGATCTGCCGCAGGTCCTCGCGCCGAGGGGCGACGAGGTGCACATCGCCGAGTCAGTGTACGGCTGAGCGAGAAAGGTGGAGGGGCCTGGCCACGCCGGCCCTCCGATCCTCGCAGGACTAGTAGGCGAACCGCAGGCTCCAGGCGACGATCTGCCCGGTGTTGCCGGCCCGCCGTGCCGTCGGCGATCTGAAGCCGCCACTCCCCGGATCCGTCCTCACCGGCGAACTCTGAGAGCACTTCGGCTCCCTCGGGGTTGAGGTCCCTGTGATCGCCCCGCCGGTCGCGTTGTCCGCCGTGCCCATGTCGGTCGCCGCAGAGTCGAGGATCCAGACGAGGAAGCCGTCGTCCGTGTTGCCGACGTTCGTGAAGAGCGGGACGGACGTTCCCGTCGGGACGTGCAGAAGCGTCACCGAGAGATCCTGGTCGTTCGTGTGTGAGATCCCGATGAACACGGACACCCTCTCGATCGTCCCCGAGCCTTGGGAACCACCATGAGAGGGGTGGTCGTGCCGTTGTCCGCGAGCGCGAACGGGCCGCTCGTGAAGGCGTAGGTCGCGTTGGTCACGTTCCCGAACGCGACGTATGCGCCGCCGGCGCCCGGCAGTCCCGTGAACGCGTGGTCGACCGGGTTGTCCGAGATGAGCACCCCGCCGTCTCCGTCGTCGTCGTAGATCTTGACCTGTTCCGAGCCGGTGGAGGCTCCGGGCGCGGTGATGACCTCATCGCCAGTGAAGTCGAGGTCGGTGTCGCCTCCAGCGAGCCGCACGCCCTTCGCCCAGCCGGAGCCGTACGGGAAGAACGAGTCGAAGATCCCGTCGTTGGCGAGGTGGCCGTTCGCGTCGAGGTTGGCCCGGACCTGGACCTTCTGTGGGCCGGAACCGGGCCCGACGATGAGCTCCTCGTGCGAATCTCCGACGCCGGCGAAGCCGCGCGCCTGCAACGAACAACCCACCCCTGAAGGGGCTCGGATAGGGGGAGAACTCGTCGATCGGAAGCTCGTCCGCGATATCGAAGTTGGCGTTCCCGACGGCGCCAGATGCTCAGCTTGCGGCTACCGGCGCCCTGCGCGGTGACGAGCTCGGTGGCGCTGCTTCCGACAGTGTTGAGCGCTGGCAACCCTGACCCCGCCGTGGAAGTCTGGCGGGAACGGGAAGAAGGACTGGTGTAGAAGTCGAGCGGGTTGCCGTCCCGGTCGAGTCCTGCTCGTAGACGATCACCTGGGTCGTGCCGAGGCGGGCCCGGTGATGATGTCGGCGCGGCCCTCCCCGAAGAGGCCGCCGACGGCTATGAAGAGCGGCTCCGCGGCCGCCCGTAGAACCCTCCTCGATCCCGAGGACCTCGCCGATCGTCCCGTCGGCGTTCAGGTCATAGGCCTTCACCGGAAGCCCCTTGCCGGCAGCGACACCGACGAGCTCGTCGTTCAGGTCGCCGTCGAGGTCCCCGACCGCGACACGCACCCCGTCGCCCACCTGCTTGCCGGGCCGCTTATTGAAGCTCGTTGTCTTCTTCTCGGTAAGTGTCGTTGGCGTCAGCGTCCGTGCGCAGGCTGACGACGCCTTGTCCATTCGCCGTCTTCCCACCGACGGCGATGAAGCCCTGCGCCGCCGCCTGCGACGCGAGGACAAGGCTCACGAGAGCCGTGACGCATGCAAGAACGCCCTTGCCGAACACGATGGCCTCCTCCGGCCGGATCCCTGGAAGGAGGCCGATCGTGACAGCGTGTCCCTCGAGTGTGCGATGGAGGTGCCCTGCCAGGTTGGCGCTCCGCCCGGGGCGCCGCCGGCGTACGAACCGGAACAGCCGCGTCTGCGTCCCGGCGTCGGTGTCGAGCTTCAGCGTGTTGTCGTCCTGCCACGTCATGTGGATCCGCCCGGGCACCCGCATGATGGCCGCGGCGCCGTAGACTTGCACTGGTTGCCGGCCGGCCTCGTCGGCGGCCGGGTTCCAACGTTCACGATCTGGAGCGCCTCCGTGTGATCGGGACGCCTCGGTAGTCGCCCTTGGCCGGCATCACCATGCGGTAGCGCCAGTCCTCGTTGACGACCGCGACCCAGTAGCCGGTCAGGTCGACGGCGCCGCGCGCTCGGGCTCCGCGCCGGCGGCCGGGGCGCCCGGCTCTGCACCTCGCCCCGCCGGCTGCGGCGGCGCTCGCCACGTTCTGGCGCCCGCGTCCGCCGAGAGATCGCCCAGCCATGCCGCGGCAAGAAAGATCGAGACGCGCCGGTGCTCATCGACTTCTCCTGCGAGAGGCTCTGATATACGGCCTCGACGAAGTTGTTCGGTCGTCCACGAGCCGGAATCCGTTCCGTAACGGCTTCGTGTAGCCCTCGCTCGGAGCTGCCGCCTTCACCTGCGCCAGGGTCATCCCGGCTCCGTCGCATCGCGAACCCGATCGCGCACGATCGTCAGCATGTCCCGGTACTCGGCGACGTCGGTCTGATCGCAGACGCGGCCGTGCCGGGAATCACGAGCGTGCCGGCCTCCCTCGAGACAATGGCACCGAAGGGATCGCGAGGTCGACCAGCCGGTTCAGCGCGGCGATCAGGCCGTTGATGGTGCCGCCCTTCGCCACGTCGATTACCGGGAAACGCGTCGTGTCCAGGATGTCGCCGGCGACGACGACGTCGGAGCGGCGGAAGAACACCATCGAGTCGCCGTCCGTGTGCGCGGCCGGCTGGTGCAGCACCTCGATGCCCTCGCCGTTCAGGGACATGTACTTTCGCGCGCAATCGAACGTTTCGGTCGGCGCAGCGCCGACAGGAACGGGCGACGGCTTTCCAGTCGGTGCCCCCATCCGCTCGAGTACCTTCTTCGGCGCCGAGAATCGACGCCGACGCCGCCGAGGAAGTCGCCGGTAATACCGAGGGCCGGGGGTGAACAGCGTCTGTCCCGCCTTCGACACCGTCTCGTTGCCGCCCACGTGATCGGCGTCCGCGCTCGTGTCGATGATGTAACGGATCGGCCGCGGCGTGAGCCTCTTGATTGCGGCGACGACCGCGTCGGCCCTCGACGCCGGCCGGCATCCACGACGACCACGCCGTCCTCGCCGACCTGCACGCCGATGTTGCCGCCGGCGCCGGCGATCATGTAGAAATTCGAGCGAAGCTGGAGCACTTCGAGGTCGTCTGTCGGAGCGACGCGACTCTGGGCGCCCTGCGCGACGCGCCGCAGTCCTCGCGCCTCGGCGAAGAGGGCGCCCCGCGCTGATGAGCAGGACCGCGGCCGTTGCGAGGGGCGAGCGAGGGTGCGTCTCTGTCCAGGCGCAAGCGTCATGGCGCGCAATCGTAGCAGGACGTGCCCACCACGTGAAGGCGCAAGGTAGGGGGCGGCCGTCTGTGCAGCTGTTCGCCAGCTGAATGACGCGCGTGATACCGTACCGACCGCCTCGGGCGACGACACGACGGCTTCTCCGGTGAAGGATGTCGGTTACACGATGGGTCCAGGCGAGACGATAAGCCACTATCGTCTTCTGTCGCAGCTGGCGGCGGCGGCATGGGTGCTGTGTACCTCGCCGAGACCTGACGCTCGGCCGTAAGGTCGCGCTGAAGTTCCTGCCAGCGGCGTTTGCCAACGACGTCGGGTCGATTCCAGCGGTTCCGCCGCGAGGCGCGCGCCGCCTCCGCCCTCAATCACCCGAACATCTGCACGATTCAAAGTCGAGATCGCGAAATATGAGGGTCAGCCCTTCATTCTTGATGGAGTGGCTCGAGGGTCGCACGCTTCGCGACCACCTCGCCGAACGAGCGCTGTCGATCGACCAGATCCTGGTCTCGCTGGCGATCGAGATGGCCGATGCTCTCGCTCCGCGCACCGGGCTGGAATTCCCCGGGTCCATCGCGATATCAAGCCGGCGAACATCTTCGTGACGGTCGCGCGGGCACGCGCAAGTCCAGACTTCGGCTCGCGAAACTGACGCCGGAATCTCGAGTCCGAAGGCATCGGCAAGGCCCACGTACGCGGCACCGCCAGGATACCGATGCAGCCTGGGCGTCGGCAGCTCGGCACCGTCGCCTACATGTCACCCGAGCAGGCGCTGGGCGAAGATCTCGACGGCGCAGCGATCTCGTTCTCGTTCGCCGTGGTGCTGTACGAGATGGCGACGGGCGCCAGGCCGTTCACCGGCGCGACGTCAGCGATGGTGTTCCACGAAATCCTCGGCAAGCCGACGCCAAAGCCCGCACTCGAAAACGCCGACCTGCCCCTGAGCACCTTGACCATCTCATCGTGAG
>CAVYAJ010000028.1:0-22628 GCA_963766155.1 uncultured Actinomycetes bacterium | reverse complement strand
TACATTCGCCGGGGAAGACGCGTGTCGTGTCCTTCTACCTCCACAACAATGGGTTCGCCGACGTGACGGCGGCCACCGTCGAGCCTGTACCGGGGGAGACGCTTGCGGTTCGCCATGCCACGCCGGGAGTGTTCCCGCCCGATCAGGTGTTCTCGACGGCGACGGACTCCACCTTCACGATATCCCGGCCGCACCGAGGCCGAGGTCGCGCTCGCGTTCGCGATCCCCAGCTGCCGAGAGGGCATCCAGAGCGTCACGCGCCTCCGAATCCGCTACACCGTCTTCGATCGCGAAGAGAGCCAGCTGGTCCCCCTCGATCCGGCCATCGCCGCCCGGTGCGCCCGGCGAACGCCAGCCCGCCCACCCACCCAGCCGAACCCGGTCGTCCGGCTGATCCTCTGGTTCTGGCACGCATGGCTGATCTACACGGGCCTGTTCGCTCTCATTGTGCTCGCGGTGTTCCTAAAAGACGGCAAGTGGTGGATGGTCTTCCCATTCGCGTTCATCGGCTTCGTCGTCTACACCCACTTCCGTATCAGGCAGAGGAAACGAAGGAGGCAGGTGGCGAAGGCCCGTCGCTTCCACCTGACGTAGGGACGCTCGCCGACGACGGAGCAACGTCCGACCCAGGAGGGCCCAGCGCCGCGAGTCTCTATAAGTTTCGCGTCAAAATCTCCATGCCCCGCCTGGGTCCGCGTCCTCGCACCGGTCGGTCGAGCTCCTGACGCAGCAAGCCTACCCCCGAGGTCCCAAATCCGGACGGTATCTCTGAGGCTGCAGGAGGCGACAGGGAGCCTCCTGCACGGTATCGAGGGCCTCACCCTTCCGGGACCCACGCCCACGGCCCGCCTCGCCGGTCCCCAGCAAGTTTCACCAGTGCCCCATGCGCCTGACCCCTGCGCCCGGCCCGGTGGGCTCGGTGGATCGCGCAGTGCTCCCGCCTCGTCGCGACGTCCACGAGGTGCAGCGGGCTCGTGCACGCCTTGTTGAAGCACGCGTGGTGGATCTCGCCGTTCGGCCTGTGCCCCGTGGATCTCGAAGGCCCTGCGGTAGATCGGCATCGCCTCCGACAGCGTCGCGTAGCCCTTCGGGCTGAGGTTCCCCGTCCACCCCCAGCACTCGTCCGGCTCGTCGGGGATGACCACCGTCGCCCAGTACGCCCGCTCCGCGCCGTCCTCGCCCGCTTCGTCGCGCTGCTCCTCGCGCAGCACATGCGTCGGAACTCGGTATCTCGGAAGTTCTTCTCCATCTCTAGCTCCTTGAGTCTGTGCTCTGCTCGACGTGAATTGCATCTAGCCCGGACAGCCCGTTCCTATAACTTGTCTGTCAGTAATCGTACCCTCCCGAAACGTTCAAAAGTGACCGCATTGCCGAGGCCAGCATTCGTGAGACAATTTGCGTCTCGACGCCCATTCGAACACGCAAACGATACTTGTAAACTTATGCGTCCTATTACTTCCAGGAACTCCTGCCGGGATAGGATGTCTTCGGCCAAACACCCCGACAGAGGATGGACCACACCATGGCCGGTTCCCGAAGTCCCACGCAGAGAAAGTCCACCCCCGCCGCGAGGCGTGCCGGGAGCCCGAGGCTCCCTCGGAGAACCCCCGGACTCAGATCCGCTCGAAGGAGAGCCTCGCCCAGGCCATCGAGCTGATCCGGGCCGAACTCGTCCGGCGAGTGGGTCAGCTCCAACGAGCTTCACCGCAAGCTCGGGAAAGAGATCCCCGAGGGCACGTTCGGCCGTGCGAAGGCCGCCCTCGGGATCGGCCTCTTCCACCGCCGGGTGCGTGTCACCCAGGGCGTCCGCTACGAGTGGGCGCTTCCCGCCGGGAAGCAGCCCCAGCACGGATCGTCACGGGAGCCCGCCCATGAAGCGGGCTTCGTGTGCCGCCCGCCTCCGCCCGCCCCCTTCACGCCCCCTCGAACCTTCAGGCGATCGTGAAGCCCCCGCGTGGAGGCGCGCCGCTCCCGGAAGGAATTCCAAGGTGCGCGAGTCACCCGTACGGCGCGATGGGGCAGGCGCGAATCCCGTCCCGACATCCCACGGCGGGCACGCCCGCCACGCGATGGAGGCCCAGCAACATCCCGCGGAGAGGTTTCCCCTGGACCTATGCGAATGCTGCTGCCCCCTCTGCTGCCGCTTCCCCAGCGCCAGGGGGAGACGATTCCCCCCTCCCTGTCTCCCCTCCCAAGATGTCCCAGGGTTAGCGCTCGTCGCTGCGAGATCGTCGGGACACGTCCCGCAAGGGCGGCATTACACGCAGCCCAGGGGAATTTCTATCGCCCCTGCGACAGCCAGCGGACGCCACGCTCACGGATTCGCACGCCCGTGCGATTCAGCCCCCTCGGCGCATCCGACGCATGTCTCCCACAGCGGGATTCGCCTCCGGTGAGGGGTCCCGTACACGCCCTGTACACGAATCGCCCCCTCGCGGGATTCCCGACGCCCGCCGCCTGAGGCCTACGACCCTCTTCCGATCCACTCCTCGCCGCCCTCGTAGACCTCCTTCTTCCACAGCGGCACGGTCTCCTTGAGCGTGTCGATCGCGTCCTTGCAGGCGGCGAGGGCATCCTGGCGGTGCGGGGCTGAGACGGCGATCGCGACGCTCGCCTCGCCGATCTCGCAGACTCCCACGCGGTGCGTGATGGCGATGGCGCAGAGGTCGTACGCTCCCTCAAGCTCGCCTGGCGAGATCTGCCATGACGTTCTCGGCCATGCCTTCGTAGGCCTCGTACTCGAGCCGCACGACCTCCGGCCCCGCGACTGGGCCCGCACGGTGCCGACGAAGGTGGCGATTGCGCCGGCGCGCTCGTCCTCGACCTCTGCTACGACCGCGGCGAGGTCGATGGGATCGTCCGTGAGGCGGAACGCGCCGCCCGAAACAGGCGGTATGAGCGCGACCTCGTCCCCTTCGGCCAGGGCCTGGCTCGCGCTCGACGTAGGCGCGGTTCACGGCGAAGACGAGGCCGGCGGCTCCTCGCCGAGCTCGAGCGCCGGCCAGACGTCCTCGACTCGGGCTCCGTCGCCGAGGTCGACGTCGCGCCGCCCTGTTCCCGCGTGCTCGCGCAGACCGGCGAAAAGCCTCACCGTGACTCGCATGGGCGTTAGCCTAGAGGCGATGGCGAAGGCCGAAGACCGCCGCGAGACCGACTCGGGCATCGAGGTCAAGCCGGTCTACACGCGCCGAGGACGCCGGCGGCTGGAGCTCGGGCTTCCCGGGCGAGTTCCCGTTCACGCGCGGGCCGTATCCGGACATGTACCGCGGCCGTCCCTGGACGATCAGGCAGTACGCGGGCTTCGCCTCGGCCGAGGAGACGAACGCCCGCTTCCGCTACCTGCTCGAGCGCGGCCAGACCGGGCTCTCGGTCGCCTTCGACCTCCCGACCCAGCTCGGCCTCGATTCCGACGACGAGCGCGCGGCAGGTGAGGTGGGCCGCACGGGCGTCGCGATCGACTCGCTCGCGGACATGGAGATCCTCTTCGACTCGATCCCGCTCGGCGAGGTGTCGACGTCGATGACGATCAACGCGCCGGCCGCGCTCCTGCTCCTCCTCTACGAGCTCGTCGCCGAGGGCCAGGGGGTCGCGCGGCGCCGAGCTCCGCGGCACGGTGCAGAACGACATCCTCAAGGAGTACGTGGCGCGCGGGAACTACATCTTCCCGCCGCGCCCGTCGATGCGGATCACGACCGACCTCTTCGCCTACTGCCGCGAGCGGCTGCCGAAGTGGAACACGATCTCCATCTCCGGGTACCACATCCGCGAGGCGGGCTCGACGGCGGTGCAGGAGCTCGGCTTCACGCTCGCGCACGGGATCGCCTACTGCCAGGCCGCGGTGGACGCGGGGCTCTCGCCCGACGAGTTCGGCGAGCGGCTCTCCTTCTTCTTCAACGCGCACAACCACTTCTTCCAGGAGGTGGCGAAGTTCCGGGCGGCGCGGACGCTGTGGGCGCGCATCATGAGCGAGCGCTTCGGCGCGACGAACCCGAAGGCGCAGGCGCTCCGCTTCCACGCGCAGACGGGCGGCTCGACGCTGACCGCGCAGCAGCCGGAGAACAACATCGTCCGCGTCGCGATCCAGGCGCTCTCGGCCGTGTGCGGCGGCGCGCAATCCATTCACACGAACGGCTTCGACGAGGCGCTGGCGCTCCCGACCGAGCGGGCGGCGCGCATCGCTCTCCGGACACAGCAGGTGCTGGCGAACGAGGCGGGCGGCACCGACACGGCGGACCCCCTCGGGGGCGCCTATTTCCTCGAGAGCCTGACCCGCGAGCTCGAGGAGCGCGCATGGGCGTTGATCGAGCGCGTGGACGAGCTCGGCGGTGCGGTGGCGGCGGTCGAGCAGGGGTTCACGCAGCACGAGATCGAGGACGCCGCCTACGAGCACGAGCGCGCGCTCGAGAGCGGCGAAGATGTCGCTCGTCGGCGTCAACCGCTTCGTCGAGGAAGAAGGAGACGAGGAGATCGAGCTGCACCGGCTCGACCCAGAGGCCGAGCGGCGCCAGGTCGAGCGCACTGCGCGGGTTCGTGCGGACCGCGATGCGCGCGGCCGCGGAGGCGGCGCTTGGGCGGGTGCGCGACGCGGCGCGGGGAGCCGACAACCTCCTTCCTCCGATGCGGGAGGCGCTCGCAGCGCACTGCACGGTCGGGGAGATCTGCAACGCCCTGCGCGACGAGTTCGGCACGTACGACGCCCACCAGGCGCCGTGACGCTCGAAGACGATGTCGTTCGGCTGAGGCCGTTCGAGGAGGCCGACGTGCCGGCGATCGCGGCGGCCTGTCAGGACCCCGAGATCCCTCGTTGGACGGCGGTTCCCTCCCCGTACACGGAGGCAGACGCTCGCGCGTGGCTCGAGTCGGACGAGGAGGAGAGCTTCGCCGTCGTGGACAGGGTGAGCGGCGAGCTGCTCGGATCGATCGGCGTCCGCTATTCGACGGCGGCATCGGCGAGGTCGGCTACTGGGTGAAACGGGAGGCGCGAGGGCGTGGGGTCGCGACTCGGGCGCTCGGGCTCGTGGCCCGCTGGGCCCTTGTCGACAAGGAGCTCGGGCGCTTCCAGCTCCGGGCCGACGTCGCGAACGAAGCATCGCAGCGCGTGGCCGAGAAGGCGGGGTTCGTGCGCGAGGGCATCCTGCGGTCGGCGCTCGCGCTCAAGGGCGAGAGGCGCGACGTGATCATGTATTCACTCGTTCGCGAGGACCTCTAGGGGCCACCCCGGACCACCACCCGCTTTCGAGCGTACTTCGGAAATTGGGGCGGGTGGTGCGCCAAATGTGGCGAGATGCGCCGCGTCTGAAGGAAGATAGGGTCGTGGCCAAGGCCGAGGACAAGCGGACGCGCGACAAGCTCGAGGAGCTTCAGGCCCTCCGCGACGAGGCGCTCCACTCCGGCGACGAGCGCGCGGTCGAGCGGCAGCGGTCCCGCGGCAAGCTCCTCGCACGCGAGCGCATCGAGAAGCTCCTCGATCCCGGTAGCTTCGTCGAGCTCGACCGGTACGTTCGTCACCGCAACCCGCACTTCGGGATGATGGATCGCCGCCCGTGGGGCGACGCCGTCGTCACCGGCTCCGGGACGATCTTCGGCCGCCGCGTCTTCGTCTTCTCCCAGGACTTCACCGTCTTCGGCGGCACGCTCTCCGAGGCCTTCGCCGAGAAGATCTGCAAGGTGATGGACCTCGCGCTCAAGTTCGGCTGCCCGCTGATCGGCATCAACGACTCGGGCGGGGCGCGGATCCAGGAGGGCGTCGTCTCGCTCGGCGGCTATGCCGAGATCTTCTGGCGCAACGTGCAGGCCTCGGGCGTCATCCCGCAGATCAGCCTCGTCATGGGCCCGACCGCCGGCGGCGCGGTGTACTCACCGGCCATGACCGACTTCGTCCTGATGGTCAAGGAGAGCTCGTACATGTTCATCACGGGCCCCGAGGTCGTGAAGACCGTGACCGGCGAGGACGTCGATTTCGAGGAGCTCGGCGGCGCGGCGACGCATGCGTCGAAGTCCGGGGTCGCCCACTTCACGGCCGACGACGAGGAGGCGTGCCTCGAGGACGCGCGCTACCTGCTCTCGTTCCTGCCGCAGAACAACGTCGACCCGCCGCCCTGGTTCGACCCTTCCGACCCGATCGGGCGCGAGGACGCGGAGCTCGACACGCTGATACCGGACGAGCCGACGAAGCCGTACGACATGCGCACCGTGATCGAAAAGGTCGTCGACGACGGCGAGCTGCTCGAGGTGCAGGAGCTCTGGGCCGAGAACATCGTCTGCGCCTTCGCCCGGCTCGGCGGCCATCCGGTCGGAGTCGTCGCCAACAACCCGCGCGCGCTGGCCGGCACCCTCGACATCGACTCCTCCGTGAAGGCGGCGCGCTTCGTCCGCTTCTGCGATGCCTTCAACATCCCGCTCGTGACGTTCGTGGACGTTCCCGGGTTTCTGCCCGGAACGGCGCAGGAGTGGGGCGGGATCATCCGGCACGGCGCGAAGCTCCTCTACGCCTATTGCGAGGCGACCGTGCCGAAGATCGCCGTCATCACCCGCAAGGCCTACGGCGGCGCCTACGACGTGATGAGCTCCAAGCACATCCGCGCGGACTTCAACTTCGCGTGGCCGACCGCCGAGGTCGCGGTGATGGGGCCCGAGGGGGCGGTGAACATCGTCTTCCGCAAGGAGCTCGAGGACGCGGAGGACCCGGACGCGCGCCGCGCGGAGCTGATCGCGGAGTACAAGGAGCAGTTCGCGAACCCGTACGTCGCGGCCGAGCGCGGATATCTGGACGACGTCATCGAGCCGAGGCGGACGCGGCCTGTGCTCATCGATGCGCTCAAGACCGCGATCACGAAGCGCGAGCGCCGCCCGCCGCGCAAGCACGGGAACATCCCGCTCTAAGCGGCACTAGGTCAGCCAGGCGAGCGCGTGCGCCCCGAACGGAAGCGTGGTCATGACGCTGGTGGTGCCTGTGCGGCCGATCACCGTCTCATCGCCGGTCGCCAGGGCGACGTAGTGCTCGTCGGGCGACCAGGCGATCGCCTCCGCGCCTCGGACGTGAGGAATGGCGATCGGGTCGCCGCCCCGGCTCACCATCACGTACTCGCGGTCCGGGTGGATCAGTGCGAAGCCGAAGTTCCCGAGCGGGCTCGCGCGCAGGTCTTCGATCCGCGCGCCCGGCTCGGGCAGAAAGCTCTCGAGGCCGCCCCGCGCGAAGACCGCAACCGCCGCCTCCCCCGTCTGCCCTTCCAGGACTGCCACGAAGCTCGTGAGCCCGAACCAGCTCACCTGCGCGAACCTCCACCCGGCACCGTTCTCGACACCTGCGGCCCGGAGGGCGTACGCGAGCTGCGGACGGGAGAAGAAGATGAAGGGGCTGCCGTGTCGGCGCGCGATCACGATGTTGCCGTCGAGGACCACGCTGAGCGCCCCGTCTTCCCGCCAGGCCGGCGCGCATCCGTTCACGTTCGGGAACTGGATCCCTTGCGAGCTCCTCACCGACGTGGAGTCGCCCTTGCAGCGCGCAACCAGAGACCCGTCCTCGCTCCACACCAGTCCATTGCAGTCCGGCGGATGCGGCGGCCGCTCCGGGGCCATGCTCGGGAGGCGGAAGGCCTGCGTCTGACACGCGGCGTCCGCCGCCACGATGACTCCGCGGAGGATGCGCGGTGGAGGCGGCGGGGAGCCTGACGCATCCGAGCGGCCTCGGATTGCGTCGGCGACGGCGACGACGAGGAGCAGGACAACGGCTCCGCCCACGAGCCAGGTGAACGCGTTTCGCATCAGCGCCAGGCCAGGTCGCGGGCGGAGATGCCGAGCCGGCGAACACGGGCATCGCCTGTGTCCGGCCGAAGGAGGAAGACCGCTCCTTCGCGCGTGGCGGCGACCACCCACCGTTCGCTCGGCGCCCAAGCCAGCGCAGTCACCGTGCCGACCGGCGCGATCGGTGCCGGCCCACCTCCGGCGTCGAACGTTCCCGCGAGCTCGCCGTCGAGCCAGAGGGTGGCGAGGCTCCTCTTCGGGCTCAGCTCGAGCGAGGCGGTGTGAAATCGGGGCAGATCGGCTCGGACCAGGACGTTGTCGTGATCGACGATCACCAGCTCCCGGGACGGAAGGACGGCGGCGAAGCGGGAGTTCGAGAACCAGGCGACGGCTTCGACGGGGTGCGGATACACAGTGCGCACACATCGCGCCGTCGCGTTGTCGCCGGGGAGCGTGAAGAGGCGGTCGCCGGGGCCGCAATCGATGCTCCACTCGATGAGCTCGCCGTCGCGAACCTGGGTCAGCGTCCCGTCCGGCTTGAAGGCCGGAGCGCGCCCGGGTACGACGATCGTCTGCCCGGGAGCTGTCTCGAGCCCGAACCCCTCGGCTCTCGGCACCGCCACCTCGCCTCCGAGCGGGCTCCAGACGGATCCTTCCGGCGCTGCTCTCGTCCCGTCCGGGGAAAGCGAGAACCGGCAACCGCTGTAGTTCGGCGGTTCGGCCTCGGTGAAGCCCGAGGAGGCGGAGAGAGTGAAGGCGGCAGCCGTCTGCGGGATCGCTGTAGAAAACGGTGCCCATGAACCCGGAGGGCACGCCGGGAGGAACGATCTGCCTCTCCGCCCTCGGCGTGGTTGCGTTCATGTCCCGGTCTCGCAGGCCGCCGCGCAGCGCATCCGCGGCCGCAACCGCGGCGACGGCGAGGACTGCCGCGAGCACGAGCCACGTGCGCATCTCAAAAGACGATACGCCGCTCGCGCGGCCGAAGTCCTACGCGGTCTCGAGGACGACGAGCTCCGGCAGGCGCGGCTCGTCGAACTCTTCCTTGAAGGCGGAGACGATGTCGGGGTCGAACTGCGTCCCCGCGCAGCGCTCGAGCTCGGAGATGGCGCGATCGTGCGAGAGCTTGGAGCGATAGACACGGTCGGTCGTCATCGCGTCGTAGGCATCGGCGACAAAGAGGATGCGCGAGCCGAGCGGGATCGCATCTCCGCCCAAGCGGTCGGGATAGCCGTCCCCGTCCCAGCGCTCGTGGTGGTGGAGAACCCAGGAGGCGACCGGCTCGACCCCGAGCGAGTCGAGCATCCTGAAGCCGATCTGGGGATGGCGCTCGAGGACGAGGCGCTCGGCCTCGTTCAGGGGGCCCGGCTTTCTGAGGATCTCCTCGGGGATGGCGAGCTTTCCGAGGTCGTGCAGCGAGCCGGCCAGGCGTGCGAGCTCGACCTGCTCGCTCTCGAGGCCCATTCTCTTTGCGACGCGCGCCGAGAGCTCTCCGACCATGTAGGAGTGGGAGCCCGTGTAGGCATCGCGGGCATCGACCGCATGGGCAAGGGATGCCGCCGCCCGCAGGCGCGCCGCCCGGTCGGGCCCTTCGGCGAGACGCCGAGCTCGGCCAGCTCGAGCAGGTCGGGGCGGTAGACGCGCACGCGGTTTTTGCCGTGCTCCTTGGCCAGATAGAGGGCCGAGTCGGCCACGCGCACGAGCTCGGAGCGCTCGACGCCGTGCTGGGGATAGGTCGCGATGCCGGCCGAGATCGAGACGTGTCCGCCGTGCTCGCACTCGGCGTCGGCGACGCGCTCGATGATCGCCTTCGCGATCGAGAAGCCTTCGTGCTCGTCGCGGCGCGGCAGGAGGAGGGCGAACTCGTCTCCTCCGAGCCGGAACGCCTCGCCGCCCTGGCGGAGGCGCGCGGCGACCTGCGCGAGCACACGATCGCCGACCGGGTGGCCGAAGCGATCGTTGATCTGCTTGAAATTGTCGATGTCGAGCAGGCAGAGGGTCAGCGCGACGCCGCGCTCCTGTGCCTCGTCGAGGTCGCGCTGCAGCCGCTCGTGGAAGTGCCGGTGGTTCCCGAGCCCGGTGAGCGGGTCGGTGAGCGCGAGGCGCATGGCCTTGAGGGCGCTGTACACCGAGCGCTGGTAGAGGGCGATGGCGACGAGCGGGCCCACGAGCGCGATGGCGAGGAGCGGAGAGCGCTCCCAGAGCACCGCGAGCATGAGGCTGACCGACGCCATGATCGAGAACGGCACCGCAGTCCAGTAGACGGACTTGCGGAGAAGCGGCATGAACGGCTCACGTGTCCACCGCGAGATGATCGCGGCGATGAGCGGGATGTTCACCGCGTAGAACGCCGCCGCGGCGAGCAGCACCTGCAGGAGGAGCGAGGCGACTCCCGTCTCCCTCGCTCCCATGGACGCGGCGAGACCCGCCGCGCCGCCGCCCAACGAATAGACCGCGCTGTTGTAGGACAGGCGGATTGCGGGGCGGCGCTGGAACAGCTCGATGAGCGCCCTGGTGAGGAAGCCCATCACGACAGCCGGCGCCCAGCCGTAGATCACGGCGGTGCCGACGATGAAGACGGCCGCGAGCGAGATTCCCTCCGAAGAGATCCCCTCGATCGGGACCGGGTGCGCCTCGACGAAGGTCGCCGCCAGAAGGAGTGCGAACACTCCGGCGAGGACCTCCGGGTCGGGATTCGACGCTACGAATTCGCCGATGGCGAACGCGAGCACGGCGAAGCCCGAGAGAGCCACCGGGACGACAATGGGCAGAAGCCGCGCCGTCTCGCGCGAAACGAGACGACGCTCTGGCTTCACCCGACCCGATGCGCTCGCGGTCGAGCGAACGGGGCGCAGGCTCACGGCTATGACTTAACCGTTCGCCGTGCTACCAGGCCCACCCTTCAAGGTCGCTCAGAAAAGCGGCCAGAAGGGCGGCGACAACTGCAACGTGCGCGAGCTTTACCTTCCAATGAAGCATTCCGATCATCTCCCGTGTTCGGACGCCTTAGGACGAGCCGAAGTATCAGCGCACCCGGGAACTCGCAACATCCCCCCTTTGAGGGATTCGGGAAAAGCCTGCTCAAAGCTGTAATCGAGCGGGTTTCCGGCGCCTACAGGAGCCCGGCTTCGCGAAGCGGCCGGCGGGCCCAGGCAAAACGGTCGTGATACCAGCCCGTAAGCGGCACGAACGCCACTCCCTGGCTGGAGGAATGGATCATCCAGCCGTTTCCGAGCGCGATTCCCGTGTGGTCGACCTCGGACGGGCTCGAGCGGCGTCCATTCGCTCCGAAGAAGGCGACATCGGCGGCCCTCAGGCGGTCGAACGCGATCCGCTTCGACTTCGGCACCTCGCCGCTCATCTGGTACGTCGTGCGGCCCTCGATCACCGAGGAGAGCGAGCCTCCGCCCGGGTACGGCTGCAGCTTGTAGACGCGCCAGACGAAGCCCGAGCAGTCGAAGCCTCCGCGCGACGTGACGCCGAACGTGACCTGCTGGTTTTCGGACATTCCGCCCCACACGTACGGGTAGCCGATGAAGTGCACGGCCCGCCGAAGCACGCGCTTGGGCCAGTCGCCGTACGTCGGGAGCGAGAACGTGTCGGCGAGCGACACGACGTAGTCCTTCTCCCACTGCGACATCTTCAACGCTTGGGCGAGTGAGTACGCGGCTTCCGCGCGTGTAGCCGGGTCCTGCGGCCGCAGCTCGAGGTTGTCGTCTTGCTGAGGGTGGTTGAGCCGAAGCCAGATCAGGTGCGCGACGACCTCGTTCCCCAGGCGCCGCGGCGGCTCGAGGCCGGCGTCCTTGACCTTGCGCTGGAAGGTCTTCGCGGCGGGGCGCAGGCCGAGCGCCTTTACGATCTTCGCGTCCAGCTCGGCGATCGACACCTCGGCGTCGGGGTCGACGACGACCTGCTGTGCCCCCGTCAACGTGGCGAGCGCCACGCCCAGCTCCTCGCGGGTGATGTTCTGCTTGGCGCGGAAGTTGGTGACGCTCGGGCCCATGAGCCCGTTCGTGACGACGACTTTGATCTGGGGCTGGGCCCAGCTCGCGGCAGGTGCCGGCTGCGCCGCGATGAACGCGGCGACCACGGCGACGACGGCGACGAGACCCCGGCGCATGGTGTTCCTATCGTCGGGCCTCCGTGGGCCCTTTAATCTCAGCCGGATGAACCGCGAGATCCGGCCCGAGCCCTCACCGGAGGAGCTGGAGGCGATCGAAGAGGCGCTTGCGCGCCTGACGGCGCCTCCGGCCGATCCCCGCTCGGCCTGGTGGCGAGCCGGGGTCGCCGAGGACCTCAGCGAAGAAGAAGAGCTCGCCTGACGGCCACGCGCCACTCGGCGAGGAGGCGGTCGGCCTCCTCCTCGGGCAGCTCGGGCTCGTAGCGCGCCGCGGAGCGCCACAGTCCACGAAGCTCGGCGGTGTCGTCCCAGAGCCCGACCGCGAGGCCGGCGAGCGCGGCCGCCCCGAGCGCCGTCGTCTCGCGTTCCTCCGGCACCTCGACGGGAAGGCGCGTCAGGTCGGCGAGGAACTGCATGAGGAACTCGTTCCCGGCCCCGCCTCCGTCGGCGCGGAGGGTCTGGAGCTCGAAGGGAAGCGCGTCCACGACATCCCTCGTCTGGAAGGCCGCTGCTTCGAGGGCGGCCCTGACGAGGTGCTCCCGCCGCGTGCCGCCTGAGATCCCGCTGATGAGCCCGCGCGCCTCCGGGACCCAGTGCGGTGAGCCGAGCCCGGCCAGAGCCGGCACGAAGTAGACGCCGCCGTTGTCCTCCACCGAGCGCGCGAGCGCCTCGCTCTCGGCGGAGTCCGCGAGGAGCCCGAGCGCGTCACGGAGCCACTGCAGCGCCGCGCCGGTGACGAAGACCGAGCCCTCGACCGCGTAGACAGGCTCCTCGGAGCCGAGCCGCCAGGCGACCGTCTCGACGACGCCAACTTCCGGTCTCATTCGTTCGGAGCCGCTGTTCGCCAGGAGAAAGGCACCGGTGCCGAACGTCGCCTTCGCCTGGCCGCGCCCGAAGCACGCCTGTCCGAAAAGGGCCGCCTGCTGGTCGCCCGCCGCGCCGGCGATCGGGACGCGCGCCCCGAAGATCTCGGCCTCGCCGATCGTCCCGCTCGAGCTGACGATCTCGGGGAGCACCGAGCGCGGGACGCCGAAGAGCTCGAGCAGCTCGTCGTCCCAGTCGAGCGTCGCGAGGTCGAGGAGCAGCGTTCGCGACGCGTTGGAGACGTCGGTCGCATGCACGGCTCCGCCGGTGAGCTTCCAGATGAGCCACGAGTCGACCGTCCCGAAAGCCAGGTCGCCCGAGGCCTCGCTGAGGATCCACTCGAGCTTCGTCGCCGAGAAATACGGGTCGGGGACGAGCCCGGTCCGGTCGCGGATGAGATCGGCGGGGAGCTCCTTGCACCGCTCGGCCGTGCGCCGGTCCTGCCAGACGATGGCGCGGTGGGCCGGCTCGCCGCTCGCCCGGTCCCAGACGATCGTCGTCTCGCGCTGGTTCGTGATACCGACCGCGGTGAGATCGGCCGTC
Organism: uncultured Actinomycetes bacterium; assembly: GCA_963766155.1. Taxonomy (GTDB): domain Bacteria; phylum Actinomycetota; class Thermoleophilia; order Gaiellales; family Gaiellaceae; genus DATEOR01. The sequence continues at coordinate 9,361 of CAVYAJ010000028.1, read as the reverse complement.
ACCGCGCCTGCGTCTTCCAGGGCCTCGGCCGCCGCCGCCAGCACGGACTCCCAGAGCTCGTTCGGGTCCTGCTCGACCCACCCGGGCCGGGGATAGTGCTGCGTCACCGCGCGGTAGCCGCGGCCTTGCGTCCGCAGGGCTTCGTCGAGGACGAGGCACGTCGTCCCCGTCGTCCCCTGGTCGATCCCGAGAAGCACTAGAGCGGGAGCTCGAAGGCCTGCAGCACCAGCATGGGCGCGAACCCCTGGCGCCTGTACAGCCTGAGCGCGGGCAGGTTGTCCGCCTGCACGGACAGTCCCAGCGTCTCCCCCGGGTGGCTCGACCAGTAGCCGGCCAGCGCCTCGGAGAGGACGTATGCGCCGATGCCGCGATCGCGCTCGTCCGCTGTCACGCCGAGGTGGTAGATCCACCGGTCGGCCGCGTCGATATTGACCATCGCACGCCCCTCGCTGCCGGCCTCGCCGATGAAGACGGCGCCCTGCTCGAGCCCGGCGAGCCACGCGCTCTCGGGAAACGAGCCGTCGGGGAAGCACTCGCGGTAGAGCCGCATGGTTGCGTCGAGATCCTCGGGCGTGCCCGGCCGAACCGTGAGCTTCGCCGGGCCGGCTTCGACCCGGCGATGGTCGGCCTCGTTCAGCCGGAAGACGGCGGTCGCGCTCCCGGAGGGCGCGAACCCGGCGCGCTCGAGAAGGAGCCGGCCCGTCGCGTTCCTCGCGCCAACCGCACCGACGACGCGGCGCGCGCTCCGGTTTTCCGCCCTCTCGATCGCCGCCTCGAGGAGCACCGTCCCGATCTTCTGCCCGCGGTGGCTCGGGGCGACGAGTGGCCCGAAGAGGTCGGCGTGATCGAACCCCGGCGAGACCTCGACGCCCGCGAAGCCGACGATCTCGCCGTCGATCTCGTCCACGAAGAGGGTTTCCTCGGGCGGGATCTCCCAGTCGGAGAGCTCGCTCTCGAGCTCCTCCGCGGTCGTCCAGAGGGGATTGCCCACCTGCTCCTGCGGCTTCTGCAACGCATGCCGTGAGAGCTCGAGCACGGCAGCCCGGTCCTCCGGCGCGAAGCTACGCAGGCTGCTGCCCACGGAGGACCCTCGGAGCGCTCATGAAGTAGTCGAGGCCGGAGATCCAGGTCAGTGCGAGCGCGACGAGCCCCGCCCACCACGCGATGTCGGTGCTGAACGCTCCGCCTGCGGCGAGCCCTGCGATGGCGGCCGCGGTGGCCTGCGCCCCCGTCTTCAGCTTCCCCAGGTCGCGCGCGGCCATCACGACTCCGCGCTCGAGCGCGGCGAGGCGCAGCCCGGACATGAGGAACTCGCGCGCGACGATCGCGGCGACCATCCACGCGGGAATGGCGACTCCGACCAGCATGATCAGCGCGGCCATGACGAGGAGCTTGTCCGCCACGGGATCGAGGAGCCGGCCCAGGTTCGAGGAGCGGTTGGTGCGCCGCGCCCACCATCCGTCGACGTAGTCCGTGGTCATCGCGAGGGCAAAGACCGCCGTCGCCCAGTAGTAGTGGTTGGGGAAGTCCCACGCGAAGAGCACGACGACGACGGGCACCGAAAACGCCCGTGCGAGCGTCAGCTGGTCTGCAAAGTGCATGGAAGGGACAGAATACGCGCGCCCATGCCTCCATTCGGAAAGGTTCTTGTCGCCAATCGCGGCGAGATCGCGGTTCGCGTCTTCCGCACGCTCCGTGAGTTGGGGATCGGGACCGTGGCCGTCTACTCGGAGGCTGACCGTGCCTCGCTCCACGTCGCCGTCGCAGACGAGGCATACCTCGTCGGAGCCGGGGCGCCGGCCGAGAGCTATCTCAACCAGGAGCGGATCATCGCCGCCGCCCGGAAAGCGGGAGCCGAGGCCGTCCATCCCGGGTACGGCTTTCTCGCCGAGAACGCTTCATTCGCCAGGGCCTGCTCGGATGCAGGCCTCGTCTGGATCGGGCCTCCGCCTGAGGCGATCGAGGTGATGGGATCGAAGGTGGCAGCGCGGGAGCTCATGCGGGGCGCAGGCGTCCCGATCGTCCCCGGGGCGACGGAGCCGGTCACGTCGGCGGCGGAGGTGGCGCGGCTGGGCGACGGGTTGGGCTGGCCCGTCGCGATCAAGGCCTCGGCCGGAGGCGGCGGGAAAGGCCTCAAGGTCGTCGAGTCCGAGGGCGAGGCGGAACGCGCCTTCGCCGCCGCGCAGCGCGAGGGCGAGGCCTACTTCGCCGATTCGACGGTGTACGTCGAGAAGTTCATCGCCGACCCGCGCCACGTCGAGGTGCAGGTGCTCGCCGACGACCACGGAACCGTCCTCCACCTCGGCGAACGGGACTGCACCATCCAGCGGCGGCACCAGAAGCTCGTCGAGGAGACACCCTCGCCGGCGGTGACGCCGGACCTGCGCGAGCGCATCGGCCAGATCGCGGTCGACGCCGCTCGCGCGGTGGGCTACCGGAGCGCGGGCACGATCGAGGGCCTGCTCGACCGCGAGGGCAACTACTGGTTCCTCGAGATGAACACGCGCATCCAGGTCGAGCACACCGTCACCGAGCTCGTCACGGGGGTCGACCTCGTCCGCGAGCAGATCCTCATCGCCGCGGGCGAGCCGACGAGCCTTCGTCAGGAGGATCTCGACTTCCGGGGACACGCCATCGAGTGCCGGATCAACGCCGAGGACCCGTCGAACGGCTTCCTGCCCGCGCCCGGGACTGTCACGCGCTATCGGGAGCCCGCTGGGCCCGGCGTACGTGTGGACTCGGGCGTGGTCGAAGGCAGCGAGATCTCGGGCCTGTACGACCCGATGGTCGCGAAGCTCTGCGTCTGGGACACCGACCGCGAGCGTGCCCGCGCGCGGATGTTGCGCGCGCTCGACGAGTTCGAGATCGAGGGCGTGACGACGCTCGTCGGGTTCCACAAGGCGCTCCTTCGCCGCCCCTGCTTCATCGCAGGCGAGACCTGCCACGGGGTGGTGGAGTCGGAAGAGCTCGCGCAGGAGGCGGAGAAGTTGTCGCATCGGACAACAAAGGTACCGCGCTCACCGGACGGACGCGTTCGCGAGCACACGCTCGAAGTGGAGGTGGACGACCGCCGCTTCGAGGTGAAGGTGCTCCGTCCCGAGCCGCCCTTCGCCGAGCTGGCCCGCCGGCGCCGCGAGCGGGCGGGCGGCGCCGCAGGCCAAGGAGCCGCCCGCGACGCCGTGGTGAGCCCGATGCAGGGGACCGTCCTCGCGGTCGAGGTCGCCGAGGGCGACGAGGTTCACGCCGGCCAGGTGATCTGCATCGTCGAGGCGATGAAGATGGAGAACGAGATCACCGCCCACCGAGACGGGCTCGTGACCCGGCCTGTCGGTGGCCGCGGGCGAGGCGGTCACGACAGGCCAGGTGATCTGCGTCGTCGTGCAGGAGGACGAGGCGGTGGACGGACCACCCTGATGACTCGGTAGGTCGCCTACGGTGAAGAACCGTTCTTCGGTTCTGCCCGCGCGGCTTCGGCCAGGTCGCCGAAGTTGATGCCGCTCAGGATGGTGATCGTCGCGTCTCTGACCTGCTCCCATGCGGGCCGAAGCGATCGCCCGACGATCAGGGGACACGGGTCGGGCTCATGGCGGGTCGCATAGCCGATCGGCGCGAGCTGGCCCTCGAAGACCCGTACCACGCGCTCGAGCGTGAGCTCTTCGGGAGGATGGTTGAGGCGGTAGCCGCCGCCAGGGCCGCGAGCGGATCGAACGATGCCCGCTGCGCGGAGGCTGGGCATGACCTGCTCGAGCACGGACCGTGGAGACTCGGTCGCTTCGGCGAGCTGGTCCAGATTCATGGCGTCCTCGGCCATCGCCAGTGCCAGCACGGCGCGCGTCGCATAGTCGGTTCGGCGGGTGACCCACATGCGCTCTCCAGTTCAAGTTTGACAGGAGTACAAGCTTGGAATACTTTGCCGCACCAGCTTAGCTTGTTTTACTGACGATAATTGTCGAGATTTGGAGGTAGAGTGAAGCAACTAGGGGGAGCCGGAGCGATTCTCGCCGTCGTCATTGCACTTCTGGCGGCGGCTTGCGGAGGGACGAGTAACGCGGCGAACGAGGACTCGGGAGGCGGCAAGCTGACGCTCGTCGCCTATTCGACCCCGCAGGAGGCCTACGAGGCGATCATTCCCGCCTTCCAGAAGACCGCGGAGGGCAAGGGCGTCGAGTTCGAGCAGTCCTACGGCGCCTCCGGCGAGCAGAGCCGGGCCGTCGAGGCCGGCCTGCCGGCCGACGTCGTCGACTTCGCACTCGACAGCGACATCACCCGGCTCGTCGACGCGGGCCTCGTCGACTCGGACTGGAGCGCAGAACGAGTACAAGGGCATCCTCACCGACTCGGTCGTCTCCTTCGTCGTACGCAAGGGGAACCCCGACGACATCCAGACCTGGGACGACCTCTTGAAGCCGGGGATAGAGGTCGTCACCCCGAACCCGTTCACCTCGGGCGGCGCGCACTGGAACATCATGGCCGCCTACGGCGCCCAGATAAAGCAGGGCAAGTCGAAGGAAGAGGCGATCGCCTACCTAACGAGCTCTTCAAGCATGTCGCCGTCCAGGCGCGAGCGCCCGCGACGCGCTCCAGACCTTCACGGCGGCAAGGGCGACGTCCTTCTCTCCTACGAGAACGAGGCGATCACCGCGCAGCAGAAGGGCGAAGACGTCGACTACGTCATCCCCGACCAGACGATCCTGATCGAGAACCCGGTCGCCGTGACGCCGGATGCGCCGCAGTCCGCGACCGACTTCGTCGAAGTTCCTCTACTCCGACGAGGCGCAGAAGATCTTCGGCGAGAACGGCTACCGGCCGGTCGTGAAGTCCGTGGCCGACCAGTTCGACTACAAGACCCCGGCGACGCTCTTCACGATCCAGGACTTCGGCGGCTGGGGCACCGTCAAGGACGAGTTCTTCGATCCGGAGAACGGAATCGTGGCCAAGATCGAGATGTCTCTGGGGGTGTCGACCGATTCAGGCTGGCCGAAGCGCTCCGCCTACCGGTTCGTCGAGCCGCGTCCGGGGGTGCCGCCCTCGGACGGGGCTTCGTGATCGTCTACCTGAGCTTCATCGTCCTGATCCCGCTCGCTGCGCTGATCCGGAAGTCGACCGGAGCGGGCTCGAGGGGTTCTGGAACGCCGTGACCGAGCCCGCCGGCGCTCGCCTCCCTCAAGCTGACGTTCGGCGCCTCCGTCGTGGTCGCTCTCGTCAACGCGGTCATGGGCACGCTGATCGCGTGGGTTCTCGTCCGCGACGACTTCCCCGGCAAGGCGCTCGTCAACTCGCTCATCGACCTGCCCTTCGCGCTGCCGACGATCGTCGCCGGCCTGACGCTGCTCGCCCTCTACGGGCCAAGCAGCCCGATCGGGATCAACATCGCCTACACCCGGATGGCGATCGTCGTCGCGCTGCTCTTCGTGACGCTGCCCGTTCGTGGTGCGCGCGGTGCAACCCGTGCTGCATCGAGCTCGACCGCGAGATGGAGGAGGCTGCGGCCTCGCTCGGGCGCCGGCGCCTCACCATCTTCCGCCGCGATCGTCCTTCCCGAACCTCGTCCCGGCCATCCTCTCCGGCGTCGGCGCTCGCCTTCGCGCGGGCGCATCGGCGAGTTCGGCTCGGTCGTGCTGATCTCCGGGCAACATCCCGTTCAAGACCCAGGTCGCGTCGGTGCACATCTTCTCGACCAGGTCGAGAGCGACAACGCCGCGGCGGCCGCGGCGCGTCTCGCGTCGTGCTGCTCGCGATCTCGCTCGCTGGTGCTGCTCGGCCATCGACGCTGGTCGCGGACCGCTGGTGCCGAAGCATGACCGAGTAGGTACGGCGCTGCGCTTCGTCGCGCTCGGCTACCTGGCGCTGCTGCTCGTGCGTCGCCCGTCGGGCTCGTCGTTCTACCGCACCGTTCGAGCACGGGCTCGGCGCCGTTCTGGGACGCGATGACCACGACCCGGACGCGCTGCACGCGCTCTGGCTCACGCTCGTGATCGCGCTGATCGCCGTGCCGCTGAACACGATCTTCGGCGTCCCGCGCGCGCTCCTGCTCGTGCGCCAGCGCTTCCCCGGCAGCACGTCCTGAACGCGCTCATCGACCTGCCGTTCGCGCTTCTCGCCGGTCGTCGTCGGCCTCGCGCTCTTCCTCGTCTACGGCGCGCACGGGCTGGTTCGGGCCTGGCTCGCGGCGCACGGGATCCAGATCATCTTCGCGCTGCCGGCGATGGTCCTCGCGACCATCTTCGTCTCGCTCCCGTTCGTGGTGCGCGAGGTCGTGCCGGTGCTCCGCGAGATCGGCACCGAGCAGGAGGAGGCCGCCTGCACGCTGGGCGCCTCGCCGCTCGCCACCTTCCGCCGGATCACGCTTCCGGCCATCCGCTGGGGCGTGACCTACGGCGTCGTGCTGACGACGGCGCGCGCCTGGGCGAGTTCGGCGCCGTCCGCGTCGTCTCCGGCAACCTGTTCGGCAAGACCAGACGCTCACCCTCCACGTGAAGCAGCCAGTTTCAGGCGTTTGACCTCGTGGGCGCGTATACGGCATCCGTGGTTCTCGCGGTTCTCGCACTCGTGACCCTCTTTCTCATGAACCTCTTCCGAAAGGAGACACCCCGTGTCGATCGCGGTCCGCGGCGTGACGAAGCGCTTCGGTGACTTCGTCGCCCTCGACGACGTCTCGGTGGCGATTGCGGGCGGCTCGCTGACGGCCCTGCTCGGGCCGAGCGGGAGCGGCAAGTCGACGCTCCTCCGGGTGATCGCCGGCCTCGAGGAGCCCGACGAGGGCAAAGTGCTCATCCTCGGCGAGCACGCCACAGGCCTTCCACCCCAGAAGCGCGGCGTCGGTTTCGTGTTCCAGCACTACGCCGCGTTCAAGCATCTGACCGTGCGCGAGAACGTCGCCTTCGGCCTCGCATCCGCAAGCGGCCGAAGGAAGAGATCCGTGGCCGCGTCGACGAGCTCCTCGAGCTCGTCCAGCTGAACGGTCTCGCGGAGCGCTATCCGGCGCAGCTCTCCGGCGGGCAGCGCCAGCGCATGGCACTCGCGCGTGCGCTCGCCGTCGAGCCGAAGGTCCTCCTCCTCGACGAGCCCTTCGGCGCCCTCGACGCGCGCGTTCGCAAGGAGCTCCGCACGTGGCTGCGTCGTCTTCACGAGGACGTCCACGTCACGACGGTTCTCGTCACGCATGACCAGGAAGAGGCGATGGACGTCGCCGACCGAATCGTGCTCATGAACGAGGGCCGGATCGAGCAGACCGGCAAGCCCCGCGATCTCTACGAGCATCCGGCGAGCGAGTTCGTCATGGGTTTCGTCGGCCCGGTCAACCGATTCGACAACTCGTTCGTTCGTCCGCACGATTTCGAGATCGAGCTCGAGCCAGACGGGACGAGTCGAGAGGGGATCGTCAAGCGTGTCGTCCATCTCGGCTTCGAAGTTCGGGTGGAAGTCGCGCTTCCGGACGACAATGAGATCTGGATCCAGCTGAGCCGCGAGCGAACCGAGGACCTCGACCTCGAGCCGGGTCGTTCGGTGTTCATCCGTCCCGAGAAGACAAAGGTGTTCGCCTAGAGACGACGCCCGCCTGGGTCTGCTCGAAATGGCCCTGTAAGGTTCGCCTTACAGTGGATACCCTTCCAGCAGTGGCCGTTCGAGCCAAGCGAGAGCTTTGTGCGGATGTGTCAGGCGCGGCACACGAGGACCTCGCCGCGACGGCAAGCCGCATCGACCGCTGGGTGCTCATCGAATACCGCGGCCTCTGGGATCGCGACGTGCTCGGCGGGAGCCTTCTCTCGCAGCCGCTCAAGGAGCACCTGCGCGATCAGCTGGGCAAGCTCGGACACTCGCGCCTTCTCTTCGTCAAGCGGCCGGAGCGGCGCTCCCACAAGCGCCGGATGCTCTACGTGGGCAGCTGCCGCCCGGGGGAGGAACGGTTCTACGGGCTCGAGTTCGACCACCACGACGACCTCGTCGGCTACGACTTCGCCTCGGCGCTCCTCGACGGCAGCACGCCCGGAGTCCCGGTCGAGCACCCGCTCTTCGTCGTCTGTACGCACGGAAAGCGCGACCGCTGCTGCGCGAAGTACGGGCGGCCGCTCTACGACCGGCTCAAGACCAAGGTGGACCCCGAATGGGTCTGGCAGTCGACCCACGTGGGCGGCGACCGCTTCGCCGGCAACGTCGTCGTCCTCCCGGAGGGCCTTTTCTACGGCCGTGTCGGCGAGGAGGACCTCGACCCGATCCTCGACGACTACTTCGACGGGCGCCTCCATCTCGAGCGCTACCGCGGCCGCTCCGCGTACACGTTCGGCGTGCAGGCTGCCGAGCTCGCCGTGCGCGAGGAGACAGGCCTCACCGGCGTGCACGACGTCGAGGTCGTCCACGTTTCGCGCGAGGCCGAGGGCCGTTGGCACGTCACGCTGCGGGCTGCCGGACGCGAGTTCGCCGCCGAGGCCTGGGCCGAGCTCGGCGAGGACCCCGTCTACCTGACGTGCGGCTCGGTCACGCCTCAGCGTCCGCGCCGCTTTCGCGCGCGGCTGCGCTGATCGCGAGAAAGCCTTCGCGCACCAGCCTGCGGACGAGAACGAGGCGCCCCTCGTCGTCCAGCTCGCCCGGAAGCTCGGCCGGGGTGAACGGCTCGTCGGACTGAGCGACGAAGGCGAGATCCTCCGCCGCCTCGTTCGGAAACGTGAGGTCCTTGCCCTCGAAGGAGAGCGTGACGCCCTCGAAGTCGAAGAGGACGGTCGGGCGCCGCTCGACGACGGTGTCGGCGTCGAGGCTCTCGAGCGCCCGTAGCTGGCTCAGCTGCCCGCCGAGGACCGGCCGCCGGGTGCGCACGAGTTTCCGCCGGCGCCTGCGCTCGACGCGTTCGGGGCCGAGCTCGGCCGCGAGGATCTCGATGAGCTCGCCGGGCGTCTCGCCGTCCGGCGAGCGCCGGAAGCCGGCCTCGCGCGCGCAGCTGTCGAGCGCCGCCCGGAACGCGTCCATCCACGTGTAGACGTTCACGCCCACGGTCAGGTGCAGCGAGTCGGTCTCGGAGGTCTTGGCCTCGTGGAGCCAGCCGCGGGGGAGATAGAGCGTGTCTCCCGCCTGGAGCGTCACGTCGAGGACGGGCTCGCCGGGCTCGCCCATCGTTTCGGCCTTGTAGCGCTGGTGTTTGAGCGGCAGCTCCAGGCCGGCTCGTAGACGAGCCAGCGCTTCTCGCCCGCGACCTGGAGCGAGAAGACGTCGTGCGTGTCGTGGTGGACCGGGAGGCCCTGCGCCGCCCGCGGCGTGAAGTAGGCGTTCGCCTGCGCCGGGTGTCCGAGCTCGGACTCCAGCGACCGGCAGAACTCCGCGAGCGGCTGCCAGTTCAGGTGCAGGCCCTGGAGGACGATCGTTGCGCCGT
>CAVYAJ010000027.1:0-31615 GCA_963766155.1 uncultured Actinomycetes bacterium | reverse complement strand
TCGATCGACGAGGTGGTGAGGTTCTTCTCCTGGCCGTAGATCTTCCCGAAGAACGTGCGCGCGTCGCCGCCCGCGCGCTGGACGTGCTCGATCGCGCCGAGCAGCATGCCGCCCGTGCCGCAGGCCGGGTCGTAGATGCTCTCGCCCTCCTTCGGGTCGAGGATGTCGACCATCATCCGCACGACGCTGCGAGGCGTGTAGAACTCGCCCGCCTTCTTGCGCTTTGTGATGTCGGCGAACTTGCCGATCAGGTACTCGTAGGCGTCGCCGAGAACGTCGGAGCTGACCGCCGTGTTGCCGAGCGAGACCTCCGAGAGCCCCTCGATCAGATCCTTCAGGATCTCGTCGGTGAGCATCTCGCGGTTGCCCCAGTCGGCGGCGCCGAAGACGCGGTAGAGCGTGTCGGGGTTGGTGCGCTCGATCTCGCGCATGGCGTGCGAGAGAGCGGCGCCGACGTTGGCCGGGGTCTCGCGGACGTCGCGCCAGTGGCAGCCCTCGGGAACGACGAAGCGGTGAACCTCGGGGAAGTCGACCGGGTCGGCGTCGCCGAACAGCTCGGCCGCCTCGGCCGTCTCCTCGTCCCAGACGTCGCAGATCCGCTTGAAGAACAGCAGCGGCAGGATGTACGCCTTCCAGTCCGTCCGGTCCACGGCGCTCCCGCGCAGGATCTCGGCGCAGTTCCACAGGTGCGACTTGAGCTCCCTCGGCGTCAGCGACGTCGCATCCCTCGATGTTTTTCGGCACGGCTGGCGCGGTCAAGACTCCTTGCTGATGTCAACGAGCGCGGCCCGAGTCCACGGACAAACAGGTCGACGTCCAACGTTCCAAAGCAGCGAGTGTCGGACGTCGCCGCGCGGGCCCGTGCGGTTGATGAGGACGCCGGCGTCGCGCATCCGGTTCACGACGTCCTCGGCTAGCTCGGCGACTCCAGCTCGACGCCGACCAAGCAGCCCGCGGCCGCGCACTTCGCCGATGTCCAGCTCGCGCAGCGCCTAGATCAGCTCCTCCCCCACCCGCTTCGCGTTCTCGACCAGCCGCTCGTCCTCGATCACGTCCAGCACCGCCAGCGCAGCGCGCGCCGCGACCGGGTTCCCGCCGAAGGTCGAGAAGACCTCCGTCTCCTCCTTCAGCCGGTCGAAGAGCTCCTGCCGCGCGATCACCGCGGCGACCGGGTAGCCGTTCCCCATCGGCTTCCCGAGCGTGACGACGTCCGGCGCGATGCCGTACTGCGCGAACGACCACAGGTGCTCCCCGCTCCGCCCGTGGCCCGCCTGCACCTCGTCGGCGACGACCAGGCCGCCGGCCTCGCGCGTCGCGCGCGCGATCGCCTGCACCTCCTCGGCGAGCAGGAGTCCAGATGCCGTCGCTCGTGAAGCCGCAATCCAGGTAGGTCGCGGCGAGCCCGAACCCGGCCGCATCCAGCCGCGCCGCGGCGCCCGCCACGTCCACCTCGCGCCCAGCACCGGGCGGCGCGATCGTCTCCACGTGCTCGGGCTTGAAGCCCTGCGGCCACTCCTCCGGAGAGAAGTCCGCGATCGCGGTCGTGACCCCGTGGTAGGCGAACTCGGTCACGATCGCGCCGCGGTGGCCGGTCGCCGTCGTCGCGAGCCGCCACGCGAGGTCGTTCGCCTCGCTCCCCGAGTTGACGAGCATGACGGCGTCGAGCCCCGTCTCGGGCGGCATCGTCGCGACGAGGCGCTCGGCCAGCTCGACGAGCGGCTCGTAGAGGTAGCGCGAGTGCGTGTTCAGGAGGCGCGTCTGGCGCACGACCGCCTCGGTCACGCGCGGGTGGCAGTGCCCGACGACGGGCACGTTGTTGTAGCAGTCGAGGAGCCGCCTCCCCTGCGCGTCGAAGAGCCAGACGCCCTCGCCGCGGACGACGTGCACCGGCTCCCGGTACGTGAGCCCGGTGAGCGCCGAGCCGAGCACCCGGCTGCGCCTCTGGAGGAGCTCGCCGGTCGGCGCGACCCGGCTTGCGCCCAGCTCGTGAGCCACGTCGTCGAAGCCAAGGTCGTCGAACTGCTCGAGCAGCGCCCATGACTCGTCGTCCCAGGACTGGATGTACTCGGCGTTCTCGGGATAGCGCTCCACGCGCCACGCGCTGATGGCGACCAGCGCCGCCAGCCGGGCGAAGACGAGGTCGCCGAGGAGGTCGAGCTCCTCGTCCTCGAGCGGGATCCGGGACTGGTAGCCGTCGATGGCGATCCGCGCGGTGCGGAAGGGCTCCTCGCCGCCGACGCGGAGGATCGAGCAGAGGTCGATGGCCAGATCCCCCGCCCGCGTGCCGAAGCCGAGGTCGCCGAAGTCGGTGATCCCGGAGACGCGCCCGCCCTCGTCGACCAGCACGTTGTCGAGCGTGAAGTCGCCGTGCACGACCTGCGCCGGGAGGAAGTCCCAGCGCGGAAGGACGCGCTCCTCGTAGCGGTCGAGGACGCGCTCGACGATCTGCCGCCGGCCGGCTTCGGGGATCGACGCGACGAGGGGTCGGAGCCGCGCCGCCTGCCCCGGATTCCAGAGGAGATCGCGCCCGGCCGCCGGGTGGAAGAACCCGCGCAGCGCGAGCGTGAGGCGCGCGTTCGTGGCCGCGAAGTCGCGAACTGCGTCGTCGTCGAGATCCCGCGCGCCCGAGCGGCCCGGCATGCGCTCGAAGAGGCGGACGAAGTGGCCCTGGTGCTCGCCGGAGGCCGTGAGGCGCGCGATCGGCAGCTCGGGGTCGACGCGCTCGATGTGCTCGAGCGCCTTCGCCTCGAGGTCGAGAATCGCTGGATCCTCGCCGGTGTTCGAGATCTTGAGGACGCCGTCGCCGACCATGAAGGTCTGGTCGCGCTCGCTGCCGAGGTCGCGCGCCTCGCCTTGGAGGCCGAAGAGCTCGGCCGCGATGGCGGCGACCTCCTCCGGCGTGAAGCGCGGCGGAGTCGTCTCGAGGACGTTCAGCGAGTCGGTTGCGACCATTAGCGCGGCTTCCGATTCTGGCACGTCCTCGAGCACGTCCTCGATCATCTCTTCGAGCTCGAAGCTTCCGTGCGCCTCGGCAATGTGCCGTTGGGCGCCCTCGATCGCCGACGGCACATCTGCGGCAACGAGCGCGTATGAGCAGCCGACCTCGACGCACGTCCACCGCTTCGCGCCTCCGGTCATCTCTACCCCGCCTCGACGCCCACCACGAAGTCGATCGTCGGGTCGACGATCTGCTCGATGAGGGTCTCGTCGGGAGTGATCCCCATCTCACGGCAGCGGTTCCGATAATGGCGCACCTTCATCACTTGGTACTTGCTCAGGTCGAGCCCAGGCACTGCTTTTTGATACTCGACCAGGCCGACGATGTTCCCGCGGTACTTGTCGAACACGCGGTGAACCTCTTCCTCGTAGGAGGGGTCCTTCTCGATCAGGAGCTTGCAGGCGTACGTCCCGAAGGTGATGTGACGTCCCTCGTCCATGAGGATGAGCTTGAAGCCCTGCCGGAGGGTCGGGAAGGCGTCCCAGCTCGTCGTCGTGTCGATCACGATTTCGTATGAGGGCATGGTCAGGACGCCCTCCACGAAGGCGTTGTAGGCCGCGGAGAACGCAACGAAGGCGCGCTCGATCTCGGCTTCGGTCCCTGCCAACGTTGATTCCAGCAGCCTGCGGCCGTAGTACGGCAGCGCCTCATGGAGGACGTCGCGCACCTCGAAGCGCCCGCTCGGGTCGATCGTCTTGCCCCTGACGAGGAAGTGCTGAGCCACCTCCTCCGGCTCCAGCACGCCGACGACTTCCTTGTGCCAGCGCATGAAGAACTCGGCGTGCTTCGCCTCCTCCATCAGAAATGTCGAGAGGTACACCGTCCAGTCGAACCGGCGTAGAGCCTGAGCGGCGGCCAGCATCGGGACGAGCTCGTTCGTGACGTTCTGCTCACCGGCGAGAAAGCGGACGGTGACGCCGAGCAAACCCCGCTTTTGCTCGTCATCGATCGTGGCCCAGTCCCGAGCGTCCTGGGTGAAGTCGAGGTCTTCGACGCTCCAGAACTTCCTCATTGCCTTCTGGTATTTCCGATAGACGGGACCCTCGATCATTTCTCGTGTGAAGTGAAACTTTGCGACGACGCTCGGATCGAGGTGCTGATGATCGGTAGTTGCCATCTATCTATCCGCCTCCCGTACGCGACGCAGCCAAGTCTGCCACGGCATCGCACGCCGACGACGCCCGGCTGATAGACCCCAGGCCGTGGGAAAGCCGGTAACGATGGGGCTGCTCTTCTACCCGCGCGGAGGTTCGGCGCAGGTCGCCCGCTATCTCGCCGCGGCCCTCGACCGCAAAGGCTGGCCGGTTCGGCTCTTCACAGGATCGCTCGGCGAGCCGGGTACGGTCGCCAACGCAGCCACGTTCTTTGCCGGGCTCGACGTCGCGGCAGCCGACTTCACACCGGCGCTGGAGGCGTTCGCGCAGGGCGAAGACCCGATGGCCGCCGAGCTCCCACTGCATCCGTCGTTCGAGGAACGTGTGGGAGCGCCCGACCGGCTCTTCGCGTCGCTCGACGATCGAGAGGCCGAGCGACAGGTCGCCGCCTGGCAGCGGCTCTTTGCGGAGGGCGGGGCTGCCGAGGCTGCGATCGGGCACCTTCATCACCTCACGCCGCAGCACGAGGCGCTTGCCCAGGTCGCACCAAACCTGCCCGTCGTCGCGCATCTGCACGGCACCGAGCTGAAGATGCTCGACGGGATTCGCCGCCGCCGGGAGCTCGCGGTTCGTCTCGGCACCGATCTCGCAGGAATGGCCGCGGGCGCTGCGAGTGGGCCCAAAGAGCCGCTCGCCGACGCCGAGCGTGAACTCTTTCAGAGCACGCGCTGGGCGTCATGGCGACACGGCGACGCCTGGGAGGCTCGCCTGCAGGCCAACGCGCGGCGCGCCAATCAGCTCGTCGCGATCTCGACGCACGATCGCGACGAGGCCGTCCGTCTGCTCGGTGTCGGCGCGTCACGAGTCGAGGTCATCTCGAACGGCGTCGACGTGGAGCTCTTCGACCGACATAGCGTCGGCCCGGAAGAGCGACTGGCGCGCTGGCGTGCATGGCTCGTCGGCGACCCCCGCGGATGGGACGCGTCAGGTGTGGCCGGCTCGGTTCGCTACGGAGCAGACGACCTTGCGATATTCGCCGATCCGAAGACGGGCGAGGCCAACCCGGTGCTGCTGTACGTCGGGCGTTTCCTCGCATTCAAGCGGGTGCCGCTCCTCGTGCGCGCCTACCAGCGCGCACGGTCGAGCTTCGAAAGGCCGGCGCCGCTCGTCATCTGGGGCGGGCACCCGGGCGAGTGGGAGGGAGAGCACCCTGTCGAGGTGGCGCGCTCGGGCGGGAGCGAGGGGATCTTCTTCACCGGCTGGCGGGGACACGACGAGTTGCCCGACGGGCTGAACGCGGCCGATGTGCTCGTGGCGCCGTCGGTCGACGAGCCCTTCGGCCAGGTCTACCTGGAGGCGATGGCCTGCGGGCTGCCCGTGATCGCGACCCCCACGGGCGGCCCGCTCTCCTTCGTGAACACCGCCCCAGGACGTCCGAACGGTTGGCTCGTCGATCCCGACGACGAGGCCGCGCTCGCCGCCGCTCTCATCGAGGCGGTCAACGATCCGCTGGAGCGCCACGCTCGGGGCGAAGCGGCCTACGAGCAGATCCGCGGTGCCTACTCCTGGGACACGATCGCGACCCGCGTCACCTCTCTGTACGAAGGCATGCTCGCCCGCCCGGCCGCCGGATAAACGGGCGCGCGAGAATGCCGCCATGGCGCTGCTCGCATGGGAAGACGTCACGTGGCCGGACTTCGTCGCGGGGCTCGAGGGCTTCCGCGACCACTTCCCGCGCGCGGCTCGGGCGCCGGACGCTTTCCCGGAGAACGCCGCGGACATCATCCGCCTCCTGAACAGGTGGGCCTGCCGGCTCTCGACCGAGCGGGCGCCGGGCGCGCTCGAGACATGGCTGGAAGACAACGCCGCCGCGCTCGAGAAGCTCGCGCCGCTGACGATCAATGACCCGCGGCTGCCCGCCCACGCAGAAGAGCTCGGCGCCATGCACGACGACCTCATCGCGCACATGCGCGCGAACGGCGTCCACAGCATGGGCGACGCGGCGGCATCGAAGGCCCTGTACGTCCTCCGTCCTCGTCTCTTCGTCATGTGGGACAAGGAGATCCGCCGCTCGGCTCCCGAGGGCTACGGCGCCTATCTCCTCCAGATGCACGCGCTCGCCCGCCGCCTTACCGACGAGGCGCCCGCGGCCGACGTCGAGGCCTACCTCCAGGAGCTGCTCGGCTACGAGACGCGGAAGACGCTCGCCAAGTACCTGGACGAGTACAACTGGTTCGAGGCGGTCGGCGCGAGCAGCTCACCCGGCGGACCGGCTCATCTCGATGAACTCCCACTCGGCGCCGTTCGTCCAGTGCATGTACACGCGCCCGCGGGCAAAGCCCGCCCGCTCGTAGACCGTGATCGCGCGTTCGTTGAACGTCGCCACGGCGAGGGTGAACTGCTCCGGCGCGAACCGCGCCCGCGCGAACTCCAGGCCGGCAGCGAGGAACGAAGCGCCGAGCCCGCGACCGGTCAGGTCGGGACGGAGGCCGAGGCCGATCTCCAGCGTCTCCCTCCTCCTTCGGTTTGAAGTCGAAGTAGCCGACGAGCTCGTTCGCGTCGTCGCGCACCGCCCAGTAGACCTCGCCGCGCGCGCCGGTTCGAGCAGCTCACGCAGATCGTTCGGATCGGCCGTCCAGTCGTAGAAGGAGTAGGGCTCCGGGTAGCGCCACTCCGCGATCGCCTCCGCATCGCTTTGCGTCAGCAGCTCGAAGTGGAACTCGGTTGCTCGATCTTCAGGGCGCACCGTAGAGATCGATCCCGTGCGGCTCCTGGATGATGTTGCCGCCGTCCACGACGAGCGCCTGGCCGGTGACGTAGCTCGCTCCCTCCGAGGCAAGGAAGGCGACGAGCGCCGCGACCTCGTCGGGCGTGCCCGGCCGGCCGACCGGCGTGTGCTTGGCGGCCTCGATCTCGTCGGGCTCGGAGGAGGCTGTCGCGATCCAGCCCGGCGCGACCGAGTTGCAGTGATGCCGTCGCGCCCGTGCTCGACGGCGATCGTCCGCATCATCCCGTCCATCGCCCCCTTCGCGCTCGCGTACGCGGCGCTCCCGGGCGCGGTCGACGAGCGGCCCGGTCACGGACGAGACCATGACGATGCGCCCGTAGCCGCGCGCCGCCATCCCGGGCAGGACGGCCTGGGTCGTGTGGTAGGCGGTCATGAACGTCGTGTCGAGCTGGCGCCGCATCACGTCGGGCTCGATGTCGCCGAAGCGCGGGAAAGGCATGTCGACGCCGGTCTGGGCGAGGCCGGCCGAGTTGACGAGGATGTCGAGGGCCGTGCCGCGCCGCCGCCGACGAGCGCGAAGGCCTGCTCGACGGTCGGTCAGGTCGGCCATGTGCGCGGAGACCTCGCCTCCTTCCGCACGGATCTCGTCGGCGCGCTCCTCGATGCGCTCGGTCGTGGAGGTGATCGCCACGCGCGCGCCGAGGCGGGCCAGCATGCGCGCGCACGCGAACCCGATTCCCTCCGCGCTGCCGCAGCCGGTCACGAGGGCGGCCCGGCCGCTGAAGTCGAATGGGCTCTCGCTCATGCCGGCGAGCTCATCTCGATGAACTCCCACTCGGCGCCGTTCGTCCAGTGCATGTAGACCCGCCCGCGGGCAAAGCCCGCCCGCTCGTAGACCGTGATCGCGCGCTCGTTGAACGTCGCGACGGCGAGAGTGAACCGTTTCGGCGCGAACCGTGCCCGCGCGAAGTCCAGGCCGGCGCCGAGGAACGCGGCGCCAAGCCCGCGGCCGGTGAGGTCGGGCCGCAGGCCGAGGCCGATCTCGAGCGTTCTCCCTCCTTCGGCTTGAAGTCGAAGTAGCCGACGAGCTCATCCGCATCGTCGCGGACCCCCCAGTAGGCCTCGCCGCGCCGCGCGGGCTCGAGCAGCTCCCGCAGATCGTCCGGGTCGGCCGTCCAGTCGTCAAGAAGGAGTAGGGCTCCGGGTAGTGCCAGCCCGCGACCGCCTCGGCGTCCTCCTGGCTCATGGGCATGAAGCGGAAACCACTCACGCGAGCGGCACGATGTCGAACTGCTCGACGTCGATCAGGCCGCGGTCGGTGATCTTCAGCTTCGGGATGACGGAGAGCGCCAGGAAGCTCAGCGTCTGGAAGGGCGCAGGGAACTCGCAGCCGAGCTCGCGCACCGCGGCGAGGCAGGCGTCCGAGAGCTCGACGACCTCCTCGAAGGGCGCGTCCGAGAGGATCCCGGCGACGGGCAGGGGCAGCTCGGCCTGGACGCCGCGGTCGGCGATCACGACCATCCCTCCCCCGGTCTCGGAGAGCCGCCCCACCGCGCGCGCCATGTCGCCGTCGTCGACGCCCACGACGACGATGTTGTGCGCGTCGTGCGAGAGCGACGTCGCGATCGCGCCACGCCGGAGGCCGAAGCCCTTCACGAAGCCGAGTCCGATCCTCCCCGTCCCGAGATGCCGCTCGACGACGGCGATCTTGAGCACGTCGCGCTCGGGGTCGGCGACCGCGAAGCCGTCCTCGACCTTCGGCTCCTCGCGGAGGTCGTCCGTGACGATCTGGCCCTCGATGAGCCCGATCACGCGCGCGGCACCGCCCTCCCACGGAATCGCGAAGTCGTTGGACGCGGTCGGCGCGACGCGCACGGTGTTCCTGCACCCATTCGGGCACCGCGGGGCTCGGGTAGTCCTCTACCGGCGCGCCGCGCTTCAGCACGACGTCGGGCTCGAAGCTCTCGAGGTCGGGCAGCAGGAGCAGGTCGGCGACGTAACCGGGAGCGACCGCGCCGAACTCACGCAGGCCGTGCCAGATCGCCGGGTTGAGCGTGGCCATCATCGAGCGCGTCCTCCGGCGAGATGCCGAGCTCGACCGCGCTGCGGACGACGTGGTTCATGTGCCCGACCTCCGCAATGTGCTCGGGCTCGCGGTCGTCGGTGCAGAGCGCGAGGCGGTGCGGCCCGAACTCGGCAACGAGCGGCGCGAGCGCCTCGAGATTTCGCGCGGCGGTCGCCTCCCGGATCAGCACCCACATCCCCGCGCGCAGGCGCTGGCGGCCCTCCTCGGCCGAGTAGCACTCGTGGTCGGAGCGGATCCCGGCTGCGGCATAGGCCTGGAGTCCGGGCCCGAGCAGGCCCGGCGCGTGGCCGTCCACGTGCGAGGACTCGAGCGCCGAGCTTGTCGAGCTCGTGCGGGTCGCCGGCCACGACGCCGGGGTAGTTCATCATCTCGGCGAGCCCGATCACGCGCCGGCGGCGCAGGAGCCCCTGCAGGTCTCCGAGCGTGAAGGCGCGCCTGGGCGACTCGAACTTCGACGCGGGCACGCACGACGAGGCCATGAAGAAGATGTCGAGTGGCACCTCGTCGGCGACGTCGGCGAGCCAGTGGATCCCGTCCGTGCCGAGCACGTTCGCGATCTCGTGCGGGTCGGCGACCACCGTGGTCGTCCCCATCGGCAGGACGAGGCGTGCGAACTCGTCCACGAGGAGCTTCACGGTCTCCAGGTGCATGTGGGCGTCGATCAGCCCGGGGACGACGTACTTGCCGCCCGCGTGCACGATCTCCTTGCCCGCGTAGGAGCCGAGCCCGGCGACGTAGCCGTCGCAGATCGCGATCTCGGTCTCGAGCCATTCGCGCGTGAAGACGGAGAAGACCTTGCCGCCCTCGATGACGACGTCCGCGATCTCGTCGCCGCGCGCGACGGCGAGGCGCCTGGCCAGATCCGGCATGGCGCGAGCCTAAAGGATCAGTGGACGGGCGTCAGCGGACGATGCGGTAGGCCGTCGCGGGGTCGCAGCCGTGGGCGATCAGGTCGCGCGTGTGTGTGAGATCCGCGCCCGAGCGGGCCAGCGTGCGCGCGTCCGAGTTGGAGAAGCCGAGCCGGTAGAACTGGTCGCGACGCCACTGGCGAACGGCAACGCCTTCGTTCCGAACCCGCCGAGGGTTCGAGGCTTGGGTCTTTTCGCCGCGCATTGGGGGATTATCTCCCCCGGTGAGCCGAACGCCAACCCGGAAGGACCTGGACAACGCAGCGATCGCCGAGCGCCTGGACGCATTCGCGGCGCTTTTGGACCTCGCGGGCGCCTCCCAGTACACGGCTCGGGCCTATCGACGGGCGGCGGAGCTCATTCGCGGCCTGGAGACTTCCGTTGCTGAATTGGTGCGGACAGGACGCGTTCGGGAGCTGCGCGGAATCGGGCCGGGGATCGAGGCGCGGCTGCAGGAGCTCATCGAGACAGGGCGGATCGAGGAGCTCGACGAGCTCGAGCGCGAGGTGCGGCCGGAGCTCGTCGGCTTCGGGCGGCTGCTCGGGCTCTCCCCGAAGCGCTCGGTCGAGATCGGCGAGGCGTTGGGGATCTCGACCGCCGGCGGAGTTCCGTGAGGCGATCGAGGCCGGGCGGCTGACGTCGGTGCCGGGCATCGGGCCGAAGACGGAAGAGAAGGTGCGTGCTGGGCTGGCTGCCGCGGCGCAGGCCCCGGCCGAGGCGGGGGCTGACCTTGAATCGGGCACGGGCGCTGGTGGAGGGGATCGCAGCGGCGCTGGGCGGTGTCGCGGCCGGCGATCCCAGGCGCTGGGCGGACTCGTCCGAGCGGCTCGTTATTGTCACTACTGACAACGATGCGCTCGAACACTTCGCCCAGCTACCGCAGATCGTCACCGTCACGGAGAGCGGCGTCGGCATCACCGTGGAAGGGGTCCCGGTGGAGCTCGTGATCGCCTCTTCGGATGTGTTCGGCACCGCGCTGATGCGTGCGACGGGCGCGGATGCCTACGTGGAGGCGCTCGAGCCGCTGCCAGAGGCGCCGACGGAGGAAGAGGTCTACGCACGCCTCGGCGTGCCCTATTGCCCGCCCGAGCTCCGCGAGGAGGCGCACCGCCGCGCTCCTCCCCCGCTCGTCGAGGTCGAGGACATACGCGGCGACCTCCACTGCCACACGACCTGGTCCGACGGCAAGGCGTCGGTGCTCGAGATGGCCGAGGGCGCGATCGCGCGGGGCTACGAGTACCTGGCGATCTGCGACCACACGCCGAGCGTGGGCGCGGTTCCGGGGCTGACGGCCGACGACGTGCTGCGCCAGGGCGAGGAGATCGCGGCGGCGAACGAGGCGCTCGCGCCCTTCCGGGTGCTGCGCGGGATCGAGTGCGACATCCTGCGGGACGGCTCGCTGGACCTGCCGGACTCCGTGCTGGCCGAGCTCGACTGGGTGCAGGCGAGCGTGCACGGCGGCCAGCGCATGCCCGCGCGGGAGCTGACCGCGCGGACCCTGGAGGCGATTCGGAACCCGTACGTCCGCTGCCTAAGCCATCCGAAGGGACGGATCATCAACCACCGGCCCGAGAACGCGCTCGACCTCGATCAGGCCTTCGAGGTCGCGCTCGAGACCGGCGTCGCGCTGGAGGTGAACGGCCTCCCCGATCGGCTCGACTTGCGGGGCGAGCACGTTCGCAGGGCAATCGAGGCGGGCGTGAAGATCGTCTGCTCGACCGATGCGCACTCGGTGCGGGGGCTGGGGAACATGGAGCTCTCCGTCCGAACGGCGCGTCGGGGCTGGGCGACGGCGGCCGACGTCGTAAACGCGCTACCTTGGAAGGACTAGCACGACCAACCGAAGGAGCAGGAATGGCTGTAGCAGTGATAGTCGAGCTTCCGAGCCAGGACGCCTACGAGACCCTCACGGAGGCGATGTTCGGCACGAAGCGAGCTCCTGCGGTCGATGGGTGCATGATTCACACGATGGGCAAGGGGCCGAACGGCTTCCGCGTTGTCGATGTCTGGGAGTCGCAAGAGGCTTTCGACAGCTTCATGAACGACAAGCTCATGCCGGCGATGGAAGAGGCCGGAATGACCGACATGACCGGCAAGCCGCCCGAGATCATCGATCTCATGCACGTGATCGTGAACGACGAGGTTCGGGTCTAGCCCGTCACAGTCCGACGATGTCGTCGGGGCGCACCGGTACGCGGTTGAGCTCGCGGCCGGTTGCGTCCCGAAGCGCCGAGAGGATCGCCGCGGTCGAGACGACCGTTGGGGGCTCGCCCACGCCTTTGGCGCCGTAGGGCGCAGAGAGCTCGGGCTCCTCGACGAGCTCGGAGACGACGGGCGGCATGTCGAGCGCGGTCGGAATCAAGTAGTCGGTGAAACTCGCGTTCGTGATCAGGCCGTCTTTGGTCTGAATCTCCTCCATGAGCGCGAGGCCGAGGCCCTGCGCGGTGCCGCCCTCGATCTGGCCGGCGACCGCCTGCGGGTTCATCGCCTTGCCGACGTCCTGGGCGGTTCCGATCCAGACGACGCGCGTGAGGCCGAGCTCGACGTCCACCTCGACGACGACCTTCATCGCCGCGCAGGCGAAGGCGACGTGAGCCGGCCCGGTCGTGATCTGCCCGGTCTTCGGATCGAGCGGAGAGGTCTGGCGGTGCCGGTAGACGCGCTCCTCGTCGATCTCGTCTCCGGGTGCCAGCGTTCCGCCGCGGCGCTCGAGCTCGTCGCGGACGGCGAGGCACGCGGCGCGAACGGCGCCGGCGGTCATCCAGGTCTGGCGGGAGGCCGACGACGAACCGGCCGAGCCGACGGCCGCGGTGGAGTGCGGGGCGATGACGACGTCCGCGATCTCGGGCAACTCGGTGCGGGCGACCTGCCCGATGATGTTGACCACTCCCTGCCCGACCTCGGCGGCTGCGGAGTGCACCTCCGCGATCAGGTCGCCGCCGGCGTCGGCGTAGAGGCGAACGCGGGCAGCGCAGTAGTCGTCGAAGCCCTCCGAGTAGCAGATGTTCTTGTAGCCGACCGCAAAGCCGACGCCGCGCCGGACGCCGTCGCCGCGCGTCGTGTTGCCGGCTCCGCCCGGGAGGCGGATCGGGTCGCGGGGAAGCTCCTCCGCGTCGGGCTCGGGAATCGCGGCGCAGCGGCGAAGCACCTCCTCCACAGGCAGCGAGCCTTCGATCCGCTGGCCGGTCGGAAGCGTGTCTCCCTGACCGATGGCGTTCATGCACCCGGAGCTCGATCGGATCCAGCTCGAGCGCGACGGCGAGCTTGTCCATCTGCGCCTCGGCGGCGAAGCAGGTCTGCACGGCGCCGAAGCCCCGCATCGCGCCGCAGGGCGGGTTGTTGGTGAAGACGGCGCGGCACTCGATCGAGCGCGTTGGGCACGTTGTAGGGGCCCGCGGCGAACGAGGCGGCGTTCGAGCAGACCGCGGTCGAGCTCGAGGCGTAGGCGCCGCCGTCGAGCAGGATCTTCATGCGGACGTTCGTGAGCTTGCCGTCGCGCGTGGCGCGGTGCTCGCACCAGATCCGCGCGGGGTGGCGGTGGACGTGGCCGGCGAAGGACTCCTCGCGGTTGTAGACCATCTTCACGGGGCGGTTCGTCTTCAGGGCGAGCATCGCGCCGTGGATCTGCATCGAGAGGTCCTCGCGCCCGCCGAAGGCGCCGCCGACGCCGGCGAGGTGAATGCGCACCTGCGACGGCGGCAGACCCAGGCACGGTGCGACCTGGTCGCGGTCGACGTGGAGCCACTGCGTCGCGACGTAGATGTCGATCCCGCCCTTGCCGTCCGGAACGGCCAGCCCCGATTCGGGCCCGAGGAAGGCCTGGTCCTGAATTCCGAGCTCGTAGTAGCCCGAGACGGTCACCTCACCGGGTGCGTCCGGATCTCCGTGGCGGATCGTGAGCTCGCGGACGGCTTCGGGCGCCTTCTCGGGGTCGGCGACCGGCTTCTGCGGGATGTAGTCGACCTGCACGGCCGCAGCGGCTCGGCGGGCCTGCTCCGGGTGCTCGGCCGCGACGAGCGCGACGGGCTCACCGAAGTAGCGCACCTCGCCCATGGCCAGGACGGGCTGGTCGGGAAACTCGAGGCCATAGCGCTTCTCGCCCGGAACGTCCCGGTGGGTGAGGACGGCGTGGACGCCGGGCATCCCCTTGGCCTCCGCGGTGCTGATGCCTTTCACCTGCGCGGCCGAGTGCGGGCTGCGGACGGTGTGCCCGTAAAGCATGCCCGCGGCGAAGAGGTCGCTCGCGTAGGCGAACTCGCCGGTGACCTTGGGGACGGCGTCGATGCGGCGGACGGACTCGCCGACGCGGCCGAGCTCGAGCCGGCGCGAGGGCGCGCTCACTCTTGGCTCGCTTTCTGCACGATGCGCGCGCCGCGGGTGCGTTTTGCGGCGCTACGCTCGAAGCGGGTGGTGGTCCGGGGTGGCCCCAATACAAAGTCTCTTCTCATGAGCCCGCCGCCATCCTGACCGCGTCGAAGATCTTCGCGTACCCCGTGCACCGGCAGAGGTTGCCGCTCAGCGCCTCCCGGATCTCGTCGTCCGTCGGCTCCGGGACGCGCGCCAGCAGATCCACCGTCGCCACGATCAGCCCCGGCGTGCAGAACCCGCACTGCACCGCGCCCGTCGTCGCGAACGCCTCCTGCACCGGGTGGAGCGCCCCGTCCGATCCCAGCCCCTCCACCGTCACGATCTCGTGCCCGTCCGCCTGCGCCGCCAGCACCAGGCACGCGCAGACGAGCGTCCCGTCGAGCAAGACCGAGCACGACCCGCACTCGCCCTGCTCGCACGCGTTCTTCGACCCGGGCAGCCCCATGTGCTCGCGCAGCGCGTAGAGAAGGCTCTCGCCCTCCCACACCTCGGCTTCGACCGGCTCGCCGTTGACCGTGAGCGCGATTCTCACGTCAGGCACCTGTTCAGAGCGCGGCTCGCGAGGACCTTCAGCGCATGGACGCGGTATGCCGCCGTTCCACGCACGTCGTCGATCGGCGCCGCGTCGCGCGCGACGAGCTCCGGCAGCTCTTCCGCATCCGCTAGCGCAGCCCGCACCAACCCAGGCTTCGGGCCCGCCGACCCGTACGAGACGCGAATCTCGTCCGCCTCTCGATCGACAACTAGGCACAAGGACACCACCGCGATCACCATCGCGTTCCGCGGCCCGACCTTCATGAACGTCTGCCGCATCTCACGCGGCTCCATGCGCACCGCAACGATCAGCTCGTCGGGGAGAAGCGCGTTCTGCTTCGGCCCCGTCAGGAAGCGCACGACCGGAACCACGCGCACCCCGCGCGCGGCCGACGCAACGACCACCTCCGCCTCGTAGACGAGCAAAGGCGGCAACGCGTCGCCCGCGGGGGACGCGGTGCCCAGATTTCCGCCCAGCGTGCCGCGGTTTCGGATCTGTGGCGAGCCCACCGTCCGCGATGCCTCCGCCAGGGCGGGCAGCGCCGATGCGACGCCGGTTCCCATCGCCTCCGCGTAGGTCAGCCCGGATCCGAGCCGGAGCGTGCCGTTGTCCCTCCCCCAGCCTCCCAGCTCGGCGACCTCGTTCAGGTTCAGGATCGTCTCGGGTCGGGAGCGGTCGAAGTTCAGCTCGACCATGACGTCGGTCCCGCCCTGGATAGGAACGGCGTCCTTCCGCTCGGCCTTCAGCGCCAGCGCCTCGTCGAGCGTCTGCGGGGTGAGCACCTCCACGCGCCAAGCCTAAGAGATTGTGTCGAGATGAGGCCTCGTTGTTGAAGTTGCTCTCGACCATGCGAGGCAAGGACGCAGGGAATGCTCGTATCGGAACAGATACGGGCACGACCGAGGACGCAGCATCGCGCCGTCGAGAGCGCTTCGGCAACTCAGGCCCTTGTCTCGAGACGGTCTCTCCCCAAAGGTGAAGCGGAGCGGTGAACCACCGAAAGCGGGATGGAATCAAGTGGCTCCCACCCTCGATACTGCGAAGCGGCGGTAAGGCAGGCTTCCGGAAGACGGCTCCGATGCGGCGGGAGCTGGCTCCCGGAGAACGGATGGGGCGGAAACCCTTGCGGCGGTTTCCGCTCCACACTTTTTTCAGGGCTCGGAGCTCTCCCCCACCTGGTCGAGAGCGCGCTCGAAGATCTCGTGCGGCTGGGCGCCGAGCAGGAGCAGCCGGCCGTCGAGGACGAAGGCGGGAATGGCGTTGATGCCTGCCTGCTGCGCCTGGGCCGTCGAGGCGTCGACACGACCGGCGTGGCGCCGGTCGGCGAGCGCGGCGGCGGCCTCCTCGCGGTCGAGCCCCGCTTCGGCCACGAGATCGAGCAGCGTCTCCGTGTCGCCGATGTTCCTCGCTTCCGTCCAGTACGCGCTGCATGAGCCGCGTGTGCACCTCGTCGTGCAGCCCCTTCTCGCGCGCGAGCTCCGTCAGCTCGAGCGCCTGCCGCGAGTTCGGGACGACGTCAGGCGGCGGGTTGTAGGTGAGGCCGGCTGCCTCCACCATCTTCCGTGTGCGCTCGTGCACGTCCTCCGGATAGCGACGGTGAAGCTCCTCGCGCGGGATTCCCTCGGGCGGGTACTCGGGATGAAGGTCGAACGGGAGCCATTCGACGGTCGCTCCGTGCTCCCGTTCCAGCCACGCGGCCCGCTCCAGGGCCACCGAGCAGAACGGTCAGATGTAGTCGCTCCAGATCCAGACGGACAGCGGACTCACCCTTTCACGCTACCCATCTATCACCGTCTTGAGGGATAGGAGCGGGCGAGCTGCTGGAGATGATGAGAATTGAGCGTTTTTCGGACGGCGTATGCGGTCACGCCCGATTGAACCAGGAGGTCGCGTGACCACGATCATCGAACGCACGCCTGCAACACGAGCGACGACCGTCAAGACCTCGCTCCTCTACCTCGCCTTCACGACCACGTGGGTGTACGGGTTCGCCAACGGGCAACACGACCTGCCCGGCATCGTCGTGCTGGCGTTCTTCCTGCTCCCGCTCGGAGTTCATTTCCTGCTCGGATTCGCGCTGGCGAAGCAAGAGGCATGCGCGCTCCTCGCCTACGCGCCCGTGCTGGCGCTCGTCGGGCCGGGGCTTGCGAGCTCGCTCTTCGTCCCGCTCGCGATGCTGGCGGTCTTCCCGGGCGCTCCCCTCGTCCTTCTCGGCATCTTCATCCGCCTGCGGATGGAGCCGCGGGAGGTCGAAGACCACTGGTTCTGATCTGATCAGGCCTTCCCGCGCCGCACGGAGACGATCTCGGCCGCGACCGCGACGGCGACCTCGGCCGGCGTACGCGAGCCGATGTCGAGCCCGATCGGCGCCCTGATCCGCGCCAGGTCGTCGTCGCCGAGGCCTTCCTCGCGGAGGGCCGCCGCGCGCGCCTCGGTCGTGCGCCTGCTCCCCATCGCGCCGATGTAGCCCGCGGGCGAGGCGAGCGCCGCCTTCAGCGCGGGCACGTCGAGCTTGCGGTCGTGCGTGAGGACGCAGATCGCCGTCCGCTCGTCCACCGGCGCGTCGCGCAGGACCTCGTCGGGCCAGCCGACGACGAGCTCGTCGGCCTGCGGGATGCGCTCGGGAGTGACGAAGCGCGCCCGCGCGTCGGACACGGTCACGTGGTAGCCGAGCATCCGCCCCGCCTCGGCGAGCGCCGCCGCGTGGGCGACTGCGCCGAAGACGTACATCCGCGGCCGCGGCAGGAGCGGAAGGTGGAAGACGTCGTCCGCAAGCTCCGGCTCCGTCCTCTCCCCGCCGGGAACGACGCGCGCCTCGCCCGAGGCCCCGACCTCGAGCTCCACCGGCCGCTCCCCGGCAACTGCGCTTGCCAGCTCGCGCACGACCTCGTAGTCGACCGGCCCAACCAAAATTCGCACGGTGCCGCCGCACGGGAGGCCGACCTCGAAGGCGGTCTCGTCCTCGATCCCGTACTCGACGAGGCGGGCGGGGCCGCCGGCCAGCACCGCCTGGGCCTCCTCGACGACCGCGGGCTCGACGCACCCGCCCGTGACCGAGCCGGCGACGTCGCCGCGCTCGTTCACCGCCAGGGCCGCTCCGGGCTCGCGCGGCGTGGACCGCTCCGTCTCGACGACGATCGCCCAGGCCGCCCGCAGGCCCTCCTCGTCCCAGGCCGCGCAGCGTTTCGAGGATGTCTCTCATTCGTAGAAGGTAAGCACGGCGAGGATCACGTAGAAGCCGACGAGCGCGAGTCCCTCGAAGGGAGCAGCTTCACCGTCCTGCGTGGTCTGCCAGACGGAGATGGCCATCAGGAACAGGGCGGCGATGTAGACCGTCGGAAGCACGAACGTCAGCCGCGTCTCGAGGAAGAGCGAGAGCAGGACGAGCAGCGGGAAGAGGAAGACGGCGATCTGGGCGACCGAGTTCTTCACGACCGAGATGGCGAGGTCGTTCTGGCCCTTGTGTGCGAGGACGACGCCGACGACGTTTTCGACCGCGTTCCCCGCGATGCCCACGATCACGAGTCCGGTGAACTCCTCCGAGATCCCCAGCGACTCGATCGCCGGACCGAGGGACCCGACGAACCAGTCCGAGACGAACGCCGCGGCAACGCCTGCAACCGCGAGCAGGCCGACCGAGAGCCGAAGCGGGACGCGCGGAGTCACCGGCTGGCCGCCCTCCGCGTCCCTGAGGTAGAAGAAGAGCCAGACGCCATAGACGGCGAGGAGCACCACGGCTCCGATGGCTGAGATCTCCACCTGGTGCTGGCTCGCCCGGTCGCCCGCCTGGTCCGAGAATCCGAGCAGCGAGATGATGAAGATGGCGAGGAGGAGCAGCGTCGCCGTGTCGTTGGGCAGCTTGCGGCCGAAACGCATGACTCCGCCCGAGGCTCGCGCGCCGGCGAGGATCACGAGGCCGAGGACGAGAAGAGCGTTCGCGAAGATCGAGCCGAGGATCGAGTACTGCGCCACTACGAGCTCCCCGGCCGAAAGCGCGAAGAGGACGACGAAGAGCTCCGGCAGGTTCCCGAGCGTGGACTGCAGAACGCCGGTCAGCGCCGGCCCGAAGCGCTCCCCCACGGCCTCCGTCGAGAATGACACCACCCAGGCGACGCCGGCCAGCGCGACCGCCGCGACGAGGAAGACCGCCACGTCCGAGCCTCCGCCGTACTCGAGCGCAGCGGTCACCGCTACGACGAGGCCAACGACGCCGAGCAGCACTCGCTCGCGTGTAGTGAGGCACGCCAGCATGAAAGGATCCTTACATGCGGACCCTGTTCGCGAACGCGTACGTCGTCACGATGGACGACGCCGGCACCGAGCTCTCCAACGGCTGGATCCTGGTCGACGACGGCTTCGTGGTCGAGGTCGGCGAGGGCAATCCGCCGCCGGCCGAAGCGTTCGAGAACCTGGGCGGCGCGCTCATCACGCCTGGCCTCGTCAACACACACCACCACCTCTACCAGACGCTCACGCGCACGCGGGCGCAGCAAGCCGACCTCTTCACGTGGTTGCGGGAGCTCTATCCGCTGTGGAGCCGGGTCGACCGCGATGCCGAATACGCGGCCGCGCGCACGGGCCTCGCGGTGCTCGCCCTCGGCGGCTGCACGACCGCGTTCGACCACCACTACGTCTTCCCGCGCGGTCAGACAGGGCTCGTCGAGGCGGAGATCCAGGCTGCCCGCGAGCTGGGCGTGAGGATCGTCGCCTCGCGCGGCTCGATGGACGTGGGCGAGTCCGACGGCGGCCTGCCTCCAGATGAGCTCGTCGAGGACGCGGATGACGTACTCGCCGACACAGAGGGGCTCTTCGCCCTCCACGAGCCCGACGCGGGCGCATGGACGCAGATCGTCGTCGCGCCCTGCTCGCCGTTCTCCGTCTCGAAGCGGCTGATGCGGGAGTCCGCCGAGCTCGCGCGGCGGCTCGGCCTGCGGCTGCACACCCATCTCGCCGAGACCGTCGAGGAGGAGGAGTACTGCCAGGGCCTCTTTGGCTGCCGGCCTGTCGAGTACCTCGAGCAGGTCGGGTGGCTCGAGGACGACGTGTGGTGCGCGCACTGCGTGCACCTCTCGGGCGAGGACATCAGCCGCTTCGGCTCGGCGGGCACCGGGGTCGCGCACTGTCCGACCTCCAACATGCGCCTCGGCGCCGGGATTGCGCCCGTCGCGGAGATGCGCCAGGCGAAGGTTCCGGTCGGGCTCGGGGTCGACGGCTCGGCGTCGAACGAGCGCGGCGATCTCCTCCACGAGGTCAAGCAGGCGCTCCTGGTCGCGCGGGCACGCGGCGGCCCGGATGCGATGACCGCCCGCGACGCCCTGTGGATCGGCACGCGCGGCGGAGCCCACGTGCTCGGGCGCACCGACATCGGCTCGCTCGAGCCGGGCAAGTGCGCCGACTTTGCCGTCTGGCGGATGGACGGCCTCGAGCTCGCGGGCGCCAGTGATCCGGTCGCCGGCCTGATCCTTTCAGGCCCTCACCGGGTCGACCGCCTCTACGTCGGCGGCCAGGCCGCTGTGCTCGAAGGGCACCTCACCCACGCCGAGGAGCAGGAGATCGCCGCCGAACATCGCCTGCAAGCGCAAAGATTCCTCGCGTGAGCGCCTCCCTCTCGACCCACGTCCTCGACACAGGCCGCGGGAGCCGGCGAGCGGCGTCCTCGTCGAGCTCTTCCAGGGCGCCGACCTCGTGGCCACGGGCGTCACCGACTCCGACGGGCGCATCGCTGAGCTCGCCGACGAGCTCGACCCTGGCTCGTACCGCCTCGTCTTCCATCCGGAAACCGACTTCTTCGCCGCGCGTCGAGCTCGAGGTCGCCCTCGCCGACGGCCATTTCCACGTCCCGCTCCTCGTCTCTCCCTACTCGTGCACGACTTACCGCGGCAGCTGAGCGAGAACGAGCTCGCCGAGCTCTTCGAGGGCCACACGCGCGTCGTCGCACAGCTCGCGGGGCTCGAGGATCCCCTCGGCCAGGCGCGCAAGGTACTCGCCGACGCGCCCGAGGACGAGCAGATCGAAGCACTGGGGACTCATCCGCGCATCGGCCAGCGCGTGAACATCTCCGAGCAGGCCGCGCGGGAGCAGGGCTCCGACGAGGACCCTGTGCTCCTCGCCGTTCTCGCGAAGCTGAACAAGTCCTACGAGCAGAAGTACGGCTTCCGCTTCGTCGTCTTCATGGACGGAAGACCTCGCGCCGAGATCCTCTCCGTCCTCCGCCAGCGCCTGCAAAACTCCCGCGACGAGGAGCTCGCGGCAGGCCTCGACGACCTCGTCGCAATCGCACTGGACCGATGGCGAAAGCGGTAGCCCACTCCTACGGAAAGGACGCGGTCTCGGTCTACCGGATCGCGGGCGACAGCCTGTTTGCGTGCGAGGCGCGCGTGATCGTGCGCGGCGAGGCCTTCGAGACGTCCTACACCGAAGGTGACAACTCGGCGGTCGTGGCCACGGACTCGATGAAGAACTTCCTGCACGCGATGGGGCTCGAGTACGAGGGCGACACGCTCGAGGGCTTCGTCGAGCTCGTCGGCAACCGCTTGCTCGCGCGCTACGACCACATGGAGGGCGTGCAGGTCTTCGCGAAGCAGGTGCCGTTCGAGCACGTGCGCGGCAACGTGATGCGCCGCCGCTACGACGACTTCGCCGTCGCCGAGCTCGACCTCGACCGTTCGGGCGTCGTCTCGGCGCGCTCCGGCTGGAACGGTCTTCACCTGATCAAGCTGACGGGAAGCTCGTTCGCCGGCTTCGTCCGCGACGAGTACACGACCCTGCCGGAGGCCCATGACCGTCCTCTCTTCGTCCACATGAACGTCGGCTGGACGAACGCCGACCTGAGCCGCTGCGCGCCCTGCGAGGACGTGCGCGACGTCGCCGTTTCGACGTTCTGCGACGTCCGCTCGGCGTCCATTCAGGAGCTCGTCTACCAGATCGGCGTGCGCGTGCTGGAGAGCTTCGACCAGATCGCCGCCGTCGACTTCTACGCCGAGAACCGGCTCTGGGACAGCGCGCAGACCAGCGACGACGCCAAGGTCTACACCGACGCCCGCCCGCCCTTCGGCGTCATCACGCTGACGCTCGAGCGGTGATCATTCCGGCGCGGTTCAACGGGCCTCCGGGCTCCGCGAACGGGGGCTATGCCTGCGGGGTCTTCTCGGAGGCCCTCGGCGGCGGCTTCGAGATCACGCTCCTTCGCCCGCCGCCGCTCGACACGCAGCTCGACATCGCAGGGGACGAGCTCCGCCACGGCGACGTGGTGATCGCGCGGGCACGGCGTGCGGCTCACTCCGACGCAGACGTGGCGGCGCCGGTAAGCATCGGAGAGGCAGACGGAGGCGTCGAAGGGCTACCCGGGCTTCGAGCACCACGCCTATCCGACCTGCTTCACGTGCGGGCCAGAGCGGGACGACGGGCTCGGGATCTTCGCCGGGCCGGTGGCAGGACGGGAAGGCGTGGTCGCCGCGCCGTGGACGCCGGCGCCCGATGTCCGCGCGGAGATCGTCTGGGCGGCGCTCGACTGCCCGTCCGGCTGGGCGGTGGACGACTTCCAGCGCGAAGGCGTTCTGCTCGGCCGGATGGCGGCCTCGATCCACGCGAGGCCCGAGCCGGGCGAGGCACACGCCATCATCGGCTGGCGGATCGGTGAGGAGGGACGCAAACGCTTCGCCGGCTCAGCGCTCTACACGGCCGGCGGCGACCTCGTCGCCCACTCGCGCTCGACCTGGATCGTGTCCGCTACGGAAAGAGATCCCGCTCCGGAGGCATGACGAGCTCGCCCGCCGAGCCATCTCCGGGCGGCACCGCGTAGCCGCGCACGATCGCTGCCGGCACGCCGTTCGCCTTCCCCATCACGAGCTCGGCCGCACCGGCGAGCTCGTCCGCGACCGCGATCATCGTCGAGGAGAGCTCGTAGCCCCGCGCGTCGTGCTCTCCGCGCAGGTCGAGCAACGGCCGCATCCCCGCGACGCCGATCGCGACATCGGTCGTTCCCTGCCGCCATGCCCGTCCGAAGGAATCGCTGACGATCACCGCCGGTTCGCGGCCGAACCGCTCGCCGAGCGTGGCGCGGATCCCGGCGGCGGAGGCGTCCGGATCTTCGGGGAGCAGCACGATCCAGCCCTCGCCGGGAGCGTTCGACCGGTCCACGCCCGCGCTGGCGCAGACGAAGCCGTGCTTTGTCTCGGCGATGACGAGGTCGCCCCGCCGCCTCCGCACCGCCCGCGCCTCGCGCAGGATCACCGCGAGGACGTCGTCCGTCTGCTCGACCCGGCCTTCCGCCTTCGACACCGCCTTCTGCGCGACGACGAGCACATCGCCGTCCTCGAAGCCGCCCGCCCGCTCGACCGCGTCGCCGAGGAGCGCGGCGAGGTCGTCCCCCGGCCGCACCTCCGGGAGCCCGGTGAGCGGCAAGATGCTTCAGCACTAGAGAAGCCGCTGCCGGCGTAGGTAGTAGACGAGGAGCGCAGCGCCGGCCGACCGGGAGCACGAGCCCGAGGAGAAGGAACGCCGTCCAGGCTGCCGACGTGGCGTACGAGCCAGCCGAAGTTCTGCCCGAAGAAGCCCGTCAGCACGATCAGCGGGAGCAGGATCGTCGAGAGGACGGTCAGGCTGCTCGACGACGAGGTTCAGCCGGTTCGAGACCGTCGAGAGGTAGACGTCCATCGCGCCGGTGAGGAGATCCTTGTAGCTGTCGATCAGGTCGGCGACGCGGATCAGGTGGTCGAAGATGTCGCGGAAGTAGCGCTCGGCCTCGGCGTCGCTCCCCGGAAGCACGGCCGCTCCGCCGAAGAGCTGGCTCGCCACGTCGCGCTGTGGGCCGACTACGCGCCGCAGCCGGTTCAGCTGCCGCTTCATGCGCACGATCTCCTGCAGGTGCTCGTCCTTCGGGCTCGCGGAAGATCGCCTCCTCGACCCGTCGATGCGCTCGTCGTAGTCCTCGAGCGCCGGGAAGAAGCTGTCCGACAGGCTGTCGATCAGGCGGTAGAGGACGACGATCGGCCGCTCCAGCTGGCCCTGCTTCCGCGTGTAGCGCTCGCGGAGCTCATGGCAGGCTCGGCGCGTGCTCTCGCCGCACGGTGACGAGGTAGCTCTCCGAGTAGAAGATGTGCACTTCGACGAGGCGGTCGGCGTCGGGCGGCGGCGCGGCCCCGTAGACGACGAAGAAGACGATAGTCGTCGTACTCCTCGAGCTTCGGGCGCTGGCCGAACTGCTCCGAGTCCTCGAGGCGAGCGGATGGAAGCGGAAGACGTCGCGGAGAAGTGCGAAGTCGTCCGGCCCGGCGTCCTCCAGGTCGAGCCAGAAGAACTCGCCGCTCGAGAGGCGCGACTCGATGGCCGCGCGGTCGGCGTCCGCATGCTTCTCGGCGCTGCTGTCGAGGAGCACTGCTGTCATGGCAGCCCGGTGACCTTGACCCCGCTCGAGACCTTGTAGCGGCGGTTCACGTTCAGGAGCACGGCGGTGAGCGGCTCGAGCCAGCGCGCGACCTCGAGCCTGCCGGCTCCACGGCGCGCCCTTCGACGAGGCGCTCGGCGAGGCCGGCGACGACCGCCTTCGCCTCCTCGTCGTCCCCGCAGAGGATGACGTCCTCGTCGAGCGGCTCATCGACTTTGGCCAGGGCCTTCGCGCTGACCGTGTGGAACCCGGCAACTATCCGCGCGCCGGGCGCCGCCTGCGCGGCGAGCTCGGCCAGGGAGCGCTCCCCCGGCTCCGCCCCAGGCTTGCCGTCCTTGAACACGACGGGGCTCGCGACGCTGACAACGATCTTCCCCTCGAGGTCTCGAGCCAGGCTGGCGCACATCTCGGCCAGCCCCTCCGGCGGCACCGAGAGGAAGACGATGTCGGAGTCCTGGGCGTAGTCGCGGTTGGAGACGAACTCGTCGTGAGGAGTCCGCGAGCCGAGCTCCACCTCCTCGCCGGCGCGCCGCAGGCGTTCCGCCAGGCCCTGGCCGAAGTCGCCGGTGCCGCCCACGATTCCGATCATCCGATCGCCTCCAGAAGCCCGCGGCCGACCTCTGCCCGCCGCTCCGGCAAAACCATAACCGTGTCGCAGACGACGGCCCCGGGGATCTCGCCCGCGAGCGCGCGTCCTCCCGGTCGAGCACGAAGACGAGACGAGGCCGCCGTAGAGCGCGCGGACGCCGGGTGCGCTCGGCTCGTGGCCGAGGCTCGCCATCATCTCCGCGAGCGGGCCGCGGATCGCCTTCCCGCCGACGAGCGGCGAGATCGCCGCGACGCGCCTCCCGCGCAGCGCCGCCTCGATCTCGGGGACGGCGAGGATCGGCCGGATGGAGACGAAGGGGTTCGACGGCGCGATCACGACGACGTCGGCCTCCGCGATCGCCTCGAGGACTCCGGGCGCGGGCCGCGACTCTTCGGCGCCCTCGAACCGAACGCCGTCGACGCGGTCGGCATGCCGGCGGCGGACGAACCACTCCTGGAAGTCGAGCTCGCCGTCCGCGGTCTGGATCTTCGTCCGCAGCCGGTCGTCGGTGGCCGGAAGGAGCCGCACGCCGACCCCGAGGCCCTCGGCGAGCTTCTGCGTGACCGCGGAGAGCGGCTCGCCCTCTTCAGCATCTCGTGCGCACGATGTGCAAGCCCGCGTCCTCGTCGCCGAGCGTGAACCAGGTCCCCGCCCCGCCTGTTCGGCCACCGCCATCGCCGGTACGTGTCACCGCGCACGCCCCATCCACGCTCCTCGTCGAGGAGGCCGGCCAGCGTGTACATGATCGTGTCGAGGTCCGGCGAGACGTGGAGGTCCCACATCTCCAGGTCGTCGCCGACGTTCCCGATCGCGGTCACAGCTCCGGGCCGGCAGCCAGTGACAGGGCGTGACGCAGCGCGAGCCGCCGAGACCCCCGGCCAGCACGGTTATCCTCACGAGCGTGCTGGCGGTCGTCCCGGTGAAGGGCCCCGACGGCGCGAAGACGCGCCTGGCGCCCCTGCTCCAGCCCGAAGAGCGAACCCGGCTCGTATTCGACATGCTCGAGCGGGTTCTCGAGGCGTGTGCCGGGGCGGGGAGCATCGACGGGAACGCTACTCGTGACGCCGGATCCGGGCTTCGCGCCCGGCGGCGTCGATCCTCCGCGACGCGGGCACCGGCCACGCGGATGCGATCGCCTTGGCCCTTGGCGACGAGCGCGCCCGCAGCCGGTGTCCTCGTCGTGATGGCCGACTGCCCGCTCGTTCGCCCCGAGTCGCTCGACGCGCTCGCCGAGGCGGCCTCGCCGCTCGCGCTTGCCCCTCGCGCGACGGCGGCGCGCAACGCGCTCGCGCTCCGGGCGGTCAACGGTTTCGTCCCGCCGTTCGGAGTCCCCGCTCGAGGAGACGCTCGGCGCCGCGCGGGCGCCGGGCTCGACCCCGTCTGGTCGAGGACCCTCTGCTCGCCCTCGACGTCGACCGGCCGGAGGACTACGAGGCGATGCTCGCGTGCCGCTGATCACCTTCTCGCCCAAGGTCTTCATCCCGCTGACGAAGCTTTGCCGGGACGTCTGCCACTACTGCACTTCGCGCAGCCGCCCCGCCGTGGCGAGCGCGCCGTCATGCGCGCGGACGAGGTCTCGAGGTCGCGCGCGCCGGCGCCGAGGCCGGCTGCCACGAGGCCCTCTTCACGCTCGGTGACAAGCCGGAGCTCCGCTACCGCGCCGCGCGAGAGGAGCTCGCGGAGCTCGGCTGCGAGACGACGATCGAGTACCTCGTCCGCATGTGCGAGCTCGTCCTCGCCGAGACCGGGCTGCTCCCGCACGTGAACCCGGGCGTGATGACGCGCAGAACTGGACCTTCTGCGCGACGTGTCCGCCTCGCAGGGGATCATGCTCGAGACGGTCTCGGCGCGGCTCTCCCAGAGGGGCAGGCCGCACCACGGCTCCCCGGACAAGCGCCCCGAGCGGCGCCTGGAGACCTTCCGGCTCGCCGGCGAGCTCCGGATCCCGTTCACGACCGGAATCCTCATCGGGATCGGCGAGACGCGGGAAGAGCGGCTCGAAGCGCTCGATGCGATCCGCGACCTGCACGAGCGCTACGGCCACATCCAGGAGGTCATCGTCCAGAACTTCCGCGCGAAGGCGGGGACGCAGATGGCCGCCGCGCCCGGAGCCGACCCTCGACGAGCTCCTCTGGACGGCGCGCGCCGCCCGCGAGGTCCTCGGGCCCGAATGCACGTCCAGGTGCCGCCCAACCTCTCCTACGACGACTTCCCGCGCCTCCTCGAGGCCGGATCAACGACTGGGGCGGCGTCTCGCCGGTCACCTCGACCACGTGAACCCCGAAGCTCCGTGGCCGGAGATCGATCGCCTGCCGCGAGCGACCGAGGCCGCGGGCTTCGCGCTCGCGCCGCGGCTGGCGATCTATCCGGAGTACGTCGCCGACCTCGACCGCTGGATCGATCCCGATCGCGCACGAGGTGCGAAGCACTCCGACGGCGACGGGCTCGCGCGGGAAGACCGCTGGGCCGCGGCGTCGAGAGCCGGCCGCCGCAGCCTGCCGCGCGCCAAGCCGCTCTCGCTCGACGGCGAGCTGGACGAGGACGCCGTCACGGCGCTCTTCCAGGCGCGCGGCCCCGAGCTCGGGGCGGTGCTCGCCGCCGCGGACGAGCTCCGCCGCGAGGTGAGCGGCGACGAGGTCACCTACGTCGTCACCGGAACATCAACTACACCAACGTCTGCTACTTCCGTTGCGGCTTCTGCGCGTTCTCGAAAGGGAAGCTGGCCGAGAACCTGCGGGGCGCGCCCTATCTCGTCCCGCTCGACGAGGTCGTCCGCCGCTGCCACGAGGCCTGGGAGCGAGGCGCGGTCGAGGTCTGCCTCCAGGGCGGCATCCACCCGGCGTTCACCGGCGACTACTACGTCGAGCTCGTCGAGGCGATCAAGCGCGAGCTGCCCGATCTGCACGTGCACGCCTTCTCGGCGCTCGAGGTCTGGCAGGGCGCGGCGACCCTCGGGCTCCCGCTCGCCGACTATCTCGCGCGCCTTCGAGACGCGGGCCTCGCTTCGCTCCCCGGGCACGGCCGCCGAGATCCTCGACGATGAAGTCCGGCGGATCATCTGCCCGGACAAGGTTTCGACCGCGATTTCCTCGGTGCAGGGAGAGCGTAGGTCTTCTTGCAATAGCGCACGCTCCTCCTCATCCAATGGGCCTGCTGCCGCGAGCACCTCCTCACTGTAGCGGCGCGTTTCGGCTGCGGGATCGATGCGGCTGACCTGCAGCCCAGCCGGGAGAGCTCCTCCTAACGCATGGCCCAGGTGTGCCGCCGGGTCGGTCGTCGAGAGATGCACGGCATGGCCTGCATGCGCCAGCGCAACGGCGAGCGCCGCCGCCAGCGTCGTTTTCCCGACGCCGCCTTTCCCCATCGTCATGATGACGCCCTGCCCATCGGCTTCCAGTTGCCGTACCAGCTCGTCGAGTCCCTGCATGGAGCCTGCGTCGAAAACAGCGCCACTCCTATTGTCTCGTCAGAGAGCGCCGTCTGTCCTGACGTGTGCGATAGTCGACGCAACGCAGCGACGCCGGTCAACTCATGAGCTATCAGCGGCACGGCGACGGTGGGAACGTCTCGCAAGGCAAGAGGCATGGTCTGCAACGCTTCCTGTTGGCGGGCGACCATCGCCTGGGCAATCCCATCGTCTCCGGCAGGGGCAGTCAAGACCCCGTTGAGAACGAGGTGCTGGTTCGTGATCGAGAGCGCGCGGAATTCTCCCCCGGCGCGCGCCGCCTCCTGGAGCGCGCTGTCCTCCGGGCGGCTGACCAGCACGACGGTGGTGCGCGCCGCATCGCCCAGCGTCTGTACGGTTGCGGCATACTGATCGTGCTGGGCTTGCAGCCCGGCCAACGGGCCAAGACAACTGGCCCCGTGACTGTTCGTTTCAATAAAGCCGCTCCAGGCTTTCGGCAGGCTCAACAGGCGCAGCGTATGTCCAGTGGGAGCCGTGTCGAAGATGATATGGTCGAAGCGGGAGACGGTCTGCGGATCGGCCAGCAGGCCGGTGAATTCATTGAAGGCCGCGATCTCGACGGTGCAGGCGCCCGATAATTGCTCTTCCATGCTTTGCAGCGTGGAGGCAGGCAGCACCCCGGCAT
Organism: uncultured Actinomycetes bacterium; assembly: GCA_963766155.1. Taxonomy (GTDB): domain Bacteria; phylum Actinomycetota; class Thermoleophilia; order Gaiellales; family Gaiellaceae; genus DATEOR01. The sequence goes on along the minus strand of CAVYAJ010000027.1, from coordinate 2,833 downwards.
ACGGCGTAATCACACGCTCGCGATAGGCCGCGGCGGCAGCTACTGGGTCGATATTCAGCAGAAACAGGCCGGGCACGTCCGGGACGGGTGTCGCGGTTGATCCAGCAGTCAGTTCAAACACATCATCCAGATTGGAAGCCGGATCGGTGCTGACCAGGAGGACGCGGCGCCCCAGTTCTGCGAGCCGGAGTGCCACCGTACTCGCGACGGTCGTCTTGCCGACTCCACCCTTGCCGGTAAAGAACAAGAACGGCGTCTGCCAGCCAAGCCAATCGATTGGAGTGAGTGTCGATATGCGATCATCTCTTCTCATTATTGCCATCTTTTCTTTGAGCGGAACCCTTGCTCCGCTTAGCAGCATCCGCCGCTGCCACAGTCACAGCCGCCATCTGCGTTTTGGGCGGCAACCGGTTCCTGCTCGCGTTGCTGTACGAGGGCCGCTGCCACCTCATCACGCGAGGGGTAGCGTCCATAGACGAAAATGTCACCGTTGATCAGGGTGACGGGCAGCGCTTTCTCGCCAAAGGCCTGCAGCAGACCCGCCACCTTGACGTTCTGCACAAAGGCATCGGGCTGCTGTGCCAGGTTATAGCGTTCGACGGTGATCCCCTCCGCCTCAAAGCGGCGCAGGTCGCGCGCAACCTGTAGCAGTTGCTGATCAACGCCTGGCCCGCAGAGCCCGGTCGAGCAACACATGGCGGGATCGTAGACGCTGATGGTTGCGGTGTGCGCGGTGTACATCGGTAGTCCCATAAGAAATCCTCCTGGTTCATGTAATATCGTTCATCGACGATAGACGATACAATTGAGCGAAAAAAGCCCGGCTAGAGCTGAGCCACCAACTCTTTGAAGACAGCCAGCGCCTGGCGATTGATGCAGTAGCTTGTGCGCGGGCCATCGATCGTGCCCTGAATCAGTCCGCTTCCTTCGAGCACCTTGAGGTGCTGGCTCACAGTCGACTGGGCGAGCGGTATCTGCTCCACAATATCCCCGCACATGCAGGCGTCCAACGTGCCAAGATAGTGCGAGGATTTGCACGCGCGCCGGGTGCGCCAGCGCCTTGCAGAAGCGCGCGAGTTGCTCGCGTCGCGCTTCGGTCCCCTTGGCAATCAGCACGCCTTCTTCTGGTTGGCAACAGTCGATCACGTCTTTGCTCTCCTTCATCGTAATCTTACGATAAAGAGTATACCTGAGAGAGTCATGCTTGTCAAGAACTGGCAGGCTGTGTTGCTCGTTGCGCAGTGCAGCTCCACTATCTCTCACCTTTTCCTTTCTACATGGTAAGTGTTTGTGTGTTCAAAAGGAAATATATAATCTTGTATGAAGTATAAGGGAGCATCTCTCACCGGCATCACAAAGCGGCGAAAGCAACTCACAAACAGGTCACGATTGATCCATGACCTGTTGATGGCGCCGACAGGGTTTCACCGCGCCTTACGTGCCGGATATGAGGCTGACCCGCATAGAAAGAAGCAGCCATCTCTCTCCCTCAGGCATGAGCCGCCTGCACCTAAAGTCACAGGGCTTGCTGCGACGTACGGTAAAACCGGCTACGCGACACCATCTCTGTTATCCTGTTTTCCGAAGGCACCTGATACCAGATCGCGGCAAGCCTTCCCCGATCTGCCAAGCGCGTAGCGGTGGTGGTATGTATCACAAGTCCAGGCGTACCGGTTAGAAAGGCTGCTGCTATGCGCGCAATCCGCATTTCCTGTTCCTTGCCTGGTGTCACCATTAACAGGAGCGACAACCCTGCTTGTTCCCTAATCCACTCCCGAGAGGGCACATGACCAGTCGCATTGTCCTGAACTTGGGCAACTAGATCTCGGGCCACCCATGGTCGCCAAATCCCATTCCAGCCAGAAGTATCCATTGTTCTCCTGCCTACTATTCGCCCATGGTATCTGGCCGGAAGTTGTGCCAGTGGTCATAATCGCAGTAGCGCCGCTCTTGCCTGGCTACCCAGCATAAGGAGGCGAAAAAACTATAGACGCTGGGTGTGCGCCCGGTGGACATTCAGGCCTTTCGGCGCGCTGAACGGATAACGTAGCAACCACAAGAGCATGCGCATATCGAGCGGATACCATTGATGAGAAGTTCCTGTTCCTCTTCCTGTGTTCTGTGCCTGCTTCTAGGTTAACGTTTCCTTGAATACACTTCAGCTCTTTGCGGGAATCACATCGAACAAGCATTGTCTGAGCGAACCGCCCGACTGTGCTGCTTGACTGCTTTGTGGTTTACTCTGCAACCAGATGGGGGCCAGTGGCCCATGCTCGTTCAACAGCACCTCGGTGGTTGTCCACACCACCAATCCAGGAGCTAGACGTGAGTCTGGCCTGAGCCACCCGTTGCATCCGCCTCTCCTGCGCGATATCCGGCGCGACACAGACGAGCACTGGCAGCATCGAGTACTCTCTTGCCCACTCACGCGAGGCGATGTAGTGTGCGTAGGAGGTGAACTTGATCGCCAGATCGCGCACATTCATGGTGCCACGATCCCACTCCAACCAGAAGCGCGTACGCTGCTGACCCCACTCGATATTCCGCCAGCGCATCGGGCCTCAGATTGTACCACTGCTCACCCACCCGGTAGCGGCGTTCGCACACCGCCCCCGTCTCCCACCAGCAGAGTGCCTGTTCTGGCTCCGTCTTGCGGCCTGGGTAAGCTGGCAAAGAAGCTGTAGATTCCGGCCGTGTGCTGGATATGCTGAAGAGCCAGGCCTCTCCTCGCTGTACCACTGTTGACATCTCCGTGACTGCCGTGTTTTCAGGTGACATGGCAAAGGTACGGAGATGCATGTGACAAGCAATGGCGATCATATGCAACCCGCTC
>CAVYAJ010000026.1:0-11935 GCA_963766155.1 uncultured Actinomycetes bacterium | reverse complement strand
CCGGTTACCTGCTGCTGTTCGCAGCGTCTGGATCGAGAAGGCCTCCGAGATCGAGCGCGAGTACTACCTCTCGGTCACGTTCGACCGGGGCGAGAAGAAGCCGCTCTTCATGTTCACGACGAAGGGCGGCGTCGACATCGAGGAGGTCGCGGAGAGCGACCCTGACGCGCTGGCCCGCCTGCACATCGACCCGCTCGTCGGCTTCCAGCCGTTCCAGGCTCGCTGGCTGGTCTTCACGGCGGGGCTCGAGGATCCCGACGAGCAGAAGCAGGTGCTCGCGATCGTGGGGAAGCTCTACGACGCCTTCGTCGGCACCGACGCAATGCTCTGCGAGATCAACCCGCTGATCGTCACCCCCGCCGGCGAGGTGAAGGCGCTCGACTCGAAGTTCACCGTCGACGACAACGCGCTCTACCGGCACACCGACATCGCCGAGATGCGCGACCCCGAGGCGGGCGACCCGCAGGAGCGGCTCGCGCGTGAGAAGGGCGTCACCTATGTGAAGCTCGACGGCGAGATCGGGATCCTCGGGAACGGCGCCGGCCTCGTGATGTCGACCCTCGACGTGATCGACCAGGTCGGCGGGCGGCCGGCGAACTTCTGCGACCTCGGTGGGGGAGGCGATGCCGAGGGCGTCGTCGACGCGCTCGAGGTCATCACCGCCGACGCTCAGGTGGAGGCGATCCTCTTCAACATCTTCGGCGGGATCACCCGCGGTGACGAGGTCGCGCGCGGGATTCTCGAGGCGCTCGACCGCATGACCATCGACCTCCCGATCGTCGTCCGGCTCGACGGGACGAACGCGGCCGAGGGTCGAGCCATGCTGGACGAGGCGGCGCCGCCCAACCTCTACGTCGAGGAGACGATGCTTTCCGCCGCGGAGCGCGTCGTCGAGCTCGCGAAGGAACGCGGATGAGCTCGGTCTGGGACGAGCGGGCCGAGGCCTACCGGACGAGCGAGGCGCACCGCGAGGGCGAGGATCTCGACCTCCTCGTCGAATGGGCGCAGGGCGCGCGGACGGCGCTCGACGTCGCGACGGGGGAGGCCACGTGGCCAGGCGCCTGCGCGAGGCCGGGCTCGAGGTCGTGAGCCTCGATCCCGCGCCGGGGATGCAGCCCGACGTCGTCGCGCCGGCCGAGAAGCTCCCGTTCGACGACGACAGCTTTGACGTCGTCGCCTGCCGCGTCGCCGCACACCATTTCGAGGACGTGCGCGCCGCGGTGCGCGAGATGGCCCGCGTCTCCCGCGACCTCGTCCTCGTCTCCGACAACCTCTTCGTGAGCGAAGACGCCGAGGAGGCCGACCGCGTGCGTGACCCGTCGCACGTGCGCAACTACACCGAGGACGAGTGGCGCTCGTTCTTCGCCGACGCTGCGGTTGGAGGTCGAGCAGGCGCACACCTATGTGCACCCCGTCCTCCTCGAGCCATGGCTCGAGCGGGCAGGCTGCACCGGGAAGGACGCCGAGCGCGTGCGCGAGCTCGTCGCCGGCCGCCTCGAGGGCGACCGCGTTCGCCTCGAGCGCATCTGCCTCGAGGGCCGCAAGCGGAGGGAGGGCTAGTGGCGATCGTCGTCGACCGCGACACGCGGCTCGTCGTCCAGGGGATCACCGGGCGCGAGGGTTCCTTCCACGCGACGCGCAACAAGGCGTACGGAACCAACGTGGTCGCGGGCGTGACTCCCGGGAAGGGCGGCGCCGAGGTCGAGGGGATCCCGGTCTTCGACTCCGTGCGGGCGGCTGCCGACGAGACGAGCCCCAACACGGCGATGGTGTTCGTCCCGGCGCGCTTCGCAGCGGACGCGATCTACGAGGCCGTCGACGCGGGGATCGAGACCGTCATCTGCATCACCGAGGGCATCCCGGCCCACGACATGCTGCGGGTCTACAACTACATCCGCCCGCTCGGCGTGACGCTGATCGGCCCGAACTGCCCGGGCGTGCTCTCGCCGGGGAAGGCGAATGTCGGGATCATCCCGGCGGAGATCTTCCAGGAGGGCAGCGTCGGCCTCGTCTCCAGATCCGGCACGCTCACGTACCAGATCGGGCACGAGCTGACGCAACTCGGTATCGGCCAATCGACTATCGTCGGAATTGGGGGGACCCCGTGGTCGGGTCGTCGTTTTTGGACGTCCTCGCGCGCTTCGAGGCGGATCCCGAGACCGAGTACGTCGTCATGGTCGGGGAGATCGGCGGCGCCGAGGAGGAGAAGGCCGCCCGCTTCATCGAGGCGGAGATGACGAAGCCCGTCGTCGCCTACATCGCCGGCTTCACCGCCCCTCCCGGGAAGACCATGGGCCACGCCGGGGCGATCATCTCCGGCACGGCCGGCACCGCCCAGGCGAAGAAGGAGGCGCTCGAGGCCTGCGGCGTTCGCGTCGGCACGAACCCGACCGAGGTCGCTCGCCTCGTCGCCGAGCTCGTCGGCGTCACCGCCGCCTGACCGCCTTGTTAAACTCGGAAGCCATGGCGCTGATCTCCTTCGCGCGCGGAATGCCGGGCCCGGACCTCCTGCCGATCGCGGCCTTCGGCGACTGCGCGCGGGAGGCGCTCGAGCGCGACGGGGCGACTGCCCTTCAGTACGGCCCGCCCGGCGGCTACCCGCCGCTCAAGCAGTGGGTCGCCGAGCAGCATGGAGTCGACCCGGGGCGCGTGATCGTCACGAATGGGTCGCTCCAGGGCTTCGCCTTCACGGCGCGCCACTTCGTGCAGTCGGGCTCGCGCTTCTTCGTGGAGGCGCCGTGCTACGACCGCTCGCTCTCGATCCTCCGCAAGCTCGGCGCCGAGGTGGAGCAGGTGGAGCTCGCGGACGACGGCCTCGACGTCGACGCGATCGACGGCTCGCTCCGCGAGGGCGACGTCGTCTACACGATCCCGACCTTCCAGAACCCGAGCGGCCGCACGCTCTCGCTCGAGAATCGGCGGCGCCTCCTCGACCTCGCGGCCGACCGGGGCGCGACCGTGTTCGAGGACGACCCCTACGGGATGCTCCGCTTCGAGGGCGAGTCGATCCCGCGCCTCTTCGAGCTCTCGGAAGGATCGACCGATCTTCCTCTCGTCGTTCTCCAAGACCGTCGCGCCGGGCATCCGCACCGGCTACCTCATCCTCCCGGAGGAGCTCGTGCCCGCGATCGAGGAGTTCGTCCTCTCCAACTACGTCTCGCCGGCGATCTTCGTCGAGGCGGCGCTGCTCGAGTTCCTGACGAGCGGCCGCTTCGAGCCCAACCTCGAAACTGTCCGCGACGGGTTGCGGATCCGCCGCGACGCGATGCTCGCGGCCCTCGCGCGCGAGATGCCCGAAGGCACCCGCTGGAATCAGCCCGAGGGCGGCTACTTCCTCTGGCTCGACCTGCCGAGCGGGGTCGCGGCCGACGCGCTTCTCGCCCGCGCAGGAGAGGAAGACGTCGTCTTCATCAAGGGCGTCGACTTCTTCTTCCACGGCGGAGGGGAGGAGTCGGCGCGGCTCGCGTTCTCCTTCGCCACCGCACATGAGATCGACGAGGGCATCACCCGCCTCGGGCGGCTCGTGCGCGAAGCGGCTGCCGTTGCGGCCTGACCGCCGCGCCGTGACGGCGCACCTCGACGAGATCTCGCCGGTCGCCGGCGCGGGCGAGTTCGGCGATTCTCCCCGTACGCGTCCGCCTGGGGATCGAGAGCTTCGGAGTAAACGCCTACACGGCGCTTGCCGACGGCGGCCGCGTCATCGAGGAGCACGACGAGCTCGGCACCGGCGCCGGCCGCCATGAGGAGCTCTACTTCGTCGCCAGAGGCCATGCCGCCTTCACCCTCGACGGCAAGGAGATCGATGCGCCGGCCGGCACGTTCGTCTTCGTCTCCGACCCGAAGGTGCGACGCGGAGCGGTCGGGCTCGAGGAGCGGACAACGGTGCTCGTGGTCGGCGGCGTGCCGGGGAAGGCGTTTCAGGCGTCTCCGTGGGAGGCCTGGCTCGAGGCGTCACCTCACCTCGAGGCAGGAGAGCCCGAGCGCGGGATCGAGATCTTCGAGCGGACGCTTGCCGCATATCCCGGGAACCCGAACGTCCTCTACAACCTCGCCTGCTTCGAGGCGCTCGCCGGCCGCGTAGACGACGCGCTCGAGCACCTGGCCCAGGCCGCCGAGGCCGATCCCCGCACCCGTGAGTGGGCGCAGACCGACTCGGACTTCGACGCGATCCGCTTGGACCCGCGCTTCCCGGTCGCCTAGGCGGCTGCGTGGGCGGCGGCGAGCTGTGGCCGCGCGATCAGCTTGGGCTGGCGCGGCGGCTCGAGTGCCGACTTGGCCGCCCGGAAGGTGGGGCATGGACTGTTTCCGGGGAGGGCGCAAAGCTCGGCTCGCCGGAAGAAACAGTCGTCGCAGGTGTTCAGTAGCCGCTTGGTCATCGAGTCCCGAAGGCGCGACTATAGGCGCGCTCAGACTCGGTTTGAAGGCCTTTGTTCACCAAACTTCCGCAATTTCCGCCAAGAACGTCGCAACCGTTGCCACTTGCGGCAACTACAATGTTGCCAGAGCGTGCAACGCCTCGTCGAGGTTCGAGACCGGGACGATCCGGAGCCCGTCCGCATACTTGCGCGCGGCCTCCGCATTGGCGTCGGGAACGAGAAAGACATCTGCGCCCGCGTCGCGTGCGCCGACTGTTTTCTGCTCGATCCCGCCGATCTCGTGCACCGTCCCGTCGAGGGCGATCTCGCCGGTCGCGACGACCCGTTCGCCGTGGTCGATGTCGGTCGGGCCGAGCTCGTCGATGATGTCGAGCGCGAAGGCGAGGCCGGCGGAAGGCCCGCCGATCTGGCCGGTGTCGATCGTGATGTCCACGGGGAGGTCGAGCTTCGGCTCGATGAGGATGCCCATGATCGCCCGTGGCGGGTTGTCGTCCGAGGCCTTCGTCCCCACCTCGACGGTCTGCTCGGAGCCCCCGCGCTCGACCTGAAGCGTGACCTTCTCACCGGGCTTCACGTCCGACATGACAGCGCTGAGATCCTCCGGGCCTCCGACGTCCTTGCCGTTCGCGCCGACGATCACGTCGTCGGGCTCGAGGACGCCGTCCGCGGGGGAGCCGACGTCGACGGCGCTGACCACGACGCCGCCGGGCGTCACCTTGTAGCCGAGCTCGCGGAGGGCGACCGCCGCCGCGATCCGCTGCGACGAGCTCATCTCCGCGAGACCCTGTTGCCGCTGGATGCGCTCGGGAAGGTTCTGGGGGTTGTAGACGTCGGCCGGGATGACCGTGGCGCCTTCGTGGATGCCCGGGAAGTAGCGCTCGAGCAGGCTCGCCTTCCGGACGATCACGTCGACCATGTAGATGCCGCCCGGCCCCTCCGCCCTCGTGCTCGCCCTGGACGTGGACGAGGGGTTCGACCGAGCGCGCGGGGTCGGGCAGGAAGATGTAGTGGTCGGACGGGTAGAAGGCGAAGACCGCGGCCGCGATCGCGAGCACCCCGACGATCGCCGCAATTGCTAGGAGGCGGCGTTTCAGCTCGACCCGGCGAGCACGCCCACGACCTCGCGCACGGCGTCCGCCGACTTGTCGAGCTCGGCGCGCTCGCCTTCCGAGAGCTCGAGCTCGACGATCTCCTCGATGCCACTCGCGCCGATCTTCACCGGCACGCCCATGTAGAGGCCGTCGATTCCGTACTCCCCCTCGAGGTAGGCCGTGCAGGGGAGCACGCGCTTCTGGTCGAGGCAGACCGAGTCCACCATCTGCGCGACCGCCGCGCCCGGCGCGTACCACGCGGACGTGTCCAGCAGGTTCACGACCTCGCCGCCGCCCTTGCGCGTGCGCTCGACCATCTCCTCGATCCGCTCGGCGGAGACGAGCTGCGTGAGCGGGATGCCGCCCACGGTCGTCGCGGAGACCACCGGCACCATCTGGTCGCCGTGGCCGCCGAGCACCATCGCGGTCACGTCCTTCGCGGACGCGCTCGTCTCCCAGGCGATGAACGTGCTGAAGCGAGCCGTGTCGAGGATGCCCGCCATCCCGAAGACGCGCTCCTTCGGGAACCCCGAGGCGCTCATCGCAACGTGGCACATGGCGTCGAGCGGGTTGGAGACGACGATGAGGACAGCGTCGGGCGAGTGCTCCACCGCCTCGCGCGTCACGGAGCCGACGATCGACTCGTTCGTCGTCACGAGGTCGTCGCGGCTCATCCCCGGCTTGCGCGGGAGCCCGGCGGTGACGACGACGACGTCGGACCCGGCCGTCGCGTCGTAGCCGTTCGAGCCGGTGATCGTCGGCTCGTAGCCGAGAACGGGGCCGGCTTCGTTCAGGTCGAGCGCCTTCCCCTGCGGCAGGTTCTCCTTGATGTCCACGAGGACGACGTCCGCGTAGTCGCGGCGCGCGATCTCCTGCGCCGCGGTCGCGCCGACGTTGCCGGCGCCCACCACGGTGACCTTCTGCCTCCCTGTCATACCCGTACTCCCATTCGGTCGATGATGGCATCGGCGACCTCGCTCGTCCCGACGGCGGTCGGGTCGTCGCGGGCCGGCTTCATGTCGTAGGTGACGCTGCGCCCCTCCGCGATGACGGCGGCGATGGCGGCGTCCACCCGATCGGCCGCTTCGCGCTCCTCGAGGTGGCGGAGCATCATCACGCCGGAGAGGAGCATCGCCATCGGGTTGACCTTGTTCTGGCCCGCGTACTTCGGCGCCGAGCCGTGCGTGGGCTCGAAGACTGCTGCGTGCGTCCCGAAGTTACCGCCTGGCGCGAGGCCGAGCCCGCCGATGAGGCCGGCGCAGAGGTCGGAGACGATGTCGCCGTAGAGGTTCGGGCACACGAGGACGTCATACTCCTCGGGCCGCTGCACGAGCTGCATGCTGAGGTTGTCCACGATCCGGTCCTCGAACTCGACGTCGCTTTGCTCCTCCGCCACCTCGCGGGCGACGCGGAGGAAGAGGCCGTCCGTGAACTTCATGATGTTCGCCTTATGCACCGCAGTCACCTTGTGGCGCCCGTTCCTCCGCGCATAGTCGAAGGCGAACTCGACGATGCGGCGCGTGCCGGTGACCGAGATCGGCTTGAGCGAGATCCCGGACCCTTCGCGGATGCGCCCCTGGCCGTGGTGCTCGACCCAGTCGATGAGCGAGGCCGCGTGCTCGGTTCCCTCCTCGAACTCGATCCCGGCGTAGAGGTCCTCGGTGTTCTCCCGCACGACGACGAGATCGACGCTCGAGTAGCGGGAACGCACGCCCTCGTAGGTCTTGCACGGGCGCACCTGGCCGTAGAGGTCGAGTGTCTTGCGGAGCGCGACGTTGACGCTTCGGAAGCCGGTGCCGACCGGGGTCGTGATCGGTCCCTTGAGCGCCACGCCGTTCTGCTTGATCGATTCCAGGACGTGGTCGGGGAGCGGGTTGCCGCCGTGCTCGTCCATGACGTCGGCCCCCGCCCGCTGCACGTCCCAGTCGAATTCGACACCGGTGGCGTCGAGGACCCGGCGCGTTGCCTCGGCAAGCTCGGGCCCGGTGCCGTCACCGGGAATGAGGGTCACGCGATGAGCCATGGGCGCGGCGCTGATGGTATCTGAGGGCCGAATCAGGACTGGGTTCGGTACCGTTCTGGGCGATGGAAGGAAGCGACTTCAAGCCGGGCCTCGAGGGCGTCGTCGCCTTCGAGACCGAGATCGCCGAGCCGGACAAAGAAGGCAACGCGCTCCGCTACCGCGGAGTGGACATCGAGGAGCTCGTCGGCCACGTCCCCTACGAGAAGGTCTGGGGCCTCCTTGTTGACGACAGCTTCGACCCGGGGATGCCGCGCGCCGAGAACGTCGACCTGCCGGCGAAGACCGGCAGCGCGATGGCGGACCTCCAGTCCGCGACCGCCGCGCTCGCGGGCCAGTGGGGCCTGAAGCAGCTCATCGACATGACCGACACCGAGGCGCGCGACGACCTCGCGCGGCTCTCGGCCACGATGATCTCGATCGTCGCCCAGTCCGCCCGCGGGCCGGACCGCGTCGCCGACGAGATCGTCTCGAGGGGGGACACGGCGGCCGAGCGCTTCCTCTTGCGCTGGCGAGGGGAGGCAGACCCGCATCATGTGCGGGCGATCGACTCCTACTGGGTCTCGGCGGCCGAGCACGGCGCCAACGCATCCACCTTCACCGGCCGTATCGTCGCCTCGACCGGCGCGGACTGCGCGGCCGCGATGTCGGCGGCCGTCGGTGCTCTCTCCGGCCCGCTCCACGGTGGCGCCCCGACCCGCGTCCTCAAGATGCTCGACGAGGTGGCGGACACCGACGACGTCTCCCAGTACGTGCGCGATCTACTCGACCGCGGCGAGCGCATCATGGGCTTCGGCCACCGCGTCTACCGCGCCGAGGACCCGCGGGCACGTGTCCTGCGGGGAACTGCGCGCGAGCTCGAGTCGCCGCGCGTCGAGGTCGCCGAGGCGCTGGAGCAGGCGGCTCTCGAGGAGCTGGCCGCGCGCCACCCGGACCGCGTCCTCGCCACGAACGTCGAGTTCTGGTCGGCGGTTGTACTCGACATCGCCGACATCCCGCCACCGCTCTTCCCCGCGCTCTTTGCATGCGCGCGGGTCGCCGGCTGGTCCGCGCACATCCTCGAACAGATGCGCACCGGCCGCCTGATCCGGCCGTCCGCGAAGTACGTCGGCCCGGCGCCCCGCTCCATCACGGCGACGCAGTGACCCTCGCCGAGGCTGTCGCGCAAGCGGGAGAGGCCAAGGACGAACGTGCGCTTGCGGATCTGCGCCGCGCGGTGGACGACGATCTCGAGGCCGCGGCACGCAGTGCGAACTACCAGGAGCGGGCGGTCGCCTACCGCGCGATCGGGCAGCTCCGCTTCAACCAGAAGACCGAGCTCCTGCGGCGCGGGCTGGAGGACACGAGCCCGGCCTGCCGCGGCTCGGCCCTGCTCTCGCTCGAGCTTCTCTCGCGCGACCACCCCGGCCTCGTGAACGCGGTGCGTCCGCTTCTGCACTCGCTCGCGAACGACGACCCGAACCCGGCGGTGCGCAGGCTGGCCGTCCTCTCGCTGAAGAACGGGTCACCGACCCCGGACACGATCACGCTGCTCGCGCACATCGGCGAGGAGGCTGACGAGCGCGACCTGCGGCAGACCGCTACGGCGGTTCACCAGGCGCTCAAGAAGAAGGCCGCGACCCGCTAGCGGCAGCCGCAGGTGCCGGCGATGCGCTGGCGTCCGCAGGCGGGACACCTGTTCGGCTTGCGGAACTCAATCAGGCTCACCCGAGCGGCGAGCCAGGTCATCGCCAGGCCGACCCCTGTCGTGGTGATCAGGACTCCCAATAGGTGCGGATCGTTGGGCATTGGGCTCGTTTCGTGCTCGACGGCGCGCATGTGGGTGCGCACTGAAGTACGTGTCACGCCGGCGCGCGTCCGAAACATGGGTGTAGATCTCGGTGGTGCCCAGGTCTGCGTGGCCGAGCATCTCCTGCACCGAGCGCAGGTCCGCGCCGCCCTCGAGGAGGTGCGTGGCGAAGGAATGGCGGAGGAGGTGGGGATGCACCCGTGCAGGATCGAGTCCCGCTTTCGCGGCCAGGCGCCGGAGGATGAGGAAGGCGCCGGCCCGGGTCAGCGCGCCGCCCTGCGCGTTCAGAAAGAGCTCCGGGCGGTGGCGGCGATCGAGAAATGGCCGTCCCCGGGCGAGATAGCGGCGCACGGCCTCGACGCCTTCGCGTCCGAGCGGGACGATCCGCTCCTTGTCTCCCTTGCCGAGGCACCGAACGACACGGTTGTCCAGGTCGATGCGGCCGCGGTCCAGCCCCACCGCCTCGCTGACCCGGAGCCCGGCCCCGTAGAGGAGCTCGACCAGGGCGCGGTCGCGGAGCGCCCGTGGAGTCGTCGCGTTCGCCGCCTGGATCAGGCGCTCGACCTCGCCGGGGGAGAGCGTGCGGGGGAGGCGTGTGCGGCGCCGCGGGAGGTCGAGCTCGGCGGCAGGGTTGTCCTCTCGGCGGCCGAGGAGGACGAGGTGGTTGTAGAAGGAGCGCGCCGCGGCAGCCCGTCTGGCGATCGAGGACGATGCCTGCCCGCGCCCTCTCAGGTCGGCGAGCCAGGCCTGCAGGTCGTCCGTGCTCGCGTCGGCCGGGGACCGGCCGAGATACCGGGCCAGGTCGGCGAGGTCGCGTCGGTAGGCGTCCACCGTCCTCGGCGCCCGCCGAGCGGCGAGGAGCGCGAGGAAGCCCTTGACCTCCGGGTCAGGCGCGGGGGTGGGCCTGGTCGTAGACGCGCCGGAGTCGCTTGGCGTCGACATGGCTGTACACCTGGGTGGTCGAGAGTGAGGAGTGGCCGAGGAGCTCCTGGATCGTGCGCAGGTCGGCGCCGCCTTCGAGCAAGTGCGTCGCGAAGGCGTGGCGGAGCCGGTGGGGGTTCGGGACGAGGCGGCGCAGGGTGGACGTGTCCAGCGGACGCCCATGGGCCGAGAGGAAGACGTGGTCGTCGGCGCCCTTCGCGAGCTCGGGCCTCCCGTCCTCGAGGTAGACGCGCAGGCGGTACGCGGCCTCCTCGCCGAGAGGCACTGCGCGCTCCTTGCCGCCCTTCCCGCGGACGAGCAGCGCCTCCTGCTCGAAGTCGACGGAGGCGAGTGTGAGGTCGACCGCCTCCTGTGTCCGCAGCCCGGCCGAATAGAGGAGCTCGAAGAGCGCGCGGTTGCGCAGCGCGAGCGGGTCGTCGCCGTTCAGGGAGTCCAGGAGGTCGTCGGTCTCCTCGGGACGAGGTGCGTGGGGAAGACGGCGGCCTCGGCGCCCGGTCAGCGAGACCTGTGGAACCTGCGCGGGCCCTAGCGCCGAGCGGATGAGGGAGCGGACCGCCGCGAGCTTCCGCGCCAGTGTCTGTGGCGCCAGCTTGCGGGGAGTGCGGCCCGGGCGGTCGCCCCCCAGCTCGGCGGCGTAGTCGGAGATTGCGGCGGTGTCGACATCGGCGAGGCCGATCCCGCGCCGGCGCAGCCAGGCGGCGAACTCCTCGAGGTCGGAGCGGTAGGCGCGCTTGGTCGCATCCGAGAGCGCCGGGCTCTCGAGAAACCTGTCGATCGCGGCTCGTGTCTCCACGGCAGGGTTTTTCGCCTGCGAACTAGGGTTCCTGCCCCGATGCGCATCCGCCTCGACGTCGAGAACCTTCTGATCGCAAGCTGGGAGACGAGCCGCGAAGCCGTGGAAGGCGTGGCTCCGCCCGGGATGCAGCCGGCCGAGTTGGACGGACGCCACGTCGTCTCGGTCGTCTCGTTCCGGGTCCGCCGAGGGCGCGTCGGGCGGTCTCCGATCCTGCCCTTCTCCCAGCTGAACGTCCGCACGTACGTGACCTGGAAGGACGAACCGGCGGTGCTCTTCCTCGCCTCGCGAGTGACCCCGGGCGGTATGCCGGGGCTCCTCTTCGGCGCGCCCTACCGAAGCGCCAGGCTGCGCGTGAAGCCTGGCCTCTTACGCGCCCCGGGCCTTGGCGTGGACATCCGCTATCGCCCAGGCGGCCCGGACGACCCCGGGGAGCTCGGCCGCCACGAGCTCGGCATCTTCGAGTCGGGAGACCTCAAGGCGATCCGGATCCGGCGCGGGCCTGCCGAGTGGCAGTCCGCAGAGCTCACCGCCCCGGCCACGGCAAACGTGCTCCTGGGCTACGGGTTCTCGCCGGTCGGTGAGCCGCAGCTCGTCTATACGGCGAAGACGTCCTTCGAGGCCGAGCCGGCGAAGAAGCTCGCCTAGATGCCGGGCGGCCGCTCGGGGCGCTCGGTGCCGGTTTTCCGCTCGAGCCACTCGTCCACGGTCTCGTACGGCTCTGTCGTGACGGAGTCACCCTCGGTCCTCACGGAGTACACGTGGCCCTCAGCGCAGCGGTAGAGCGCCTCCTCGAAGGGCCGGCGGCGCCAGAGCGTCCGCTTGACCCCGCCGTAGACTGGCCCGACGGTGATCGCGGCCTCCGCGCCGCAAAGAGGGCAGGGCTCGGTGGTCATCCGAGGATCTCCCGGAGCCGCGCGGCCC
>CAVYAJ010000025.1:0-121477 GCA_963766155.1 uncultured Actinomycetes bacterium | reverse complement strand
TCGCGTACGAGGCCCCTGACGAGCTCGTCTTCGTCGACCCGCTCGTCCCGGACGAGCTCTGGCCCGCCCTCGAGGAACGGGTACGAGCCCACGGCCGGCCCGTTCGCGTCCTGACGACGATCGGCTTCCACCGCCGCAGCCGCGACGAGGTCGTGCGGCGCTTCGACGCGACGACCTCCCGCGCCAAGGCGTCGCTCCCCGAGGGCGTCGAGACGGTGACCATCCGGCGCGCGGGGGAGACCATGGTGTGGCTTCCCGGGCCCCCGGGCGCTCATCCCAGGAGACCGGCTTCTCGGCGACGATCAGGGGGGCCTCCGCATGTGCCCGCCGGGATGGCTCCGCTATCTGGAGCCGGGCCTGAGCTACGACGAGCTGCGCGAGGCGCTGCGCGTCGCTCCTCGACCTGCCGGTCGAGCTGGTGCTCGTCTCGCACGGCGAGCCGGTGCTGCAGGGCGGCCGAGCCGCCATCGAGCGCGCGCTCAGCTGAGGCGGGCCAGGAAGCCTTCGACTGCAGCCCGCCAAGCCTCGGGCGCGTCGAGGTGGACGTCGTGGCCCGCGCCGGGAATCGAGACGAGCTGCGCTGACGGCACAGCGGCGACCATCTCGGCGGCCTCCGAGGGCGAAAGCTCGCCCTCCTCACCGCGAACAAGGAGCGTCGGAACGCTGAGCGCTCGCCATTCGTCCCAGTAGTCCCGTGCGGGCGCCTCCTCGATCGCCGCGACCATGCATGTCGATGTCGAATGCGGGCCACAGGCCGTCCGGACTCGTCACCAAGTTTCGCGCCCACGCGCGCGCCCGCAGGCGTCGCCCGCCGAAGAACGTGACGGCGGCGTCGCGCGACGGGAACGGGAGGGCCAGATCGAAGTAGTCGCGCGATCTGCTCTGCGACCTCGGGCCCTTCGCGCGCGGGCGAGGCCTCGGCGACGATGAGCGCGTCGACGAGGTCAGGTCGCTCCGAGGCGGCGAGGAACGCCGATCAGGCCGCCGAGCGACTGCCCGACGAGGACGGCGGGCGCGAGGGCGAGGTCCTCGACCGCCGCAAGCGGCATCCGCGACGAACGCCGCGCGCGAACGTCGCCCGGGCCGCCGCTCGCTCCGACCGTGGCCGCGCTGGTCGAGCGCGACGACGCGGTGGCGTCTCGCACAGCCACGCGGCCGTTTCCTCCCACTCGCGGGCGGTCCGGCGAGCCCGTGCAGCAGGAGGACGCCAGGGCCCTCGCCGCCGAAGTCGAGCGCCTCGAGCCGGGCTTCCCGGCCGGTGACCTGGACCCACCTCACGCCGGGGTGAGCCGGAGCTTCGGCGGCAGCCTGCTCTCCAGCGAGAGCGCTCCGGCTCCCGCCGCGAGGCAGGCGACCGCGGCGAGCGGCCAGAGTGCGAGCGGCTCGGCCGCGAGGATGAAGCCGCCGATGGCCGGGCCCGAGCAGGAAGCCGAGATCCCAGGAGTTCGTCGAGACCGCCATGTAGCGGCCGCGGAGTCGCGGCGGGGCGAGGTCGGCCACGAGCGCGCCTTGCACCGGCCCCTGGAAGCACTCGCCGAGGCCGAAGAGGATCACGGCGAACGAGAAGATCGCCACCGCGGCGGCAGCCTCGAACGCGGCTCCGCCGATGAAGACGAAGATCCACGAGATCGCCCAGAGCACGCACATGGCGGCGAGCGAGCGCATCGGCTGCGGCCCTCGAGGAGCTTCGCGACCGGCAGCTGCGCGACGGCGACGATCACGGTGTTGCAGGAAGAAGATGAGCCCGATCTCGCGCTCGCTCACGCCGGCCTCGTTCTTTGCGAACACCGGCAGAAGCTCGATCTGTGCGTAGCCCGCGGTGACGAAGACGACGTTCAGACCCGCGATCCCGAGGAAGACGTGGTTGCGGAGCACGTCGAGATAGCCGCCGCGCGGCATGTCCGGATCCGCCGCCGCGATCTCGGGGTCCGGGACGAAGAAGAGCATCCCGACGAAGAGGAAGAACGTGAGCGCGTTGACGGTGAAGAGCACGGTGAAGCTCGACGCATCCGAGGTGGTGGCGATCAGGCCGCCGAGGAGCCCGCCTAGCCCGATCCCGAGGTTGCGCGTCACGCGCTGCAGGGCGAAGGCGCCATGGCGGCGTGCCTGCGAGGTCAGGCCGGCCAGGAGCGCAGACTGGCTGGGCCAGAAGCCCGCGTTCCCGATACCCGCCACGATCGCGGCTAGGACACCCTGCCAGGGCTCGTGGACGAGCGGGAAGCTTCCCCAGCCGATCGCCTGGAGGATGAGCGCACCCGCAAGCGTCAGCCGGCCGCCGATCTTGTCGATCACGACGCCGATCCCCGGCCCGAAGACGATGCCGGCTGCCCCCGAGGCGGCCACGATGAGCCCCGAGATCCCGAGCGAGAAGCCGCGCACGTTGTGCAGGTAGATGACGACGAACGGGTAGGCCATGCCCGTCCCGACTGCGTTCAAGAGGCCGCCCGCGTTCAGGATCCAGACCGAGCGAGGCAGCCTCGGGTCGAGGCTGCGAAGGTAGGCCCCGACGCGCCTCAAACGTTGCCCAGAGAGGCCCAGACCTCGAGCTTGGAGCGAACGCGGGCGATGACGTCGTCCGTGAACTCGGTGGTGGACGCGTGGCCGCCGAGGTCGGCTGTCCGCGTCCCCGCGGAGACGGCTTCCAGCGCCGACTCGCGGATCGCCCGTCCGGCCGCGCGCGCCTCCTCGTCGTCGATGTGGGAGAGGAGCGCGGCGGAGGCGAGGATCATCGCCATCGGGTTCGCGACGTTCTTGCCCTGGAGCGCGGGGGCGGTGCCGTGCGCAGCCTCGGCCATGAGCGCGCGCGGCGTGTAGTCCTCGTTGAATGCGACGAGCAGGGACTCCGAGCCCGCGATCGACCCGAAGAGGGGGAGCACGAGGTCGGAGAGGATGTCTCCGTCGCGGTTCAGCGCCGGGATGACGAGTGCCTCGCCCGCCGACCCGATCAGGAGCGCGAACGTCGCGTCGATCAGCTGCGGCTCGTACGGAACCTCGGGATGCCGCTCTGCGGCGGCGTCCATCTCCTCCTTGAGCATGCCCTCGTAGACCGGGCTCACGGTGTACTTGGGCCCGCCGAAGACCTTCGCCTTCGTGCGTTCGGCGTGACGGAAGGAGAACTCGGCGACCGCGTGACAGATCCGTCGCTCGATGCGCTCGGTGCGGAAGGCGACCTCGTCTTCGCCGTCGCCCTCGCGCCACTCCTTGGCGCCGTAGGCGTCGCCGACGGCCATGCGCACGACCGAGATGGGATAGAAGGCGCCCCCGATCGGCACGACTCCGGGGATGCGGCGCCCGGTGCGGACGATCACGTGGCCGCCGATCTCCTCCCGCAGGATGCGGTTCGGGCTGCCGACGTCGTCCTTGCCCTCGGGGGTGACCGTGGCGGCCTTCAGGCCGAGCCCGTGCTCCCTGACGGCGGCCGCCGCCTCGTGGACGACCTGGTTGTTCGTCCGCCGGCGGGCCTCGAGCGAGAGATCGAAGCGCGGCGAGCTCGAGCTCGAAGCCGATCGCATCGGGCGAGAGGATGCGGACGGCCTCTTCGAGCAGCTCCTGCCCGGTCTCGTCCCCCTCGAGAATGGCGATCGTGCGCGTGGCCACGGCGCCGAGTCTAGTGACTGGAGACGCGCGCAGAATTGTGTCGACTTGGTAAGCTCGCCCCGCTCAAGCGGGGAAACGGGGGCCTCCAGTAGCAGGAGTTACATTCGATCGGGTTGCGAAGGTCTATCCGGACGGCACTCGGGCTGTCTCGGATATGAGCCTCGGCATCGAGGACGGCGAGTTCATGGTGCTCGTCGGCCCATCGGGCTGCGGGAAGACGACAGCGCTTCGCATGGTCGCCGGCCTCGAGGAGATCAGCGAGGGCGTCCTCCGCATCGGAGACCGGGTCGTCAACCACGTCCCGTCGCGCGACCGCGATATCGCGATGGTCTTCCAGAGCTATGCGCTCTATCCGCATCTTTCGGTCTACGACAACATCGCCTTCGGGCTCAAGCTTCGCAAGGAGAAGAAGGCCGAGATCGACACGCGCGTGAAAGAGGCGGCGCGCATCCTCGGGCTCGAGCCGTTCCTGAAGCGGAAGCCGCGCGCGCTCTCCGGCGGCCAGCGCCAGCGCGTCGCCATGGGGCGCGCGATCGTGCGGCGCCCCCAGGCTTTCCTCATGGACGAGCCGCTCTCGAACCTCGACGCAAAACTGCGTGTACAGACGCGCGCGGAGATCGCTCGGATCCAGGACGACCTCGGCGTCACGACGCTCTACGTCACGCACGACCAGATCGAGGCGATGACGATGGGCGATCGCGTCGCCGTCATGCGCAAGGGAGAGCTGCAGCAGGTCGCCTCCCCGCAGGAGCTCTACGACCGCCCCGTCAACCTCTTCGTCGGCGGCTTCATCGGCAGCCCGGCCATGAACCTGATCGAGACGACCCTCGAGGCGTCGAACGGAACGCTTCATGCGCGCGTCGGCGAAGAGCGCCTCGCGCTCAGTTCGGAGCTGCTCGACAAGCGGCCGGCACTCAAGGGGTTCGAAGGCAAGCTCGTCGTGCTCGGTATCCGGCCCGAGGATCTCGAGGACGCGGCGATCGAGACCGATGCGCCGCCCGACCACCGCCTGAAAGGGAAGGTCGAGCTGACCGAGGCGCTCGGCTCCGAGATCATGGTGCACATCGGGGTAGGGGCCCGCCCCGCGCTGACCGAGGAGGTCCGCGAGCTTGCCGAGGATTTGGGCGACGAGCGGGCGGCCGCCGAGTCCGAGGAGGCCGCGCACACCACCATGGTCGGGCGTTTCAGCCCGCGTTCGCAGGTGCATGAAGGTGACACCGTCGAAATGGTGGTCGACACCAGCTCACTGCATTTCTTCGACCCCGAGACGGGTCTGGGGATCTACGACAACGACCGAGCGAAGGGAGCGTGATGAGGCGCCGATTCTCAGCATTCGGAGCCTTCGTCGTCGTCGCACTTCTCGCCGCAGCCTGTGGCGGGGGGAACGGAGAGACGACCGGCGGAGCGACAGGAGGAACAGGAGGCGGTGCTTCGGGCAGCGTCTCCATGATGGCCGTCTGGACAGGTGCAGAGCAGGCCGCGTTCCAGGCCGTGCTCGACGGGTTCAAGGAGCAGAACCCAGACGTCGACGTGACGTACACCGCGGCGGGCGACCAGCTCCCGACGCAGCTCTCGACGGCGGTCCAGGGCGGCAACCCGCCCGACCTCGCAGCGCTCCCGCAGCCCGGTCTCATGACGGACTTCGTGAAGAAGAACGCGCTGCAGCCGCTCGACTTCGCCTCCAGCGACATCTCGGACAACTTCGGGCAGTCGGTGGTCGATCTCGGCACCGTCGACGGCAAGCTCTACGGCTTCCTCTTCAAGGCGGCCAACAAGTCACTCGTCTGGTACAACGTCCAGTCCTATTCGGACGCCGGTGTGGAGCCGGCCGACGACTGGGACACCTGGCTCAAGAACGGTGACACCCTGGCCGCGTCGGGTGTCGCCGCCGTACTCGATCGGCGGAGCGGACGGTTGGACGCTCACCGACCTCTTCGAGAACATCTACCTCCGGACGGCCGGGCCGGACAAGTACGACCAGCTCGCCACGCACGACATCCCGTGGACGGACCAGTCCGTCAAGGACGCGCTCACGACGATGGCCGACGTCCTGCAGTCCGACAAGATCGCGGGCGGCACGGAGAGCGCGCTCCAGACCGACTTCCCGACCTCGGTGACGCAGGTCTTCTCGGATCCGCCCAAGGCGGCCCAGGTGATGGAGGGCGACTTCGTCGCCGGCGTCATCACCGACTCCACGAAGGCTGAGCCGAAGACCGGCTTCGACGTCTTCCCGTTCCCGTCCATCAACGACTCGCCGCAGGTGGTCGTGGGCGGCGGCGACACGGTCGTCATGTTCAAGGACAGCCCGGCGGCCGAGGCGCTCGTGAAGTACCTCGCCTCGCCCGAGGCGGCTGAGATCTGGGCCGCGAAGGGCGGCTTCGCCACCCTGAACAAGAACGTCGACACGAGCGTCTATCCGGACGAGATCACGAAGACGACGGCCGGCGCGCTCGCCGACGTCGAGACGTTCCGCTTCGACCTCTCCGACCTGCAGCCCGCTGAGTTCGGCGGCACCGTCGGCCAGGGTCTCTTCAAGCTCTTCCAGGACTTCTTGAAGAACCCGAAGGACGTCGACGGGATCGCGCAGCAGATGGAAGACGCCGCAGCGAAGGCCTACGGCGGCTAGGAGCACCGAGCCGAGGTCGACGTGAGCGGAGCAAGCATCACGGCGGAGCCGCCCCCCGCGGCGGCTCCGCCACCGCCTTCGGACAGTTGGTGGAGCAGGAACGGCGTCGCGCTCCTCTTCCTGCTGCCCGCGATCGTCCTCCTGGGTGTCTGGGTCGTCTACCCGGCGATCTACACGCTTTTCCGCAGCTTCTTCGGGCAGTCCGGGTTCGACAAGTTCGTCGGGATCGACAACTACAAGACGCTGTTCACGAGCGACCTGCTCCTGACGGCGATCAAGAACAACGCCATTTGGGTCGCAGTCGTGCCGGCCTTCGTGACGGCGGTCGGCCTCATCTTCGCCGTGCTCACCGAGCGCGTCAGCTGGTCGGTCGCCTTCAAGACGGCCGTGTTCATGCCGATGGCGATCAGCGCGTTCGCCGCCGGCGTCATCTGGCGGATCATGGACCAGCAGGACCCGAACCTCGGTGCGATCAACGCCTCGATCGCAGTGGTGAAGGACGCCATCAACCCGCCGGGTGTCCTCGCCGACGCGAAGCCGTCGAGCCAGGACCTGCAGGGCACGCCGAAGGGAGGGATCACTCTCCAAAACCCGGTGCAGCCGGGCGACGTGGCCAAGCTCGGCCTTACCGGCATCCCGCCGGCCGACGTCCCCACCGATGCGGTCCAGGCCGTCCTGCCCGAGGCGCTGCAGGGCGGCATCACCGGCGTCGTCTGGAGAGACTTCAAGCCCGGCGGCGGCAATCCGAACGAGGTCGAGCAGGACGAGGTCGGGCTTCCCGGCGTCACGCTCACGCTTTTCGACGCCAACGGCGACATCGTCGGCACGACCGTGAGCGCCGCCGACGGTACGTTCGCGTTCGAAGGCCTCGAGGCGGGGAACTACCGCGTCGGCATCTCCGCGGACACGTTCGCCCAGCCGTTCGCGGGCGTCGCCTGGCTCGGTGAGAAGCTCATCACGCCCTCGCTCCTGATCGCCTATATCTGGATCTGGGCCGGGTTCTCGATGGTCGTGATCGCCGCGGGGCTCTCGGCGATCTCCCGCGAGACGCTCGAGGCAGCGCGCACCGACGGCGCCAACGAGTGGCAGGTCTTCCGGCGCGTGACGGTGCCGCAGCTCCTCCCGGTGCTCTCGGTCGTCTTCGTGACGATGCTCATCAACGTGCTCAAAGTCTTCGACATAGTCGTCTCGCTCGCGCCGGGCTCGGTGCAGGACGACGCGAACGTGATCGCGCTCGCGATGTGGAGGACGTCGTTCGGCGGCGCGAACAACTTCGGCCTTGGCTCGGCGATCGCAGTCTTCCTCTTCATCCTCGTGATCCCGATCCTCTTGCTCAACGTCCGCAACTTCAGGAGAGAAGCGTGACCACTGCGACCGCCACCGCTCCGAGCCGCGCGCCCGTCGTCGAGGAGCCGAGGTCGGCCAAGGTGCTGCGCGTCCTCGGGAAAGCGCCGATCCAGGTTCTCCTGGTCGTGGTCGGCCTGCTCTGGCTCGTCCCGACCTTCGGCCTCCTCATCACGTCGCTCATCGCGCCGGAGGACTTCGCGCAGGGCGGTTGGTGGCGCGTCTTCACGCAGCCGAGCCTGCTCACGTTCGACAACTACCAGAACATCTGGGACACCCAGGCCATCCGGGACTCGCTCCTGACGACCGTCTGGATCTCGGTCGGGGGCACGCTCCTGCCCATCATGGTCGCCGCGCTCGCCGGCTACGCGTTCGCCTGGCTCGATTTCCCCGGCCGCGACTGGGCCTTCATCGGCGTCGTCGCGCTCCTGGTCGTGCCGCTGCAGATGGCGCTGATCCCGATCTTCACGCTCTACAACAAGATCGGGATCTTCGACACGGTGTTCAGCCTCATCCTCTTCCACACCGCGTTCGGGCTCCCGTTTGCGATCTTCCTCCTGCGCAACTTCTTCATCGGGATACCGAGGGAGCTCCTCGAAGCGGCGCGGATCGACGGCGCGTCGGAGATGCGCATCTTCCTGCGCCTGATCCTTCCGCTCGGGCTCCCGGCGATCGCCTCGCTTGCGATCTTCCAGTTCCTGTGGACGTGGAACGACCTGCTGGTCGCGCTGACCTTCGGGCGTCAGACCCAGCCGATCACCGTGGCGATCTTCTCCCAGCTGCGCCAGTTCGGATCGAACATCGAGCTCATCGCTCCGGCCTCGTTCGTCTCGCTCGTCATCCCGCTCGCGGTTTTCTTTGCGTTCCAGCGCTACTTCGTCCAGGGGCTGCTCGCCGGCTCGGTGAAATGAGCCTCGACGGGCTCGCGGCCCGGAGCGTCGCAGTCATCCGGGAGCACCAGGCCGCGTCGGGCGCGTATCTCGCCGCGCCGTTCCCCGCCGCGTACCGGAACGCGTGGCTGCGAGACGGCGCCTTCGTCGCCGACGCGATGAGCCGGGTCGGCGAGCGTGCGAGCGCGGAGGCGTTCTTCTCCTGGTGCGCGGGTGTGGTGGAGGCGCGGGCCGGTCGCATGGCCGCACGCGAGATCCTGGACGGGCGCTTCACGGTCGACGGGCAAGAGGTGCCCGGCGAGTGGTCGGCGGCGCAGCTCGACGGCTACGGCGCCTGGGTCTGGGCGCTCGGTGGCCACGTGCGGCGGCACGCTGTCGACCCCGCGCCGTGGCTTCCGGCCGCGCGGCTGTCGCTCCGATATGCCGCCGATTGCTGGCAGACGCCCTGCTTCGACTGGTGGGAGGAGCGGCGCGGGGTGCACGTCGCGACGCTCGCTGCGCTCTACGGTGGGCTGACCTCGGGTCTCGTCGAGGAGGGCTGGGCCACGGAGGCCGCGGAGGCGATCCGCTCGGCGGTGCTCCGTGACGGTGTCGGCCGATGGGCGCCTCGCCGCGCGGCTCGGGGAGGGTGGGCTCGACGCCAGCTTGATCGCGGTTGCCACACCCTTCGGGCTGCTGGTGCCCGATGATCCGCTCATGGAGGCCACGGTTCGCACGGTCGAGTCCGAGCTCATGGCCGGCGGCGGCGTCCACCGGCACCCGGGCGACGAGTTCTACGGCGGCGGGCTCTGGGTCATCCTCGCCGGGCTCCTCGGCTGGCAGTACGCCCGCGTGGGGAGAGTGGAGGACGCGCGCGCCGAGCTGGACTGGATCGCCGCCGCGTGCGAGCGCCGACGGCGAGCTCCCCGAGCAGCTGGAGGAGCACTTGCTGCAGCCCGGGAAGCGCGCCGAGTGGGTGGACCGGTGGGGCCCGCCGGCCCGTCCGCTTCTGTGGTCGCATGCGCTGTTTCTCGCGCTCGCGGTCGAGCTCGGAGCCCTCGGCCTGGAGAACGCAGCGTGAGTGAGACCAAAGAGTGCGCGATCGTCGGCGGCGGGCTCGCAGGCCTGGTCGGCTATGCAACCCTCAGACATCGGGGGCTCACTCCCGCCGAAATAGACGTGTTCGGAACCGACGCCGACCCCGCGGGCCAGTGGCGGGCACGGGCGGCCGCCATCCGCCAGCGCCGCATGCGCTCCGAGAGCGACGGGCACTGCGCGCCGCGCTCGTTCCCCGGCCTCGCTGTCCGCGCGTCGCTCCGTGACAAGAGCCCCCTCCCGCTGGTCGAGAGCTGGCTCGACCGCTATCACCCGACCGTCCGGGAGTTCCTCGAGCACGTCGAGGATGTCCGAGCGGAAAGCGGCTGGGACGAGAGCTTCCACCGCGGCCGCGTGAAGCAGATCCGTGCCGTCGACGGCGGATTCGACCTCGACGGCTTCGGGCGCTTTCGCCACGTCCTCGTCGCGACGGGCCATCCCGGGCTCGCGTTTCCTCCGGAGCTCGAGGGAGACCCACGGACGGTCCACGCCTACGAGCCGCACGAGTACGCGGAGCGCGTGGAGATCGTCGGCGCGGGCATGGCCGCCGCGACCGAGTGGCTGAATGCGCTCGCCGCAGGCTCGGACGTCGTCTCGGTTCGCAGGCGCGAGCCCGAGCGGCGCCCGCTCAACCTCCCACGCCAGCTCTTCACGCGTCGCGGCCTGGCCGCGTACCACGACACCGGGCCGGACGAGCGCCGCGCGCTGCTCGGGCGCTGGTCGACGCCCTCCTACCCGGCCGGGTCCACCTGGGACGAGCCGGTCGAGCGCGCACGGCGAGCCGGTCGCTTCCGCGTCGCGGCCGAGCTGAACGGGGCCGACCAGGTCATCTGCGCGACCGGATTTCGGCTCGGCTATGCACACGATCCGCTGCTCGCGGCTCTCGTCGCCGGGCACGGGCTCGCCACGGCGGGCAGCTGGATCGTCACTCGAGCCGGACTCCACGGTCGGCACTCTCACCGACGCCGAGCGCACGCTCGCGATCGCCGGCGTCGCCGGGCAGTGGGCCTTCCCGGCCGCCGACACGTTGATGGGCGCCAAGTACGCGGCGCGCGGATTCGTCCGAAAGGTGATGGCGTGTCGTTCACGCTGAGGGGCCGGATCGAGTCGCGCCTCGCGGCCGCGCTCGCGCCGCTCCTCGCGGCCTGCGGCCTCGCCGTGGTAGTCACGGAGTGGTGGCCGCTCGCTCTCGCAGGGACGATGATCGGCGTCGGCCTGGCATTCGACGTCGTCCTCGACCGACGGCTCGACTACCAGCCCGGTTGGCTCGCGCTGCCGCTCGCCGCAGCGGAGCTCGCGGCAATCATGGGCATCGTCTTTGCGCTCGGGATCTCGGCGCCGCTACTCGTCGCGCTTGCCTTCTTCGCGGGCTCCTGGGCACTCGCTCAGATCCTCACGCATGCGCTCTTCCCGTACCTCCGCCTTTCGTACGGGGAGGACGGCGGGGAGCTGGGACGCGCCGGCCTCGCGGTCGCGGTTCTCGTGCTCGCGTCTCTCGCGC
Source organism: uncultured Actinomycetes bacterium (assembly GCA_963766155.1). GTDB lineage: Bacteria > Actinomycetota > Thermoleophilia > Gaiellales > Gaiellaceae > DATEOR01. The sequence goes on along the minus strand of CAVYAJ010000025.1, from coordinate 110,445 downwards.
TCTGCGGCGGAGTCGCCCTCGCGATGCAGCCGCCGACCGTTCGGCTTTCGGCCGGGATCCACGAGGGGCCTCTCGTGCTCGATCGGGCGCAGAATCTCGTCGGCGACCCCGGCGCGGTCGTGCGTGGGGGAATCGTCGTGACCGCGGACAACGTCACCATCAGGAACGTCACGGTCGTCGGCGGCGAGAACGGAATCGAGGTCGACGAGGCGCACAACGTCACGCTCGACCATGTGCGGATCTCAGGCGCGAAGCTCGACGGCATTCATGTGCGCCGGTCGTCCGTCTCCATCCGGAATTGCCTCGTCCATTCGCCGGCGGGCGACTATGCCCAGGGCATCGACATCTCGTTCGGCTTCGATCTCGCCCCGAGCCTGGTCGAGGACTGCACCGTGGTCGGCGGCCGTGAGGGGATCGTCACTCACTTCGCGCACGCCCGGGTCAGCGACAACCGCGTCAGCGGCACCATCGCTTCGGGCTCTGACGCTTACGGAGATGTCGATGGCCGTGGTGGAGGGAAACGACGTGAGCGATTCGCTCGGGGTCGGCATCTTCTGCGGCGACTACTCCGAATGTGAGATCGATGACAATAGTGTTGACGGGATTCGCCCCGATGATGCATCAGGCGACAAGACGCGAATGGGGTTTGCGATCCTCGCGCATTACGGCGCAAAAGCCGTGATCGGGGACAATCACGTCTCGAATAGTCCGGGGGGAACGGACGCGCTCCTCGGCGCAGAGATATCGGCCGAAAAATAGCGGATCCTTTCGCTAGCATCCGCACAGCCGAACACCGATCTCTGGAGGAACATTGGCTCGAAAAACCATTCTCGTGTGCGACAACTGCGGCAAGGAAGTCGGCGAGGGCAAGGGCGCCGGAATGCGGGTGACGTACACGGACGCGCGCAGGGGCGCCAAGGCAGCGGATCTCTGCGACGACTGCGCGGGCAAGATGCCGGGCCGGGCCGCCGCTCGCCGCGGCCGCAGGCCGAAGTCCGCGGCGTAGAGATTCTCGCCGGGAAGCGGCTCGACCTGCGCACTGCCCGGTGGTCCGGGGGCCGCCGGGCAGACGTCTAGAATCGAGCAGATGGCGCTGGCTCTCCTGGTGGGCCCCGCGAACGCGGGCAAAGTCGCGCGCCTGCTCGATCGCTATCTCGAAACCCTCGACCGAGACCCGTTTCTGATTGTTCCGAACCGGGCGGACGTCAACCGGGTCGAGCACGATCTGCTGGCGCGTCGCCCCGCCCTCCTCGGCGGGACGATCGGAACGTTCGATGACCTTTTCAGGCGCGTTCGACAGAACGCGGGCGCTACTTCGCGCCCTCAGGTCACCGACGCGCAGCGGTCGCTTCTGCTCGCCCGGGTCGTTTCCGCGACCAACCTCAACGGGCTCGCTCCCTCGTCGCGCTATCCGGGGTTTGCAGACGCGCTCGGGGCCGCCGTCGCCGACCTTGAAGCCGCGCTGCTCGAGCCCGGCGACCTCGACGGGCAGCTCGCCGGTCTCTACAAGGGCTACAGGGCGGAGCTCGACCGACTCGAGCTCTGGGACCGCGAGCTGGCACGCGCACGCGCCGCCGACCTGGTCGCGGGCGAGTTCGGCGCCTGGGGCTCGGAGCCGGTCTTCGCCTACGGCTTCGAGGACCTCACGGGCGCGCAGTGGCGGCTGCTCGAAGCGCTCGCCGGGCGCGCGGATGTCGTCGTCTCGCTTCCTTACGAGCCCCTGCGCCCGGCCTTCGGCTCGCTCCAGCGCACCGCCGACGACCTGGCGCGCCTTGCCGGCGATGACGTCGAGTCGCTCGCGCCCCAGGAGTGGTACGACAGCCCGGCACTCGCCCATCTGGAGCGCACGCTCTTCGAGGAGCGCCGCACCGACCCGCCGCCACTCGAAGGCGCGGTCCGCTTCCTCGAAGCCGCAGGAGCGCGCGCGTCCCTCGAGCTTGCGGGCGAGGAGATCCTCACGCTCATCCGCGGCGGCATGCCCGCCGACGAGATCGCCGTCGTCGTGCCCAGCCTCGACCGCGTGCGCTCGCCGCTCGAGACCGCGTTCGGCTCCCTCGGGATTCCCGTATTCCTACGAGGGCCGGCTCTCGCTCAGGCGGACGCCGTTCGGGACAGCGCTCCTCGGGCTGCTGCGTTTCGCCTGGCTCGGTGGAGGCCGCCGCGACCTGTTCACGTTCCTGCGTTCCCGGTTCTCCGGCCTTGCGCGCACCCGCGCCGACTTCGTCGAGGGGAGGCTCCGCGGGCGCGGGATCAAAGACCCGGGCCGCGTCGTCGAGGAAGCCGAGCGGCTGCTCGGCCACTCGGTGCCCGCCCTGCGCGAGCTGCAGGAAGAGGAGGATCCGCTCGGCGCCGCGTGTGCGCTCGTCCGCCGGATGCTCACGGCGGCCTACGGCCTCGAGGCGCCCCCGGTCGGCGAGACATCGCGGATCGACCTGCGGGCTCACGAGGCGGCGCTCCGCCTCCTCGATGAGCTCGAAGGCTGGCGCAAGCTCGAAGGGGAGACCTCGCCGGAGCAGATCGTCTCCGCGCTCGAGCGGGCCCAGGTACGGATCGGCGACGCAGTCGAGCCCGGCCGGGTGGCGGTGGTCGACCTCATGCGCGCGCGGACGAGGCGCTGGCAGGCGGTCTTCATCCTCGGCCTCGAGGAAGGCGTCTTCCCGCGGCGCTCGACCGAAACGCCCTTCCTGCCGGACGAGACGCGGCGCGAGCTCGAGGCTGCCGGGAAGGGCCGGCGGCTCGTGCGGCCGGACCCGCTCGCCCGCGAGCGCTATCTCTTCTACACGGCCTGCACCCGCGCCTGGCGTCAGCTCCTGCTCGTGCGCGAAGCCGCGGACGACGACGGCCGCCCGCAGGAGCCGAGCCCCTTCTACGAGGAGGTGCGCTCACGGTTCGACCCTGCCGATGTTGCGCTCGCGACGAAGAAGCGCCCGCTCTCGAGCCTTTCCTGGGAGCTCGAGCGCGGCCCGACGGAGCGTGAGCGGCTGCGCGCGGCAGCTGCCATCGCGGCGACGGACGAGGACGAGGCCCGCGCACTCGCGTTGGCCAACGGCTGGGAGCGGAGGATCGAGCGTGCGCTCGCGCGCGTTCGACCGCCAGACGACACTCGCCCACCCACTCGTCGTCGAGGAGCTCGCTCAGCGCGCCCGCTTCTCCGTGACGGAGCTCGAGCGATTCCTCGATTGCTCGTCCATGTGGTTCTTCGAGCGGGTGATCGCCCCGAAGGAGATCGACGCCGTTCTCGATGCGCGCGTGCGCGGCGGCATCGCCCATCAGACGCTCTACCGCTTCTACAGCGGGCTGCCGAAGCGCCTCGGAACGGACGCCGTCGAGGCCGACCGCCTGGACGAGACCCTCGTCTTCCTGCGCGAATGTCTGGCCGAGGCGATCGCCGGCGGCGTCCGGCTCGACATCTCCGACCTCGAGCGGCTCGAGCTCGAGGAGACCCTTGCACGAGACCTCGAGCACTTCGTCAAGCAGGAGCTCGAGCTCGGCCTCCCGCTCGTCCCGCGTCGATTCGAGGTCGGGTTCGGGACGAGCTCCGCCCCGGTCGAGCTCCAGCGCGGCCTCGAGCTCGGCGGCTTCACCGTCTCCGGGAAGATCGACCGGATCGACGCCGACCCCTTCAGCGCACGCGGCATCGTCCAGGACTACAAGCTCGGCCGGGCGTACGGCGCCCGCGACATCGAGACCGAGGAAAAGCTTCAGATCCCGCTCTACATACTCGCGCTCCGCGATCTCGTCGGCATGGAGCCGCTCGGCGGCATCTATCGTGGCCTCACAGGGACGAGGGAGGCGCGCGGTCTCGTCGCGCGCCGACGCCCGAGAGGACGCGGTGCCCGGCCTGAAGCGGCCGGATTATGTCTCCGAGGACGAGTTCTGGCACCAGGTCGACGAGGCGCAGGCCCGCGCCCGGCACGTGGTCGACCGCGTGCACGCGGGTGACGTTCGCACCGATCCGCGGGGAGGAGAGTGCCCGCGCTGGTGCTCTCTCTGGACGATGTGCAGGATCCGGCCCACTCATGCAGGACGACGTCAACGACTCCCTCCGACCAGCAGGTCGCGGCGATCGAGGAGCCGGGCGTCGTCTTCGTCTCGGCCGGCGCGGGCACGGGCAAGACGACGCGTGCTCGTCGAGAGGTTCGTGAAGGCTGTCTGCGAGCGCGGTCTGGGTATCGACAACGTCCTCGTCATCACCTACACGGAGCGCGCGGCCGGCGAGCTGCGCACGCGGATCCGGGAGCGGCTCGTGGAGGCCGAGCGCCACGATCTCGCCCGCGACCTCGACGGCGGCTGGATCTCGACCATCCACGGGTTCTGTCACCGGCTGCTGCGCGCGCATCCGTTCGAGGCCGGCCTTGACCCCCGCTTCCGCGTGCTCGACGAGAGCCAGTCCGCAGTCCTGCGCTCCGAGGCCTTTGCGGAGGCGCTTGCCCGCTACGTCGAGACCGGCGGGCCCGAGCGCGTTCGTCTCCTCGCGACGTACGGGGCGGACGGGCTTCGCGGAATGCTCACGAGCGTCTACGACCGCCTGCGCTCGGCCGGGCGGCCGCTGGAGCTCCCCGGCGAGCCCGTTTCGTCGCTGGCCGAGCGCGTCGCCGAGCTGCGCGAGGTTTCTGAGATCACGCTGCGCGTCACCGAGGAGTCCCTCCCCGGGCGCGCGCAGGTCGAGGACGCCCTGCAGCTCCTCGATCCGGTTCCTGCGGCCGAGGACCTCCTCGATCTCTCCGACTTCCGAGTGGGCGGGGAGGAGCGCGAGCGCTTCGCCTCCTTCGGCGAGGCCCTGGCCGCGGTCGAGCAGGCGGCTCTGGACGAGATCGCCTCGCGCGACCGCGTTCTCCTCGAGGAGATCCTGGGCGAGTTCGACGCGGCCTACGCCGAGGCGAAGGCCCGCGAGTCGGCACTCGACTTCGAAGACCTGCAGCTGCACGCCCGCACGCTTCTGCAGTTGAACGAGAAGGTCCGCGACGACGCGCGCTGGCGCTTTCGCTCGATCCTCGTGGACGAGTTCCAGGACACGAACCGCCTGCAGTGCGAGCTGGTCGACCTGGTGGCGGGCGACGAGGTCTTCTTCGTCGGCGACGAGTTCCAGTCCATCTACCGCTTCCGCCACGCCGACGTCGAGGTCTTCCGGGAGCGCCGCGCAGCGAGCGCAGGCGTGCTGCCCCTGACGGAGAACTACCGCTCGCGGCCGGAGGTCCTGGACGTCGTCAACCACCTCTTCGGCGCCGAGTTCGGCACGGAATACGAGCCGCTCGTCGCGGCCGGCCGCTTCGCCGACCCGATCTTCGGGCCCGCGGTCGAGCTTCTCGTCACGGACAAGTCGAGCTACCGCGAGGGCGATACGCACTGGCGCATCGCGGAAGCCCGGCACGTTGCCCGGCGCGTGCGCGAGCTCGTGGACTCCGGACAGGCTGCGCCGGGAGACATCGTGCTCCTCTTCGCGGCCGGCACCGACGCGGAGCGTTACGAGGAGGCGCTGCGGGTCGAAGGTCTGCCCACGTACCGCGCGGCGGGACGCGGCTACTTCGGGCAGCAGCAGGTCGGCGACCTGAAGATGTACCTGCGGCTTGTCCTCAACCGCTACGACGACGAGGCGCTGGTGAGCGTCCTCGCCTCGCCGTTCGTCGGCGTCTCGAACGACGCGCTCTACCTCTTGCGCCGCGCGGCCGGCAAGCGCCCGCTCTTCAGCGGGATGGAGCGCGACCTACCCGCCGACGTCGGGCCGCGTGACCGGCGTCTCTTCGAGGCGTTCCGCCAGCGCTACGACCGGCTGGTGCGGGCCGCGGCCACCTCCGGCCTCGAACGCCTCTGCGAGCGGATCATCTCCGAGCACGACTACGACCTCGCGGTCCTCGCTCGGTGGGACGGCCGCCGCCGTTACGCGAACCTCCGCAAGCTCGCCCGGCTTGCGCGCTCCTACGAGGAACTCCGCGGCCCCGACATCGAAGGCTTCCTCCGCTTCGTCGCCGACCAGGAGGCCGCCGGTGCGCGCGAGGGCGAGGCTGTCGCCGAGGAAGAGGGCGGCGATGCGGTGCGGCTCCTGACCATTCACTCGGCAAAAGGCCTCGAGTTCAAGGTCGTCGTCGTGGCCGACGCCGGGCGGAACCCCGAGCATGCCGTGCGCGACGAGATCCTCTGCCTGCCGGACGGGCGGGTCGGCTTCAAGGTCGTCGACCCCTCGACCGGGAAGCGCCACGCCGCTTCGGGCTTCGACGAGCTTCGGGCGGCAGAGCGCGCCGCCGACGAGGCCGAGACGCGCCGCCTCTACTACGTGGCGATGACCCGCGCGATCGACCGCCTCATCGTCTCCGGAGCTGTCGACCCGACCTCGACGCGCGACGCGAAGGCGCCGATCCGCTGGATCCTCGACCGCCTCGAGGCCGACCTCGAATCGGGCCAGCCTGTCGAGCTCGAGCGGGAGGGCGCCCGCGTCCTTCTTCGCGTCGACCGGCGCGAGGAAGGACTGCCCGAGGTGGAGGAGGCCGCGGTCGCGCAGCTGGAGCTCTTCGCCGCGGTCGAGGGCGCCGCGACGCGCGCCGCGCCCCAGCTTCCGCCCCTCGCGCCGATCCCCGAGCCGCCCGCCTTCCGGATTCGCAGCCTCTCCTACAGCGCCCTTGCCCTGTTCGGGCGCTGCTCGTACCGCTTCTATGCCGAGCGGCTCGCCGGCCTGCGCTCGGCCGAGCCAAGCGGGCTCGTCGCCGGCGTCGAGGGGCTTGCGGCGACCGAGATCGGCGACGCGGTCCACGTCGCGCTCGAGCACGGCCTTCCCGGTGCCGAAACGGCAGATCTCGTCCTCGGACGCTATCCGGCCGCGACGCCGGAGGACCTTGCTCGCGTCTCGTCGCTCGTCGACGCGTGGCACGCCTCGCCGCTCGCGGCCGAGCTTCGTACCGGCGCCGAGCCGAAGCCGGAGCTCCCGTTCGCCTTCGAGCACGACGGCGTCCTCCTGCACGGGCGCTTCGATCTCTTCCGCCTCGCGGAGGGCCGTGCTCTCATCGTCGATTACAAGACGAACCGCCTCGAGGATCTGACGCCGGAGGAGGCGCTCGAGGACGACTACTCGCTCCAGCGGCTCGTCTACGCGCTGGCCGCGTTCCGCGCGGGCGCCGACGAGGTCGAGGTCGCCTATGTATTTCTCGAGCGGCCCGAGGACGCCGTGCGGCGCACGTTCGTCCGCGACGAGGTCACCGCGCTCGAAGCGGATCTGTCCGACGCGATCGCGGCGATCCATGCGGGCGACTTTCGCCCGACGCCGAGCGAGTTTGCCTGCGCAGGCTGCCCCGCCCTCGACGTCGTGTGCGCGGGCCCGGGGCTGCCGGGCGCGCAGCCGGCGGTTTCCGCGTCCGCCGCGTAGTGCACCGCAGCTACGTCCAGGAAGCGAGGAAGCGCGTCGGGCCGAAGCGAGAACGCGTTCGGCCGGTAATCGACCGGCTCGCGGCGGCGCATCCGGACGCGGTCATCGCGCTCCGCTTCCGCAACGACCTCGAGCTCCTCATCTCGGTGATGCTCTCCGCGCAGACCACGGATGTGACCGTGAACCGGGTCACGGAGAAGCTCTTCCAGAAGTACGAGCGTCCGGAGGATTACTTGGCCGTGCCGCCGGAAGAGCTGGAGGCCGACCTCCGTCCGACCGGGACCTTCCGGCAGAAGGCGAGGAACCTGCGCGGCGCGATGAAAGTCCTCATCGAGGAATACGACGGCCAGGTGCCGACCCGGATGGAGGATCTCGTGCGCCTGCCCGGAGTGGGGCGGAAGACCGCGAACGTCGTGGCCGCCGAGCGCGGTGCGACGCAGGGCGTCGTGGTCGACACGCACGTCCGCCGGCTCTCCCAGCGGCTCGGCTTCACACGCCGTGACGACCCGGTGAAGATCGAGCGCGATCTCATGCGCCTCGTCCCGCGCGAGGACTGGGCCCGCTTCCCGCACCTGCTCATCTGGCACGGCCGCCGCGTCTGCATCGCACGGCGCGCCGCGGTGCGCGGAGTGCGTCGTGAACGACCTCTGCCCGTCGAGCCGGGTCTGAGCCGGGCTAGGCCTTGGGAATCAGCGCGACGAGGAGGCCGCCGTCCTCGTCATAGGCCGGGAAGTAGTCGGCCGTGATCTCCTTGGTCACGCCTGAGCGGGTCTTGACGGAGATCTTCTTCCCGAGCTGCCGCACGCCCCACTCGACGGCGACCTCGGCCGGATTGGCGTCGCCGTTTCGCGTCTGGATCGAGAACGCCTCGGTGACGTCGCGGCCGAGGAGCTCCTGCTCGCGGTAGCCCGTCAGCTCGAAGACGCCCTGGCCCGCGGCGAGGATCCGCCGGTCCTGGTCGCAGACGACGAATCCCGTCCCGGCGCAGGGTAGTAGTCGTCGAGCAGCTCGAAGAGGAAGCCGAAGCCGCAGTGCGCACAGCCGACGGCCTCGTTCGTGAGGTCCTCGCGGCGGTCGTGGTCGATCGACCTGCGCCGGCAGTTGGGGCAGATGAAGTAGGGCACGTCTTCGGAAGGACTACCAGTTGCGCGGCGTTGCGAGCGCAGCCTCGGGCTGCCCGTGCTGGGCTGCCAGCCAGCGCTCTGCGTCGAGCGCCGCCATCGTTCCCGACCCGGCGGCCGTGACCGCCTGCCGGTAGACGTGATCCTGGACGTCGCCGGCTGCGAAGACGCCCGGGATGTTGGTCTCCGTCGACTTGCCCGTTCGTGACGATGTACCCGGCCTCGTCCATGTCGAGGTGCCCGCGGAAGAGCGCGGTGTTCGGGTCGTGCCCGATGGCGACGAAGAGCCCGTCGGTCTTGAGCTCGGTCTCCTCGCCGGTCTTCACGTTGCGAATGAGAACGCCGGTGACGCAGCCGTCTTCGGTGCCGAGCACCTCCTCGACGACGGAGTCGAGGACGAACTCGATGCGGTCGTTCGAGCGGGCGCGGTCGACCATGATCGGAGACGCACGGAAGGACTCACGCCGGTGGACGATGGTCACCTTGGGCGCGAACTTGGCGAGGAAGGTCGCCTCCTCCATCGCGGAGTCGCCGCCGCCGACCACGACCACCTCGCGCTCCTTGAAGAACGCGGCGTCGCAGACGGCGCAGTAGGAGACTCCGCGGCCCTGCAGGGTCTTCTCGGACTCGAGGCCGAGCTGGCGTGCGTTCGCGCCGGTGGCGACGATGACCGACTCGGCGCGATACTCGGTGTCGCCGACCCAGACGCCGAAAGGGCGCTCCGAGAAGTCGACCTTCGTCACGTCGTCCGTGATGAACTCGGTGCCGAAGCGCTCCGCCTGCTTGCGGAAGTCCTGCATCATCTCGGGCCCGAGGATCCCGTCCGCGTACCCGGGGTAGTTCTCCACGTCGCTCGTGATCATCAGCTGGCCGCCCCAGGCGAAGCCTTCGATGACGAGCGGGTTGAGGTTCGCCCGCGCCGCATAGAGGGCAGCGGTGTAGCCGGCGGGGCCACCGCCGATGATGATCACTTCGCGTACGTCGTTCGAGCTCACTGCGTCCTTTCCGTCGACAGAATTCATGCTTCTACGTAGTAAACGGCGTTACGGAGCCGATTGTTCCTGCTCGTGTAGTTTGCGTTGCCTGAGGAAACGTACTGCTGGAAGCTGATGGCACGCGCGTCAGATGCGCGGGTCGAGCTCTGGCTCTTCGAGGACGGCGTCGACCACTTCCGGCGTCCTCGCAGGGTCGCCGCGCACCAGACCCTCGTGCGGGGCGGGCGCGTCTGGGCCGTGCGGCACCGGGATGACCTCCGGCCGGTCGAGGGCATCGGCGCTCCTCTTCGGTACCAGGCCGTCCCTAGGCTGCATCGAGCGCGCGCGGAAGCTCCTGCACGGCCTCCGCCTCGGAAGGCTCGAGGCTCGGTGTCGGCAGCCCGTTCGAGCTTGGTCTCGAAGCGGCCGAGGCGCTTCTCGGCCTCGGCGTACTTCGACTGGGCCCGGCCGATGTGCGTGCCGACGAGCTCGAAATCGTCCTTGAAGCGTGAGAAGTCCTTGCCGAGCTGGGCGCAGTACGCCATGACCTCCTTGGCGTGCTCCTCGATCTGCAGGCCCTTGAAGCCGAGCAGGATCACGAGGAGGTACGCGTGCAGGGTCGACGGGGAGACCGGGATGACCTTGCGCTCGAGCGCGTAGCCGAGCGGCCCCGTCTCGCCGCCGAGCCGGTTGCACACGAGCTCGTAGTAGACGGCCTCGGCCGGCAGGTACATGAGCGCGAACTCGTACGTGCCTTCGTCCGGGCGGATGTACTTGTCGGCGATCGCGTCGACGTGCGCCTTCACGTCGCGCACGAACTGCTTCGCGTGCTGCTCGCGCTCGGCGTCGTCCTCGGCGTCGATCAGCCGGGTGAAATTGTCCAGCGGGAACTTGGCGTCGACGGGCACGAGCGAGCGGTCGAGGCGGATGACGGCGTCGACTCGCTCGCCGCTGCGGAAGCCGTACTGGAGCTCGTACTTGTCACGGGGGAAGGTATCGGCGAGCAGGTTGCCCAGGAGTAGCTCGCCGAAACCGCCCCGCGCCTTCGGCGGACGCAGCGCCTGCTCGAGGCGCGCGAGGTCTTTTGCGCGGTCGAGCATCTGCGTGTTCGTCTCGCCGATCTTCCCAAGCTGCTGGTGGATCGCCGTCGCCGTGCGGGCCGCGCTCTCGAGGCGGTGGTCGACGCGCTGGTCGAAGTCGCCGAGCCGGCGGTCCATCGTCTCGACGACGTTCGCGAGGCGCCGGTCGACGTCCGCGTTGCGCTCGGAGAGCTGGGCGGAGAGCTGCTGGCCGGAGCTCGCGCGCAGGTCGGCGAGCTCTTTCTTGAGCCAGACGGCGAGCGCCGCGACGGCGGCCAGGACAAGGATGGCGACGAGCACGATCAAGGACCGACAGACGCTAGAGACCGCGTCGGACGGCATACCGCCGGAGGAAGAGAAGAGGCGGCCCGAAGGCCGCCTCTACCTACGGCTGCTCTTCGTGCGGGTGCTCGCCAGGCGGGTGATCGTGCCCGGCGTGCGGGTCGAGATCGTCGGCCGCGCCGGCCATCCATGTCGCTCTCCACGCTCGTGGAGGTTCCGGCGGGCTCGCCCGCATCCTCTTTGTCGCGGCCTAGCAGCTTGTCCAGCCAACCCATGAGGGCTCCTCCTCGTTCGTCTGGATACGCCGCAGTGTACGTGTCCTTAAACGCCAAATCCGGCGAGCCCGAGGGCTTACCGGATCTGGCTCGCGCAGCGTACTGGCCGGCTTCGTCGGCCGTCAAGAACGCCGTGGGCGAAAACATTCGCAAAGAGCGGCCTTTTTTCTTTCGGCACAGAGTCCGGCGCATATACGTGCGAACACACGTTCTATGATGACCGGAGCCTGAACTAGGCTCGTCGTCCCCCATGGATGCCTTCTTCGGACCTGCTGGCCGGTTGTCTGGCGCGCTCGCCGGCTTCGAGCCGCGGCCCGAGCAAGAGGCGCTCGCGGCCGAGGTCGCGGACGCGCTCGAGAGCCGCGACCACCTCGTGGCGGAAGCGGGCACGGGCACCGGCAAGAGCCTCGCCTACCTCGTCCCGGCGCTCCTTTCCGGCCAACGCGTGGTCGTGGCGACGGCGACGAAGGCATCTGCAGGAGCAGCTCCTGACGAAAGACGTGCCGGCCGCCGCGGCGGCGCTCGGGCGCCCCGTCCGGGTCGCCGTCGTCAAGGGCCGCCAGAACTACCTCTGCCGCAAGGGCCTCCAGGGCGTCGACCAGCTCGGCGGGCTCTTCCGGACGGCAGAGGACGCGGCCGACTTCGAGCGGCTGCGGGACTGGATCGCTATGACGGAGACGGGCGACCGCGCTGAGCTCGACTTCGAGCCGTCGGAGACGCTCTGGTCCGAGCTCTCCGTGGGAGCCGAGCGCTGCGCGGGCCGCCGCTGCCCCCTCGTCGGAAGCTGCTTCGCCGAGAAGGCGCGCGAGCGGGCGGGGGAGGCGGAGCTCGTCATCGCGAACCACGCCCTCTACTTCGCAGACCTCGCACTCCGCACGCGCTCCGACGGCGCCGCCGTCCTGCCGGAGCACGACGCGGTCGTCTTCGACGAGGCGCACCGCCTGGAGGAAGCAGCCGCCGCGTGGTTCGGCGGCCGGATCTCGCTCGCGCGGCTCCGCCAGCTCGAGCGCGACGTGGAGCGCTTCTGCCGCGAGGAGAGCCGAACGCCGCCGGCGAGGCCGCTGGCCGAGGTCGACCGGGCCGGCGAGCGCCTCATCGGGGCATTCGATCCCGGCTCCGGGCGCCGCCGCCTCACCGCGGCAGACCAGGCGGAGCTCGAAGAGCACGGCCTCGTCCTCGCGGCCGCGCTCGGCGCGCTCGCCGCCGCGCTCACCGGCACCGGCGAGGACGGCGACGCGCTCGCCCGGCGCACGCTCGTCGCGGCCGAGGACGTGGAGAGCTGCCTCGCGCTCGACGACCCCGACCGCGTGTCGTGGGCCGAGCCCGGCGCGGTCGCGTGGGCGCCCGTCGACGTTTCGGGCCTTCTCTGCGAGAGCCTGTGGGAGAGCGGGACGACGGCGATCCTCGTCTCCGCCACGCTCGACCCCGGCTTCGTCCGCCGCCGGCTGGGGCTCGAAGACGCGCGCGAGCTCGTCCTCCCGTCGCCCTTCGACTTCCGCGACCAGGCGCTCGTCTACGTCCCGACCCGCGTTCCGGAGCCGCGCTCGCCGGGCTACTACGACCGGCTCGCGGACGAGATCGTCTCGCTCTGCCGGCTTTCGGCGGGCCGAGCGCTCGTCCTCACCTCCTCGTACCGCGCGCTGGACGAGCTCGTCTCCCGCTGCGCCCCGCGGCTCCAGTTCCCCGTCCTGCGGCAGGGCGACGCGCCGCGCGAGCGGCTCCTGGAGCGGTTCCGCGACGACGTCGACTCCATCCTCTTCGCGACCGCGACCTTCTGGCAGGGCGTCGACATCCAGGGCGAGTCGCTCTCGCTCCTCGTGATCGACAAGCTGCCGTTCGCGGCTCCGGGCGATCCGCTCGTCGAGGCGCGCTGCGAGCGCATCACGCGGGAGGGAGGAGACTGGTTCGCGGAGTACGCCCTGCCCGCGGCCGTCCTGCAGCTGCGACAGGGGTTCGGGCGCCTGATCCGCGGGCACGGAGACGAGGGCGTCGTGGCGATCCTCGACCCGCGGCTCCGCTCGCGGGCGTACGGCCGGCGCTTCCTCGAAGCGCTTCCGCCCGCGCCGGTGGTCGCCGACCTCGCAGCCGTCGCCGACTTCTTCGGCGCTCAGGCGCGCGCGACCGCTTGATACTTTTCTCCGAGTCGTGGCCAAGAAGAAGAAGAGCCGCGTCCCGCCTCCTCCCCGCACGAGCCAAGGTCCACAGCAGAGGGCCGCAGGACCGCAGCGGCGTGTCGAGTCGGGCGGGCCCCGTCGCCTGAACCTCTGGTTCGTGGCGCTCGGCGTGGCGATCATCGTCGCCGCAGCGATCGTCGGCATCGTCCTCGCGACCCGAGGAGGGAGCGCCGAGGCGAGCGGCCCGGCGGGCCCCTGCACCCGCGCGACCTTCCCGCCGATGGGCCGCCAGCACATCGAGAAGCTCTCGAGCGACTTCCGCTACAACTCCTACCCGCCGACGAGCGGCCCGCACTACCCGCCCGGCCCGAAGGCGCCGGCCGTCTGGAACCTCTACGACGCCCCGGTGGACGAGACCGCGCTCGTCCACAACCTCGAGCACGGCGGCGTCGTCGTGCAGTACGGCGCGGACGTCCCCGCCTCGACGGTGGAGCAAATCGCCGACTGGTACCAGGCGGATCCCGATGGGATCGTCGTCGCGCCGATCTGGCCGAGCATCCAGGCGACCCCGCCTCCCGACGCGAGCAAGAAGATCTTCCTCACGTCGTGGACGCACCTGATGACGTGCCCGACCTTCGACCAGGGCGCGTTCGACAACTTCCGCGACGACTACCGGGGCCCCACCGGCGATGCGCCCGAGAAGTTCCCGCTCTAACCAGCTGACGCCGGGCCGGCAATGAGAATCCTGTCTGGCCCGCCCTTACACTTGCGCTGAACCGACCCGCCGGGGTGGCGGAACGGTAGACGCGGGGGACTTAAAATCCTCTGCCCGCAAGGGCGTGTGAGTTCGACTCTCACCCCCGGCACTCAACGGTTGTCCGCCCGTGGACGAGGGTGTGCACCTCGTCCATGCGCTCGAGCCCCTCGGCCCGGTGCGTGATCAGAAGGGTCGTGCGGTCCCTCGTCGCCCCGAGGATGTTGTCCATCAATGCCGTCGCGGTGGCGGAATCGAGATGGGCGGTGGGCTCGTCCAGCACGAGCACCTGCGCGTCGGAGAGCAGGGCCCGCGCGAGCACCAGTCGCTGACGCTGGCCCCCCGAGAGCTCCCGGCCTTCCTCGCCGACCAGCGTGTCCCAACCCTCGGGCAGGCCCAGCACCCAGTCCAGGATCTGTGCCTCCCCGAGAGCGCCCTCGACTTCCTCGTCGGTGGCGGCCGGCCGTCCCAGGCGCACGTTCTCCCGAATCGAGATCGAGAAGAGGTGGGAGTCCTGCCCCGCGACCGCGATCGCGCCGCGAACATCCTCCTGCCGGAAGTCGCGGAGGTCCCGACCGTCGAGCGTGACCCGTCCGGCTTCCGGGTCGAGGAAGCGGACGAGGAGGTTCGCGACGGTCGTCTTGCCGGCGCCGCTCGGGCCGACGAGAGCCACCCGGCGGCCCGGGTCGAGGCGAAGGTCGAGGCCGTCGAGCACCGGTTGCTCGCCGTTCCCGTAGCGCGCGCGGACACCCTCGAGGGCGACCTCGAAGGGCTCGTCCGGAAACCGGGCGGGCTCGTCGGGATCGGCGATCGCTGGCACGCGGTCCGTCAGCTCGAGGAGCCGTCCGGCCCGCCGCGAGCGTCTCTGTCACCTCCCGAGCAGCCTGCGCGAGGGGCTGGACCGCTTCGAACGAGGCGAGTGCGAGCAGCGCCAGCGTCGCCATGAGGACGCGGTCGAGGTTTCCCGACGCGTGCGCCGAGACTGCGACGGCCAGCACTCCCGCGACGGTTGCACCCGTGACGAGCAGCCTCGCTCCGTCCCCGGCCCCGTCCGTGAAGGCAGCGCGCCGGGCGACGTGCACGAGCACGCGATCGGCCCCGCGAAGCCTCTCGATGCGATCGTCGGCCCGCCCGTAGACGGCGAGCTCCGGCGCACCGCGCAGTGTCTCGACGAGCTCTGCCGTCAGGTCACCACGAGCCGTAGCCTCGAGGTTCTCGGTTCGCCGGCCCATCGCAACCGCGGCCACGGGCACCGCGATCCCTCCGGCGAGCAGGCCGAGCGGCAAGGACGATCGCGGCCGCCGGGAGAATCGCCGCGGCCACCGACACGGAGACGACGCCGGCCGTGAGCGCGACGAGGGGCGGCCCGATTCCCCGCAGGTAGAGGTTCTGCAGCGCGTCGACGTCGGCGACCAGCCGCGCGAGGAGATCGCCGTCCCGCCAGTCCCCGAGCTGCGCGGGAGCGAGGGGCTCGATTCGCTCGTAGACCCGGCGGCGAGCGCGTCCGAGGGTGCGAAGGGCGAGGTCGTGCGCGGAGAGCCGCTCGAAGTAGCGCAGCAAGGGCCGCGTCAGATCCGAAAAATCGCACTCCGACGATTGCGACGGTGAGCGAGAGCACCGCCGGCCGCTCGGCCGCGCGGGAGATCAGATATCCGGCCGTCCCCATCAGGCCGACTCCGCAGATCACCGTCCCCGCACCCAGCCCGGCCGCGAGGGCCACCCGGGATCGGGAGCCTCCACGAGCGCGAGGAGGCGGCGCAGGGTCTTCACGCGGCCGTCCGTTCGTGGACGAGCTCGGCCCTGCCCCGGTCGAGGACGACGACGCGATCGGCCCGCGCCGCGAGCTCCGGCGTGTGCGCGAGCAGCAGGACGGTGCGACCGTGCGTAGCTGCTCGACGGCCTCGGCGACGAGCAGCGCGCTCTCCCGGTCGAGATCTGCAGTCGGCTCGTCGAGGACGACCAGCGCGGCGGGCCTGAGGAGCGCGCGCGCGAGCCCGATCCGGCGCCGCTCGCCGGCGGACAGCGGCCGTCCCGCGTCCCCGACGACGGTGTCGTACCCGACCGGAAGCGCACGCACGAAGGCGTCCGCGCCGGCGAGCCGCGCCGCAGCCCGGACGTCATCCTCGCGGGCCTCTGCGCGGGCGAGGCGGATGTTGTCGGCGACGGTGCCGTGGAAGATCGTCGGGCGCTGGGGAACCCACGCGAGCTCTCGCCTCCACGCGTCCAGGTCGAGGCGAGCGAGTTCGACGCCGCCCACCGTCACGCGCCCGGCGGTCGGCTCGGCGAGGCCGAGGAGAAGGCTCGCGACGGTGCTCTTGCCGGCGCCGGTCTCTCCCACGAGCGCGAGGGTCTCGCCCGGGCGAAGCTCGAGGTCGAGCCCGTCGAGCACGAGCCCGTCCCGCGCCGGATACGCAAAGGAGACGTGCTCGAACCGCACGATCTCGTTCGCCGGCGAGAGCGGAGGAGTGTCCCCTTCGCCGTGATCTCCGCGGGTGCCTCGAGCAGGTCCAGGATCCGCTCCGCGACTGCCAGCCCATCCGCGCTGGCGTGGAACTGGGCGCCGAGCTGGCGGAGCGGCTGGTAGAGCTCGGGCGCCAGCACGAGCACGGTCAGACCCGCCTGGAGGCCGAGGCCCCGCCGACGAGGCGCACGCCGACGGTGACGGCGACGAGCGCCACGCCGAGAGTCGCAGCGAGCTCGAGAACGGTGCCGGAGAGGAATCCGACCCGGAGCGTCTCCATCGTCGCGCGGCGTACTCCTCGCTCACCGTCTCGATGTCCTCTCGCCTCGGCGCCGCTTCGGTTCAGCAGCCGCAGGGTCGGCAGGCCGCGGACGACGTCGAGGAAGTGCGTCGAGAGGCGCTGGAGAGCGACCCAGCGCTCACGCGTCCGCGCCTCGGTGTAGCGCCCGATGAGCCACATGAAGACGGGCACGAGCGGGAGGGTCGCCAGCATGACGAGCGCCGACGTGGGATCGATCGCCGCGACCCAGCCGAGCACCGCGAGCGGGACGGCGCACGCGAGCACGACCTGGGGGAGATAGCGGCCGAAATAGGCTCGCAGCCCGTCGACGCCCTGGACGGCGGCCGCGGCGATCTCCCCGGCCCCGACGCCGTCGAGCGCTGCGGGCTGCGCCTTGAGACGCCGCTCGACCAGCTCGAGCCGGAACTCGGAGAGGACAGTCGCGGCGGCGCGCGCACCTGCCGCCTCGAAGGCCCACGCGATCGCCCCCCGGGCCGCGAAGGCGAGCCCGAGCAGCACGAGATCGGTCCTCACCGCTCCGAGCGGAGCTCCGTCGAATGCCCGGGCGACGATCCGCGCGAGCAGCGTCGCCTGCACGAGGACGACCAGCGCCGTCGCCACCCCGAGCGCGATGTCCACACCGAGCAGAACGCGGACCGGCTCGGCGCGGCGCGCGAGGCGCGGGTCGAGCGCTCGCACCTAGACCTCGGGCTGCGTGGCGAGCGGCGGGGCTGGCTCCGCCGCGGACTCGTCCTCACCGAGCCTGTGGCGAAAGACGCGATACGTCCACCCCTGGTAGAGCAGGATGACGGGCACCGCCATGAGCGCGACGACGCTCATCACGGCGAGCGAGTAATGCGCGGACGCGGCGCCCTCGACCGTGAGGCTGTTCCCGAAGGCCGGGTCGGAGACCATGACCCGTGGATAGAGGCTCGTGAACAGCGTGACGACCGCGAGCACGGCACCGAGCCCGGTCATCGCGAACGCCCAGCCGCGGCGGGTCTGGACGAGGATGGCCCCGAGAACGAGCGCCGCGATCCCGGCTGCCGCGGGGAGGACCGGCGGAAAGAGATCCTTGTCGTTCCGATGCGTCGCGACGCCGACCGTCGCCGCCAGGAACGCCGCCCCGAACACGACGGCCGGATACGACAGAGTGCGCGCCGCGCGGCCCGCACGGTCGAGGAGCGCCCCCCTCGTCCTCAGGGTCAGGAAGGTGGCGCCGTGAAAGGCGAATATCGCAATGACGGCAACACCGGCGAGGAGGGTGTACGGACTGAAGAGATCCCAGAACGTCCCGCTGAAGTCGCCGTTCTCGTCGAGCGGCACGCCGAACAGAAGGTTGGCGAGGGCGACTCCCCAGATGAGCGACGCACCGTAGCTACCGACCGCGTTTGCCCAGAGCCAGACGGAGCGCCAGTGCGTGCTCGTGCTCTTCTCCCGCCACTCGAACGACACGACGCGCACGATGAGGAAGAAGAGGACCAGCAAGAGAGCGATGTAGAAGCCCGAGAACATCGTGGCGTACCACGCCGGGAAGGCGGCGAAGGTCGCCGCGCCCGCCACGACGAGCCAGACCTCGTTTCCGTCCCACACGGGGCCGATCGAACGCAGCATCACGCCTCGCTCCGCCTCGTCCCGCGGCAGGAACGGGAGCAGCATGCCGACCCCGAAGTCGAACCCTTCGAGCAGGAAATAGCCCGACCAGAAGAAGGCGACGATGCAGGAACCAGAGGATCTGGAGATCCATCAGAAGCTCACCGCCGGCGCGGAGCCGGGAGACTCGCCCTCGTCACTCGCCTCGGCGAACGCGTCGAGGCTTGCGTAGCGCCGCATCAGCCAGACGTCGACGACGAGGAGGCGACGTAGAGCGTGATGAAGAACGCAAGGCTGATTCCGAGCCAGGTCGTGCTCACGCTCGGCGAGTTCGCGTCCGCCGTCTTCAGGAGGTCCTGCACGATCCACGGCTGGCGCCCCATCTCGGTCAGGATCCAGCCCGCGGTCGCGGCGATGTAGGGGAACGCGATCGCCACGATCGCCGTCCGGTGGAACCAGCGGGCCCGCTCGAGCTTCTGCTTCCGGTAGAGCCACGCCCCGAGAGCCGCGACCAGGAACATCAGCATGCCCATGTAGGCCATCGCCCGCATCGACCAGTAGGTCACTCGCACGTCCGGCATGTAGTTGCCGGGGCCGAACTCGCTCTGCTCCTCGGCCTGCAGCTGGTTGAGGCCCTGAACCTCGCCGTTGAACGAGCCCGTGGCCATGTACGAGAGGAGCCTCGGGATCGTGATCGAGAACGCCGGCGTCGGGTCGTCCTTCGTGAACCCGCCGATCTGAAAGAGCCGAAAAGCCGCAAGGCTGGCACGTCTCCCACTGCGCCTCGGAGGCGGCGATCTTCATGCTCTGCGCGCTCGTGACCGCCTCGCCGAAGCGGTTGCCGACGACGAGCTGCAGAAACGTCACAGGCACGGCGACGATCAGCGCCACCATCGCCGCCTTGCGGAAGACGTCGACTCTGATGGCCGCGCAGGAAATGCCAGCAGCTCACGCCCAGCACCACGCTCGACCCGAAGATCAGGCCGGCGAGGATCACGTGCACGTAGGCGCGTAGCGCGAACCCGTTCGACAGGAGCGCCCAGACGCTCGTCAGCTGGGCCTTGCCGTCGACGATCTTGTAGCCGACCGGGTGCTGCATCCACGAGTTGGCGACGAGGATGAAGTAGCCCGAGAGCCAGGTGCCCGCGACGGCGATCCAGAGCGTTGCCAGGTGGAGGCGCGGCGAGAGCCGGTCCCAGCCGAAGATCCAGAGGCCGAGGAAGGTCGCTTCGAGGAAAAACGCTGCCAGTCCTTCGATCGCGAGCGGCGCACCGAAGACGTCGCCGACGAAGCGGGAGTAGACCGACCAATTCATCCCGAACTGGAACTCCTGGACGAGCCCGGTGGCGACGCCGATCGCGAAGTTGATCAGGAAGAGAGTCCCGAAGAAGCGCGTGAGGCGCAGCCAGGTCTCGTTCTTCGTCCGGTGCCACAGTGTCTGGAACGTGGCGACGATCGGGCCGAGGCCGAGCGTCAAAGGCACGAACAGGAAGTGGTATAGCGACGTCGTCGCGAATTGCAAGCGGGCGAGATCGACCGCCGAGCGCGAGGGTCACTCGCCGCTACTCGCTCTCGACCGTGATCCGCCCTACCCGCTGGTGCGAGAACGTCGCCCCGGCCCAGTCGACAACTGCCTTCGCGCGATCTTCGTTCGTGGGCAGAAGGGCCAGATGCACCGTGGCCCACGCGAGCTGCGCCTTCGTCCCCGTCATCGTCTTGCCGCCGAGCATCTGCACGACCGCGGCCCGCCGGCCGATCGCCGCCATGGTGCCCTTGTCCTTGTAGGCGAACGGCTTCGTGTCCTTGCCCGCGATCCGCCGGGCGATGCTCTCGCCGGCGTGCTCGCCCGACTGGAGAGCGACGGACCCGAGCTGTGGGAGGACCTGCTCGGTCTTCTCGTCCACGATGGCGGCGATGTCGCCGAGCGCGTAGACCTCGGGATGGGAGGGAACCGTCAGGTCGGGCCCGACGCCGATTCGGTTGCCGCGCTCGAGCTCCAGGCCGAGCGACTGCACGAGGTGGTTTCCCTGCAGGCCCGCACCCCAGACCAGGGTGTGCGCCTTCAGCTCCTCGCCGGATTTCAGCGTTACGCGGGTGGGGGAGACCGACGCGACCATCGCCCCGGTCCTGACCTCGACCGTGCGATCCGTCAGAGCCTTGGCCGTGTACTCGCGGATCTTCGGCTTGAACATGGAGAAGAGCTCGGGCCCGGCTTCGACGAGGCTGATGCGCGCTTCGTCCTGTGGGAGCGACGGGTAGTCGCCCGCGAAGTCGGCGCGGTAGAGCTCGGCGACGGCCCCGGCCGTCTCCACACCGGTGGGCCCGCCTCCGACGATGACGATGTTCAGCGCGCCGTCCTCGACGAGGCTCGGGTCCCGCTCCGCGGCCTCCCAGCGCTCGAGCAGGTGATCCTTGAGGCGCACCGCGTTCGGCAGTGTGTACATCGGGAAGGCGTGGTCCTCGGCGCCCTCGGTGCCGAAGAAGTTGACCTCGGCGCCGAGCCCGAGGACGAGGTAGTCGTAGGTCACGGGCGCGAGCTCCTCGAACCGGGCCTCGCGGGCGTCGAGGTCGATCGCGGTCACCGTTCCCTTGTGGACGCTCGTGTTTTCCTGGCGCTCCAGGAGATCGCGGAGCGAATGGCCGACCGCGGTCGTCTCGAGGAGCCCCGTGGCCAGCTGGTAGAGGAGCGGCTGGAAGGTGTGGTAGTCGTGGCGGTCGACTACCACGACCTCTGCGTCCGCCTTCTCGAGCTCCTTTGCCGCGCCGACCCCGGCGAAGCCGCCTCCGAGGATGAGCACGCGGGGACGGCCGGCGCTCACGCCCGGATCCCCCATGACGCGCTCGTCGCTTCCCCCGGCTCGAGCACGAGCAGGCCGTCCCCCGTCCGAAACGCGTTCGGCGCGCAGGTCATCGGCTCGACCGCGAGGCTCCGCCGGCCCACGTCCGGAAGCGGGTCTCCGGTGAAGAGCTGCAGGTAGCGGTAACCGTCGTCGAGCCAGAGGAGAAGCGACCGCTCGTCTTCGGGGTTGAGGAGCTCGACGCTCGCGAGGCCGTCGTCGTCGCCCTCGAGGTCGGTGAAGGCATGGTCGAGTTTCGCCGTGCCGATCGGCCGCGGCCGCCGGAAGTCGTACTCGGTGCCGTCGACGGGCTCCGAGCCGACCGGGATCCCGCGGTCGTTCGTTTTCAGCACGGTTCGGCCGGGTGCGCGCAGGATCAGCTCGTCGACCTTCTCCGTGCCCATGGTCAGGTACGGGTGCATGCCAAAGCCGTACGGGCAGGCCTCGGGCCCGATGTTGGTGGCGGTCGAAGTAACGCGAAGGCCGTCCTGCGAGAGCGAGTACTCGATTCCGAGCGCGAGCGAGAACGGATACCCGGGCTGAGGATGCAGCGTGTGCTCGAGCATGACCCGGTCGGGCGAGTGTTCGGCGGTGGACCAGGCCGACCAGCGGACGAGTCCGTGAATCGCGTTTCGCGCCGGGACCTCGTTGAGCGGCAGCTGGTGCTGAGCCCCGCCGAACTCGTAGGTGCCGTCCTCGATGCGGTTCGGCCACGGGGCGAGCACCTGCCCGCGCCCGGACGGAGCCAGCTCGTCTGCGGCGTAGCCGTCGAGCACGTCCTGGTCCCCGACCGTGTAGGAGCGGAGGCCGGCGCCGACCTCGGCGACGACGACTCGCTGCTCGCCGGCGCGTAACTCGATCTGTTCACCCGAAAGGAGCGCATACGGCATCAGGCCGCGAGCCGCTCCAGCAGGTTGTCGCCGACGCGGAGCGCGTTCGCCATGGCGGTCAGCGCCGGATTGACGGCCCCGATGGACGGGAAGAAGCTCGTGTCGACCACGTAGAGGTTGTCGAGCTCATGGGCGCGGCAATCGGTGTTCAGCACCGAGTCGGCAGGATCGGAGCCGAACCGGCACGTTCCCGCCTGGTGCGCGCAGCCGGCCTCCGGGATGTCGTTCTTCATGTACGCGAAGCGGTGGATGAGATGTCCCGGGTTCATGTCCAGGTCCCCGACGATCGACTTCACCTTTTCGTACAGGCGCTTTCTGGCCTCGGTATTCGTCTCCGAGTAGCTCAGAGTGACCTTGCCTTCTCGGTCGACGGTCACGCGGTTGTCGGGCCGGGGCAGATCCTCCGTGGAGAGCCAGAAGTCGATCGCATGGCGGGCGATGCGCTCGAGCGACCACTGTGGCGCGAGCCTCGTCTCGACCGGCTTCTCCCCGCGGAACATCGGCGCCTGCGACTTCCCCACCATCTGGACGTTGCCGAGCGGGTAGTCGAAGCCGTTGCCATCACCGAGGTAGAAATCGTTCAGCCCGAGCGTCTTCTGGTAGATCGTCGAGTTCTCCTCGCGCGACAGCGCGAGAACGGCCGCGCTGTCATGGAACATGAAGTTGCGCCCGACCTGGTCCGAGCCGTTTGCAAGCCCGTTCGGGTGCTTGTCACTCGCAGACTCGAGCAGGAGCTTCGCCGAGTTCGCGGCTCCGCAAGAGACGACGACGATCTCTCCCGCGAAGGTCTCGGTCTCCCCGTTGTGCTCGACGACGACCCCGGTGACGGCCGTGCCCGCCTCGTTCGTCTCCAGCCTGACCGCCTTCGCGTTCGTGAGCAGCGTGACGTTCGGGTGCTCGAGGGCGGGGCGCACCGCGATCACCTCGGCGTCCGACTTCGCGTGGACGAGGCAGGGGAAGCCGTCGCAGTTGGCGCACCGCACGCACTCTCGAGTAGGGCGGGTTTGTCTCGTCGAGCAGAATCCCGCACGGAGCGTGGAACGGGTGGTACCCCGCGGCGGCCAGATCGTCGGAGAGCTGCTGGATGCGCGGCTCGTGCGAAACGGCGGGGTGCGGATACGCGCCGCTCGCCTTCGGCTCGGTCGGATCCTCGCCGCGCGCTCCGTGAACCTGGTAGAGCTCCTCCGCCTTGGTGTAGTACGGCTCCAGCTCCTCGTAGGAGATCGGCCATGCGGGCGACACGCCGTCGTGGTGTACGAGCTCGCCGAAATCCTCCTTGCGAAGACGGTAGAGGGCGGCGCCGTAGAGCTTCGTCGCGCCGCCGACGAAGTAGTGGACCTGCGGCTGGAACGCCTTGCCCTTGGCGTCGTACCAGGTGTCGTCCGAGACGTAGCGGTTCTCGACGAAGACGTCCTGTGAGAGCCAGTTCGACAGCTCGCGCGGCAGCCAGTCGCCCCGCTCGAGGAGAAGGACCTTCTTGCCGGACGGCGCCAGGTGATGGGCGAGCGTCCCGCCGCCCGCGCCCGTGCCGATGATGATCACGTCATAGGTGTCCATGCGACCTCCTAGTACTCCTCCAGCAGCTCGGGGACGATGATCCGCGCCGCCGCCTCGATGAGGGCGAGGTGCGAGAACGCCTGCGGGAAGTTGCCCAGGTGCCGGCCGGTCGTGGCGTCGAACTCCTCGGCGTAGAGGCCGAGCGGCGACGCGACTCTGAGCAGGCGCTCCATCAGGTCGCGCGCCCGCTGCAGCTCGCCCACGACCGCAAGGGCGGACACGAGCCAGAAGGAGCAGATGAGAAACGTCCCTTCCTTCCCTTCGAGGCCGTCGTCGGTCTCGTCCGTCTTGTAACGGAGGACGAAGCCGTCCTCGGTGAGTTCGTCCGCGATCGCTTCGACCGACTTGCGCAGGACCGTCGTCGTCGTCCGGGAGGAAGCCGAAGATCGCCGCGAGGAGCGTCGACGCGTCCAGCGCCTCGGTCTCGTAGTGCTGGCGCAGCACGCCACCCTTGGCGCCGTGCTCGAGGATGTCGGCGTGGATCTCGTCGGCGATCGCCCGCCACTTCGCCTGCAGCTCGGGGTCGGCGCGGATGTCGGCGAGCTTGGCCGCTCGGTCGAGCGCGACCCAGCACATCAGCTTCGAGGACACGTAGTGCTGCGGCTTGCCGCGTGCCTCCCAGATGCCCTGGTCGGGATTCCGCCAGACGGCGGTCGCGCACTCGGCCTGCGACTGGACGATCGGCCACAGGCGTCGCGGGAGCCGGTCGCTGCGGCGCGTGTGCAGGAGGATGGAGTCGAGCACCGCGCCGAAGACGTCGTTCTGTTTCTGGTCGAACGCACCGTTCCCGATCCGGACGGGCTTCGCGCCCGCGTAGCCGGTCAACGCGTCCAGCGTCGACTCGGTCAGGTCTCGCCGGCCGTCGATCCCGTACATGATCTGGAGCGAGCCGTCGTCGGTCGGCTCGAGATCGGCGACGAACTCCATGAACTCGTCGGCTTCCCAGTTGAGATTGAGGAAGTGGAGCGCCTGCAGCGTGAACGTCGTGTCGCGCATCCACGTGTAGCGGTAGTCCCAGTTGCGCTCGCCGCCCGGGGTCTCCGGAAGCGAGGTCGTAGAGCCGCGACGGTCGCCCCCGTCGGCATGTAGGTGAGACCCTTGATCGTGAGCGCGGAACGCTGGATCGGATCGCGCAGCTCGATGGTCGGGGATCCGGGCCGTGCTGAGCCACGCGCGCCAGAAGCGCATCGTGGCCGTTGATACGTTTCGGCCCCTCATCGAAGTTCTCCGGCACGGCGAGCCCTTCGGCCCACGAGATGGCGCAGAATGCGTGGTCGCCCGCGCTGGAGAACGTGGCGGCCCGCGAACGCGGTCGCCCTCGATCCCGAGCGCAAGGTCGGATTTCAGCCGATCCTGGCCCGCCCCCGCTCGCGTCGCGCAGTGTTGCGGTCGCCGTCGGGCATCGTCCACTCCGCTGGTGCCCGGCTGTAGTCGAACGTCGGCTCGCAGACGAGCTCGACCTCGACCTGGCCCTCGATGCACTCGACTGTGCGGACGAGCATGTGGTCTGCGTCGTCGTCTGCGGGCGGGCGGGTGTGCGGCGTGACCTGGTCTTCGTGGTCCCAGGGGCCGATCGTCAGCGCGTCCCGGACCTGGATCCAGCCCGAAGGCGTCTTCCAGGTCGTGAGGAGGGACGTTGGTGCCGGGCTCGTAGACCCGGGCCGTCGGATGGTGGATCCCGAACGGCGCGAAGCGGAAGAAGCCCGCCTGGCGGTCGAGCAGGTTCCCGAAGACACTCGGTGCATCGAAGGACGGGAAGCACAGCCAGTCGATCGCCCCGTCCGGCGCGACGAGCGCGCCCGTATGGCAGTCGGACAGGAATGCGTAATCCGCGATCGGCGGAAACGGCGAAGGTGCGGCGGCGCTCTGCGGGGCTGTCTTTGCGGTGCCTCGGTACTCATGAGGCGATCCACGGCCCGTGCCAGCGGCCGTAGCCCGACAGCAACTGGTCAGCCTCGTCCGGGCCCCACGAGCCCGGCGCATACGTCTGGACGGGGGGAGGGGCGTCGAGGAGCGGCTGGAAGATCCGCCACGTCTCCTCGACCGCGTCCTGGCGGGTAAAGCGGGTGCTCTCTCCCGTGAGAGCCGCATTGAGGAGAACCTCATACGGCGTGGCGCCCTCGCCGCCCTGCTGCGAGAACTCCAGGTCGAGCTGAACCTGCCCGGGCCCGTCCGCCCGGTGAGCCTCGAGCTCCATGCGGATGCCGGTCGAGGGGTCGAGCTTCACGACGAGCTGGTTCGGCTCCATGCTCCGGTCGAAGGCCTTGAAGCCGAGCCGAGGCGGGTGCTTGAAGACGAGCCTGAGCTCCGTTTGCGTCACCGGGAGGCACTTCCCCGCACGGATGAAGAACGGCACGCCGGCCCAGCGCCAGTTCTCGATCTCGAGGCGCAGAGCCGTGAACGTCTCGGTCGTGGAGTCGGGGGCGACGCCGTCGATCGACTGGTAGCCCTCGTACTGTCCGCGGACGTAGTTGGCCGGTTCCGCCTCCTTGACCGCGCGAAACAGCGAGACCTGGGCGTCCTTGATCGTCTGGGGATCCCCGCGCGCCGGTGCCTCCATCGCGCAGGCGAGACCACCTGCATGAGGTGGTTGACGACGACGTCGCGGAGCGCGCCGACGGGATCGTAGAAGTGACCGCGATCCTCGACGCCGAAGTCCTCCGCCATCGTGATCTGGACGGAGGCGACGTAGTTGCGGCTCCAGATCGGCTCGAGCATCGCATTCGCGAAGCGCAGAAACACGATCTCGTCGATGCCCATCTTCCCGAGGTAGTGGTCGATGCGAAAGAGCTGGGACTCGTCGATGTAGAGCGTGCAGCTCGTCCGCCAGGGCGCGAGCGGACTCGAGGTCGTGTCCGAACGGCTTCTCGACCACGACGCGCGCGTTCTTGGTCAGTCCGGCACCGGCCAGCCCTTTCACGACTCTCCCGAAGAGGAACGGCGGGATCTCGAGATAGAAGACGGGCATGGTCGCACCGTCGATCGCCGCGGCCACTCGCTGGTAGGTCGCGTCGTCCGCGAAGTCGCCGGACACGTACGAGAAGCGCTTGGCCAGCCGCTGAAAGACGTCTTCGTCCAGCTCCTCGCCGGTGCCGACGATCGACTCCCGCGCGCGCTCCACGAGTTGGTCTACCGACCAGTCGTCGACCGCGACGCCGACGATCGGGCAATCCAGAAGGCCGCGCTGCTCGAGCCGGTAGAGCGAGCGGAATGTCATCACCTTCGCCAGGTCGCCCGTGATGCCGAATACGACCAGGCGGTCGGCGCGGCGGCCTTCGAGCTGTGGCTTTTGAGCCTCCTGGATGGTGGGTGCGTCAGCGATCACTCTTTCCCCTTTCCTTGGGTCGGCGCCCGGGCCGCGAGGCCGATGGGCTCGCCCAGCTGCTCGATCCCGACGAGGTCGAGGCCGAGCTCAGCCAGCCGCTCGATGTATCCGTGCAATTGCGCTTGGTCGACGACCGACCCCGTCAAAACTGTCGTGCCCTCCACCCGTTCCATCCGCATGCCGTTGAAGAGGAACGCGAAGCGGTCGTCGATCTCTCCCCGAACGACGATCCGGTATGTCGCGCCCATACCGGCGAGCGTGACGCAGAAGTAGGTGAGGGTGGGCTCATTCACCTAGGTGGACCGCAGTCGGAGGTCAGATCAGGCCGGCTGAGCGCGCGCTGTGGATCGCTTCGGACCGAGACGAAACGCCGAGCTTCCGGTAAATCGACCTCGTATGGCTGTGAACGGTGTTGTGCGACAGGTAGAGCTCGCGGCCGATGTCGCGCTCGGACAGGGGCCCGGTGAGCATCCGCAGGACGACCAGCTCGCGGTCGCTCAGATCGCCGTGGGGGCGGTCCGGCAGCTCATTCGCCGCATCGCGGCTCGTCCCATCGCCGCCGAGAGAATCCGCACCGACGGCGTGCTCGAGCGCCTCCTCGAGCGTTCCGTGTCTGAGGTGCCAGGCCAGTGCGCGGCGGTGGAGGGTGGGGGCGAGACCCGGCTCGCGATGCTCGAGCTCGACGCGCAGGAGCTGAGCGAAAAGCTGATGGAAGCGGTACCACTCGCCGCGGTCGTCGAGCGGCACCACGAAGAGATTCGTGCGGGCAAGCTCGTGAAGCCGTTCCTCGCTTCCCTCCGTCTCGAGCACTACGTCGCAGAGGGGACCGCACATCCGTCCCAGGACCGATGAGTGAAGCATCAGGGTCTGGACGTCGGGGTCATGGGGATTCAGCACCTCGTCGACCAGGAAGTCGACCACGTGGCGGTTTCCGCCGCTGAACCGGGATACGAACTCGGAGCGGTCGGGTGTCGCCTGCAGGGAGAGACCCGCGAGGTAGATCCCTGCCGGCCAGCCCTCGGTGCGCTCAACGAGCGCTTCGACCTGGGTGCGTTCGAGGCCGAGCCCGAGCAGGTCGTTCAGGAGGGCCGCTGCCTCGGTCGCGTCGAATCCGAGCTCCGCCGCGCGCAGCTCGACCAGCTCGCCGTGGGCGCGCAAGGCGCCGAGCGGCAACCCAGGCTCGCTCCGCGTGGCGATGACGAGCTGGAATGTGGAGGGCGCCCGGTCGACGAACCAGGCGAGAGAGTCGCGGGCCGGCCCGCTCGCGAGCTCGTGGAAGTCGTCGAGGACGAGGGCCGCGGGGCCGAATGCCGCGATGGCGTTGATCAGCCTCGGCAGGAAGGCGTCCATAACGGTCGCCGCGTCGACGTTGCCGGGTACGGCCTTGACCTCGAGCGTCGGGCACGCTTCGACGAGCGCGGCGGTCACGTAGGACCAAGGACGACCGGGTCGTTGTCCCCTTCGTCGACTGTCAGCCATGCAATCGGCCGCTGCGGCGCCTGCCACTCGCGCCACCCTCCGAGGAGCGTCGTCTTCCCGTATCCCGCGGGCGCGGCCAGGACCGTCAGCTTGGTGCCCGCTGGAGCCTGGAGTCGCTCGACGAGACGACGGCGCATGACCGTCTGCTCCCTCCCGGCCGGAGGATGCAGCTTCGTCGTCAACAGCGGCGGTGGGCGGGCCGGCTGCTGAAGCGTCCCCCCCGGGTGCAGGGTCACGCCCATGGCTAGACGCTACCCACGCCGGCCCGGCACCGATATACGTCGTTTGGCCCAAGTCGCCCGGTACTCGGCGCCGCCCGCCGCCTGGCTCTCCGTCCTGCGCCGGCCGGACGGGAAATGCCGTTCGATCCCACATTCACCTAGGTGAAGTCCGGCGGTAGTCACCTATTCCAGCCCCAGACTGCGTCAGGAATCGTGAGCGCCCCGGTGGACCCAACCGCTTCGCAGCCGCAACGCGCGGGGCTCGTCCTCACGGCGCTGATCCTGGTCGCCGCGGTCGCGAACCTGAACCTGGCCGTCGCCAACGTCGCACTGCCCTCGATCGGGAAGCACTTCGACTCGAGCCAGACGGCGCTCGATCTCATCGCGGTCGGCTACTCCCTCGGGCTGGCATGCTCGGTGCTCTGGCTCGGGGCGCTGGGCGACCGCTACGGCCGGAAGCTCATGCTCGTAATCGGGACCGTGCTCGCGATTCCAGCCTCGATCCTGGCTGCATGGGCCCCGTCGGACACGGTTCTCATCGTCGCGCGCATCGGCGGCGGTGTCGCTGCGGGAATGGCCTATCCGACGACGCTGGCCCTCATCACCGCGCTCTGGGCCGGCCCGGGGAGGACGAAGGCGATAGCGCTCTGGTCGGGCATCGGCGGCGCGATCGCCGCGCTCGGCCCGTTGCTCTCCGGCCTTCTTCTCGAGCACTTCTGGTGGGGCTCCGTGTTCCTGCTGACCCTTCCGCTTGCGGTGGTGGCGATCGTGATGGCTGTACGCCTCGTGCCCGCTCACGTGAACGAAGGCGACCGAGCCGGTCGACAACCTCGGCGGAATCCTCTCGCTCGTGCTGGTCGGCGCGCTGATTCTCGCGATCAACTTCGCGCCGGTGCCGAACAAGGGCACGCTCAGCATCGTTCTCGCTCTCGTCGCGATCGCCGCGCTCGCGCTCTTCTACCTCCGTCAGCGACGCGCATCGAACCCGCTCTACGACCTCGACGTCGCCGCACGGCCGCCGTTCTGGGTCGCGGCCTGCGCGGGAATCATCGTCTTCGGGTCCCTGATGGGCGCGATGTTCGTCGGCCAGCAGTACCTGCAGAACGTGCTCGGCTACTCGACCCTGGACGCCGGCCTCGTCATCCTGCCCGCGGCGTTCTGCATGGTGCTCGTCGCCCCGCGCTCCGCGAAGATCGTCGAAGCCCGTGGCGCCCGCTTCACGCTCCTCTTCGGCTACGTCTTCGTCCTGCTCGGCTTCCTCACGATGCTCCTCCTCTGGAAGGAGGGCACCCCCTACTGGAAGGTCGGTCTCGGCTACGCCCTCGTCGGGATCGGGGTCGGCCTCGCCGGCACCCCGGCCTCGCACTCGCTCACCGGCTCCGTGCCCGTCCGGCGCGCGGGGATGGCGTCGGGGACGGCCGACCTGCAGCGGGACCTGGGCGGCGCCTTCATGCAGTCCATCTTCGGAGCGCTTCTCACCGCGGGCTATGCCTCCGCCTTCGCGTGCCGATCGCCGAGTCGAACAAGACGGTGTCCGACAGCGTCGCAGGCCAGCTGACGAAGTCGTTCGACGGCGCCGAGGCCGTCGCTCAGCAGTATCCGCAGTACTCGAGCCAGATCACGGCGGCGGCGAAGAAGTCCTTCCTCCAGGGCGACCAGTGGGCCTACCTGGCCGGAATCGTCGCGGTGCTCCTCGGCGCCGTGGTCGTGGCCCGTTTCTTCCCCCGGGCCGAGCGGGAGCAGGAGCTCCTCGCCGCCTATCAGGCCGAGGACAGGCGTCCGGCCGACCCGGACACCACCCGTGCCGCCGAGACCGCGAGCCCGAGCCCGGCGTGACCAGCGCGCACCGTGAGGAGCGGCTCGTACTCGAGCCGCGCTGGCCGATCGTGGCGACGCTTGGTTTTTTCATCGCGATCTCGATCGTCCTGCGAGTCGCGGTGCCGAACCGGTCCTCCCTGGGCCCGGTCTGGCTGGTCCCGGCGCTCGAGGTCGGGCTGGTGCTCGTCCTTCTCGCGGCGGATCCCGCCCGAGTAAGCGGGCACGGCGCCGGCTCAGACGGCTCGCCATCGGGCTGGTCAGCCTTCTCGGCTGTGCTGCGCTGGCGTCCACGGTCCAGCTGATCGTCGACCTTGTCGAGGGCACCAAGGTGACGAACTCGGCAAGCGCGCTGCTCGCCTCGGGCGCGTTGATCTGGCTCGGCAACGTCCTCGTCTTCAGCCTCTTCTACTGGCTGCTCGACAGCGGCGGCCCGCTCGCGCGCTACCGCGGCGACCGTCCGCTATCCCGACTTCGCCTTCACGCAGCAGCATGAGCCCCGAGCTCGCGCCGCCGGGCTGGCGCCCGCATACGCCGACTACCTCATCCTCGCCCTGACCACGAGCACCGCCTTCAGCCCGACCGACGTCATGCCCATGGCCCGCTGGGCGAAGCTGACGATGTCGCTCCAGTCGCTATCTCGCTGACCGTGGTCGGGCTCGTGATCGCGCGCGCCGTCAACGTCTTCGCCTGACCGTGCAGCCCGACGAGAGGAGGGAGCGCCGGGTCGAGCTGTTCGCGACGATCCTGCTCGCGGTCGCGGCGGTCGCGACGGCGTGGAGCACGTACCAGTCGACGCAATGGAGGGGACAGCAGGCGGTGAGCACCAGCAAGGGGACGGCGGCACGCATCGAGTCGTCCGAGGCCGCGACCCGGGCAGGGCAGCTCACGCAGATCGACATCGCCACCTTCGTGCAATGGACCGACGCGCACCTGGCGGGCAACCGCGAGCTGGCGGAGTTCTACCGGCGTCGGTTCCGCCCCGAGTTCCAGCCTGCGTTCGCCGCGTGGATCGCGACGGCGCCTTTCACGAATCCGGATGCGCCGCTGTCCCCGTTCGCGATGCCGGAGTACAGCGTTTCCGAAGACGTGCGGAGCTCGCAGCTGAACGCTGAGGCCGGAGGGCATTCCGACGACGCCGAGCTCGCCAACCAGCGCGCGGACAACTACGTGCTCGCCGTCGTGCTGCTCGCCTCAGCGCTGTTCTTCGCCGGGATCTCCACGAAGCTGCATCGGCTGCGCCAGCGGGAGGCCCTTCTGGCGCTTGGCTGGCTCATCTTTCTCGGCACGGTGATCTGGCTGATCACCTCGCCGGTGCAGATCTCCGTTTGAGGTTTCCCTAGGCCGTCTGCGGCCGGGGAGACGCGGCGGGCTGGTCGCTCGTCGCCTCGGCTTCTCGCGCCCCCTCGGAGACGGACGCGATCACGACGGCGCCGAGGAGGGCGGTCGCAAGCCCCGCGACCGCGAGGACGACGTGCCACGCAGGCGGCTGGTCGAGACGCTCCTGGAGGACGAGCACGCCGAGCATCACGCTCACGACCGGATTGACGACGGAGACAGTCGCGACGGAAGTCACGAGCCTCCCGGTCGCCAGCGAGATCTGCTGGATGTAGAAGCCGCCGAGCCCACCGATCGCCATCACCCAGAACTCCCAGCCCTCCAGCACACTCGCTGCGCCGTCGGTGTGCAGATTCTCGACAACGGGCTTCATCAGCGTCGCCGAAACGCCGTAGAGGATGCCGGCGATGGCGCCGTAGACGGTTGCCCGTGCCGAAAGATCTCCCCGTCGCCCGAAGAGCAGCAGGCAGATGCAGATCGTGCCGAGGACGACGAACGCCGAGAGCCACGCGGAGCCCGGCGCGTCGTCGAGACCCCCTGCGGGATCGCCGAAGCTCGCGAAGATGGCCAGGCCGGCGACGACGATTGCGGCCCCGAGGATGTGGCGGCGCGTGATCGTCTGGTTCGTCAAGAAGTACCCGAGCGGCATGGCCCAGATCACCGCGGTCACGAGCAGCGGCTGGATGATCGCGACCCGCCCGCGGTCGAGTGCCGCCGCCTGTAGAAGCACACCCACCATCTGGGCGCCGAGACCGACGAGCCAGACCTTGTTCGTCAAGAGCTTGGCGAAGGCTCTCGGGCTCCCCCCGACGATCTCGGAGCCCATCGTCGCCCGCTGCCAGAGCGTGGCGGCCAGGGCGAACGAGAAAGCGGCGAGAATCGCGAGGACTGCGGCTACCTGATCCAATGCGGGTCCCATGATCCCGAAAAAGCGGGCGGCCGTTCAACCCGCGGCATGATCTTCGTCATCGCGGTCATCCTCGCCGTCTTCGTCGTCCCGGCGCCATGGGGCCTCGTCCTAGTCGGCGTGGCGGCCCTGATCGAGATCGGCGAGACCTTCTTCTGGATCTGGCTCTCGCAGCGCCACCGCGCGAAAATGGGCGCCGAGACCATGCTCGGCGCGCGGGCCGAAGTGGCGTCTGCATGCCGGCCGGAAGGACAGGTGCGCATCCAGGGAGAGCTGTGGCGCGCGCGCTGCGAGGCCGGGGCGGACCGGGGAGCCTGGGTGCGGGTCGTCGAGCGTGACGGCCTGACCCTTCTCGTCGAGCCCGAGTAGCGTGCATGATCCCGCCGATGGCGTCCATCCACGACGTACCACCGGACGCGTTCAACTACGTCTGGGACAACTCGATCGAGCCCGCGCTCGAGATCGAGTCGGGCGAATCGGTGCAGCTGCACGTGCGCGACGCCTCGGACGAGCAGATCCACAAGGGCTCCGGCGTCGAGGACGTGGCGAAGCTCGACTTCTCGCACGTGAACCCGGTCAGTGGCCCCGTCTTCGTCAAGGGCGCGGAGCCGGGCGACGTGCTCGAGGTCGAGCTCCTCGCGTTCGAGGCCAAGGACTGGGGCTGGACGGCGATCATCCCCGGCTTCGGCCTCCTCGCGGACGAGTTCCCGGACCCGTGGCTTCGGATCTCCGAGGTCGACGCGGCGGCGGGCAAGGTGCGCTTCGGGGAGAAGCGTCACGCTTCCGCACCGGCCCTTCCCGGGCACGCTCGGGGTCGCGATGCCCGAGCCCGGCGAGCACTCGATCGTGCCGCCCTCCCGCTTCGGCGGGAACATGGACGTCAAGCATCTCCGCACCGGGGTCAGCCTCTTCCTGCCGGTCGGCGTCGAGGGAGCGCTGTTCTCCCTCGGCGACACGCACGCCGCCCAGGGCGACGGCGAGGTGTGCGGCACGGCGATCGAGACCGCCATGGACGTGATCCTCCGGCTCACGGTTCGCGCGACTTCTCGATCGATGCGCCGCAGTTCCACCTGCCGGCCGGCGCGGAGGTGGACGACGCGCGGACGAGCTTCCACGTCTGCACAGGCGTCGGGCCCGACCTGATGGAAGCCTCGCGCGACGCCGTCCGCGCGACGATCGCCCACCTCGGCGACCGGTACGGGCTCGAGCGCGAGGAGGCCTACGCCGTGGCGAGCGTGGCCGCCGACCTGCGCATCCACGAGGTCGTCGACGCGCCCAACTGGGTCGTCGGCGCATTCATCCCGGAAGCCATCTTCGAACCCAGTCTAGACCCGCATAGACTGAGCGAATGGCGACCGAGCCCGCCACGACCCGGCGCGGCGAGCTCCCCCCAGAGCTCGACGACCCGCTTTTCTGGCAGGCGATCGGCCAGTTCGACCGTGCGCTACCGACGGCGGGGATCAACCCGTTCGTCGCGGAGGTGCTCCGCTATCCGGAGCGTGCGCTCTCGCCGTCTCCATTCCCGTACGGCTCGACGACGGCACGCTCGGCGTCTATCCGGGCTACCGCGTCCAGCACTCGAGCGTGCTCGGCCCGACGAAGGGCGGGATCCGCTACGACAAGGCGGTGACGCTCGGCGAGTGCGCGGCGCTCGCGATGTGGATGACCTGGAAGACGGCGCTCCTCCGCCTCCCGTACGGGGGCGCGAAGGGCGGAGTGCGCTGCAACCCGCGGAACCTCTCGCGCGGAGAGCTCGAGCGCCTGACGCGGAGGTTCACCGCCGAGCTCCTGCCGATCATCGGCCCACAGCGCGACATCCCCGCACCCGACATGGCCACCGACGAGCAGACGATGGCCTGGATGATGGACACCTACTCGATGCAGGTCGGCCACGCAGTGCCGGAGATCGTCACCGGCAAGCCGCTCTCCGTGGGCGGCAGCATCCTCCGGCCCGAGGCGACCGGGATCGGGGTCGTCATGGTCGTGGAGGAGGCTGTGCGCCGGCTCGGCTGGTCGCTCGAAAGCTCGAGCTGCGTCGTCCAGGGCTACGGGAAGGTCGGCGCGGTCGCGGCCCATGAGCTCGCCCGCGCGGGGCGCGTGTCGTCGGCGTCTCCGACATCGCCGGCGGCGTCCACGATGAGCGGGGTCTCGACCTGAAGGCTCTCGACGAGTGGCGCGGCGAACACGACGGCATCGCGGGCTTCCCGGGCTCGAAGGACGTCTCGAACGCGGAGCTCCTCGAGCTTCCCTGCGACGTGCTCGTCCTCGCCGCCACGGAGAACCAGGTCACCGCGGCGAACGCGGGCCTGCTGCAGACGAAGCTCGTCGCCGAGGGCGCGAACGGGCCGACGTCCCTCGAGGGAGACGAGATCCTCGGCGAGCGGGGCATCCCCGTCCTCCCCGACATCCTCACCAACGCGGGCGGCGTGGCCGTCTCGTACTTCGAGTGGGTGCAGGACATCCAGCGACTCTTCTGGGGCCCCGACGAGATCCGCTCGCGCCTCGCCGACCTCATGGGCGACGCGCTCAGCCGGGTGTGGGACCTCTCGGAGAGCGAGGCGCTTCCGTTCCGGCGCGCGGCGCTCGTCACGAGCATCCGCGAGGTCGCCGAGGCCCTCGAGGCGCGCGGGATTCATCCGTGATCGTCCGCGAGGCCCTCATGTCGGATCCCCTGGTGCTGCAGGCGAACGCGAATGCGCGCGAGGCGGCCGAGCTCTTGACCCATCCCAACGTGTCGAGCGTGCTCGTTGCAGACGGCGAGAAGCTCGTCGGCTGCATTGGGGCCGAGAACATCGTCGCCGCGGTCGCGAAGGGCGTCGACATGGAGACGGCGACGGCCGAAGAGGTCGCCGACGGGGACGTCGTCACGATCTCGCCCGACATCCCGCTCGACGAGGCGCTCTACCGCATGGCCGAGCTCGACGTGGAGCGACTGCCCGTCACGGACGACGGCCGCCTGCTCGGCGTCGTCGCCAGAGAGCCCATCGCTCGCCGGCTCGCCGAGGACGACCCGCCGGCTCCCCTCGAGGAGAGCTGATGCAGGAGCACCGCATCGATGTCGGCGGACGCACCGTTTGCGTGGCGGAGGCCGGCGATCCCGAAGGCAACGGGGTCTTCTGCCTGCACGGCACGCCGGGCTCGCGGCTCTTCTGGCACGAGGTCGTGGAGGACGCCGCGAAGCGAGGGATCCGCCTCATCGCCTACGACCGGCCCGGGTACGGCGGCTCCGATCCGGATCCAGGCCGCACGGTTGCGGATGCGGCCGACGACATCGCTGCGATCGCGGATGCCCTCGGCGTCGGACGCTATGCCGTCTACGGCGGCTCGGGCGGCGGGCCGCACGCGCTCGCGAACGCGGTCCGCCCGGAGCGCGTCGTTGCCGTAGCGGCTCTTGCCAGCGTGGCCCCCTGGGGCGCCGACGGCCTCGACTGGCTCGACGGCATGGGCCAGGACAACCTCGACGAGTTCGGCGCCACCCTCGAGGGCGAGGAGCCGCTGCGCCGCTACCTGGAGGAGCAGCGCGAGGCGATGCTCGGCGGCTCACCGGAGGCGATCGCCGAGTCGCTCACCTCTCTCCTCTGCCCGCCCGACCTGGCCTGCCTCACCGGTGACCTTGCGCGGTACTTCTACGAGCAGATCGCCGAGGCGTTGCGGAGCGGCGTCGACGGCTGGGTCGAGGACGACTTCGTCTTCGTCAAGCCGTGGGGATTCGAGTTCGACGAGGTCGAGGTCCCGGTCCAGGTGTGGCACGGCTCCCAGGATCAGTTCGTCCCGGTCGCGCACGGCCGCTGGCTCGCGCAGCGGATCCCCGGGGCGGAGGAGCACGTCTACGACGAGGACGGTCACCTCACGCTCCAGATCGCACGGATCGGCGACGTCCACGCCTGGCTCGTGAGCCCACTTCTAGCTAGCAGCAGGTGTGCGCAGTGGGAGGGCGCCGCCTTCGGCCTCCT
This sequence comes from uncultured Actinomycetes bacterium, assembly GCA_963766155.1. Classification (GTDB taxonomy): domain Bacteria; phylum Actinomycetota; class Thermoleophilia; order Gaiellales; family Gaiellaceae; genus DATEOR01. The sequence goes on along the minus strand of CAVYAJ010000025.1, from coordinate 73,836 downwards.
CCGGCAGCTCGGCTGCGGCGAGCGCGGCTCCGTGCATGATGTCGTGCTCGCTCACCTCGAGCGCCTCGAGGCCGAAGTACGCGAGCGTCTCGCGGACCACGACCGCGCCGGCCGCGATCACCGGCGCTCGGTCGGGGTGCATGCCGCGGAGCGCCCGGATCTCCTCGACGGTCATCCCCTCGAGCCGCTCGGTCCATGCGGCGACGGTCTTGGCGGAAAGCCTGTGGCCGTGCACGATGTCGGGATCTTCCTCCTCCAGGGCGAGGTCGAGAGTGGCGATCGTCGTGATCGTCCCGGCGACACCGATCGCGGCTTGCGGCCGGACATCGGCTGGCACTGATCCGGCGAGTACTCACGCACGTGCGCGGCCGCTCCGCCGAAGTCGGTGCCGAAGCGCTCGGTGAGGCGGACGCAGCCCAGGTCGAGGCTCGTGTGGAAGGCGACGCCGGCGGGGCCGCCGAGGATGAGCTCGGTCGAGCCGCCGCCGACGTCGATGACAACCGTTCCCGGCGCAACATCGCGTCCGGCGGAACCCCGCGGAAGGTGAGGAGCGCCTCCTCGTCGCCGCCGAGGAGCCGCGTCTTGAAGGCGTAGCTCCACTCGATCTCGCCGAGGAACGCCTCGCCGTTCTCGGCGTCGCGGACGGCACTCGTCGCAAACGCGAGCGTCCGCTCCGCGCCGGCCTCCTCCGCCGCGCGCCGGTACTCGACCAGGACGTTGCGGACGCGCGCGATGGCCTGCGGGAGCAGGATGCGCCGCTCGTCCACGCCCTCACCCAGCCGCGTGATCTCCAGGCGCCGGTCGACCTCGGACCGATTCGCCCTCGACGTCGGCCACGAGCAACCGCGTCGAGTTCGTACCGATGTCGACGGCGGCAACGCGGGTCACTTCTGGACGAGCAGCGCGCTTCGCAGCCGGCTGACGGTCTTCGCCATGTCGCCGATCGCCCAGGTGAGGACGGAGAAGCGGTCGAGCGACGTGCGCAGGCGCTCGAAGTGCGGCTCGACGGACTCGACCCGCGAGCTCGCCCGCGCACGCGCGGCGCTCCAGCTCCTCGCTCTTCGTCGGAGAGGTCCTTCAAAGGCGGCCTGGAGCCGCTCGCCGACGGACTGCAGCCGGCTCAGCGAGCGCAGCGCGAGCAGCGCGACGACGCTCGCGGCGAGCACGATCGCGGCGAAGAACGCGAGCGAGACCCACGTCCACCAGGGCATGGGACGGATGCTATCCTTGGCTCGCGACGCGGGGTGGAGCAGTCAGGTAGCTCGCCGGGCTCATAACCCGGAGGTCGCAGGTTCAAATCCTGCCCCCGCTATTGAACAGGACTTGGCGAGACCGGCTTCGGCCGGTCGTTTGCGTTCCAGATCATCAGTCGGGATCGGCTTGTTGTTTGCGCGCAACCCGCAGGTCGGATGCGAGCTATCACCGATGCCGGCACGAATGGCGCGGCACGCTCATAGTGGCCGGACAATCGGCCAACCGCGAGAACTTCAGAGTGCGCAACTTCGCGGGAGGGAGGTGTGTACAAATGGCGACGCTTTCTCATGAACTTCCACTCGGTGCGCATGCCGAAAGGCGGTTCGAGTACAGGGTGATAGACACCGGCAAGCACCTCGAGGAGGAGCTCAACACGCTTGGTGCCAGGCTGGAAGGTGGTCGGCGTCACGACAAAGAAGCAGCTGTTCATCGCTCCGCCGCAGGCGATCATCCTGATGCGCGAGCTCGGCGATCCCGCCTGAGGGCGAAACAGCGCTCTTCTGCGCGGCGAACAGGCCCCGCAGATTGGGGAATGCACGGACGCAGGATCCGTCTGTTCGCTGATGGCGCATCGCGCGAGTTGAGGGATGGTTTGGGTGGAGGTTTGCCTATGTCGAGCGGTGCGCGCGCCGGTGTCGCATCGGGTTCACGGGCCGCATCGGCGGGTCGTGTGGTCTCTTGGTCGCTCTGGCGGCCGCCGCCGGCATCGTCCTGGCGTCGTCGTCGGCATCGACCGAGCGTTCTTTTCGGGTCAGGCGCGGTACTCGTGGCCGCCGGAGCCGTGCGTGGTGCAGGGGATCGACGCCCGCTGTGGCATCTTCGCTGTCCCGGAGAACCGCGCGAAGCCGAACGGGCGCACGATCGGGCTCCACGTCTCGTCCTTCCTGCGTTCTTGACGCCCGCCCGAAACGACGCGGTCGCGTATCTCGCCGGCGGGCCGGGAGACGCCGCCACCGAGAACGCGGTTGACCAGGGCTGGCAGTCGAGCGCGCTGAACACTGTATCGCGACATCCTGCTCGTCGACCAGCGCGGCACCGGGGGATCGAGCGGCACGGCGGCGACGTGACCCAGTACGGGACGCGGATGGCGATGGACGACCTGGACGCGGTGCGGGCGGCGCTCGGCTACCGGCAGCTCGACGTGATCGGCAGCTCCTACGGCGCGACCGCGGCGCAGGTCTACCTGAAGCTCCATCCCTCCTCGGTGCGCACGCTCATCCTCGTGGGCGGAACTGCGATCGACGTCCCCTTCTTCGACCGCTACGCGGTCAACGCCCAGCGCGCCCTCGACCAGCTCGCGAGGCTCTGCGCCTCAGACCCCGACTGCCGGAAGGCGTTCCCGGGCTGGGAGCGCCAGTTCGGCGAGCTCGTGAAGGCATGGAACGCCCACCCGGTGAACGGCATGACGGGGACGAGCTCGCCTCCGTCGTCCACTCATGCTGCTCGACCTGGAGAAGGCGGTCTCGATTCCGCTCGTCGTCAGCCGCGCCGCGAAGGGCGACTACACGCCCCTCGAGCAAGCGGGCCCGGGGGATCTCGACTTCCGACCTGAACCTCATGGGCTCGTCGATCTGGTGCAACGAGCCCTGGGCCGGGCTCGATGCGACAGGCCCGTGGGGCACCGAGTTCGACAGCTACACGGCCGCACAGATCGCGGCGCTCCGGCAGAGTGCAGCTCCGTCCCGAAGCGCGCCGAGCCGCGCTCACTCTGGACGCTCCCGCGACCAGCTCGGTGCCGGTGCTCGCCTTCGTGGGGGGCGCCGACCCGCAGGATCCCGTCGACAACCTCTCCGACCTCGAGCAGCACTTCCCCGACAGCCGCACCGTCATCTTCCCGCACATCGGGCACCAGTTGTGCATCGGCGGCTGCCTCGACCAGATCATGGCCGACTTCGTCGACCGCGGCACCACGAAGGGCCTAGACACAACACGCTGCGACGGCGCGGTCGTGGTGCCACCGTTCCCGCTCACCGACTGAACCCTGTGCGGACGGGGCCCGTCGACTTCGGTGCCTCCAGATCCCGTCCAGAAGGACGATCTTTCGGGCTTTCCCGTACGGCGAATCGGTGGTGACGCTGATTCGACGGCCGACCGCGAGCGTGAGGATCCAGGCGAGCAAGCGAAAGGAGATCGCATGAAGGCTCTCGTCTATCCACGGCCCTGGCGAGCGACGCCTGGGAGACCGTTCCCGACCGCCATCGAGGCGCCGACCGACGCCATCGTCCGGATCGACACCGTCACGATCTGCGGGACCGACCTCCACATCCTCAAGGGCGACGTGCCCGACGGTGACAGCCGGGCACGATCCTCGGTCACGAGGCGGTCGGCACCGTCGTCGAGGTCGGCGCCGCGGTCACGACGGTTGACGAGGGCGATCGTGTCCTCGTCTCCTGCATCACGCTCCTGCGGCCGCTGCCGCTTCTGCAGGGAGGGCCACTACGGCCTGTGCACCGGCGGCGGCGGCTGGATCTTCGGCCACCTGATCGACGGCCTGCAGGCCGATACGCCGCGTGCCGTTCGCCGACACGTCGCTTCTACAAGATGCCGGAAGGCTCACCGACGAGCAGGTCCTCTTCCTGGCCGACATCCTTCCGACCGCATTCGAGGTCGGCGTGCTCAACGGCGGCGTCGAGCCCGGTGACACCGTCGCCATCGTCGGCGCGGGCCCGATCGGCCTCGCGACGATCATGACGGCGCGGCTCTTCACGCCGGCGCGCATCATCGCCATCGATCTCGCGACGCGCGGCTGGCACGCGCGCGATTTCGGTGCCGACGTCGCTGTCAACAACGGCGCCGAGGACGCGGATCGCCGCGCGTCATCGAGCTGACCGGCGGCCTCGGCGCCGACGTCGCGATCGAGGCGGTCGGCGTTCCCGGACACCTTCGAGCTCTGCGCCGAGCTGGTCCGGCCCGGGCGGCCGGGTCGCCAACGTCGGTGTCCACGGCCACCCGGCGACGCTCCATCTCGAGACGCTCTGGATCTGCGACGTCACGATCACCACCGGGCTCGTCGACACGTTCAGGACCCCGCACGCTGCTGAGAGCTCATCGATGCCGGTGGCTCGATCCTACGCCGTTCGCCACGCACCGCTTCGGCTCCACGCCGACATGGAGGCCTACGACGTCTTCGCCCAAGCCGCGACGACGAACGCGCTCAAGGTCGTCCTCAGCGCCCAGCCTGTTGAGGCCGACGGCCCGACGGTCGCAATGCCTGCAGAAGCCGTCGTTTCGTAAACCGTCCCACTAGACCGGGCCGCGGGCGAACCGCGGCCCGGTCTGTTACGCGGTCTCCGCATCAGCGCTTTCCCCCATACGAGATGCGGAGTCTCCACGATGCGACCGAAGCGGTATGGGGCCAGGCTGTGCGAAATGTTCGAGGTGCGCATCCACGGCCGGGGCGGCCAGGGCGTCGTCACCGCGGCCGAGCTGCTCTCGGTCGCGGCCTTCGACGAGGGCCGGCACGCCCAGGCGTTCCCGAGCTTCGGCTCCGAGCGCACCGGCGCGCCCGGTCATGGCGTTCTGCCGCATCGACGACTACGCAGATCCGGTCCGCACGACCCGTGACGACCCGGACGCCCTGATCGTGCAGGACCCGACCCTGCTTCATCAGGTCGACCTGTTCAGCGGCCTGCCGGAGGACGGCTTCCTCCTGGTCAACACCACGCGCGACCTCGCCGATCTCGGTCTCGCGGGGATCGTCGCGACGCCTGCGGCCCGAGCGGTGGGTGACGGTTCCGGCGACCGACCTCTCACGCGAGCTGCTCGGACGGCCGCTCCCGAACACCGCCCTGCTCGGCGCCTTCGCGGGGCTCACCGGGGCCGTGGCGCCTGGTCGTCGCCGACGCGATCCGCCGCCGGTTCGCCGGCGCGAGTCGGCGAGCCGGCAACGCCGCTGCCGCCGAGCGAGGCTACGCGGCTCGTGAGGCCGCGATCGGGAGAGCGACCATGCTTAGGCAGATCGAGGGCTCGCGTGCGGTCGCCGAGACCGTGGCCCGCTGCCGCCCGCACGTCGTCGCGGCGTACCCCATCTCGCCGCAGACCCACATCGTGGAGGCGCCTCTCCGACCTGGTGCGCTCGGGGGAGCTGGCGCCGTGCGAGTACCTGATGGTCGAGTCCGAGTTCGGGGCGCTCTCGGCCTGCATCGGCGCCTCGGCCGCCGGTGCCCGCGCCTACACGGCCACCGCGAGCCAGGGGCTGCTCTTCATGGCCGAGGCGCTGCCCAACGCCTCCGGCCTCGGCCTGCCGATCGTGATGACGGTGGCCAACCGTGCCATCGGCGCCCCGATCAACATCTGGAACGACCACTCCGACGCCATGTCGCAGCGCGACGCCGGCTGGATCCAGCTGTTCGCGGAGTCCAACCAGGAGGCGGTCGACCTGCACGTACAGGCCTTCGCCCTCGCCGAGCGGCTGTCCCTCCCGGTGATGGTCTGCATGGACGGCTTCGTGCTGACCCACGCGGTCGAGGAGATCGACGTCCCGCCAGGACGAGGTCGACGCCTTCCTCCCGCCGTTCGCTCCGCGGCAGTGCCTCGACCCGGACGAGCCGGTCACCATCGGCGCGATGGTCGGGCCCGAGGCGTTCACCGAGGTGAAGTACCTGACGCACCGACAGCTCCGCGCCCTCGACGCGCTCCGCGAGATCGCCGCCGACTTCGCCGAGGTGTTCGGGCGTGACTCGGGCGGTCTCGTGCGCGCTACCGCACCGACGACGCCGAGTGGTCGTCGTCGCGCCTCGGCTCCGTGCTGGGCTCGATCGAGGACGTCGTCGACGAGCTGCGGGACGAGGGTGTCTCGGTCGGCGCCCTCGGGGTGACTGCTTCCGGCCGTGGCCGCCGACGAGGTCGCGCGAGGCGCTGCGGGCGCCCGACCGGTGGTCGTCGTCAACCGGGCCTTCGCGGTCGGCTCGGGCAGCATCCTGGGCCAGGACGTCCGCGCCGCCTTCGCCGGGTGCCGCGCCGCCGGTCTACGACGTCGTCGCGGGCCTCGGGGGCCGACCCGTCACGCGCCACGTCGCTGCCGGCGGTGCTCGACGACGTGCTCGTCGGCGGGAGCGACGCTCGCGTCTGACCTTCTTCGACCTCGACGGACGTCGTCGAGCGCGAGCTCGCCGCGGCGGCACGAGGCTCGGGCCTCTCGCCGAGACTCCTGCGCGACGCAGGCCGCCCAGCCGAACGGAGGAGGACGATGACCACGAGCCGCTCAAGCTCTACCAGAGTCGGTACCTTCGCGGCCGGCAACCGGTTGCTCCGGACGGCTGAACGCTACCGTGCAGTCGTGGACGGACGCGCGAACTCGATCACCTCGGGCCATCGCGCATGTCGGGCTGCGGCGAGGCGCTCGGCGCCCGCGTGTGCTCGACGCCGCGATGCGGGCGGCCGAGGGCCGGATGGTCACCGTCAACGCGACGGGGTGCCTCGAGGTCTTCTCGACGCCGTTCCCCGAGTCCGCCTGGCAGGTTCCGTGGCTCCACTCGCTGTTCGGCAACGCCGCCGCCGTGGCCTCAGGGGTCGCCGCGGCGCTGCGGGCCACAGGGCGCGACGACGTCCGGGTCGTCGCCAGGCCGGCGACGGCGGCACCGTCGACATCGGCCTCGGTGCCTCTCCGGGATGTTCGAGCGCAACGACGACGTGCTGTTCGTCTGCTACGACAACCAGGGCTACATGAACACCGGCGTCCAGCGCTCCGGGGCGACGCCGGCCGCTGCTGCGACGGCCACCACCCGGCCGGTCGGCCCCGGCCGGCAACGCGTTCGGCACGGGCAAAAACCCCCCCTCATCGCCGTGGCCCACGGGATCCCGTACGTGGCCACGGCCACGGTGGCAGACCTCCAGGATCTCGAGGCAAAGGTCGAGCGCGCGCTCGAGCTTCATGGAGCGCGCTACCTGCACGTCCTCGTCCCGTGCCCGCTCGGCTGGGGATCCCGGGCCCGTGACACGTCTTGCTAGCCCGCCTCGCCAAGGAAACGGGTCTCTTCCCCGTCTTCGAGGCCGAGGACGGAGAGATCACGAGCGTCTCGAAGATTCGCCGCCAGGTGCCGGTCGAGGAGTACCTGGAGCCGCAGCGCCGCTTCGCGCATCTCTTCCGTGATGGCGGCCGGCCCGACCTGGTGGCACGGATCTCAGGCGCAGGCCGATCACAACGTCGAGCGCTTTGGCCTCCTGACCGACTCGGAGGAGGACGTCGCATGAACGACAAGCCCTTCGCCATCTCTCTCGACGTGGGCTCGAGCCTCGCGAACAAGACGGGCTCGTGGCGGACTGAGCGCCCTGTCTACGTCGACCTTCTCCCGCCATGCGCGCAGGCCTGCCCGGCCGGTGAGAACGTTCAAGCATGGCTCTATGAGGCGGAGTCGGGCGGCGACGGCTACCGCCGGGCTTGGGAGAAGCTCGTCGAGGACAACCCGTTTCCAGGCGTGATGGGCAGGGTCTGCTACCACCCCTGCGAGTCGGTCTGCAACAGGGCCGAGCTCGATCAGGCGGTGAGCATCAATTCCGTCGAGCGCTTCATCGGCGATCTCGCGATCGAGGAGGGCTGGCAGTTCCCCTGCCCGGCCCCGCCCACGGGGAAGCGCTTGCTCATCGTCGGTGCAGGCCCGTCCGGCCTGTCGGCCGCCTACCACCTCGCCCGACGAGGGCATTCCGTGACCATTCGGGACGCCGGGCCAAAGGCGGGCGGGATGATGCGCTACGGGATCCCGAAGTACCGGCTCCCGCGGGACGTTCTCGATGCGGAGCTCGAGCGCCTCTTCGCCCTGGGTGTGCGCTTCGAGCCAGACACGAAGGTTGCCAGTGGTTGACGCCGCTCGAAAAGGAGCGCTTCGACGCCGTCTTCATGGCCGTCGGTGCGAACGTCGGCCGTAGCGCCACGATCCCGGCCGGCGACGCCGCGCGCGTCCTCGACGCCGTTTCGGTGCTCCGAAGCACGGAAGGCGATGGCAAGCCGCTTCTCGGCAGGCGCGTTGCGATCTACGGCGGTGGCAACACGGCCATGGACGTCGCGCGTACGGCCAAGCGACTCGGCGCGGAGGAAGCGGTCGTCGTCTATCGCCGCACCCGCGAGCGCATGCCGGCCCACGACTTCGAGGTGGAGGAGGCCGAGGAAGAGGGCGTGCTCATGAAATGGCTCTCCACGGTCACGCGGGCGGACAGTGGGATGCTCGTCCTCGAGCGGATGGAGCTCGACGAAACCGGCTTCCCCAGCCGACCGGCGAGCTCGAGGAGCTGGCGGCCGACTCGCTCGTCCTCGCGCTCGGGCAGGAGACCGATCTCTCCCTCGTCGAGGATGTGCCGGGAATCGAGATTGCGGACGGTGTCGTCCAGGTCGGCCCGAACATGATGACCGGGCACCCCGGGATCTTCGCCGGCGGGGACATGGTTCCGGCCGAGCGGACGGTCACGATTGCCATCGGGCACGGGAAGAAGGCCGCGCGCCACATCGACGCGTTCCTTCGCGGCAGCGAGCCACGACGCCCGGTCGAAGCATGCGCTCGCGAGCTTCGACCGGATGAATCCCTGGTATTACGCGGACGCGCCACGCTCCGTGCAGCCGAAGCTCGACGCCGCCCGGCGAACGTCGACCTTCGACGAGGTCGTCGGCGGGCTAGATGCGTCCACCGCGCTCTTCGAGGCGAGGCGCTGCCTCTCGTGCGGGAACTGTTTCTCCTGCGACAACTGTTACGGCGTCTGCCCCGACAATGCCGTCATCAAGCTGGGGCCCGAGAAGCAGTACGAGATCGACCTCGAGTTCTGCAAGGGCTGCGGGCTCTGCGCCGCGGAGTGTCCGTGCGGCGCGATCGAGATGGTGGCCGAAGAGATCTGATCGGGGATGGGCGTTTCCGTACTTCCCCGTAACGCACATCGGCGGGCTCACCGATGCGGGCCGCCGGGGTCGGGGGCAAGGTGTTGCTGAGGCACGACGAGTGGAAGTCAGAGCCTCCGAAAGGAGCCCCAAGATGAGCGTTGTCAAGACACATCGATTTCCCGCCTCCGTCCAATGGCGCGGCGGCCGGCTGACTGAAGCCGAAGCACCGGGAATGCCGACCCTCGAGATCGCAACCGCTCCTGAGTTCAGGGGCGGGATCGCGGGGCTCTGGAGTCCCGAGGGCCTTCTGGTCGCGTCGGTAGCCACATCTTTTGCAGTTACGCTCGCCGCCGTGGCCGAAGCCGTCGGCATCGAGCTGGCGTCGATCGAGGTCGAGGGTCTGGGCCGCGTTGAACAGACCCCGGAGGGCCGCTTCGAGTTCTCCGCGATCGAGCTCACACTCGAGGTCGGCGCCGAGGGAGAGCACCCTCATACGCTCCAGGGCCTTGTCGAGGACGCGGAGCGTCTTTGCGTCGTGAGGACGGCCCTCGACGTGCCGATCCACGTTCGGCTCGTCCGAGCCTCCTCGGTCGGCGTGGCGTTGAGCGGCTAGCGCGGCGGTTGACCCACAGCCGCCGCCCGGCCTGCACGCCGTGGCTCACGTTTCAGGCGCGCGGCTTGCACCCCGTTGGCGTGCAGACGATGCGAGCTGGCGGATCGTCGCCTTGCTTGACGGCCGCCTCGACCGGGCTCCGTCCCTGCGTTCGGAGCGCCTGCCGGGTCGCATCGGCGACGTCGCCACGCTCGAGCCGGTTCATGGCTTCGCGCGAGACGTCGACTCGGGTCCATACCTCTCGCCCGTCAGAGGCGGTCGACCTGACCGACCACGAAGCCCAGACGTCCTTCTTCTCGGGCGTCACCCTCTTCGATTCCCTGACCCTCCACTTCTCGGTCACGCGCGGCGCTCGCTCAGCGTTCTCTGCTCAGGCTCGTGGGAGGACGTAGAACGCGATCGCGGCGAGCTGGCAGCCGGCGGCGGCGAGTGTGAGCACGTGGAAGAGCTCGTGATAGCCGAAGACGGTCGGCGCGGGGTCCGGACGGCGGCGGGCGTAGACGATCGCGCCTGCCGAATACAGGAGCCCTCCGGCGATCACGAGGATGAGGCCGGCGTGTCTCGACCTTGAGGAGCTGCGAGATCGCGACGACGCCGACCCAGCCGAGCGCGAGGCCGATGGCTGCCGAGAGCCACTTGGGAGCGCGCACCCAGAAGAGCTTGAGCATGATCGCGAAGAACGCGCCGCTCCAGACGATCGACAGGACCGGCACCGCCCACCCCTTCGACATCACGAGCAGGCAAAAGGGCGTGTACGTGCCGGCGATGAGGAGATAGATGCCCGCATGATCGAGGCGCGCGAGCCACTGCCGTGCGGTCGGCGCCCACGTCGGCCGGTGGTACAGGGCGCTTGCCCCGAAGCACCCGGCGAGACAGCTCGCAAACACGATCGCAGCTGAGCCTCGCCCGCCCTTCCTCGGCCGTGAGCACGAGCGGCACGCCGAGACCGACGGCTACATAGAAGCCGATCTCGTGGAAGACCCCGCGGAGCCTCGGCTTCGTGCGCGCTAAAGGAGCATCCATCCGCACCATTTTACGCGGCGCCGCGGCCGGGCGGCGTGCGCGCCCGGTGCAGACTAGAATGAGTCTAGCGTCGCGGTGGTTCTTCTCTCGCGCCCCCCTTTTCGAACGGCTGAGACCGGCGAGTTCGATAGAGGCGCTCCCCGGCGAACTCCAGAAGGGGGATCCATGTCCATGAAGGAACGGCAGGCGGCGTTGAATCATCGTCTGAAAGCGGTCCGCAACGACGAAGCCGGCAAGGATTCGACCTTCGGCTGCGAGTGCGCGGACCTTCGGTGCAACGCACGGCTCGAGCTGACGGGCGACGAGCGGAGTCGCAGCAGGTCGAATCCAAGTCTGTTCTGGGTCAAGCCCGGTCACGAGCTCGAGAATGAAAAGATCATCGAGACGGACGAACGCTATAGCGTCGTGAAGCTCGAAGCACAGCCGTTTTACGTGGTCTCGGCTCCGTCCTAGGAGCCCCTAACCGGACGGCGCGCGCGCTCTACGTGTAAAGTTGCTTGTGCAAACCAGGGCGAGTACCGAGGGTCATCCACCTTCCTACCCGTTCGTCAGTACTGGGTAAGGAGGTGTTTCTTCATGGCAACCGGAACCGTCAAGTGGTTCAACGATTCGAAGGGCTACGGCTTCATCAGCCCGGACGAGGGTGACAAGGATCTCTTTGTCCACCACTCGAACATCGCAGGCGACGGCTTCAAGTCCCTCACGGAGGGCGCGAAGGTCGAATACGAAGCCCGCGAGGGTCAGAAAGGCCCGGAGGCGACAAACGTCGCTCCCATCCAGTAGTTAGTCGGGAGGCGTCATTTCCGTCAAGGAAGAGAAGATCGAGATGGAAGGCGAGGTCGTCGAGGCGTTGCGGAATCGAATGTTCCGCATCGCCCTCGACAACGGCCACGAGACGCTTGCGTACACGGCGGGGAAGATGCGGCGCTATCGCATCCGCATCTTCCTTGGCGACCGCGTGAAGGTCGAGCTCTCGCCGTACGACCTCACGCGAGGTCGCATCGTCTACCGGTACCGCTAGGCCCTCGCCGAGCTACGCGGTGATCAGGACGTGGCCGGCACCCGGCGAGCGTGGCCCGTAACCGTTAGTCGCGCAGCTCGAGGATTCCGTCCGAGGCCAGCAGGCCGCGGTCCTTGAGCCGCTTCCCGACGAGCTCGCGGAGGCGCTTGCGCGAGGCAACGGTCTCCTGGCTCTCGGGATCCTCCTCCAGGTTGCGCCTGTAGGCGCTCGCGAGAAAGCCGACCTGGATGACGTCGCCGCCGGCCTCCTTGATCACGCCCTTTGCCTCGTCGATCGTGAGCGTGACCTGGGCAGGCACCTCGGTTCGGCTTCGGTTCCGGCTCGGGCTCCGGTTCCGACGCGGCTCGGCTGGGCTCGGTTCCGACGCGACGTGGCTCGGGCTCGATCGGCGCGCAGGCGGCTCGTGAACCGGCTCAGGAGCCGGTTCCGGCACCGGATCAGGGCCCGGCGCCGCGACCTCCTCGGTCACGACCGGCTGGGCTTCCTCCTCGGCCTGCCAGAATTTCCATCTCATCCCCTGCGTTCTACCCGATGGGCCTGACGCCCGATCCGGCTTTACATTCCGCCGTGCTGGCGTTTTCCTATGGAATGCGGCTCTTGCGGCGCAGGGAGAGGGAACGAGGCTCGTTCTGGTGCGAGACGGTGGTCGTGGACCTGAACGCGAGCCGGGTGCGCACCGTGGAGATCGCGGCTCCGCCGAAGCTCGTCTTTCTCGCTCTGCCAGCTCAAGGTCGCGGCGTACAGCTACGACTGGGCCGACAGCGCCCAGCGCCGCAGCCCGCGGGAGCTGTTGCCCGGGCTCGACGAGCTCCGCCTCGGCCAGACCGTCATGGGCGTCTACGAGCTGCCGCATTTCGTCCCGGGCCGGGAGCTCGACGGTCCGGCTCGACCGCAAGCTCATGTCCCAGCATGCGCTGGAGAGGTGGTACGCGCCGGCCGCGACGACCTACCGGGTGAGCGCGGCCGGGCCGTCCTCGACCCGGCTCGTCGCCAAGTCCGTGACGGCCTTCCCCCGTGGAATGCGCTGGCGTCTCGCCCGTATCCCCGTGAAGTGGGCAGACCGCCTGATCCTCAAGCCGGCAGCTGCGCACGCTGAAGCGCCTCTCCCAGCGCGACAACGAGCGGGAGCGCAGGCGCCCAGCGCCGGTCGAAGAGCTTCCGCTCGCGGTCGTCGCCCTGCCTGCCCGTAAGCGCCAATCCGTCGCGAACTAGCTTGGCGCTCGAGCTTCGGCGCCTGGAGGAGGACGGGAAGGTGGGCGCAGCCGCCCTCCGGGAGGGTCGCTTCGCCGGCCGTCTTCTCGCGGCTCTGAACGAGAGCGAGGTTCGCGGCCGTCATGCCTGGGCGTCGCTCGCCGACCACGGCATCGCCGAGGGTGAGAGCCCTGCGATCTATCGCGACCTCTATGCGGTCGCCGGCGAGGCCTGGGTCGAGGCCGGTTACCTCGACCATTACGCCGTCGTCCCGGCTGACGAAGACGTGCTTGCCGCCTGGTACAGCCTGTCCTTCGCCCAGCAACAGGTGCATGCGCAGGTCGCCCTGGAGCCCGCTTCCCTCCCCGAGCCCGACGGCCTCATCCTCCGGATGGGCGGGCCCGAGGATCTCGATCTCGCCATGGAGCTCGCCTTCGTCATCTTCGACCACCAGGCATCGGCTCCGACCTGGGCGGGCGCGCCCGCCCCGGACGAGGAGGACGCGCGCGCCTCGTACGCCGAGTATCTCGCCGAGGACGGGGTGGCCTACTTCGTCGCCGAACGGGAGGGCGAGCCCCTCGGCCACCTCATCCTCGAGCGTGTGGACGACGCGGAGACGGAGCTCACGATCGCAGCCACGGTCCCGGCCGCGCGGGGGCTTGGCGTCGGGACCGCGCTGACGAGGTATGCGCTCGCCTGGGCGTGGGAGCAGGGCTACCGGTCGTGCAGCACGGACTGGCGCTCGGCCAACCTGCTCGCGGCGCGCTTCTGGCCGAGCATGGGCTTCGAGCCGACGGCCTACCGGCTCGTACGCTCGATCACGCTGACGCCGCGCTAGCCGCCGGCCCAGGGGCCGACGCCGCCGAAGCGCTCCGGGGTGATGCGGGTCACTCGGCCAGGCGGAGGATCCGGCATAGGCGGGAACGTCGTCCCCGGCCCGATGTAGGTCTGCGCCAGCTCCTGCAGGAGCTCGGGCGCGCCGCCCTCGGTGACGCGGGCGCGGCCGTGGACGACGAGGTAGTGGCGCAGGCCCATCTCGTTCGTCTCGTTGCTCTCGACGGAGAGGGCGACGCGGGGGTCACGCTCGATGTTGCGGAGCTTCTGCTGCGGGAAGAGATGGCCGGCCACGATCTCGTCCCCGTCGACGCCGACCCAGATGCAGGTCACCTGCGGGCTCCCGTCGGGGTTGAGCGTCACGAGGTGTGCGAGGGCTTCCGACTCCAGCAGGGCTCGCGCTTCCGGCGGGATCGACGCCATCAGGAGGCCGTCCTGCCTCGCCTGCGGTCTTTGACCCGGTCGAGGGCACGCCACGCGGGCGTCACGAGCGGGTCGGTGATCTTGCTCGCGAGCCTCACGACGGGCGTGAGGTAGTCGCCCGCGACCCAGTAGACGAGGGCCGCGGAGAGGAGCCCGATCGCCGCGCCTCCGAGGACGTCGCCCGGATAGTGCAGCCCGGCGATCACCCGCGTGACGGAGATCAGGGTCGCGGCGGCCAGGAAGGCGGCGCCCATGCGCCGGCCGACGAACGCGACCGCGAACGCAATCGCGAAGGCCGCGACCGCGTGGTCGCTCGGGAACGAGGGCTCAGTGGAGCGTGCCACGAGGAGGACGGTGTCGTGAGGGTGCGCGACGAAGGGCCGCGGCCGCTGCCAGAAGTGGGTGATCACCTGGCTCACGACGAGACCGAGGCCCGCAGCGGTCATGCCCGCGAGCGCGGCGATCTTCCAGCGGTACCAGGGCCCGGGCCGGTCGAGAAACCAGAGGCCGATCGTCGCCGCGGCGAAGAGCGGCACCGCCCACACCGCGACGAAGTCGGCGATCTCCTCCTCCAGGATGCCGTGACCCTGGAAGAGGTCGTTCAGGATAGTGGAACGCGGTCCAGTCGATCCCGCGACCCTAGCAGCGAGCGGTCGACGCCTTGCGGCTAGACGGCTGCGCCCTTGAACTGCGGGATTATCTCGCTCCCGTAGGCGCGGAGGATGTCCTCCTGCCCGTGGGTCATGAGGTAGATGTTGTAGTGGTCGACGCCGATCGACTCGAGCTCCTTGAGCTTTTCGGTCACCTGCTCGACGTTCCCGATCACCGAGAAGCGGTCGCAGATCTCGTCCGTGACGAACTCGCCGTGCGCGGCGCCCTCGCGGCTGTGGTCCTTGTAGTCGTAGAACTTCCGCGCCTTGACGTAGTCGGTCAGGTCCTTGGGGATCTCCGAGTTCTCTCCGTAGCGCTCGATCAGGTCCATGACGTGGTTCGAGACCATCGCCGGGAACCAGCGCACGGCCTCGCGGGCCTCCTGCATGTCGTCGGTGATGATGCTCGGCGCGCAGACGAGGCACTGGAGCTCGTCCGGGTCGCGCCCGGCCTCCGCCGCCGCGGCGCGCGCCTGTTCCATGATCCACTGGATGATCACCGGGTCGGCCAGCTGGATGATCACGCCGTCGCCGACGCGGCCGGCCACGCCCAGCGCGCGCGGGCCGTACGCGGCGACGTAGAGCGGGATGTCGGGCCGCCCCTGGGCCCACGTGAGCTCGAGCTCCTTCCCGTTCCACTCGACGGGCCGCCCGTTCATCAGTTCTTTCATCATCGCGAGGGCGGCCTCGAACTCGGCCATCTTCACCGGCTTGTAGCCGATCACTCTCCGAGCGGAGTCGCCGCGCCCGATCCCCATGACCATGCGCCCGTTCGAGATGTCGTGGAGGGTGGCGTAGGCGCTCGCAGTGACCGTCGGCTCGCGCGTGCCCGGGTTCGTGACGCAATGGCCCATCTTCAGGCGGTCGGTGTTCATCGCCAGGAGCGTCATCAGCGGATACGCGTCCTGCCAGAGGATGTGGGAGTCGTACGTCCAGCCGTACTCGAAGCCGTTGTCCTCCGCGAGCTTCATGAGCTCGACGAAGCGGGTGTGCGGCGGATCCGGCAGGACCGTGACGCCGAATGTGAGCATCGATGCCCTCCTCGCGATGGGAAGGCCGATTCTATTCGGCGGGCGAGCTCCGTCGCCGTCCGCCCAGTCGGCGACCGCGCGCACGACCTGGACGAGGTCCGGCTTCGAGATCCGGTTCGAGAGGCGCAGCCACCCTGCCGTCGACGCAGTCGTCGGCTCGGAGGTCAGGACCTCGACGACCGGGATCCCGCGTTCGTGCAGGATCGCCGCCTGGTTGCGGCCGATGAGACGGCCGCGGAAGACGACCGCGAGGTCCACGTCCGGAAGCCCGTCATTGGGCGGGTGTCGCTGTGCCTCCACCATGAACCCCGCCTCCTCGAGCAGACCGCGGAGATCGGGCTGGCGGGCCGCGAGAAGCAGAATTCGGGTGCTTCCGATTTCCGTTCCCCGTTGACCCCCCGTGACCCATCACCGGGAATTTCCCCACTTTTGCCCGCGTTACAACCCCTTATCGTGGGTAGTTTGCGCGGTATGAAGATCGAGACGCTGGACCACATCGCCCTCTGGGTCGGCGACCGGGACGAGCTAGCGGACTTCCTCGTCGACCGGCTGGGCATGCACGTCATCGACCGCACGGACAAGTTCACGCTCGTGGGAGCCGATGCACGCCGCGGCAAGCTGACGCTGTTCGCCGCCGAGCCCGAGCGCGCACCCGGCCCGCTCTCGCGAATCGGCCTGCGTGTGTTCGACCTCGATGAGGCGCTCGCCGAGCTCCCGCCCGACCTCGCGGTCGAGAGGCCGGAGGAAGGCCGCGTCGAGTTCGAGGGCCCGCAGCGCGTCCCGTTTGCGCTCGTGGCGGCCGACGACGGAGTCGCCTACGACCTCGACCACGTTGCGTTCCGCGTCGCAGACCCCGAGACGACGTTCGCGCAGCTCGCCGAGCTCGGCTTCGACGTCCAGGACGGCCGGCTGAAGGCCGGCGACGCCTACGTGGACCTCGAGCGGGGGAGACCGAGGAGACCGGAGCGCCCGCTGCTGAACCACCTGGGATTGCGCGTGGACTCGGCAGACCACCACATCCGCGAGGCCGAGGAACGCGGGCTCGAGATCGCCGACATCGTCGATGCGGCGAACACCTACGCCGTGTTCGTCTGGGGCCCGGACGGCATCAAGCTCGAGTACGTCGAGCACAAGCCGACCTTCTCGCTCGTCTAGCGCGCTGCCCGACCTCGTTGTCGCGGGGGCGGGGATGGCCGGCCTGGTTGCTGCCGCACGTGCGCGCGAGCTCGGCGCCGATGTCGTCGTCCATGAGAAGGGGGACAGGCCGGGCGGGTCGATGTACCTCTCGAGCTGCGTCATCTGGCGCTACCGGGACTTCGAGCGCTTCCGGAAGGAGTGCGCGGGCGGCGACCCCGAGCTCCAGCGTGCGGTCTGGGGAGGCCTCGACGACGCGCTCGCCTGGCTCGAAGGGCTCGGCGCGCCGGCCGTCATGCGGGAGACCGGCAATCCACTCACATCGGGCGTCCGCTTCGATCCGATGGGGCTCACCGAGGTTCTGGCCCGCCGCGCGGGCGATGTGCGGCTCGGCCGGCCGCTGACCGAGCTCCCCGACGGCGTGCCCGTCATCCTTGCGACCGGGGGCTTTCAGGGGGACCCGGAGCTCGTCCGCGAGCAGATCACGCTTGAGGCGAAGAGCCTTGTGCTGCGGGCGAACCCCTGGAGCACGGGGGACGGCCTTCGACTCGCGCGCGCGGCAGGAGCGGCCGAGAGCGTGGGCCTCGCCGAGTTTTACGGCCGCAACCTTGCGGCTGCGCCCCAGATTGCGCCCGCGGATTTCGTGCCACTGGCCCAGGTGTACGCAAAGCACGCGCGTGTCGAGAGCCTCGCCGGCGAGGTGTACGAGCCGCGTACATGGTCGGAGATCGACGTCGTCCAGTGGACGGCCCGCCAGCCCGGCGCCCGCGCCCGCTACGTCGTTCCCGACGAGGCGCTTGCGGAGTCGGTCCGCGATCGCACCGTGGGCGAGGTCATCGAGATTGCCCGTGCCGCCGGGGCTCCGGTCGAGAGCCTCGAAGGGCGAGACGGCCGTCGAGGTGGTCGCTGGGATCACGACGACGCTGGGCGGGATCGCCATCGATCCGCGCGGGCGCGCCGCCGATGGGCTCTGGGTTGCCGGTGCGGACGCGGGCGGGATCTCCACGGGCGGCTGGTCGAGCGCGCTCGCCTCGGCGCTCGTCATCGGGAAGATCGCCGCTGAGGACGCGCTGCGCTAGCCGTTAGACAGGCTGGAGGTACGCGCAGGGCCGGTCGTCCTGCGGGAGCGGGGAGGTGGCGACCTTGACGACCTCGAAGCGCGCGCCGTTCTCCTCCAGGTCGACCTTCGTCCCGGGAGCGGGCGGGTCTCCTTCGCGCTCGACCAGCTCGTAGCCGGTCGGGCGGGAGACGAACAGGATGTGCTTGCCGGCCATGCGGGCCGGATCTTACCCCTGCGCCGCCGCCACGTAGGCGGGCATGACGACGCGGATCGCCGTGCCGCCCTCCTCACGCGACTCGATGGAGAGCCGCCCGTTGAGGAGACGGACGCGCTCCTCGATCGCCTCGATCGAGGCCCGCCGCCGCTCGTCGACGCCGTCGTCGTCGACCTCGGTCGCGTAGTCGCCGTCCGCGAGCTCTTCGACGGTCACTCCGATCTGGCTCGGCCGACGGCGAACCGCCTGGTTGATCGCCTCGCGGATGACCTGGTAGAGGGCGACCTGGGCCTTCTCGCTCAGTCGTTCGCCGGCTGCGACGCTCGTGGCGACCGTGATTCCCTGCGACTGCTCGACCTGGTCGGCCAGGGCCTGCACGGCCGCCTCGAAGCCCGCGTCGCGGAGGACGAGCGGCTCGATCGCGAACGAGAGATCGCGCAGCTCCTGAATGGTGCGCCGCTCGCGCGCGAGCGAGCTCTCGATCACCTTGGCCGCGTCCTCGTAGCGCCCGTCCTCGATCGACGCGAGCGCTGCGTCGTGCATGAGCGCGATTCCGGCCATGGCCTGCACGGGCCCGTCGTGGAGGAAGAGGGAGAGCCGGCGGCGCTCGTCCTGTTCGGCCGTGATGAGCTGCTCGAGTCAGCCGGCCGCGCTCGGCCTCGCGCTCCTGCGCCTCCATGACGAGGCGCGCGTTCTCGACCGCACGGGATGCGAAGTCACCGAGCACGGACGCGCGCGTCCGGTCCCAGCGCTCGAAGGGCTCCGAGCGGACGATCTCGATCCACCCGAGCGGTTCGCCGCGGACGGCGAGCGGCACGACGAGCTTGCCATCGGTTTCCTTGACCTCCTCGCCGGGGCGAGGAACCGCGCCGAGCGGGCGTCGAAGAGGCGCTTCGCTTCGTCGCAGGCGCGCTCCACGATCTCGTCCGGGTCGAGCGGGCCCGACACGGCAGCGATGGATTCCACGAGCGACTCGAGGAAGCTCGCTTGCGCCGTCAGCTCGTCCTCGGCGGACTCGTGCCGGCGGCGCTCGGAGACGATTAGATAGACGGCGAAGGCACCTGCGAACGCGGTGGCGCCGATGAGACCCGCGGCGGCGAGTGCCTCGCGGTTCAGGGCCCAGCCGATCGCGCTGATGACCGCGCAGCCGACGGTGGCCGCAACGAGGAAGCCCGGTACGTTTTTCCGGCTAATCGATGATCGACTCGCGAAGAGCGATCGCAACGGCATGGGTGCGCGTGTCGGCCTCGAGCTTGGCGAGGATGTGTCGCACGTGGCTCTTCACCGTCTCCTGGCTGATGAAGAGGCGAGCGGCGACATCGGCGTTCGACATGCCGTCGGCGAGCAGCTGCAGGATCTCACGCTCGCGCTGCGTCAGCATCTCCTCGCGCTCGCGCGTGAGGAGGGCGGGCATGAGGGCCGGATCGACGTAGCCCTCGCCGCTTGCGACCTTCTCGATGGCGCGCAGGAGAGTCTGGTGCGGGGCCTCCTTCAGGATGTAGCCCTTCGCACCGGCCTCGAGCCCACGGCCGAGAAGGCTGCGCTCGCCGTACGCCGTGAAGATGAGCACCGAGGTGCCCGGCAGGCGCTCGGCGAGAATCTTGGTCGCCTCCAGGCCGTCCATCCCCGGCATGCGCACATCCATGATCACGACGTTCGGGCGGCGCCTCTCGGCGATCGCCACGGCGCTCGCGCCGTCCGACGCCTCACCGACGACGCGGATCTGAGGCGAGCGGCTCAGCGAGAGTCGAAGCCCTTCGCGAACGACCTCATGATCGTCGGCGATCAGGCACGTGATCTCGGTTGCGGCTCCGTTTGTGGACACTGCGGCTTCCCCCAAGGCACGATGATAATCGGGTGAGAGGGCGTCACACTTTAGAGGGAGTTCTCGTTGACCCGATCGGTGGCGCGAAAACGGGTGCGCTGACGATCGAGGAAGACCTCATCGTCGAGGTCGAATATGGAGACGCGAGCAGCGAGCGAATCGTCTTTCCCGGGTTCGTGGACCTGCATGTTTATGCGCCGGAAACCCTGATCGCTACAGGCGTTACGGGCTATCTGCAAACCGCGCAGAGACCCGTCGAGACGACCGACCCGCTCTGTCTCGGCCTGCACCTCGAGGGGCCGTTCCTGAACCCCGAGGCCGCAGGAGCCCTCCCCGTCGAAGACCTCCTCCCAGTCGACCTCGATCTCCTCGCGGAATGGCTCGACCGCGGCGACGTCCGCCTCGTGACCATCGCTCCGGAGCTCGATTTTGCCCGTGACGCGATCCGGATCGTGGCCGAGCGGGCGGTCGCCGGAGTCGGCCATACGCTTGCCAACGCCGCGACGGCGCGGGCCGCGGTCGAGGTTGGAGCCCGCTTCGCCACGCACCTCTGGAACGCGATGACGCCGCTCAGAGCGCGGGAGACGGGCCCGGTGGCCGCCCTGCTCCTGGACGAGCGCGTCACGCTCGGCCTCATCGGGGACGGGCGCCATCTGCATCCCGCGGTGGAAGCCCTGACCGTGCGTGCGGCCGGGCCGGGCAGGATCGCGCTCACGAGCGATCGCGTCGCCCAGCCGCTCACGCCCGACAACCGTCTCGCCGGCGGCGACATCTCGGGAGCCGGGATCGTCGCGCGGTTCGCCCGCTTCGGGCTTCCCGAGGCCGCAGCGATGGCAAGCCTCGTTCCGGCGCAGCTCCTCGGCCTCACCGACCGTGGGCGCCTCGAGCCCGGCTACAGAGCCGATCTCGCCGTGCTCGACGCGGGCTTACGGCCTTTGGAAACGGTGTCCGCCGGGAAGACCGTATGGGCACTGCGCTATCCTGAAAGCTGAGAGTTGGACGAGATCCCGCCTAGTACCCACGCCCCGGGAAGCGGGGCGTGACCATTTTCTTCGAGATCCTCGCCGTTCTCCTGATCGTCCTGGGGAACGCGTTCTTCGTCGCGGCGGAGTACTCGCTGGTGACCGCGAGGCGGAGCCGACTGGGCGAGCTTGCGGCAGAAGGGTCGAGGCGTGCCCGCACGGCGGTGCGCCTGATCGACGATCCCGTTCGCTTCATCTCGACCTCGCAGCTCGGCGTCACCGTGTTCTCGATCCTCCTCGGTGCCGTCGGTGAGCCTCTCGCCGCGAACTGGCTCGACGGCATTCCGGCGGCGACGGTCTCCTTCATCCTCGCCTTCGCGATCGTCACGTACCTGCATGTCGTCCTCGGCGAGCTCGTGCCGAAAGCGCTCGCGCTGTCGAAGAAGGAGACGATCGCGCTCTGGAGCGCGGTGCCGCTCGAATGCGTCTACTTCGCCACGTATCCGATCGTCACGATCCTCCAGTGGTCGGCGAAGCTCTTCACGCGGGTCGTCGGGATCGATCCTGCGCCCGCGGGAGTGGTGATCGCGGACGAGGCGGAGATCCGGATGATGGTCGCCGCGGCCGAGGACACCGGGGTCATCCTCGAGGAAGAAGAGGAGATGCTCTACAAGGTCTTCGACTTCGCGGACAAGGAGGTCCACGAGGTCATGGTCCCGCGCCCCGAGGTGGTCGCGATCTCCATCGACCTGCCGCCGCAAGAGTGTCTCGCGGCGATCATCGACTCGCCGTACACCCGCTATCCGGTCTATCGCGGCTCGCTCGACGACGTCCTCGGCCTCCTGCACGTGCGCGACCTGTTCTCGGCGCTCTACAACGACGGCATCGACAACGTGGCCATCGAGGGGCTCATCCGCCCGGCCCACGTCGTCCCCGAGACGAAGGACCTCGCGGCGATGCTCGCCGAGTTCAGGCGCACGAACCAGCACATGGCCCTCGTCATCGACGAGTACGGCTCGTTCGAGGGCATCGTCACGCTCGAAGACCTGCTCGAGGAGATCGTCGGCGAGATCGAGGACGAGTACGACCTCCCCGACGAGTCGGTCGAGCGAGTCGACGAGCATCACGTCCGCATCGACGGCACGTTCCCGATCGACGACTTCAACGAGGAGTTCAAGGCCGATCTGCCGCAGGAGGACTACCACACGGTCGCCGGCTTCGTCTTCGGCGAGCTCGGGCGCGCGGCCGAGAAGGGGGACGAGGTCCTCCACGACGGCATGCGCTTCCAGGTGCTCGACGTCGACGGGCCGAGAATCGAGCGCCTCGAGGTCGAGTTCCTCCCGAAGGACGAAGCCGAAGAACTCGCGGCCGCCGAGTAGGCTCCGCCCGTGGAGTTCGACCATATCGGCGTTCCGGCGCCTGCAAAGCGAGACGGCATGCGCTTCCTCGAGTCGAAGCGACTCTGGCTCACGAGCCCCGGCGACCACCCGTACCGGGTGGAGTGGCTCTGGTACGAGCCCGATAGTCCCGAGGCCGAGCTGATCCGAACGGTGCCGCATGTCGCGTACCTCGTGGACAGCCTCGAGGACGCGATGGACGGCGAGAAGACGATCGCGGAGCCATTCGACGTCTTCGGCGAGGTGCGCGTCTCGTTCATCGAGGTGGACGGGGCGCCGGTCGAGTTCGTCCAGCCGCTCTGACGTGTGCGACCGGCGCCTGGCTCTCGTCGCGCTCGTCCTCCTGGCCGCGGTCGTCGGGCTCGTCGTCGGGCTCGTGAGCTGCAAAGGGGACGAGAGCGCCGCGCCGCCGACCGGATCGACGGTGGGCACACCGGAGAACCGCGCGCACGACCGCTTTCCGCTCGCCGAGCCGCTCCCCGACTACTTCGCCGGCTACGACCAGAAGGCGATCGGCCGCATGGAGGCCCAGGCCCTGGTCAGCTCGCCGAGCCAGAGGCAGGGCGGTTGACCTCCGCCAAGGTGCGCTGGGGGTTCCTCTCCACCGCGAGGATCAACCGGCGGATCCTGGCCGCCGCCGAGAAGTCCGAGCTCGCCGAAGTGGTCGCCGTCGCAAGCCGGGACGCCGACCGCGCCGAGGCGTACGCCGTTGAGCACGGCATCCCGCGCTCGCACGGGAGCTACGAGGCGCTGATCGAGGACCCCGATGTGGACGCGGTCTACATCTCGCTCCCCAACTCCCTCCACGCCGAGTGGTCGGCGCGGGCCCTCGCCGCCGGCAAGCACGTTCTCTGCGAAAAGCCGCTCACGCGGAGCCCGGAGGACGCGGAGAAGGCGTTCGACGCCGCCGAGCGCGACGGCCGCATCCTCATGGAGGCTTTCATGTGGCGCCACAGCCCGCAGACGGCCAAGCTCGTCCAGCTCGTCGAAGGCGGGGTGATCGGGGAGCTGCAGCTCGTGCGCGCGACGTTCAGCTTCCCGCTCGAAGGCCGGCGCAACATCCGTCTCGACCCTGATCTCGACGGCGGTGCGCTCATGGACGTCGGGGCGTACTGCGTCAGCGCGGCCCGTCTCCTCGCCGGCGAGCCGGAACGGGTCTACGGCGAGCAGGTGATCGGCGACTCCGGTGTGGACGTCCTCTTCACCGGGGTCCTCCGGTTCCCCGGGGAGTGCTCGCTGAGATCGACGCGGGCATGCACCTCCCGAGGCGCGATGGTCTCGAGGCGGTGGGCACCGAAGGCTCGCTCGTCATTCCCGACCCGTGGCTCGCTCAGCGCCTCGTCCTGCACCTGCGTCGCGGCGAGAGCCGGGAGGAGATCGCGCTCCCGCCGGCAGACCCCTATCGCCTCGAGCTGGACAACATGTGCGCCGCGATCGCCGGCGAGGCCGAGCCGCTCCTCGGGCGCGACGACGCGGTGGGGCAGGCGCGAGCCCTCGAGGCGCTCTACCGGTCAGCCGACGAGGGCCGTCCGGTCGAGCTCTAGCCGTTTGTGAGGCCGCGCGTGTCGACGACGCGGAAGTCCGACCCCTTGACCTGGCCGAGCGTGTGGAGCTGGTCGTTGTTCCACCCCCGGGTCTGGCGTGCCGGTGAGATACCAGCTCGACCCGTTGTCGGCGACGATCATCCCGTAGCGCTTGAGCGCCTTGAGGACGACTCGGGCCTGGTAGGGGAAGCCGGACACCGGATAGTTCGCCCGGAGCCGCAGGCGCAGGCCCATCGGCGGCAGTGACTTGCTCGTCAGGCTGGAGGCGAAATGCCGTGCCGGGAAGACGTAGTCGCGCTTGGAGCGGCTGACGGTGAAGCGGATGGCGTGGTCGATATGGCCCGCGGCGACTTCCTCGTAGCGAACGAGGCCGGGGAGGATCGGAGTCCGGCCGCGTCGGCCGACGTCCACCCGCGCGGCCGCAGCGCGTTCGAGGTCAGGCTCCAGATCGCGCCCGAGCCCGCGCTCCACGGCGAGGGGTAGAGGGCGAAGAGCTCGTAGAGCGTGCAGGAGTCGGAGTCGACGATGATCGCGTGCCGGTCGCCGTCCGAGTCGTCGCCACCCTCGATGGCGACGCCGTTCGGGATCGGGTAGGGGCCCGCGTCGCTCTCGTCGTCGTAGTTGAAGTCCACCGCCGACGTCGCCTGCGACGAGTCGACGACGGTGATCGGGATCCCGATCGGTGCGCCTTCCCAGAGCCCCGAGCCGAAGTCGGCGTGGACCGGGAGCCGGGCGCCGATCGCGCGGACGACCTTCCTCGAGTTGGAGCGGAGGGGGAGCGTGCCGACCGGCTTGTTCCAGACGTTCGTCTCCGGGAAGAGCGGGCAGCCGGGCGCGGCCGGGAGCGGCACGGGCGCCGCCGCCGCGGGAGCGGCGAGGTAAGAGGGCGGCTACGAGGACGGCGAGGAGCCTCACGATCTCCTTCTCGGCCTTCCCCGCCGACCGGTCAATCCCTCACGCCGGGAGAAATCCGTTCGCCGCACTCGGCCGTAGGTGTACGAGATGGCAGGCCGTTCCGTTCTCGTCAGCCTTGTGGTCGCCGCTGCGCTCGCCGTTCCCGCGGTCGCCGCCACGCGCCCCTTCCAGGGAACCGTCGGCCCCGGCGCGACGATCTCGCTCAGGCGCGCGGACGGCTCCGCCCTCAAGCACACGAGCCCGGGCGAGCACCGCTTCGCGATCTCCGACCAGAGCTCGTTCCACAACTTCCATCTGCTCGGCCCCGGCGTGAGCAAGAAGACGGGGATCGACGTCATCGGCAGCCGCACCTGGAAGGTCACGCTGCAGGTCGGCGCCTACAAGTTCCGCTGCGACGCGCATCCGAAGACGATGCACGGCAGCTTCGGCGTCTCCTAGAAGACCTCTTCCGCCTCGATCCGGCCGCTGGCGATCCGCCAGCCGGCGAGCTCGCCCGTGCGCAGCGAGAGGATGAGGTAGGGCTTGTCCTCCCAGAGGCCGATGTTCTCGACATCGGTGCGCGACGGGCGCGGCGGGCTCGAGACGTGCGAATGGAAGACGGCGAGCTCGTAGCCCTCGTCCTCCAGGAACCACGTCTCCGGCGGCACCTGCAGCTCGTAGCGGTACGGGCTCTCGGAGAGGTTCGCGCCGGGGATGTAGCGCTCGGCCGCGCCGTCCTTGAAGACGACGACTCCGCAGGCCTCGTTCGGGCTCTCCGCCTCGGCGTGCTCGACGAGCGCCGAGCGCACCGCCGGCGGGACTACCACCAGAGGTGATCTTCCATCGTTCGCGCGCCGTCCGTCCAGAAGTTGGCGGAGAGGTACTTCCAGCCCGCGTCGGCGAGCACGGCGACGACGACCGAGTCCTCGTCGAGCTCGGAAGCGATTCGCCGCGCGACGTGCACGACGGCGCCCGAGGAGACGCCCGCGAAGATTCCCTCCCGGTCGAGCAGGGCCCGGAGGCCGGTGAGCGACTCGTCGTTCGAGACGAGAATCTTCCGGTCGAGCCGCGAGACGTCGAGGATCGGCGGCACGTAGCCGTCCGCGAGCGAGCGGAGGCCGTAGACGAGGTCGCCCTGGAAGGGCTCCGCCGCTGCGACCAGCACATCGGGGAAGGACTCCCGCAGCCGCTCGCCGGCGCCCATGAGCGTCCCACCGGTGCCGAGGCCGGCGACGAATGCGTCGACGCGCGGAAGCGCCTCGGCGATCTCCGCGCCGGTGCCTTCGTAGTGAGCGCGCGGGTTCGCCTCGTTCGCGTACTGGTTGAGCATGAAGTAGCGGGAGTCGCTCTCGGCCAGGCGCAGCGCGTGGCGGACGGCGCCGTTCGAGCCCTCGCTTCCGGGCGAGAAGACGACCTTCGCGCCGTAGAGCTCGAGCATGCGGATGCGCTCCGGCGTCGAGTTCTCGGGCAGGACGCAGGTCAGCGGATAGCCCTTGAGCTTCGCCACCATCGCGAGGGAAATGCCGGTGTTGCCGCTCGTGGGCTCGAGCAGCTCGCGTCCGGGCTCGAGCTCGCCCGAAGACTCCGCGGTCTCGACCATCGTCTTGGCGATCCGGTCCTTGGTCGAGCCGGTCGGGTTCTGGCCCTCGAGCTTTGCATAGAGCCGGGCCCCACCCTCCGGGCTTATCCGAGAGAGCTCGACGAGCGGGGTGCGGCCGATCGTCTCGAGGAGGGAGGGGGTCAGCGTTCGCTCGCCGCCCGCCATCGCGGGCAGGAGGATGACCGAGGTGCCGTCGCCCACCGGCGTCTCCAGGCCGTCGAGGGTGCGAACGTCCTCGTTGTTCACGTAGACGTTCACGAACGGGGCGATCTCGTTCCCGTTCTCGAGCACCTGGCTGCCAAGCCCGGGGAAGCGCTCGGCCAGGTCGGCGAGGAGCTCGCGGACGGTCGAGCCGGAGGCGTCGACCTCCCGTGCGCCGCCGACCGAATCGCGGAGCGTGGGCGGGATGCGGACGCGGGTCACGAGGCTACGTGCGTCCTTCCGCCCTGGCAGAACTCGACGTAGTCGATGTAGCTCGTGATCGTGGGGTTCTCGCCGCAGACCGGGCAGTCCGGGTCGCGGCGGAGGGAGATCTCGGTGAAGGTGGCCTCGAGGGCATCGAACATCTGCAACCGGCCGACGAGCGGATCGCCGATCCCGAGCGCGAGCTTCAGCGCCTCGTTCGCCTGCAGGGAGCCGATCACGCCCGGGAGGACGCCGAGCACGCCGCCCTCGGCGCAGCTCGGGGCGAGCTCGGGAGGCGGCGGCTGGGGGAAGAGGCAGCGGTAGCAAGGGCCCTCGTGCGGCTTGAAGACCGTCACCTGGCCCTCGAAGCGGAAGATCGAGCCGTGCACGACGGGGATGCCGTGCCAGACCGACGCGTCGTTCAGGAGATAGCGCGTGGGGAAGTTGTCCGCACCGTCGACGATCACGTCCCAGCCTTCGCCCAGGATCCGGTCGACGTTCTCGGACGTGAGCCTCTCCTTGAAGACCTTGACGGTGACGTCCGGGTTCAACGCCTCGATCGTCCGCTTGGCCGAGTCGGCCTTGGGCTCGCCGAGACGGTCGGTCGAGTGGACGATCTGGCGCTGAAGGTTGGTCTCGTCGACCGCGTCGTCGTCGACGATCCCGAGGGTGCCGACCCCGGCGGCCGCGAGGTAGAGCGAGGCGGGCGATCCGAGCCCACCTGCGCCGATCAGAAGAATGCGCGACTGGAGCAGCTTGAGCTGCCCCTCCTCGCCGACCTCGGGGATCAGGAGGTGGCGGCTGTAGCGGCGGCGCCTCGTCGCGTCGAGCGCCTCGGGAACCTCGTAGGGGAGGCCGTTCCGCTTCCAGTCGGTGAAGCCGCCGGCGAGCGAGACGACATTCTCGTAGCCGAGCTCCTCGAGGGTTTTGGCGGCGAAGGCGGAGCGGTTTCCGGCGGCGCAATAGAGGAGCACCTTGCTCGACTTGTCCGGGACGGCGCGCTCGATTCGCGACTCCAGGTTGCCGCGCGGCACATGTACCGCGCGCGGGAGGTGCCCTTCGTCCCATTCGTCCCGCTCGCGCACGTCCACGACTGCGACGGAGTCCTCGGAGAGAAGCTCCTGCGCGGCGGAGGCGTCGACCTCGTCGATCTCCGACTTGGTCTGCTGAAGCAGTTCGCGGTACGTCGGCATAACTTCACGAAATATAGCAACTTGGCCTCAGCTGCCCAGGGCGCGCGGGCTACGCTCGGCACGTGTCCCCGCGCACCCGTGTTCGTCTGATTGTCGGAGGTTTGGCGCTCGCCGCCGCCGCCGTTGTGGCCGGAGTCGCACTCATCGGCCGCGGGGACGGGAGCGCAGGCCAGAAGCCGCCCGTCCTCGAGCTCAGCGTCCTCCTCGGCGACGACTCCGAGGCGCAGGCGCTCCGCGCCGCCGAACGGGCCTATGACAGCGGCCAGACCGAGGATGCGCGCGCGCAGTTCGCCGCGTTGCTCCGCGACCATCCGGACTCGCTCGAGGCCGCCGTCGGAGCTGCTGTCGCAGCCTGGCCCGACGGCACGCTCGAGCGGCTGCGGGAGCTCGAGGCGTCGCATCCCGATAGCGCGCTCGTCCATCTCCACCTCGGGCTCGCGCTCTATGCCCAGGGGCAGCAGGATGAGGCGGCGGCCGAGTGGCGGAAGGCGGTCGAGGTCGAGCCCGACTCGCAGTCGGCCGTGCGCGCCGGTGACGTCCTTCATTCCGACATGGCGCCCGGTCTGCCTTCGTTCTTCACCACGTTGAAGCCGCCCGCGGGCCTCACCGGCAAGTCGCCGCAGGACCAGCTCGACGCGCTCGAGGCGGCGGCTCGAATGGCGGAGCCGACGAGTGGATCCTCTACGGCACGGCGTTGCAGCGGGTCGGAAAGCCGATCTCGGCGAGTGCCGCCTTCGACCGCGCGCTCGAGCTCGCGCCCGACCGGCTGGACGCCAAGGTTGCCGCCGCGGTTGGGCGTTTCGACAAGGACGACCCTTCGGTCGCCTTCTCCCGTCTGGGGCCGCTGGCACGCGACAACCCGGATTCCGCGCTCGTCCGCTTCCACCTCGGCGTCCTGCTCCTGTGGATCAGAGACATCGAGGACGCACGCGCGCAGCTGGACAAAGCCGCAGCTACCATGCCTGCAAGTCTCTACAGCCGGGAAGCAAAATCGCTTCTTTCCCGTCTTGAAAGCATTGGGACCTAACGTCTAACAAATAGTCCGGTCGGCCCATGGCGAACTGTCCGGTGGCCGTGCAAGAGTCGCGCCACACAAATGTGGCATCCGGCACGGAGAGGCCGTTGACAAATCGGGGGCCGTCAATACGGTCAGAGGAGGGGTCAGCTTGAAAGAGGGGAGAGGGAATGGTGGGAAAGGCGTGACGCTGGACGAAGACGCCACCAAGGCGCTCGTCCGCCAGGGCCAGGAGGCCGGCTTCCTGACGCAAAAGGAAGTCGCGCTCGCGCTCGACGAGCTGGAGCTGGACACGGTCCAGGTCGACGAGTTCTACAAGCAGCTCGACGAGCTCCACATCGAGGTCGTCGAGGCCGAGCCGGAGGAAGAGGAGGAGCCGACCAAGGCGCAGCCGGACGCGGCCGAAGTCTCCACCGACTCGCTCCAGCTCTTCCTCAAGGACATCGGCAAAGTGCCGCTCCTCACCGCTGCGCAGGAGGTCGAGCTCTCGAAGCGGATCGAGCGCGGCGACCACCGCGCGAAGCAGCAGATGGTCGAGGCGAACCTTCGCCTCGTCGTCTCGATCGCGAAGAACTACCGCAACCAGGGCCTGCCATTCCTCGACCTCATCCAGGAGGGGACGATCGGCCTCGTTCGCGCCGCGGAGAAGTTCGACTACCGCAAGGGCTTCAAGTTCTCCACCTACGCGACGTGGTGGATCCGGCAGGCGGTCGCCCGCGCGCTCGCCGACAAGGCGCGCACGATCCGCATGCCCGTCCACGTCGTCGAGAAGCTGAACAAGATCGGCCGCGTGAGCGCAAGCTCCTCGCCGAGCTCGGGCACGACCCGACCGCGGAGGAGATCGCGCGCGAGCTGGAGATCGACCGCGAAGAGGTCGAGCAGATCCGGCGGAGCGCCCAGGCGCCCATCTCGCTGGAGAAGCCGGTCGGCGACGAGGAGGAGTCCGAGTTCGGGCACTTCCTCGCCGATCAGAGTGCCGCTGCGCCCGACGAGGCAGCCGAGACCACGCTGCGCAAGGAGACGCTCAAGCGGATCCTGTGCGCGCTCTCGCCCCGCGAGCGCCGCGTCCTCGAGCTTCGCTATGGGCTCGACGGCCAGCACCCGCGAACGCTCGACGAGGTCGGGCGGACGTTCAACGTCACCCGCGAGCGCGTGCGCCAGATCGAGAACCAGAGCCTGAAGAAGCTGCAGGCGCTCGCCGAGAGCCAAAAGCTCAGAGACGTCGCGGCCTAGTTGAAACTCGCGGGCCGTGGCGGTGACGGTCCCGATCAGGCCTGGCTCGAGGAGCTCTGACGAGCTCCTCCGGATCCCGAGCGTGAGCGCCGACCCGGCGCATGCCGACGATGTTCGGCGCGCCGGCGAGTGGGTCTGCGACTTCGTGCGGGCAGCGGGCGGCGAGGCCGCGACTCGTGGAGCCGTCACGCCTTTCCGCTCGCGATCGGCGAGATCCCCGCGTCGAGCGGAGACGGCGAGCGCCCACCGTCATGCTCTACGGCCATTTCGACGTGCAGCCGCCGGCGCCGCTCGAGCTCTGGGAGTCGCGATCCCTTCGAGCCCGCGATCCGCGACGGCTAGCTCTACGCGCGCGGCTCGGCGGACGACAAGGGCAACTCGTTCTCGCTGCTGAAGGCGGCGGAGCTGCTCGCGCGCGAGGGCGAGCTCCCCGTCAACGTGCGCATCGCCTTCGACGGCGAGGAGGAGACGGGCGGCCACTCCATCGTCGAGTTCCTCGAGGCGGACGAGCGCGGAGCAGACGCCTGCATCATCTTCGACAGCGGCATGCCTCGCGAGGACGTGCCCTCTTTCGACCTCGGCACGCGCGGGCTCATCTACTTCCACGTGCGCCTCTCGAGCGGCGAGCGCGACCTCCACTCCGGGATGTTCGGCGGCGCCGCGCTGAACGCGCGTGCACGCGCTGATGCAGACGCTCTCGGCCGGCTGCCGTCGCGGACCCTGCCGGAGTGCTTCGCGCGGGAGTCGCGCCGCCGACCGAGGAGGAGACGGCCCGCTGGCAGGAGCTCGCCCGGGCGCGACGTGCTCGCCGCCGAGGGCGCGCGTCCGATGGACGCCGCGGCGGCCGAGGAGTTCTACGTCCGCACGTTGGCGGAGCCGGCCTCGACGTGAACGGCCTCGCCGGCGGCTCGCCGATCCTTCAGAAGACGGTGCTCCCGGTGGACGCCGAGGCGAACGTCTCCATCCGGCTTGCGCCGGGCCAGGACGTCGACGAGATCGCCGCAGCCTTCGAGCGGCTCCTGCGCGAGGCGGCCCCCGAAGGCGCCGAGCTCGAGATCGAGCGCTGGTCGTCTGCTCCAGCGGGGCTCATCTCTCCCGAGGCGCCCGCCGTCAAGCTGGCGCAGGACGCCTTCGAGCGTGCGCTCGGGAAACGTCCGCTCCTCGCTCCGGACCGGCGGCACGCTGCCGATCGTCCCCGCGCTCGCCGACAAGGGCATCCCGACGATCCTCACCGGCTTCTCGCTTCCGGGCGCCAACGTGCACTCGCCGAACGAGCGGTTGCTCGCGCGCTACATCCCGCTCGGCGTCGCAGCCGCGCGCGAGACCCTACTCGCTTTCAAAGCGCTGTAGCTAGACGAGCGCGGTGTCGTCGGCGGACGTGTGCGCGTGCCCGTGCTCGGGGACGAGCCATTCGTGCCCGAACTGCCGCATCGCGTCGATGATCGGCAGGAGCGCCTCGCCCTTCTCGGTCAGCGAGTAATCCACGCGGCGGCGCGCGCTCGTCCGCTGGAGGATCCCCTCCTGCTCGAGGACGCGGAGCCGCTCGGACAGCGTGCGCGGGCTGATGCCGGGGCATGAGCGCTCGAGCTCGGAGAAACGGCGCGGCCCTTCGGACATGTCGTGGACGATCACTGCGGTCCACTTGGCGCCGATGATGTCGGCCGTACAGGCGACCGAGCAGTTGGCGTCATGGACAGGACGCATCGTGCGCATGCGCTCATTGTACTCGGAGGCGCCGCTAGTCCCACGGGGGCGGATTGTGCACCCATCTTCCGCCCGCCATCGTCGCGACCACGCCCACGTCCCGAAGCTCTTCGGGCGGGCACTCGAATGGATCGCCGTCGAGGACGACGAGGTCGGCGAGCTGGCCGGGCACGAGGCGGCCGCGCCGGCGCTCGGCTCCTTCGAGCCAGGCCGGGGCGACGCACGTGGCGTGGACGGCCTCTTCCACCGTCACGCGCTGCTCCGGATGCCAGGCCGGCCTCTCGTCGATCGTGCGCAGGACTCCGGCCGCGATCCCTGCGAGCGGGTCGAGCTCCTCGATCGGCGCGTCCGAGCCGTTGGCGACGTGCGTGCCCGCGTCGAGGAGCGAGCGGTAGGCATAGGCGCCCGCGGTCAGGTCGCCCCAGAAGCGGTCGGCGAGGTCGCGGTCCGAAGGCGCGTGGCTGAACTGCACGGAGGCCGCGACGCCGAGCTTCGCGAAGCGCGGCACGTCCTCCGGCGCGAGGAGCTGGGCGTGCTCGATGCGGGGGCGGAGCCCGCGCGGGCTCCACTCATCCTGCGTCGCCTCGAAGGCGTCGAGCGCCTCCCGGTTCGCCAGGTTGCCGATGGCGTGGACGCGCGACCGGGAAGCCTGCACGCGCAGACCGCCTGACGATGTCCTCGAGCTCGGCCCGGCTGGTGATCTCGACCCCCGATCCGTCCAGCATCCGCGCTGTCTGCGAGCCGAGCGTCCCGTCCATGAAGGCCTTGATGTAGCCGACCCTGAGGAACGCGTCCCCGAGGCCCGCCGAGATGCCGATCTCCGCGAGCCGGTCGACGTGGTCGTGCGGAAGCGACTGCCACACCCGCAGCGTGAGGGCGCCTTCCCGCTGGAGCTCCTGGAAGACGGCGAGCGCTCCGAGCCAGCCGTCCTTGTCGTGGATCGCGACGACGCCGCGGGAGTTCGCGAGCCGGATTCCCTCCGCGCGAGGCGTCCACCATCTCCTCGTGCGTCGGGCGCACGTAGACGTCGCGGAAGTGCCACGCGCACTCCTCGCGCAGGACGCCGGTCGGCTCGCCCTCTTCGTTGCGCTCGACGACTCCGCCGGGAACCTGGAGGTCCCCGTTCGCCCGCGCGAGCGCCGCCGAGTTCAGCCAGAGCGAGTGGTAGTCGCGCGCCATGAGCGCGGCCGGGACGTCGCCCGTGACCGCGTCCAGGGCTTCCTTCGTCGGCTCGACGGCGGGAGACCAGTCGCCGCTCCGCCAGCCGAGCCCGCGGAGCCAGCGTCCTTCGGGAACCGACCCGACCGCGTCGCCGATCCGGGCGAGGGCCTCGTCGAGTGAGGCAGCGCCCTCGAGGCGTACCTGGCGCTGGGCGAGTGCCCAGGTCGGGAAATGGACGTGGGCGTCGGTGAATCCGGGAAGGACGCAGCGCCCCCCGAGGTCGACGCGATCGGGGCTCGCGAGGGCGGTCTCGTGCGTGCCGACGCCGCCGGCCACGAGCTCGCCTGCGATCGCGAGCGCGGCCGCCCTCGGCAGCGAGGCGTCGAGGGTGCGGATGACGCCGTTCTCGAGGATCACGCCTGCAATCCAATCGGACCGGGACGGCGGATGGGGAGAGGAGCTACGGCTAGCCGATCTCGACCCGTCGAGCACTTCGGCCGCGTCGGACTTCGGCGTCCCGGAGCCGAGCTTGACGAGCGCCTGTACGCCCTGGCCGCGATCCGTGAAGACACGTTCCAGCCTTCGAATCCCACGCAGGAAAGGAAGCGGCGATCGTCGTCGTCCAGTTTGAAGCGATCGGGCCGCGGCGGGAAGTAGCCGGCCTGCGTGGTCCCGTAATCGATGAGCATGATGCGCGTGCCGCCTGACCGGACGACGATCGTGCTCTCCTCCACGGAGGCAGTCCACCCCCGCGGGTAGTAGACCGTGATGTCGCCGGACTGAACGCTGTGCGGCCGCGACCAGTCGGCTCCGGGCGGCTGCGCGGCGGGCACGTTGTCTGCGAGGGGGAGCCAGAGGAGGGCCGCTCCGAGCGCGACGAGCATGCGCCGTCTCACGGCGGGGGCGGCGCCCAGCCGGCGATCTCCGGGAAGACTCCGCCCGCGTCGCCGCCGGGCGAGAACTCCGCGGTCACGTTCGAGACCGCATCCACTTTCCCGAGTCGCCGCGGCGCGCTCTCGAAGAAGAGGAACTGGTCCGCGGCCGGCCAACCCGCCGTGATCCACGCCCGGTCCGGGGAGGTGACGAGGTTCGAGATCCGGCCGGGGCCCTCGAACATCCGCGTGTCGGGCATGAGCCGGCAAGCCCCCGCGATCGTGCAGTCGGAACGGAAGAGCGTGGTGGAGTCGTTTCGCGGGTCGTAGTCCGCGTAGAGGACGCCACCGAAACCGATGACGGCCGTGTCGAGGAGGACGTGACCGCGGGGGACGCTTAGGAACGGCCTCGGCTCTCCTTGGCGGAAGACGATCACGTGCGTCGAGGTCGAGACGGCCAGCCGGTTTCCCGAAAAGGCGAGCTCGCGCACGCCTTTGACGGTCGAAGTCCGCCACAGCTGCCGCGGTGTGTCGGTGTCGACGACGTGAACGCGCCCGGCTGCGTCGGCGTAGGCGAGCACGTGGGAATCCGGCTTCCAGGCCGGGGCGATCGGGGCGACGCCGTCGGCGACGACCGCGTCCGGCGAGCCGTCGCCCGCGACGATGTGCAGCGTGTCGCCCGCCCGGTAGGCGATCCGGGTGTCGAGTCCGCCGCCCGACCAGCGCGGGTCGCGGACAGGCTCCGTTCGCGAGAGCGACCAGCGCGGCTCTCCGCTCTCGGAGTCGAGCGCCACGAGCTGGCGTCCCCGCGTGGCGATGACGAAGAGCCCGCGAGGAGACCACGACGCGTCCTCGTAGTCGCCGAGCAGGCGCTTCGAGCCGTCCTCGTGGACGACCCACGGGCCCTCCGGAGACAGAACGAGCAGCCGCCCCTGGGCGGGCAGCTTTACGAGCGCGGGCTGGGAGGGCTCGCGCCCGACGGCGTCGCGGAAGCGGTCGACGACCGCCATCCCGGGCGGCGTCAGCGCCGCGACCACGATCGCCCCGGCAGCCACGAGCGCGACGAGAGGCCCGCGGCGCTTCCGCGTCCAGGGGATCCGCTCGCGCGACTCGAAGGCCGCGTCGACGGTTCGCCACGCGCGCTCGGCCGCGCCTGCTTCGTCGGGGAGCGGCACTTGCCGGAGAGCGCTGCGCACGCGGTCTTCGCTCACGAAGTCTCCCTCGTGACGCGCTCCTGCAGGGCGTCCAGGCCGCGCCGGAGGCGCGAGTTGACTGTGCCGCGCGGAAGCTCGAGGAGGTCGGCGATCTCTCCGGGCGAGTAGTCGAGGACGTAGCGGAGGACGACGACCGCACGGTGGTCCGGCGAAAGCGCCGGCGAGCGCGGACATGGTCTCGGTGTTCAGGTCGTCCGGCGGCGGCTCATGGCGCGCAGGCGTGACGGCGAGCTGCTCGTCTCCGACTTCCCGCCGGAGAGCCCGTGCGCGCGTCCAGTCGATCGCCCGGTTCACGACGATCCGGTGGAGCCAGGGCGCGAAGGGCCGCCGCCGGTCGAACGTGTCGAGTGCGCGAATCGCGGAGAGGAACGCCTCCTGGGCGATGTCCTCGGCCGCAGCCGCGTCGTGCACGACGAGGTAGGCGGCGCGGTAGGCGCCGGGCCAGTGGTGCCGGAACAGGGCCTCGAGGTCCGAGGCCGATCCGGCCTGGGCTGCGCGCACCCAGGCGCGTTCCTCGCGGCCCACTCCTGCCATGGCGTGCCGACTATACGAGCCTGTGCCCGCAAGAAGTCCATCCGAAGACCTACGCGCGCGCCCGGCTGCGAGGTCCATACCATTCCGCCCGTGGACGCGCTCCTGATCGTCGACTTCCAGAACGACTTCACGCCCGGCGGCGCGCTGCCGGTCGCCGAGGGCGATCGCATCGCGGGGCCGATCAACGAGCTCCTGGACAGCTTCGACCTCGTGATCGCCACGCGCGACTGGCATCCGGCCGGCCACGGCTCCTTCGCGGGCGTGGAAGTCGACCCCGCGAAGTGGCGCGGCGCCGACCCGCCGTCCATCTGGCCGGTTCACTGCGTGGCGGAAACTCCCGGCGCCGAGCTCCATCCGGACCTGGAGCAGGCCAAGGTCGACGTCGTCATCGACAAGGGCCAGGACCCGAACAGCCAGGGATATTCCGGCTTTCAGGACACGCGGCTCGGCGAGCTCCTTCGGGAGCGGGGAGTGAGCCGCCTCTTCGTCGCCGGCCTCGCGACCGACTATTGCGTCAAGAACACCGTGCTCGACGCGCGGCGCGAGGGCTTCGACGTCACCGTCGTGGAGGACGCCGTGCGCGGCGTCGACGTCGAGCCGGGCGATTCGGAGCACGCGCTCGAGGAGATGGAGGAGGCGGGCGCCCGCCTCGCCGCCTCGGACGAGATTCTCGCCGAGCGGGCCTAGTTCGCGAGCGTCCGCGCGAGGCGCATGACGGCGTAGGCCTGGCGGTTCGCTTTGTGCTCGGAGAGTGCCCCCGGCGCCAGCTCGACCACGAACGAGCTCGTGCCCGCGAAGCGGTGGTTCTGCCAGTTCGGCGCGGTGCCGTGCGGCCACCGGATCCTGGCGAAGCGACATGTTCGAGAAGCGCGCGAATTTCTTGGCCGCCGGCACGCTCTGCCCCCAGGCGCGCACGACGGTCTGCGGCTGGTGGTACCAGATCGTCAGCTCCGGCCTGAGGTCCTTGACGAGCCGCCGCACGGTGCGGGTCTCGGGCTCCGACCAGGGACGCGGGCCCGAGTACTCGGGATCCCAGCGGCTTCCGATCGGGATCCACTCCGAGCCGAAGTTCCGGTTCAGGTCGACGCCGCGGCCGTTCTGGCGCACGCCGAGCCTGCGCCCGTCCGGGTTGACGCAATTGATCACCCAGAGGTCGAAGCTCCCCGGCGGCTTGCGGCGGACGAGGTTGTGCGTGACCGCGCTTCCTGCGCATTCGTTTCCGTGGATGCAGCCGACGACGAGCACCTTGTGCGGGCTTGCCGGATCCCCGAGGCGGTGCACCTTGATGGGGCGGTCCTGGGTCGAGTGGCCGATTACCTCGGCGCCCGTGCTCGGCCCCGAGGAGGCAAGCGCGACTGCGGAGAGCAGAATCTCGATTCCCATTGGTCTCTTGTACGCGGACCGCCGACCGGGAGGTTCACGTACCCCCTGAGTGCGGACAATCTGCCTGATCGTCCTGACGTTCGCTCTCTGCGGCTTCGCCACGCCGTCGGCGGAGGAGGGCGGGCCGCCTTCTGCACAAAGGGACCCGGCGGTGCAATGGCGCGATTCCCGCGCTCTAGGGACGCCTGCGGCGGGAAGCCTCGTACGCGGCGTGCAGCTCCCGGCGTCCGGCGCTCGCTTCTTCACGTGGGATCCGCTGCTCCATCGGCGCCCCGACCGGGCCGGCAGGAGGTGGGGGACGGACTTCCTCGTCCGCAAGGTCCTTAGCGTCGCCGCGGGGTACGGAGAGGCGCATCCGTCTGCGCCGCGCCTCGGAATCGGCGACCTCAGCCGCCCGCGGGGAGGCCCCTTCGGGCCCCGCCACGCGTCTCACCAGAACGGGCTCGATGTAGACGTCTACTACCCGCGGCGGGACCGGCGCGAGCGGCCGCCGCTCGTCGCGAGCCAGATCGAGCACCGGCTCGCTCAGGATCTCGTCGACCGCTTCGTCGCCGCGGGCGCCTCGCTCGTCTTCGTCGGCCCGAACACGAGGCTCACGGGCCCACCGGGCGTCGTGCAGGTTCTTTGGAATCACGACAACCATCTGCACGCGCGGTTCGAAAATCCCGACCACACCTAGAATTGGGATGTGCCGTGGGACCCGCTTTCCGAGGAGCAGCGTGAGATCCGCGAGCTCGTCCGCACCCTGACGCGGGAGCGAATCGCTCCCCGCGCGGCCGAGATCGACGAGTCGGGCGACTTCCCGTGGGACATGGTCGAGCTTCTGCGCGAGCACGAGATCTTCGGGCTCGCCTTCGACGAGCGTCACGGAGGGGCGAACGCGGGCGCGCTGATGCTGCTCGTCGCGGTGGAGGAGATCTCCAAGGCCGATGCGACGGTAGGGCTCATCCTCGCCGTGCAGGAGCTGAGCTCGCTCGCTCTTCGGCTTGCGGGCACCGAGGAGCAGCAGGACCGTTTCCTGGCGAAGGTCGCGAGCGGCGAGTGGATCGCCGCCTACGCGCTGACCGAGCCCGGCTCCGGCTCCGATGCCGCCGCGATGCGCACGGAGGCGAAGCGTGAGGGCGACGAATACGTCCTCAACGGCTCGAAGCGCTTCATCACGAACGCAGGGGTCGCGCACCTCTACACGGTGTTCGCGAAGACCGACCCGTCGGCGGGACACGACGGCATCTCCTGTTTCATGGTCGAGTCGGACGCATCCGGGTTCGAGGTCGGCCGCATCGAGCCAAAGCTCGGGATCAAGGGCTCGACCACGGGCGAGATCTTCCTCAACGACTGCCGCGTGCCGGCGGCGAATCTCATCGGCAGCGAGGGCGAGGGCTTCAAGATCGCGATGCGGATCCTCGACCGCTCGCGGCCGGGGATCGCTGCCCAGGCCCTGGGGATCGCCCAGGGCGCGACGGACTACGCGCTCGACTACGCCCAGTCGAGGGAGACCATGGGCAAGCCGATCGTCGAGCACCAGATGATCGCGGTCGAAGCTCGCGGACATGGAGACGAAATGCGAGGCGGCGCGCGACCTTCTGTACAAGGTCGGAGTCATGATCGACGAGGACGCGCCCGACCTGACCAAGTACTCGGCGATGGCGAAGCTGCTCTGCTCGGACGTGGCGATGGAGGTCACCGTCGACGCCGTCCAGATCCTCGGCGGCTACGGCTACATCAAGGAGTACCCAGTCGAGCGCATGATGCGCGACGCCAAGATCACGCAGATCTACGAGGGCACGAACGAGATCCAGCGACTCGTGATCGCGCGGGAGATGGTGCGGGAAAACCGCTCGTCCGCGCTCACCGAGGCCGGCTGAGCGCTCCCCGCGACGCGCTCGGCTCTCGAGAAGAGCCGTAGCTAGGTCCGAGTGGCGCCGGCGGCGCGCATGGCCGCCTTGTACGCGCGCTTCTTCGCCTGGTAATCGAGGAGGGCCTCGACGGAGTCGACGTCGCCGAGTGTCGGATGGCTCGGAGCGACGTCCTCCCATCCGGGCGGCTTGATCCCGAAGCGCTTGCCCAGGATCGCGATCAGCGACCGTGCCTTCATGGGGCCGATTCCGGGCAGGTCGAGAAGGCGCTGCTGAAGCTCACTGCCGTCGCTCGCCTCGTTCCAGACGCGGGCGGCGTCGCCGTCGTAGTCCGTTGCGATGGCGGCACAGAGCTCCTGCGTCCGCATCGCCATCGTCCCGGGGAAGCGATGAAGCGCCGGCCGCTCCCGGAATGCGCGGTCGAGCTCGCCGGGATCCATGCCCGCGATTGCGCTTGCGTCGAGATTGCCGATCCGCCGCTTCAGCTCGAGCGGCCCCGAGAATGCCTTCTGCACGGACACCTGCTGGTCGAGGACGAAGCCGATGAGCAGCGCGAGCGGCTCCTCGGCGAGGAGCGCGTCGGCCTCGTCGTTGCCGGTGAAGTGGAGTCGGGCGGGTGCTCGTGTCGCCATATGCCGATCCTAACGCCTGACGCTTTCTACGCAAATCTACTTCTTTCTGAGGCGTTGCGTTCCAGCCGCGTGACGACTTCGCTCCTAGGGTGGGGGTGGGAGGAGGGTCGAGCGACCCAATGAATGGGCCACGCCCGCCCCGGTAGGCCTCCGCCCGCGCGATACGCTGGAACGGTGAGCGCGCTCGCGCCGTTCAGCCCCGCCGTCCGCCGCTGGTTCGAGCAGACCTTCGACGCGCCCACGCCCGCCCAGGAGCACGGCTGGCCGGCGATCGCGTCCGGCAAGCGCACGCTCATCCAGGCGCCGACGGGCTCGGGGAAGACGCTCGCGGCCTTCCTCTGGGCGCTCGATCGCGCGCGGCCCGGCGAGGGGACCCAGGTGCTCTACGTCAGCCCGCTCAAGGCTCTCAACTACGACGTCGAGCGCAACCTTCGTGGCCCGCTCGCCGGAATCGGCTCGCGCCTCACGGTCGGCGTCCGCACCGGCGACACGCCGGCCAAGGAGCGCGCAGCCATGCTGCGCAACCCGCCGGACATTCTCATCACCACGCCCGAGTCGCTCTTTCTCCTCCTGACCTCGCGTGCCCGCGAAACGCTCCGGACCATCCGCTTCGTGATCGTGGACGAGGTGCACGCGGTTGCGGGCACAAAACGGGGCGCCCACCTCGCGCTCAGCCTCGAGCGACTGGAGCGCCTGACGTCCGAGCCGGTTCAGCGCATCGGTCTCTCGGCGACCCAGCGTCCCCTCGACGAGATCGGCCGCTTCGTCTCCGGCGGGCGCGAGATCGAGCTCGTCGATGCCGGCCGGTCGAAGGAGCTCGACCTGCGCGTTGTCGTTCCCGTCGAGGACATGCGCGAGCCGGGAGAGGGCAACTCGATCTGGCCGTCGATCTACCCCGAGCTCTTGAAGCTCGTC
Organism: uncultured Actinomycetes bacterium; assembly: GCA_963766155.1. Lineage (GTDB taxonomy): Bacteria > Actinomycetota > Thermoleophilia > Gaiellales > Gaiellaceae > DATEOR01. The sequence continues at coordinate 33,245 of CAVYAJ010000025.1, read as the reverse complement.
GAGAGCCACCGCTCGACGATCGTCTTCGTCAACAACCGCCGGTTGGCCGAGCGGCTTGCCCTGCGGCTGAACGAGCTCGCAGAGCGCGAGATCGCCCGCGCACACCACGGCTCGCTGGCGCGTGAACAGCGCGTCGAGGTCGAAGAGCTCCTCAAGCGTGGCGAGATCCCCGCCCTCGTCGCGACGTCGTCCCTCGAGCTCGGGATCGACATGGGCGCCGTCGACCTCGTCATCCAGGTCGAGTCGCCCAAGTCGGTCGCGCGCGGCCTACAGCGGGTCGGCCGCGCCGGCCACCGCCTCGACGAACCTTCGAAGGGGCGCATCTTCCCCAAGTTCCGGGCCGACCTGCTCGAGTCGGCCGTCGTCGCCAAGCGCATGCGCGAAGGCGCCATCGAGGAGACGCGCGTGCCGCGCAACCCGCTCGACGTCCTGGCGCAGCAGATCGTCGCCATAACCGCCGACGAGGAGATCTCGGTGGACGAGCTGCACGAGCTGGTGCGGCGCGCCTACCCGTTCCGCGACCTCTCGCGCAAGCAGCTCGAGAACGTCCTCGACATGCTGGCGGGCCGCTACCCGTCGGAGGAGTTCGCCGAGCTCCGCCCGCGCATCGTCTGGGACCGCGTGCGCGGCTTCGTCCGCGGCCGCGAGGGCGCGCGAAGGCTCGCAGTCACGAACGCCGGCACCATCCCCGACCGCGGGCTCTTCGGTGTCTACCTCGTCGAGGGCGGCGGCCGCGTCGGAGAGCTCGACGAGGAGATGGTCTACGAGGCCCGCGCCGGTCAGACATTCCTGCTCGGCGCCTCGACGTGGCGGATCGAGGAGATCACACGTGACCGCGTCCTCGTCTCTCCGGCCCCGGGCATCCCCGGCCTCGTTCCCTTCTGGAAAGGCGAGGGGGTCGGCCGCCCGTTCGAGCTCGGCCAGGCGATCGGGCGCACGGCGCGGGAGCTCGTCGGCCTCGACGACAAGCGGGCGATCGAGAGGCTCACCGACCAGCACTCACTGGACGAGCGCGCAGCGCAGAACCTGCTCACCTACCTGCGCGAGCAGGAAGAGGCCACGCGCGCGATCCCGTCGGATCGAACCGTCGTCGTCGAGCGCTTCCGCGACGAGATCGGCGACTGGCGCCTCTGCATCCTCACACCCTTCGGGGGGCGGGTGCACGCGCCGTGGTCGCTCGCGCTCGCGGCCCGCCTGCGCGAGTCGCTCGGGCTCGAGGTGAACGCGATCTGGTCGGATGACGGCATCGCCCTCCATCTCCCGGACGCGGATGCGCCACCGCCCATCGACGACGTGCTCATCGATCCCGCCGAGCTGGAGGAGCTGGTCGTCACCGAGCTCGCCGGGACGGCGCTCTTCGGCGCGCGCTTCCGCGAGAACGCCGCGCGCGCCCTCCTCATCCCGCGGCGAAGGCCCGGGCAGAGGACGCCGCTCTGGCAGCAGCGGCTCAAGGCGCAAGGGCTGCTGCAGGTCGCCCGCCGCTATTCCGACTTCCCGGTCATTCTCGAGACCTACCGCGAGTGCCTGCAGGACGTCTTCGACCTGCCGGCCCTGCGTGAGCTCCTCGCCGCTCTGCGCCAGCGCCGCGATCGACCTCGTCGAGGTCGAGACCCCGACAGCCTCCCCATACGCCTCGTCCCTCCTCTTCGACTACGTCGCCACGTACATGTACGAGGACGACACGCCGCTCGCCGAGCGCCGCGCCCAGGCCCTCTCGCTCGACCGTGACCTGCTGAAGGAGCTGCTCGGCCAGGAGGAACTTCGCGATCTGATCGATCCCGCCGCGCTCGAGCAGGTGGAGGAGGAGCTCCGCGGCTCGCCGAAGAGCCCGGACCAGCTCCACGATCTCCTGCTCCGCAGAGGCGATCTCCGCCCCGGCGAATTCGAAGCCGCGCTCGCCGAGCCGCTCGAGGCCGAGCGCCGGGCGGTGCAGATCCGCGTGGGAGGAGAGACCCGGCTGATCGCGGCCGAGGACGCCGGCCGCTACCGGGACGCCGTCGGCGCGATGCCGCCGTCCGGTCTGCCCGACGCGTTCCTCGAATCGGGAGAAGACCCGCTCGGCGGACTCCTCGTCCGCTACGCGCGTGGCCGCGGGCCGTTCACGACCGCGGAGGCAGCCGCCCGCTTCGCCATCGCATCCGAGCGAGCCGAAGCCGAGCTCGGCCGCCTCGAGCGCGATGGACGTCTGGTCCGCGGAGAGCTTCGGCCCGGTGGGTCCGAGCGCGAGTGGTGCGAGCCGGACGTTCTCCGCCGCCTTCGCCGTGCGAGCCTCGCCGCGCTGCGCAAGGAGGTCGAGCCGGTGGACGAGGAGGCCCTCGGCCGGTTCCTGCCCGCTTGGCACGGGATCGATCGGCGGGCAACGCTGAGAGAGGCGCTCGTGCCGTTGCAAGGGGTGTCGCTTCCGGTCTCGCTCTGGGAGACCGACATCCTTCCGCCGCCGCGTGCCCGGCTTCCAGCCGGCCGATCTCGACCAGCTGACCGCCTCCGGCGAGGTCGTGTGGGTCGGGGCCGGGCTCGAGCGGGTCGCCGTCTACTTCCGTGAAGACGCGCCGGCGCTCGGACGTCCGGCGACGCTCCCGCCTCCGGAAGGAGAGGCCTACGACCGCATCCGCGCCGCGCTCGAGGGCAGCGCTCTCTTCTGGTTCGACCTGCTGCGCGAAACCGGGCTCGACTCGGAGCTCGCATTGCCCGCACTCTGGGAGCTCGTCTGGTCCGGCGAGGTGACGAACGACGCCTGGCAGCCGCTTCGGGCCGCACGCCGTTTCCAGGCTCCGAGGCCGGAGCGACGACCGCGTCGCTTCTCGCGCCGCCGGTCCGATGCGATCACCGCGACGCAGGGCCGCTGGGCCGGCACCGCCCCGATCTTCGCGGGCGACCCGGACCCGCGGGCGCTCGCCGAGCTGCTCCTCGAGCGCCAGGGCATCGTCACGCGCGACGGCGTCCGCGGCGAGGGCGTGCCCGGCGGCTACGCGTCCGTGTACCGCGAGCTACGGAACCTCGAGACGCTGGGCCTCTGCCGGCGGGGCTACTTCGTCGAGGGACTGGGCGGAGCGCAGTTCGCTCTCCCCGGAGCCGTCGAGCGCCTGCGCGAGCATCCCGCCGAGCCGTTGCCGCTGGTGCTCGCCGCTGCCGATCCCGCGCAGCCCTACGGAGCCGCGCTTCCGTGGCCGAAGCGCGCCGGGGCGCGCGCGGCTCGGGTCGCCGGCGCGTATGTCGTCCTGCTCGGCGGCTCGCCCGCGCTCTATGTCGAGCGCGGAGGCCGCTCGCTCGTGCCGCTGCGGGATCCGGACCCGGAATGGCTTCGACCCGCCCTGGACGCGCTCGTGGCACACGTGCGCTCCACCGGCCAGAAGCGCCTCGCGGTCGAGCGCTTCGACGGCGAGCCCGTGAGCGAGAGCGAGATCATGCCGCTGCTCGTCGAGGCGGGATTCCTCCCGGGCCCTCGCCGAGCCGTCCTCCGCGGCTAGCGGCCGTGCCCGAGGGAGACGCAATCCATCGCACCGCGGAGCGCCTCCGCGTGCTGGAGGGAGACGTGGTGCGGGCCGACTCGCCTCATCCTCGCGCGGCGCTCCTCCGTATCGCCGAGCGAATCGACGGCCACCGCCTCGAGCGCGTGGAGGCGGTCGGCAAGAACCTCCTGCTCACGTTCGAGGACGGCACTGTCGTGCGGAGCCATCTCCGCATGCACGGGCGCTGGCGCGTGGAGCCCGCCGGGCGGCCGATCCTGGGCAAGCCCTGGCTCGTCCTCCGCGGTGCCGAATGGCAGGCGGTCCAGCGCCGGGGTCCCGTGCTGGAGCTCGGGCGTGGCCGGACAGATCGGCTGGGGCCGGACATCATGGCCGCCCCTCCCGACCTCGACGCGATGCTGGCCCGCTTTCGGGCCGCCGGGCAGAGCCGCGCGGTCGGCGAGGCGCTCCTCGACCAGACGCTCGTCGCGGGCATCGGAAACATGTGGAAGGCGGAGGCCCTCTTCGCCGCCGGCCTGAAGCCCTGGGTTCCGCTGCGCGAGGTGGACGACGAGCGGCTCCGCTCGGTTCTGGCTGCCGCGGCGGATCTGATGCAGGCGCCGCGACGGCGCCGCGGCCACTCCGTCTACCGGCGCGCCGGCCGTCCGTGCGGCAGGTGTGGGAGCCTGATCCGCTCCTGGCCGCAGGGCGACGACGCCCGCATGGCGTACTGGTGTCCCGCTTGCCAGGCAGGAACGGAGCCGCGCGGGGCGTAACGAGGGTGGCGTGCCTGCCGGCCCTCGGTCTCCCCATCTCTTTCGCGCGCTCCGGGCGTTCTGCCTTGGCGCGTTCTTCGAGCTCGGCCGCGAGCTCGAGTCGGGCGCGGACATCCCTGTCTCCCTCGAGGAGCACGGAGGTCCGAATCGCCCGACGCTCTACGAGTACAGGCCGCTGATCGGCTCCTTCGTCGAGGCCCGGGCCGAACGGCTCGGGCGCCGCGACGATGCGACGGAGGCGCTCATCGCTCTCAAGGACGAGCCTGCTGCCGGGATCTTCGCCCAGGCGCACGCGGGCGAACGCGTCGGCGAAGACGAGGCGCTCCGCCGCACCATCCTCATCCCGCTCCTCACGCGCACCGCGGAGGCATGCGGCGCCTTCGACTGGGACGACGTCGCCTTCGAATCCGCGTACTCCGAGTTCGAGCTCTCCCTCTTCGGCGAGCGGCGCGCCTACGCGGCGATTGCGCCCCTGGTCGGGCTGACGGCCGGCGGAGAGATCGAGCTCGGCCGGGGCATGCGCGTCCGCCCGGCTGCGGCCGGCGAGCTGACGGCCTCGTGGCCGGAGGCGGGCCGCCTCCTTCCCGCGGACTTCGGGCGGGAAGTCGACCGCATGCTCGTCCTCGAGCTCGAGCGCGACCTCGACGGGAGTGCCTGCGAGGTGCCCGACGCCCCGGCCGAGGTCGGCCTCGCCGTCAGCGTCCTTCGTCTCGCGACGCCGGGTGCCGTCGCGGCTGGCCCGGTTCTCTTCGAGCGCCTGGACTGGAGGCCGTACGGCGTTCGCCCGGTGCCTCCCCTCGCCGCGCAGGTGCCCCCGGGGGAGCCGACGCGCCTCGATCCCTTCCGCGCCCAGCTCGCCGTTCAGCTTCAGAGCCGTCTCGCCGCAGCGCCCGGAGACCCTGAGCTCCTCGAAGCGCTCGAGCGCTGGGAGCTCGCGTTGTTCCACGAGGGGCCGCTCCGTTCGGACGAGCTTCGCGAGGCCCTCGAGGCGCTCTTCGGCTGTGACGAGGGAGCCTGGGCGGCCGCAATGAGAACGGCGGTGCTACTGGGCGAGACTGCCCGGGAGCGCTCCGAGCTGCTCACCGCGTTCCGTGCGCTGCTCGACGGCGACGGGCCCGGGGCCCGCGCGGAGGACGCGGTCCGGCGCGCGCTCGTCGAGACGCTGCTCCACCCCGACCGGTCGGAGCTCGTCGTCGCGCTCGACGAGTCGCTTCTCGGGCTGAGGCCTCGTCCTCAGGTCACGACGGCTGCCCGGGTCGTCGCAGCAGGATGACGGTCGGCAGCGACCGGCTCCATCGTCGGCGCTGCATCGGATTTCGGCTCGCGTTCATCTTCGGGATCCTGCTCGCGGTCATCAACCGCAGCGACTGGACGCTCCTCGCGATCGCGCTTGCAGGGATGGCGATCCTCTTGATCGCCTACTGGCGCGATTGTCGAAAGCCTCGGCGCACTCCGTGACACACACGCGCGTTCTTGCCTTCTAGCGTGGAGGGCATGGACGAGGCGAGGCAGGTACTCGAGCGACTCGAGCGGATCGACGCCCTTCGACGGGAGGGCGCTCCCGCGGCCGACCTCCTTGCGGAGGTGCGAAGCCTGCTCGCGGAGGGCGAGCGCTGGATCGCCGCGGAGCGACCGGGGAGCGCGGAGCGGGCACGCATGGCGCTCGCTGACTGCCGCGCCGGCCTTGTCGCTCAGAGCGAGGAGGTGGCCACCGGAACCTCCCTATAATCGCCGCGCAGATGCCGCGCTACGGACCGCCGGACGCCTTCGAGACGCCGCGGTTCTCGGGCCCGCGGACGTTCATGCGCCTTCCGCACGTCAAGGACCTCCACGAGGTCGACGTCGCCGTGGTCGGAATCCCCAGCGACGGCGCCCAGGTCTTTCGTAGCGGTTCGCGTTTCGGGCCGGAGGCGATTCGCAGCGCCTCGGTCATGCTGCGCAACTACAACCCACATACTGGACGTCGACGTCTGCCGAGCGACTGTCGCTCGTCGACTATGGGGACGTGCGCCACGGTCCCCGGCTCGACCGCCGACTCCGCTCGACCGGTCGGCTAGCGGCCCTCGCCGAGGTCGCAGCTGCCGGCGTAGTCACCCTCGGCCTGGGCGGCGACCACACGGTGCTCCTCGCGCGAGCTACGCGCGCTGCTGCCGTCCACGGTCCGCTCGCCCTCGTGCAGCTGGACGCCCACCACGATGTCTGGGACGAGTACTTCGGCCAGAAGCTCTTCCACGGAAGCGTGGTCCGGCGGGCGGCGGAGGAGGGCCTCGTCGACCCCGCGCGCTCGGTGCAGGCCGGCATGCGTGGATCGCTCACAGCCAAGGACGACGCGTCGCTCCCGGCGGAGCTCGGCTTCGATGCGCTCCCGTACGAGGAGCTGGCGGAGCTTGGGCCGGCGGCCTTCGCGCGAACGTGTGCGAGCCCGGGTCGGGGACGCGCCGTGCTTCCTGTCCTTCGACGTCGACTTCGTTGACCCGGCGTTCGCGCCGGGAACCGGCACCCCTGAAGTCGGCGGCCCTTCGAGCAGGGAGGCGCTCGCCTACGTCCGCGCGCTCACGGGCCTGGACTTCCGCGGCTTCGACTGCGTCGAGGTCTCGCCGCCGTACGACCCGTCAGGAGTGACGGCCTTCGTCGCTGCGAACGCCTGCTTCGAGATGCTGTCCCTTCTGGCGCTTCGCCGCTGAGCTTTTCCGCCCGGACTCGGTGCGGCAAAGCGGTATTTCCAGCGGATTTGCGGGTTAATTGGCCGAGAAGGATTGTGCTACCGTGACACGAAACACGACCCCTCATGGGGCTTTCCGGGATTCTTCCGCGTCCGCGCAAGCGGACGTCCACTTCTAAAGGAGCAACGCTGGGCCAGGTCATCGCCTTCGCTAATCAAAAGGGTGGCGTGGCGAAGACGACCACCACGCTGAACCTCGCAGTCGCGTTCAAGGAAAACGGCTTCGAGGTGCTCATCGTCGACCTCGATCCACAGGGCAACCTGACCATGTCTCAGGGCATGGACCCGGATCAGGTCGAGCGGTCGATGTACGACGTCCTCGTCCACTCGATGCCGATCGAGGAAATCATCCATCGGCGCGGAGGTCGATGTCGCCGTCTCGTCCATCGACCTTGCCGGCGCGGAGATGGCGCTTTCGAGCATGATCGGGCGCGAGCGCGCGCTGCAGAAAGCGCTGCTCCCGGTGCGCAGCCGCTACGACTACATCCTCATCGACACGCCGCCGTCCCTCGGCCTCCTGACGATCAACGCGCTCACGGCCTCGGACGGCGTGATCGTCCCCGTCCAGTGCGAGTACCTCTCGCTCCGCGGTCTCGTCCAGCTCGAGAACACGCTCAGCATGATTCGGGAGAACCTGAATCCCGTCGTCGAGATCAAGGGCATCCTCCCGACGATGTACGACTCCCGCACACTGCACAGCCGCGAGGCGGTGGAGATGCTGAAGGAGAATTTCGGAGACCTCGTCTTCGAGACGCGCATCAAGAAGACCGTCCGCTACGCCGAAGCGCCCGTCGAGGGCAGCTCGGTGCTCAAGTACGACTCGTCCGGCCCGGCCGCCAAGGCCTACAGGGACCTCGCGAAGGAGGTGCTCAATGGCGCGACGCCGCGCGAGCATGCGTGAGGGCCCACTCGCCGAGCTCTTCAAGGCAACCGAGGCCGCGCAGCGCCAGGCCGAGCGCGAGCGTGTCGGCCAGGAGTCGGCCGATGCGCCGACGGTCGAGCACGCAGCACCGGAGCAGTCGGCACCTCCTGCGCCTCCCGCCGAGGTCGAGCGGGAGCCCGAGCGCGAGCCGGTGACGAGCTCCTCCGAGGCAACGGTCGCGGAGCCGGTCGCTCCTCCGTCCGAGCCCACGCGTTCCGAGCCCGCACCGCAGCCGACCTCCCCTGCACCCGTCGAGCGAGGCTACGAGCCCGCTCCGGCATCTCGCATGGCCGAGCCGGCGCCGCGAATCCATCGCGCGCCGCGTCCCGAGTCGGCCGCCTACCTCGCGGTCATCCGCGTCGTCGGCGTCGGCGGCGGCGGCCTGAACGCGGTCAACCGCATGATCGAGGCCGGCATTTCGCAGGTCGAGTTCATCGCGGTCAACACCGACATCCAGCAGCTGCGGACGTGCGAGGCGCCGATCAAGCTCCATATCGGCCGCGAGCTGACCCAGGGCCTGGGCTCCGGCTCCGACCCGAACCTCGGCCGCGAGGCCGCCGAGGAGGCCTACGACCAGATCAAGCACGTCCTCCGCGGCTCGGACATGGTCTTCGTGACCGCGGGCGAGGGCGGCGGGACCGGCACCGGAGCCGCACCGGTCGTCGCGCGGATCGCGCGCGAGGTCGGCGCGCTGTCGGTCGGGATCGTCACGCTTCCGTTCCGCTTCGAAGGCAGTCGGCGCCGCTCGCAGGCCGAGAAGGGCGTGCACGAGCTCCGCGAGGTCTGCGACACCGTCATCGTCATCCCGAACGACCGGCTGCTCGAGGTGCTCGAGCGCTCGACGTCGATGCTCGACGCGTTCCGTATCGCCGACGACGTCCTGCGCCAGGGCGTGCAGGGCATCTGCGACCTCATCACGATGCCCGGTCTCATCAACCTCGACTTCGCGGACGTGCGCACGATCATGAGCGACGCAGGCTCCGCGATCATGGGCATCGGCTTCGCGACGGGAGAGACCCGCGCGCGCGAGGCGGCCGAGCGGGCGCTGCGCTCGCCCCTCATCGACACCGAGATCGTCGGCGCGAGAGGCATCCTCCTTTCGATCGCCGGCGGGGACGACCTCACGCTGCTCGAGGTCAACGAGGCCGCCGAGGTCGTGCGCGAGGCTGCGACGGAGGAGACGAACATCATCTTCGGCGCCACCATCGACGAGCGTCTCTCCGGCCAGATCTGGGTCACGGTGATCGCCACGGGGCTGGGAGGACGCCCGGGCCTCAGCTCGCCGACCCCGCGCGGGCCGGCGGAGCTCACCGAGCCCGAGGACATGCTCGAGCCGCCGAGCTTCCTGCGCGACCTGTAAACCGGCCGAAGGTTAGGGGTACCCTTCGCGCATGAAAGGCGCAGTCGCGGCCGGGCATCCGCTCACCGCGCAGACGGGCGCGGAGATCCTCGCCGAGGGGGGCAATGCGGTCGATGCCTGCATCGCGGCCGCGTTCGTCTCGTGGGTTGCCGAGAGCCCGCTGACCGGGCCGGGGGCGGGCGGCTTCATGCTCGTCCACCGCGCGTCGGACCACACCGACCGGCTCCTCGACTTCTTCGTCGCCATCCCAGGGCGTGAGCTTCCACGCGGAGGACGGGCACGGATGGAGGCGGTCGACGTCGAGTTCGAGCCCGGGATGCAGCAGGTCTTTCTCATCGGCGCGGCCTCGTGTGCCGTGCCCGGCTCGGTGGCGGGGCTCGGCGCGGCGCATGCGGCCTACGCACGCATTCCCTGGGCTGACCTGATCGCGCCGGCGGCGCGGCTGGCCCGCGAGGGCCTCGACGTCAACACGCAGCAGGGATTTCTCCAGCGGATCCTCGACCCGATCCTCCGCGCCGAGTCGGAGGGCAAGCGGATCTACGGAGGCAAGGGGCCGCTCCAGCCCGGCGAGCGCCTGCGCATGCCGGCTCTCGCGGACACGCTCGACCGCCTGGCCGCCGAGGGGCCGGACGGCTTCTACCGCGGCGACCTCGGCAGGGCGATCAGCGCGGCCGTGCAGGAACGCGGCGGCTCTCTGACCACGGACCGACCTCGAGAGCTACCGCGTGATCCGCCGCGCGGCCCGTGCGGGTGCCGTACCGCCGGTGGGAATTCGTCTCCAATCCGCCGCCCTCGGCAGGAGGCCTCCTGATCGCCTACGCGCTGAGCGTTCTCGACCGGCTCGGCGAAGCGGGCGAGCCGGGGAAGCGCACAGGCGATCGCAGGCGCTTGCCGAGGTCATGCGGGAGGCCCAGCTCGCGCGCGGGCCCAGGCTTCCTCAGCGGCCTCAGCCGCGGCGGCCTGCCGAGGCGCCTGCTCACTGAGGAGAACCTCGCCGCCGCCGCCCAGCGCGCGCGGCAGCGGGTGCGGCAGTTCGCGCCCGAGCCGGCCGGGCTCCCGTCCACGACGCACATCAGCGTCGTCGACGCGCACGGGAATGCGGCGTCCGCTTTCGGCTTCGACCGGTTGCGGATCCGGCGTGATCGTGCCGGGAACCGGGATCCACATGAACAACATGCTGGGGGAGGAGGACCTGAACCCGGGCGGCCGGGAAGGGTCGCCAGGCAACCGGCTGACGAGCATGATGGCGCCCTCGATCGTCCTCGAGGAGGGACGGCCGCGCCTCGTGGTCGGGAGCGCCGGGTCGATCCGCCTGCGCGCCGCCATCCTGCAGTTCGTCGTCAACGTGCTCGACCACGGCCTCACCGTCCGGGAGGCGATCGAGGCGCCGCGCGTTCATCTGGAGGGCGAGGCGCTCCAGCTCGAGGGAGGAATCGAACCCGACACCACCGCCCAGCTCGAATCCGCGGGCTACGAGGTCGTTCGCTGGAGCGGGCTGAACCTCTACTTCGGCGGCGCCTCCGCAGTCGGGCTCGGCGCGGACGGGGAGCTCGAGGCAGCCGGCGATCCGAGACGAGGAGGAGCGGGGGCGGTCGTCGAGTGACGAGCGGCCGTCCGCAGCGCGGAGCCGGGCGACGCCGGCGCTGCTCGTGCGCCTGGCGGAGGCCGTCGGGTCGGAGGAGGGTGGGTGGCTCATCGCCGACGGAGGCTGGCGGAGCGTCGCCGAGGAACGGCGCTACCTCAAGGCGATCCGGAGGCACAGGTACGCCGCGGTGCTCGTCGCCGAGCTCGACGGCAAGATCGTCGGCCGCCTCTCCATCAGCCGGGAAAGCCACCCGGCCAGCGAGCACGTCGCCGACGTCGGGCTCATGGTCGCGGACGGCTACCGCCGGCGGGGCATCGGAAATGCCCTGATGGAGAGCGCCGAGAACTGGGCGCGCGCGGTCGGCGTCCGCAAGATCGAGCTCCACGTCTTTCCGCACAACGAGGCCGCGCTCGCCCTGTACGACCGGATCGGGTACCGGCGGGTCGGCACCCGCCAGGGCCACTTCCGACGTCGAGACGGCTATGTGGACGCGATCCTCGATGGAGAAGGACCTGTGACCGGCTACGAGCTCGAGCGCGGCACCGTTCTCGAAGAGGACGTCCGCCTCGAGGCCGAGGAAGAGCTCTGGACCGACGACACGAGCGGCGACCATGCCGGCTGGTTCTGCGTCGCCACCGACCCTTTCCCCTGCCCCGCCGAGGGCTGCCCGTTCGTCGCGCATTTCATGACGGCGGCGCACCTCATCCTCGTCTGGGAGCGCCGCGACGACCCGAATCTGCTCAGGCATGCCCAGCGCGCCAAGGAGGTGGGGCGGAACCCGCGAGTCGTCGTCTACGAGACGGAGTTCGGCCCGAGCGCCTCGTACTACGCGTGGGAGGCCGCCGGGCGGCCCGTGCACGCCGTCAAGCAGCTCTAGACCGGCTCGACGCGGCCGTTGCCGGAGGCTCGCTCGCGGATCTCGCGGTCGCGCTGCACTGCCTCGGCGGCCTGGTCGAGCATCGGGGCGAGACGCAGCACGCGCTCGCGCTCCGAGCGGAGCTCGAGGAGGCCTTGCTTGACCTCGGTGCCGAAGTCCACGCGGGCGGCGATCTGGTACGCGATCGAGTCCGCGTCGAAGTCGAGCTCCTCGAGCTCGGCCTCGGCGGCGCTGACGACGCGCTGGTAGGCGGCGAGGCATTCCTCGATCTCGTCCTCGGTCGGCGCCTCGTCCTCGTCGTCGATGTCCTCGACCTCGGCCGTCATGTAGGAGCGGCCATCGGTGAGCTCGGCGATGCGAATCCGTTCGCGGCCCTCGACGACGACGTTCAGCCGCCCGTCGTCGAACTGCTCCAGCACCTCGATCACGCCTGCGCGGCAGCCGATCTCACGCATGCCGTCGTCGTCTGTGAGCACGAGCCCGAACTCGCCATCCTGCGCGAGGCACTCGCCGATGAGCTCGCGGTAGCGGGGCTCGAAGATGTGCAGCGGCGCCTGCTCGCCCGGCAGCAGCACGAGGTTGAGAGGGAAGAGGCCGATCTCCACGGCATGAAAAGATTAGGGGAATGGCCGACACTCCTCTCGTTCGACCCGCCGTTCAGAGCCTCGTCCCCTATGAACCGGGCAAGCCGGTGGAGGAAGTTCAGCGCGAGCTCGGTCTCGAGCGCGTGGTCAAGCTCGCCTCCAACGAAGGGCCAGTACGGCCCGTTCCCGGAAGCGCTCGAGGCGATCGAGCGGGGTGCGCCGGGGCTGAACCGCTACCCGGACGGAGGCGCCTACCTTCTCCGCACCGCGCTCGCCGAGCGCCACGGAGTCGACCTGGAGAACGTGACGATCGCGGCGGGCGCCGACTCCGTGATCATGTACCTCTCGATCGCCGTGCTCGACCCAGGCGACGAGATCGTCTGTGGCTGGCCCTCCTTCCCGAGCTACGTCCTCGACGCCCTCAAGCTCGGCGCGGGCGCGAAACGGGTCCCGCTCACGGACCACCGCTATGACGTCGACGCGATCCTCGGCGAGATCGGCCCACGCACGAAGATCGTCTACCTCTGCAACCCGAACAACCCGACCGGCACGATGATCGGCCGGAGCGAGATCGAGTCCTACTTCGAGCGAGTGCCGGAGCACGTGCTCACCGTCCTCGACGAGGCGTACTTCGAGTACGTCGACGTCGGAGGACTACCCCGACGGGATCGAGGAGTCGGTCAAGACCGGCCGGCGCGCCCTCGTCCTGCGCACGTTCTCGAAGATCTACGGGCTCGCCGGGCTTCGCGTCGGCTACGGGGTCGGCCCGTCCGAAGTCGTCGAGGCGATCGCCAAGGTGCGAAACGCGTTCGACATCAACCAGACCGCCCAGGATGCGGCGCGCGCGAGCATCGGAAACGAGGCGGAGGTCGCGCGCAGGCGGCGGGAGACCGCGGAGGAGCGCAGCCGGCTGGAGGAGGCCTGCACGAGCCTCGGGCTCACCGTGGCCTCGCCTCCGGTCGCCAACTTCGTCTATGTGGAGACCGGTGAGGATTCCCGCGCGGTCTTCGACAGGCTCCTTCGCGAGGGTGCGATCGTGCGTCCGCTCGGGCCTTTCGGCGCGGACGATGCGATCCGCGTCACGGTGGGGACCCGCGAGGAGAACGAGTTCTTCGCGGCCGCGCTGGAGCGCGTGCTCCAGGGCGCGCATACCTCCTTCTAGGACCTGACCGCTCTCTCGCGGCGCTGTTACGGTTCGGACCGTGACAGGGGGCCGCAGCCGGGCCCGTTTCGGGCTCGTGCGGGAGGCTGGAGGATTCCGCCTTCTCTTCTTTGCGACGCTCGCGTCGAGCATCGGCACGTGGCTCGCGTTCGTCGCGCTCGTCGTCGACGTCTTCGATCGTACGGAGAACGCGTCCTGGGTCAGCGCGCTGCTCGTCGTCGAATTTCTCCCGAGCGTCATCGTCGGCTTCCTCGCCGGCCGGCTCCTCGACATCGCCTCGCGCCGGTGGATTCTCGTGATCGCGGACCTCGCGCGTGCGGCGGTGTTCTTCGCCCTTCCGTTCGCGACCAGCCCGGCTCAGATCGTCGCGCTCGCGTTCGCCGCCGGAATAGCGACGAGTCTCTTCCGCCCGGCCGTGTACGCGGGGCTGCCGAATCTCGTCTCGGACGAGGATCTCCCGCAAGCCAACGGCCTTCTTCAGGCCGCCGACAACTTCACATGGGCGATCGGAGCCCTCGTCGGCGGAGCGCTGGTCGCGGCGACCAGCCCGGACGCCGCCTACGTCGTGAACGCCTTCAGCTTCATCGTCTCTGCGCTTCTCATCGTGCGGATCAGGGAGAGCCTCGAGGAGGCCGAGCGCGCTCCGAGCCGCGGCCACTGGCGCGACCTAGCCGATGGGTTTTCCTTCGCCCTCCGCTCGAAGTCGCTCCTGACGATCATCGTCGCGTGGAGCATCGCCGTCTTTGCGACCGCGGGCGTGAACGTCGCGGAGATCGTGCTCGCGAAAAATGTCTTCGACGCCGGCGACTTCGGCTACGGGCTCCTCGTCGCCGCCGGCGCCGTCGGGCTCATGCTCGGCAGCTTCTTCGGCGGGAGCTGGATCGAGCAGCGCGGGATGGCCTTGCCGTACGGCGTCTCGATCGGTCTCATGGCTCTCGGCTTCGGCGCGGCTGCCGTGGCTCCGAATGTCTGGGTTGCCGCGATCGTGGTCGTGGCCGCCGGCGCGGGGAACGGCGTTGCCGTGATCACGAACGCGGTGCTCGTCCAGCGAGGAGCGCCCGACCGGCTGCGCGGGAGGGCGTTCGCTGTGGTGATGAGCCTCGGCTACGCGTTCCTCGGCCTCGGGATGATCGTCGCCGGCCCGCTCACGAACGAAGCGGGCGCGCGGACGGTGTGGGCCGTCGCCGCCGGACTGCTCGCGATCGCGGCGGTCGTCGGCTTCCTGCTCGCCCGCAGGGTCGACGCCGAGGGGCGCGTCTCCGTGCGGCACGCGTCCGGGCCGGAGCCCGCCCGGGATTGACCCGCGGCTGGACTCTCGAAGCGCTCGTCGAGGGCGTCCGCGCCGGCGATCGCCGCGCCCTCGCCCGCGCCATCACGCTGGTCGAGGGCTCCGATCCGCTCGCCTACGAGCTGATCCGCGAGCTCTATCCGAGCACCGGCAATTCATACGGGATCGGCGTCACCGGGCCGCCCGGCGTGGGGAAGTCGAGCCTGATCAGCGCGCTCGTCCGCCATGTGCGCGCCGAGGACGCGTCGGTCGGCGTCATCTCCGTGGATCCCTCGAGCCCGTTCACCAAGGGCGCGCTGCTCGGCGACCGCATCAGGCTCGCCGACCACTTCCTCGACCCGGAGGTCTTCATCCGCTCGATGGGGACGCGCGGGCACCTGGGCGGGCTCGCCGAGGCAACCCTCCAGGCGGCGCTCGTCCTCGATGCCGCCGGCAAGGATCTCGTCTTCCTCGAGACCGTCGGGGCGGGGCAGAGCGAGGTGGAGATCATCTCGATCGCCGACACCGTCCTGCTCGTGCTGATGCCGGGCTCGGGGGACTCGATCCAGGCGCTCAAGGCGGGGATCATGGAGATCCCGGACGTGATCGCGGTCAACAAGCGCGACCATCCGGCGGCGAAGACGATGGTGAACGAGGTCCGGTCGATCCTGGCGCTCGACACCGGTCGCGAGTGGCAGCCGCCGATCGTCCTCACCGAGGCCGTGCGCGGCGAGGGCATCGACGAGCTCTGGAGCGCAGATCTCCGCGCACCGGCGCCACCTCGAGTCCGCGGGCCTGCTCGCGGAGCGGCGCGCCAAGAACCTCGCCGGCGAGGTCTTCGCGGTCGCAAGTGCGCGGGCAAAGACGCACCTCGAGGGTGCGGTAGGAGATGATCCGGAGCTACGGCGCCTGCTCGAGGAGGTCCAGCGACGGGAGCTCGATCCCTTGACGGCGGTACGCGAGATCATGGAGAAGGTGTTCAAGGTTCATGAAGACGGCGGCAGGCCCGACACTCGCTGAGATCCAGGCAGCCCGCGAGCGCGTGCACGGACTTGCGCGCGAGACACCGGTCTATTCCTCCGAGACGCTCGGCCGCCGCAGCGGCCGCCAGGTCTTCCTCAAGGCGGAGAACCTGCAGAGGACGGGCTCGTTCAAGATCCGCGGTGCGGTCAACAAGCTCGCGACGATGACGGACGAGGAGCGCGCCGCGGGGGTCGTGACCGCGAGCGCCGGGAATCACGGCCAGGCGGTGGCGCTTGCCGCGCGGGAGGCCGGCGTGGCGGCGACAGTGTTCATGCCGCTCGATGCGCCGATGGCCAAGGTCGACGCCACGCGGAGCTACGGCGCCGAGGTGCTTCTGTCCGGGGAAGGGTTCGACGAGGCGCAGGGGGCAGCGCACGAACGCGAAGCGGCCGGCGCGACCTTCGTCCATGCCTTCGAGGACGAGGCGGTCGTGGCCGGGCAGGGAACGCTCGGCCTCGAGCTCGCCGAGCAGCTCGGCGACGTTGAGACGCTCGTCGTGCCGATCGGCGGCGGCGGCCTCGCGTCCGGGATCGCGCTCGCCCTGCGCGAGCTACGGCCGGAGATCCACCTCGTCGGCGTGCAGGCCGCGAATTGCGCTCCTTTCGTGGGCCTCGAGCCGAGCGGGATCACGATCGCGGACGGGATCGCCGTGAAGCAGCCGGGCGAGCTGACGAAGCGCATCCTCGCCGACCGCCTCGACGCGATCGTGACCGTCACCGACGCCGAGATCGCCGACGCGATCGTGCTCCTCCTCGAGCGTGTGAAGCTGGTCGTCGAGGGGGCGGGCGCGGCGTCGGTAGCCGCTCTCCTGACGGGCAAGGTCGAGGGCGACGGGGCCGTCTGCGCGCTCCTCTCGGGCGGGAACATCGACGCATCGCTCCTCGTCGAGGTCGCGCGACACGGGCTGACGCGCGCGAGCCGCTTTCTCGTCCTGCGAACGAGGATCTCGGACCGTCCGGGCGCGCTCGCCGCTCTCCTGGGCCGGATCGCGGAGCGGCGCGTCAACGTCGTCTCCGTCGACCACCATCGGGAGGGCATGGACCTGCCTGTGACCGGGACCGCCGTCGAGCTCACGCTCTCGACGCGAGACGAGGAGCATTGCGACGAGCTCCTCGGCTTTCTCGCCGAGTGGGGCTACGAGGCCGAGCGGGTGCGCTAGGCGGTTACGGGCCGCGGATCGGCCTCGCGCTTGCGGGCGAGGTGCGTCCAAAGGCGCGAGAGCGGGCCAGGCTTGTCCTCTGCGAACGAGCGGGCAAGCCGGGCGCGGTCCGCGTCCCGGAGCATGTCCTCATGCCGGGCGCGTGCGATCGCGAGATGGCTGTGTGGGCTGTAGTACATGCCCACAAGACGCGCGGGCGGGCAACTTTCTTCCCTCGCTCGCTAGATTCGCATCGTGCACAAGGACTACTCGTCGACGCCGCTGCCGAAGAAGCTCGGCATCAAGGAGGAATCGCGCGTCGCGCTCCAGAAGGCGCCGCCCGGGTTCGCGGAGGAGCTCGGGGTGAAGCCGAGGCTCCGCGGCGAGTTCGACGTCGCGGTGCTCTTCGCGACGCGTCAGGGTGAGCTGACGCGCGTCTTTGTGCCGCTCGCGCGGCGGCTCGCGCCGGCGGGCGGGCTCTGGGTCGCCTGGCCGAAGAAGGCATCCGGCGTTTCGACCGACCTCACTTTCGACTCTGTGCAGAAGACCGGGCTCGACGCGGGGCTCGTCGACAACAAGAGCTGCGCCATCGACGACACGTGGCAGGCGCTTCGCTTCGTCATCCGCCTGCAGGACCGCTGACGAGCTCGAGCAGGCGCTCGGCGTAGCGCGGAGCGGTGGGCTCGTCCTCGTGCTGGAAGTAGGCGAAGACGTCGAGCCCGGCCGCGACCATCGGGTCGATCCGCGCCGCCTCGGCGACCAGTTCGTCGTCGCTGTACGGTGGGTTGCGGAGCCGCAGGTAGCGGAAGTCGGCGCCGCCCTCCTCCGCGTCGACCCGCGCGACACCGCGCTCGTCGAGTCGCGCCTGGATCTCCTCGTCGAGCCACGACTCGTGGCGGAAGTCGAGCGCCCAGCGCATCGTGGGCTCCAGGGAGTCGAGCAACAGGCGAAGGAACCCGTCGTCGCGCGCCTGGAGCACCTTGATCCGGACCGGCCCGAGCCGGTCGCCGAGCTTCGAGATCGACTGCGCCGCCGCGTCCACTCCCTCGACGTGCCCGAAGGACGTCACACGGCGGGCGAGGGTGACCCCGAACCTGAAGCCGGGCTCGGTCTGGTCGGCCCAGCGCTCGAACTGATCCTCTGCGGGAAGCCGGCGGAAGGTCGAATTGAGCTCGACCGTGTTGAGCCTGGTCGCGTAGAAGCGCAGAAAGTCCGTCGGCTTCGCATCCGCCGGATAGAAGTCGCCTTTCCAGGTCGCGTACGAGAAGCCGGACGAGCCGGCGTAAAGGTGGGCGGCCGCTACGAGCCCTCGATGACCTCGTAGATCTCGTCCGCCTCGAGGCCGTGGGCCTCGCGGTGGACGCGCGTCGCCGTCTCGGCGTCGGGCGCCTCGACGAGGCAGAAAATCTTGCCTTCGGCCTCGCTCACCCAGTAGCTCTTGTAGTTGACGTCGTGGTCGCCCTGAATGGCGACGTCCTTGGCGTGAGCGTCGCGGACGGCGTCGCAGGAAACGCCCCCGTCCATGTTGTGTACGTCCATGAAAAGCGGCATAGCTACCTCCTAGAAGAGACGCGCCGATGCTATCGGAGTGCCGCGCTCGGGCAAGGCACATCCCGCTTCGCCGTCGTTGCGGTCCCGACGCAGTGCGCGCGCCACCTTCGCGCATTTGCGGATTACGCTTGAAAGCGGGTGGTGGTGTGGGGTGGCCCCTACTAGAAGCCGAGACCGCGGGCAATCACGAGCCGCTGGATCTCATTGGTGCCCTCGCCGATCTCGAGCACCTTCTGGTCGCGGTAGAGCCGCGAGATCGCGTACTCGTCCATGAACCCGTATCCGCCGTGGATCTGCAGTGCCGCGTTCACGGCCCGGTTCGCCAGTTCGCCCGTGTAGAGCTTCGCGATCGCGGCCGCCTGTGCGAACGGGCGCCCCTCGTCCTTCAGCCATGCTGCCTTGTAGACGAGGTTTCGCGCCGCCTCGATCTCCGTCGCCATGTCGGCGAGCTGGAACTGGATCGCCTGGAACTTTCCGATCGGCTGCCCGAACTGCTTCCGCTCGCGGGCATACGACGACGCCAGGTCGAATGCGCCCTGCGCCAGGCCCAGCCCCATCGCTGCCACTGAGATCCGGCCGCCGTCGAGGATCTCGAGGAACTGCTTCAGGCCGGCGCCGCGCTTACCCAGGAGATGGTCCTCCGGGACCGCACAGTCGCGGAAAGAGAGCTCCGCGCGTGTCCGAGGCCCGCCAGCCCATCTTTCGCATGGGGACCGAGAGCTCGTAGCCCTCAGTCCCGTTGGGGACGACGATGTTCGAGATCTCGTCGTCGCCCGTCCGGGCGGTGATCGTCACGAACGCCGAGATCTCGGTGCCGGCGTTCGTGATGAAGATCTTCGAGCCGTTGACGATCCAGCTCCCGTCGCGGAGCTCGGCCGTCGTCCGCGTTGCGCCGGCGTCCGAACCGGCCTCGGGCTCGGTCAGGCCGAACGCCGCGAGCCGCCGCCCCGAAGCGAGGTCAGGTAACCAACGCTCCTTCTGCTCGTCGGAGCCGAAGAGGACGATCGGCATGGTGCCGAGCGACGTGTGCGCCGCGACCGTGATCGCGACGGACGAGTCGATGCGCGTCAGCTCCTCGACGGCGATGGCATAGGCGAGCGTGTCGCCGCCACCGCCTCCGTGCTCCTCCGGGATCGGAATCCCCATGAGGCCGAGCCCGGCGAGCGCCTCGACGATCTCGTAGGGGAACCGGTGCTCGCGGTCGAGCTCCTCGGCCACCGGCGCGATCCGCTCCTCGGCGAAGTCGCGAACCGTCTGCCGGAGCAGCTGATGGTCTTCCGAGAGCTCGAAGTCCACTAAGAAAACCGGCGGGCGAGCTCCGCGAGGAGCCGCACGCCGTACCCGGTTGCGCCGGGGGCGCCGTAGTAGTCCTCGCGGGTTCGCTCGAGGTACGCCGTTCCTGCGATGTCGAGGTGGGCCCACGGGCCCTCGCCCACGAACTCCTGCAGGAAGCGGGCGGCGAGGATCGGCGAGCCCTGCCGGTACTCGGAGGAGTTCTTCATGTCGGCGTACGGCGACTCGATGTAGCGGCGGTAGGTCTCGTGCAGGGGCATGATCCAGGCGTGGTCGCCGCTTTCCTCGGCGGCGGCCCGGATCTCCTGCGCCCAGGCGTCGTCGTTGGCGAAGAGGCCCGCGTAGTAGTCGCCCATCGCGATGACGATGGCGCCCGTCAGCGTGGCCAGGTCGAGGATGTGCGTCGCCCCGGAGCGCCTCGCGTGCGTGAGCGCGTCCGCGAGGATGAGCCGGCCCTCCGCATCGGTGTTCGTCACCTCGATCGTCTTGCCGTTCAGCGCGGTGATGATGTCGCCGGGCCGGTACGAGCGGCCGCCGGGCATGTTCTCGCAGGACGGAACGACGGCCAGCACCTTGACCGGCAGTCCGAGCTCGGCGATCGCGCCCATTGCGGCGAGGACGGCGCCGCCGCCGCCCATGTCGGTCTTCATCTCCTCCATGCGGCTGGCCGGCTTCAGGGAGAGGCCGCCCGAGTCGAAGGTGATCGCTTTGCCGACGAGCCCGAGGACGACCTCGCTCCGCGTGGAGGAAGGTGGCTCGTAGGAGAGCGTGATCAAGCGCGGCGGGTTCTCGCTGCCCTGGCTGACCGCCGTGAGCGCGCCCATGCCTGCCTCGCGAATCTCGTCCGGGCCGAGGGCGGAGAAGCTCATGTGCTCGAAGCGGCTCGCGGTGTCCTCGGCGAACTCGGCGAGGGTGGTCGGAGTGCAGACGTTGGGCGGCGCGTTGACGAGGTCGCGGCAGCGGTTCGTCCACGCAGCGACGACGTTGGCGCGTCGCGCCTCCTCGGCGACCTCGGCCGCCCCCGACCCGCACAGGACGAGGCGCTCGATGACCGCGTGCTCGTCCTTCGTCTTCCAGATCCCGGCGTCGTAGGGCCCGAGCGCCATGCCGTCGACGACGGCCCGCGCCTGTTCGGCTGCGGGGAGGCCGTTCTCGCTCAGGATCCAGGCGACGGTCTTGCCGCCTACCTCGCCCGCGCGCCTGGCGACCGCTGCGGCCGCCGTGCGCAGGCTGTCGGAATCCCCGTCCGCACCGATGCCGCCGACGGCGACCCGGTGGGCTTTGAGCTCGTTTCGCGTGTGCAGGAGGGTGACTCGGCCGCGCTCGCCCTTGAGCTCCCCGTCCTCGATCAGGTGTTTGATCCCCCCGTCGACCAGGCGGTCGAGCTCTTGGCCGGCCGACTGGAGCTCGATCGGCTCCGGGACGGCGAAGGCCAGGACGTCCGCGGCAACCTCCGCCGGCGATGCTTCGACGACGTCGATCTCCATGGGCGCGCGCGGATGCTATCCGAACAGGTTCGTACCGTGTTCCTCGAATGAGGGATATAGACGCAATCCCTCAGGTCGATGAGAGGGATGCGCAATGAGCGCAGCTCTACCCTCTCCGCCCGCACCCTCCCCTCGCGGGCGAAACCCTCTCCCGGTAGGAGCCCTCCAGAGTCATCTCGGAGGGCTTCTGCGTGAACGGGAAGAGCTCCATCTCGCCGCGTCGCCGCTCGCGCTCGAGCGAAACCGCCGCGAGATCGTGCGTACGCAGTGGGAGCTCACGTATGCGCTGCTCGCAGAGCACGCGTCCGGGTAGCGCGCGGCGGGTATTCTCGCGCCGGTGCGCGGGGTGGACAGAAAGGCGATGGCCGCGCTCTCGTCCGGTCATCTCGCAACGGATCTCGCGCAGGGGTCCCTCCCTGCGCTGCTGCCCTTCCTCAAGACCGAGTTCGACCTCACCTACACGATGGCCTCGGCGCTGGTCCTCGCCGCGACGATCAGCTCGTCGCTGATCCAGCCGCTGTTCGGGCTCTGGTCCGACGTCCGGGGCGCGCTGTGGCTCCTTCCGGCGGGGGTCGGCCTCGCGGGAGTGGGAATGGCGCTCGCCGCCGCGGCACCGTCGTATCCGCTCACCTTTGTCGCCGTCCTCGCAGCCGGAATCGGAGTGGCGGCCTACCACCCGGAGGGATCGAAGTTCGCGAGCTACGCGAGCGGCTCGCGGCGGGCGAGCGGAATGTCGTTCTTCTCGGTCGGAGGCAACATCGGCTTCGCCCTCGGGCCCGTCTACGCCTCGGCGCTCATCCTCACGCTCGGCCTGAAGGGCGGCCTGCTGATCGCGGTGCCGGGGCTCGCAGTCGCCACCGGTCTCGTGCTCGTGCTGCGTTACCTCGCGAGCTTCGCGCCGGACGAGTCTCCGCGCGAGCAGCGGGCGGCGGCGGCAAAGACCGAGACCCGCGGCCTCGTCCTGCTGCTCGTGGTCGTCGGCCTGCGCAGCGTCGCGCACATGGGCCTCTTCACGTTCATCCCGCTGTGGGAGATCCACAACGGCCACGGCGAGGCGTACGGGACCTTCGTGCTCGCGCTCTTTCTCTTCGCCGGGGCCGTGGGAACGCTGCTCGGCGGCCCGCTCGCCGACCGCTTCGGCCGGCGCCCGGTGCTGCGTGGGAGCTTCATCGCCGCGACGCCGCTCATCCTCGTCTACGTGCTGGTGG
Organism: uncultured Actinomycetes bacterium; assembly: GCA_963766155.1. Lineage (GTDB taxonomy): Bacteria > Actinomycetota > Thermoleophilia > Gaiellales > Gaiellaceae > DATEOR01. The sequence goes on along the minus strand of CAVYAJ010000025.1, from coordinate 10,844 downwards.
GCGGGCCGATCGGTGTGGCGGCGGTTACGCTTTCGGGCGCCTGTGTCATCGGAACATTCGGAGTCAGCCTCGTGATGAGCCAGGAATACATGCCGGGCCGCGTCGGCATGGCCTCGGGGCTTTCCATCGGTCTCGCGATCGGGCTCGGCGGTGTCGCGGCGCTCGTCCTCGGCGCCCTCGCGGACACGGTCGACCTCGAGACCGCGGTGCTCGCCACGGCGATCGGGCCGACACTCGCCCTCGGGAGCACACGCAACGACGAGGTACACCAGAACGAGCCGGCGTCCCGGTCGTACGAGCGATGCCGAACGCCCCTTCCATCGTCCACGAGGGCATCGCGGGGGTCTGCGCAGGTGCCCATGCGGGCGACGAGCACCTGGCGTTGGCCGAGGAGTGCCTGTCGCATCTCGGGACTGTCGTTCGCGTTGAGCTCTACATGGACGCCGTCACCGCAGTCTCGGGCTCGGGTCCCGCCGATCCGGCGCCGCTTGCCGAGGCGATGATCGAGGCAGGGATCCTGCTCGGGGCTCTCGCGAGGAGATCTCGACGCAGCCTCGTCGTGCAGACGATGCTCGGCACCGCTGAAGCTGCTTCGAGACGAGTCCATGCATCCGGTCGAGCTCCGCGAGTCGGTGACCTCGCCCGGCGGCACGACGATCCGCGCGATCCGCGAGCTCGAGCAGGCGGGTGTCCGCGCCGCGTTCCACGCACCCAGGCCGCGACGAGCGCTCCCGCGAGCTGGCCGCCGGCCAGCTCTAGGCAGGCGGGTAGCCTCCACGCTGATGGCTCGCGACGACTGGCGGATCAGGATCGAGCTGGAGGAGGAGGAGCGGGAGGGCTTCTGGAGCGCTTCGGCCTCGGCCTCGGCTCTGGTGCCCGCGAGCTCGCGCAGGAGCTCACCGAGGATCGGCTGGCCGTGACCCGCGACGGGGACACGATCTTCGTCTACGCATCGTCCCGGCCTCAGGCCGACCGGGCCCAGAAGGTCGTCGCGGTGGACGGCTCGACGAGCGCAACTTGCCGAGGTCGCCCACGAGCTGATCGACATGCTGCACACCGACGGGCCGGCCGCCCTGCCAGCAATACGGTACCGGTCCAGGCGCGGCCAACGGCAACGGCACGTATTGCTGGAAGGCATGACCCCGCAGTACGCGCCCGTGGAGGCGCTGTGGACGAGCTTGGCGTACTTGGCGAGCACGCCCTTGGTGAACTTGGCCGGGAGCGGCTCCCAGCCGACCTTGCGGGCCTCGAGCTCGGCGCCGTCGACCAGGAGGTCGAAGGTGCGCGCCGCGATGTCCACGCGGATCCGGTCGCCGTCCTTGACGAACGCGATGGGGCCGCCGTCGACGGCTTCCGGCGCGACGTGGCCGATGCACAGGCCGGTGGTTCCGCCGGAGAACCGTCCGTCGGTCAGCAGCAGGACGTCCTTGCCCAGGCCCGCGCCCTTGATGGCGCCGGTGATGGCGAGCATCTCGCGCATGCCGGGGCCGCCCTTGGGGCCTTCGTAGCGGATCACAACGACGTCGCCCTTGTGGATCTCACCCTTGTCCAGGGCATCGAGCGCGCCCTGTTCGCGTTCGAACACGCGGGCCGTGCCCTCGAAGACGTCGGCGTCGAAGCCGGCGCTCTTGACGACGGCGCCTTCCGGGGCCATCGAGCCGTGCAGGATGGTGATGCCGCCGGTCTTGTGGATCGGGTTGTCCAGTGCGCGCAGGATCTTGCCGTCCAGGTCCGGCGGGTTGATCGCGGCGAGGTTCTCGGCCACGGTCTTGCCGGTGACGGTGAGGCAGTCACCGTGCAGCAGGCCGGCGTCGAGCAGCGCCTTCATGATCACCGGCACGCCGCCGATCTTGTCGACGTCGGTCATCACGTAGCGGCCGAACGGCTTGAGGTCGCCCAGGTGCGGGATCTTGTCGCCGATCCGGTTGAAGTCCTCCAGCGTCAGCTCCACCTCGGCTTCGCGGGCGATCGCGAGCAGGTGCAGCACGGCGTTGGTGGAACCGCCGAAGGCCATCGTGACGGCGATCGCGTTCTCGAACGCCTTGCGCGTCATGATGTCGCGGGCGGTGATGCCCAGGCGCAGGAGGTTGACCACGGCTTCGCCGGACTTGTGCGCAAAGGCGTCGCGGCGGCGGTCCGCGGAGGGCGGTGCGGCGGAGCCGGGCAGGGACATGCCCAGGGCCTCGCCGATGCAGGCCATGGTGTTGGCGGTGTACATGCCGCCGCAGGCGCCCTCGCCCGGGCAGATGGCCTTTTCGATGCGGTCCAGGTCCTCGCGGCTCATCTTGCCGGCGGCGCACGCACCGACGGCCTCGAACGCGTCGATGAGGGTGACTTCCTTTTCGGAGCCGTCCTCGAGCTTGACCCAGCCGGGCATGATGGAGCCGGCGTAGAGGAACACGGCGGCCAGGTCCAGGCGGGCCGCGGCCATCAGCATGCCGGGCAGCGACTTGTCGCAGCCGGCCAGGAGCACGGAGCCGTCGATCCGCTCGGCCTGCATGACCGTCTCGACGGAGTCGGCGATGACTTCGCGGGACACCAGGGAGAAGTGCATGCCCTCGTGGCCCATGGAGATGCCGTCCGAGACGGAGATGGTGCCGAACTGCATGGGAACCCGCCGCCGGCGTGGACGCCTTCCTTGGCGCCCTGGGCGAGCCGGTTCAACGAAAGGTTGCAGGGGGTGATCTCGTTCCACGAGCTCGCCACGCCGATCTGCGGCTTGGCGAAGTCGTCGTCGCCCATGCCGACCGCCCGGAACATGCCGCGCGCGGGGGCGGCGTGGATTCCATCGGTAACGACCCGGCTGCGGGGCTTGATGTCCGGCTTGGTGTCTGCTGCTGTTTGGGTGTCCTGACTCATGGCTCAAAGTCTAGGGCTCTGCCACAGGCGCCAACGACCCAAGAACGGAGCGTTAAGCGGAAAACCGGGAATATTTCGATCAAATAGTGGACTCTCGTCTCACATCATGAAACCGGGGCCCCCTTTGACCTAGGCCCGGTGAGCCGCGTCACGCAGTTCCGGGGCCTCGGCGACACCTTGGGCCTCGGCCTTGAGCATCGCCAGGACCTGCTGGATGGTGGTCCGGGCCGCGACGTCCGGACGGGCCAGCGCCACGATGCTCCGGCTGGCCTTCACGCCCTCGAGCGGGTCGCAGGACGAACCCCCGGCCCTGGTTGCCGACCGCCGTGTACCGCGGCAGCAGGCTCAGCCCGTGCCCGGCGCTGACCAGGGCTTCCAGGACCCGCAGATCCGGGAACTGCTGGGCCCGGACCGCCTGCGAGTCGGCCCGCACCTCGATCTGGCGCAGCACGGTGTCGAAGGGAAACCCCTCGGGGACTCCCATCCACGGAAAGCCGACGACGTCCTCGGCGCACAGTGTGGCTTTGCCGGCCAAAGCGTGCCCGGCCGGCAAGGCCACGTCCAGGGGTTCGTCCAGCAGCGGCACCACCGTCAGGCCCTGGCCGCCGAAGACTTCCGGACCGTCGACGCTGTGCGCCAGGACGATGTCGTAGTCCGCGGTCAGCCCGGCGAACCCGGCAACGCCCGGGTCCTCGAAGTGCGCCTCGAACCGGAGCCCCTCGACGGCTTTGACCCGGTGCAGCATGCCCGGCAGGAACATCTCCGCGGCGCTGGGAAAGAAGGCTGCCACCACCCGTGTCTGCCAGCCGCGCCGGTACGTGTCGATGGTTGCTTCCGCCCGGGCCATGGCCGTCGACACGTCGGCGGCGGCGCCGGCCATGGCCAGCCCTGCCTCGGTAAGGCGCACTCCCCTGCCGGATTTCTCCACCAGGACGACGCCCAGTTCCTCCTGCAGGGTCTTCAGCTGCTGCGACACTGCAGATGGCGTGACCTTCATGGCCTCGGCCGTGGCGCCTACGGTCCCGCGGCCGGCGAGTTCACGCAGTATCTGCAGTCGCTTGAAATCCATGAGGCGAGGCTACACGCCGGGCCGGGTTTGATTCCGGTTCCGGGTCGGCTCACCGGACCGGGGATCCGCTCCAGGAATGCCCGGCATTTGGCCGCCGGGAGGGTGGACAGCCGGCTTTGCCCGGACGTAACGTCAAGCATCGGCAACCATGCCTCATGGGCTGAATACGGACTGAAAGGCTCTGCTATGGACTGGATCGTCTGGCTCGTTGTCATCATCGTGGTGGTCGCTGTGGTCTGGCGGCTGCTGAACCGCAACAAGAGCCGCCCGGGCGCAGATTCCTCATCCGCCGCAGGCACCAGCACCGGCACTTCTGGCCGGCATTTCTGCCGGCACCCCTGCGGTTCGACGCCGGTGCTGGAACGGCGACGGCGAGTCCGACGGCGGCGAGCGGTGCGGCGGCCAGTTCGACGGCGGCGGCCAGTGCGGCTGGCCCGGCAGCGGCCGGGGCCGCGGGTCCGACAGCGGCCGCGGGTGCCGCCGGTGCCGCGGTGGCCGGCCCCGATGCAGCGCCTGCGCCTGAGCCGGACGCACCGTCCCGGGAGGCCATGGCTGCCCCCGAGGCGGCCGGGCCCGCAGCTGCCACCGCGGCCCAGACCATCGAGCCGGGCGCCGAGGCCGCCCCGGAAGCAACGGGCGTCCCGGGCAATGCCGAGTGGGAGACCCAGTGGTCCGAGACCGCCCCGCCGGCGCAGACACCCACCGCCGCGGCCCACGCTGAGCCGGCCCGCGGTGCGCACGCTGTGACGGCCGCCGAGCGTGGTGCTGCTGCGGAGACTGGCGCGGCGGGCCTGCCCGTCCACCACCCGGAATACACTGAGCCCCACGCGCCGACTCTGCCCGGGGCGGAATCGGCAGCCGCGGAACCGGTCGACGACGACACCGTTACCGGCACGGGCACTTCAACCAGCACTGGCGCCGGCACCGGCACCGGCACCGGCACGGCGATGCCAGGAGCACCCGACGCCGGGACACAGCACGCGGGTCCCGGCGACGCGGAAACAACGCAGATGGCAGCCTCGCCGGCAGCGGCCGGGGCCTCCGCCAGCCCAACGGCCGAGCCCACCGGCCATTTGGCCACTGAGCAGCCTTACGGCGAGGGGTCAGCGGCTCCGGCGGCCGACGGAAGCGGCCCTGAGGGTTTCACAGTCAAGGGCAATGCCTCGTCGATGATCTACCACGACGAGACCAGCCCGGCGTATGAGGAAACCCGGGCTGAGGTGTGGTTTGCCTCCCCGGCCCACGCCGAAGCAGCCGGGTTCCGGCCGCCGCGCCGGACACGGCAGTAGCCGGCGGTCCGGGCGGCCGACCCATCCGTTCTCATCGCGTCCGTTGATGCTCATCCGTATTACCGGCAGGTGCTTCGTTGGCAGGGCTCTCTTCATGCGGTGGCCCGGGCCATGGCGCTGGCCGTTGTCCTGTTTTTCCTGAGTGCCTGTACCGGCGGCTCAACCTCGCCCGTGGTTCAGCCGGGAGACCGCACTGCCACCGGCGCAGCGGGTACGGCCGGGGCAGCGGGTGAGCCCACGGTTGCGGGCCGGGTTAATGGGCTGCAACTCCCGTGGTCCACGGTCCATCTACCCGACGGCACCGCGGTCATCTCCGAGCGCGACACAGCACTGCTCAGGACCATCAAAGACGGACAGCTCGGTACGGTCGGCAAAGTTCCCGGCGTCGTGCCTGGCGGCGAAGGCGGCCTCCTGGGCCTGGCCCTTTCCCCCAACTTCGCGTCGGACCGTTACCTCTACGCCTACTTCACCGCGGCGGCGGACAACAGAATCGCCCGCATGCGGCTGGAGGAACGTGGCGGCCGGCTGGAGCTCGGTGCCTTGGAACCGGTTTTCACCGGCATTTCCAAGGCCGCGCACGCACAACGGCGGCCGGATCCGCTTTGGGCCCGATGGTTTCCTGTACGTGGGGACGGGCGATTCGCAGCGCCGGGAGCAGCCGCAGGACCGCACGGCGCTCGGCGGAAAGATCCTCCGACTCACTCCGGATGGCAGGCCGGCACCGGGAATCCCGTTCGGCGATAACCCCGTCTACAGCTTCGGCCACAGGAACGTCCAGGGACTGGCCTGGGACAGCGCGGGCCGGCTGTGGGCCAGCGAATTCGGCCCGGACGTCAACGACGAGCTCAACCTGATCGTGCCGGGCGGCAACTACGGCTGGCCCGAGGTGACGGGCGCCCCGCACCGCCCCGGCTTCCTGGACGCCAAGGTGGTGTGGCCGTCGACGGCGGAGTCTTCCCCCAGCGGACTCGAAATTGTCGGCAGCACCGCCTACCTGGGCGCCCTGCGCGGCCAAAGGCTCTGGGTCGTTCCCCTCAACGGCGAATTCGCCGGAGATCCTGTGAGCTATTTCACAGGAAAGTATGGCCGGGTGCGGAACGTTTCACTCGCTCCTGACGGGCGCCTGTGGCTCCTCAGCAACGGGCAAAACCCTGATTTCGCGCTGATTTTGAACCTCCCCGGCTGACCTGGACCATCCCGCGCCCCTCGATTTCACACGACAGCCAATCTCGTGTAGAGTTTCATGTCGTTGCGGAGAACAACGCGGGAAAAAAAAGCCCCGGATGAACGAAAACAACAGATGCACCTCTAGCTCAACTGGCAGAGCAATTGACTCTTAATCAATGGGTTCCGGGTTCGAGTCCCGGGGGGTGCACCAGCAAGGAAACCCCGTCTCGCAGGCTTAGCGGCCTGCGGGACGGGGTTTCTTTTTGTTGGCGAAAAGGAGCCGGCGACGACGCCGTAGCGGGCCGGATGCGGGCTGCTGCGCAGACCAGACTCGTAATCAGGTTGGCGAAGGCTGCCCGACCGGCCGGGCCGGAATGACTTGCCATTTAGGGCACTGACCGTAGACTCGGCCCATGTCTGGTCCTGGGGGAACGAATACAGTCCGCTGCGCTGCGGCATACGTTGCTGGCCTGCTGCTCGCCGGTAGTTTGGCGTCCTGCGCCTACGAGGACGAGGGCGATCCGCGGCCGACGGCGGCCGGGCAAAGCCGCCGCCCGGCGCCCGCCGCCGCCCCGACCAAAGATCCGGGGGCGCTGGGCGCGGGAAGCGAGCAATTACGCCGAGCTGCACAAGCGTCTGGCCGAGGCGCCGGACCCGGCTCCTCTCCGATACCGGTCCGGCGGACGGGCCGGCTGGTTCGGCTTCACCAAAGCCGCAACGGTGACGGGAACCGCCGGTCTCGCACACAGTCACCGGCGGCCTGCGTGGGCATCCCGCATGCCCAGATCTTCCTCTCCCAGAACTCGCTGGCCGGAACAGAGCACACGGTGTTCGAGGTCGATTGCTCGCGAACCCAATCGCAGGTCGTCCAACTGCAGAAGGGCTACGTCAGCGCCCAGTTCACCCGCCCGGACCCGACCGGCGCCTGGACCGGGGCGGTCGCCGGAATCAAAGTCACGGGCCAGTGAGGCTGACGAGCCTGGTGTGGACTCCGCTGGACGAGCATCGGACCCAGCCCAACGTGTGGTGGAGGGACTACTGATGCCGACCGTAAATGCTGCTCTCGATCCCTATCGCAACTGGACCGAGCCTCGCGACGGAGTCGGAGTCGGGTCGAACCCATTCCGGCTCGCCAGCAAGGTGGAGTCGAGGCAGCCTCCCTCGACGAAGTCTCAGGGGTCGGGCCGCCCACCCACTTTTGCCCGAGCTGGAGGCACTCTGGCTATCAAGTCGCGAGGCATGGCTGAACAAGACGACGAGTCAGTAGGTTACACATAACCAATCGCCGAACGCGTTGTCGATGTTCTGCTGCAGGTTGGTGGCCAGGATGACGACGCCGTCGTACTCCTCCATCCGCTGCAGCAGATAGCCGACCTCGATGTTGGCGTAGCGGTCGTGCGCGTCCTTGACCTCCGAGCGCTTGCCGAAGAGCGCATCGGCCTCGTCGAAGAACAGGACCGCGTTGCCGCCTCGGCCGCGGCGAACATGCGCTCGAGGTTCTTCTCGGTCTCGCCGATGTACTTGCTGACCACGCCGGAAGATCGATCCGGTAAGGTCGAGGCCCGGTCGTTGCGATGACGACGGCCGCCATCGTCTTGCCGGTGCCGCGGCGCCCGGCGAACAGCATCATGAGCGGCGCTGCGACCTGTGCGCTTGAGCATGCCCCAATGCCGATAGACCTGTTCGCGTTGCCGGATCGCTTCGGCGATCTCGCGCAGCTGCTGCGTGCGTGGCGTTCGTCGGGCAGTGACCAGCTGCGACCAGTCGCGCTCGCGGGTGAGCCGCGTCGCCAGGCGCATCAGCGCATCGTTGGCGCGACACTCGCCTGCGCGGCCAATTGCCCTGCGTGGCCTTCCGGATCCAAGCACGCGGACGACGTTGCGCGCGTCACCGAGCCGGCCGCGGCGGCAATGCGGGCCGGACCGATCGCGAAGCGGTCCGCCAGCGATTGCACGAGCGCGTCGCCGGCGCCTACCGCGCCACCGTTCATGGCTTTTGGATCGAGGAATTGCGGAGCAAGGCCATTGGAGGCGAAGGCGCGACGCCACAGCGATGCCCGCTCGGCGGCGGACGGCAAGCCAACCTCGATCCGGGCATAAGGCAGGTCGAGCAATGCGTGCGACCACGTGACGACTGCGTGCGTCAATAGGACCAGATGCGCGCCGCTTGCCGCGAGAGTGCGCAAAATGGCCGCTGCGCGTTCCGCCGACGGCGCGTCGCGAGCCGTATCGTCGTCAAGGACGATCGCGGCATCGTCGAGGCGTGCGGCGAGCAGCACGCGCCTTGATCCGCGCTGCGCCGCCCTCGAGTGTGAGCGCGGACAGGGGGGCGAGCAGCGCATGGCGCCCGCGCCGGCCTGCCGCGGCACCGGCCGCGAGGCGATCGGCGGCGTCATGACCGACCACCATGGCAAACCGCGCGGGCGTGGACGCCTCGATCGCGCTCAACGTGGCGGCGCTGATCGCCGGGGCATCGACTGCGAGCCATCGGCACGCCGGCGGGCCAGCGAAAGTCAACGAGCGGCTGACCGATCAGCGCCTGGACGATGAGCGGAATGAGCAAGCCCTGTTGCAAGGCCGAGCGTTGATCCGCCTCGTTGACCGGCTCCATCGCGCCGCTGGCGAGCAGCGGCGAAGAGCGTGCGAACCATGTGCGGCGGGCCATGGCGACGTCGTGCAGGCGATCGGTCGGGTCGTCATGACGTGCCCGGTCGAGCAAACGAAGCGCGAGGTCAACTGTCAGGTGTTTGCGCGTAACGTCATTGTTGAGATAGGCGAACAGCGTCTCGTATCTGTAGGTCGAGTTCCGCGTGAGCGCGAGCAGCAGGACGTCGAGCTGGGGCGCCGGAATTGCAAGGCGTGCACCCAGCTGTCCCAACGGCGATCCGACCTGATGCAGCGGCGCGAGCATTTTGCGCCCGAGCGCTCAGCGCCGCGGCCGGATCGGGACGTTGCGCATCACCCATGCGTTCGCGCAGCAGTTCGTCAACTTGGCGGTTGGAAATATACAAACCCCAAGCTCGTCGAGCGATAGTTCATAGCGAGCGCGCAGGCGCAGCACTTCGCGCTCGATTAGGGTATCGAGCCAGGCAAGCGCCGCGTCCCACGCCGACGTCGGGCCGGCAGCAATGGGCGCCTCGCGCAGCATCAGATCCACTCCACGTCGATGCGCTGTTCGCGCCCGCCATAGCGAGTGCTTGCGAACGCGAGAGGCTGGTCATGGCGAGCAGCACGTGCAGCGGCGGCCGGGCGACGCGCCAATGCCAGTGGCCGGGCTCGCGCGCCTCGCAGCCGCCGTGCAGGCCGAGCAGGTTTGCGCCGCAGGTATGGCAGCGTCGCGCGGAGCATGCCCGGGACGCGTTGCGCTGTACGCGGCGCCACGCGAACTGTGCGCAGACCATAAACAAGGCTTGCCAGGCAGGCGGAACTTCCCGTGCAGCAAGGGGTTATCGAGGTCGCGCCAATCGCGCCGCGCCGCGCGCGTGATGACGAGGCGTTGCGCAAGCGAGGTCGGTCCGATCTCTACGAACTTGGCAACGGCTTGCGCAAAGAAGGCGGGAGCATCCTCATTGCGGCTCGGGCCGTGGTCTGCGCGCGTGCGCTGCGCACCACATGCCGCTCACGCTGTCCACGGCAAATTCCATGCGGCCCGTCCTCGCCGGGCTCGGCGGCGTCGCCCGATGCGAACGGCGCAGACAGGTCGCGGAACTTTACCCGCATGACCGGCGCGCGCAGATGTCGGATGGCGTGCTGCGCGAATGCTTCGCGGGCTTCGGCGGGCTCGCTTCGCGTGGCGAGCAGCTGACCGAAGTCGATCCAACTGAGGCGACCACTCAGGCCGAGCACGGCCCGCCATGCCGCATCGTGCCAAACGGCCCGCGCTTGCGCCGGGCCGGCCGCGCACGCCAGTACGGCAAGCGTTGCCGCCGCGCGCACGTCGGCGTTCATATCGGCGTCGGGCGCGATCGGCAGCCGCGACGCAAGGCCCGATTTCGAACAGCGCCTCGATTTCGTCGAGCAGCACGATCAGACCGGGTGCGCAGCTCGAATGCACGGTCGGTGCGTCGGACCTCGTGGTATCGGCCGCGGTCGCTGCGCCGTCCAACCTGGGCACGTCGAGCGCGCCAACGCGCGCAACTTTTCGCCGTCGGGCCCGGCGGAAGCGCGCGAGCGCTCGCTCGATGGCGGTCCGGCTCCCCGGGCAGGCCGGGCTCAGCGCCATCCCTGCGTGTCAGGAATCGAGCACGGCGCCGTTGCCACTCCGGCGCTCATAGCCAGGGCCACGATTTCGGCGCTGGCCACTGCGGTCGCGTCGACGGAGTAGCCTTGGCGCGCAAGCGTCGCGAGCAGCGCGAGAGCGAGGGCAGGCGGGCGGTCAATGCCGCTGCGCAGCGACGTGCGGCTGATCGCATCGAGCCAGGCGGATGCGGTGTCGGCCGTATCGCTTGTCGTTGGATGCGC